>CBFDDD010000012.1:0-67324 GCA_965603475.1 uncultured Myxococcales bacterium
GGGCTCTCCGAGTCCAGCGACCAATGCCGCTCGTACGCGCTCCGGCGCGGCACGAACTTGATAGTCGGTGGCCTGATCGATCCAGCGAACGATATGGTCTGCGTCGACGAGGATGGTCGTGGGGATCGGAAGGCCGGCCAGACCGGGTGGTTTGATCCTGGGTGCGGTGTTTTCGAGCCCGAGGGTCCGTATGACCGAAAGATCCGGATCGGCCAGCATGGTGGCTCTGGATCCATGCTTGCCCATGCCCTTGCGTATTTGTGCCGGGGTATCCGTGCAGAGCGTGACAAGTCGAACGCCCCGCGCGTCGAGATCACTTCGAAGTTCTTCCCATCGCCGTAACTCGGCGACGCAGTAGGGTCACCAATGGCCTCGGAAAATTTTGATCAGGACGGGATGGCCTCTGAGGCTCTCGATTTCGAAGAGTTGGTTCTCGTGATCGGAGGCGCTGAAGACCGGGATCTGCTCCCCGAGAACCAGATTCGGTTTCTGTTTCGACTGGCCCGCGAGCAGACCGAGAATCACCCAGACGATGCCACCGGCGATGGCAATGGCCGCCATCGTTCCACCGACCCATCCAGGCTCGCGCATGAAGGCGGCTGCCCCAACCCCGATGCCGGCAACACACAACACATAGAGAAATGCTCGCCGCCCCTCGAGCGCCACGTTCGTCATGAAACGAACCCAAAGAGCGATCGCGACCGCGAAGAGACTGAGAGACAAAATACCGAGACTGATTCCACTCAAATGGGTACTCGCTTTCTTTCTCTGGAATTGAGGTCAGAAGAACTGCTATCCCGGTGGGCCGGAAAGTTGGTTCGAGCAGAAAATCATATCGGAGCCAAGGACGAAGCCGTCCCCATCGATGTCGTGGAGTTCTTGCGTCGTATTGAAGGCGGCGTAGAGCAGAACGATGTCATCGCACGGAAACGAGTCCGTCCTGAGTGAAGTCGCAACCACCGCTGTTTCCGAATCCGTCATTGTCCGTGTCGACCTGGTTGCTGAGGTCGTCGGGTCCATTCGGAATGGTGGGAGAGAAGAGGTGGTGGCCCAGGGCGGGCTCGAACCGCCGACACCTCAATTTTCAGTCGAGTGCTCTACCAACTGAGCTACCGGGCCACCGAGGGAGCCGAAGAGTACCGGACCCCGGGCCCTCGTCTAGAGACGCGGGCCGTAAACCTGTGAATTCGCGCGGACATCCCTAGGGGAAATTGAGTGGGAAGAGGTGCGATCTAGCTTTCAGAATCGCTGAGGGTGTCGCCGTTGCGCTGGGTGACTCGACCTGTCTCGGCCGTCTTTTCCTGAATCGCGACGCGCTTCATCAAGACATTCTCGATCGGGCGATTCTTGGGGCCCCAGCGTCCGATTCGATCGATGGAGACCCGGGTGATTTCGTCGACGACTTCGATCCCCGAGACGACTCGGCCGATCACGGTGTAGCGGCCGTCGAGGCTGCGATTGTCGGCGTGCATGATGAAGAATTGGCTACCGGTAGAATTTTGCCGTCCCAGATTTCCCATGCCCACGACGCCGCGGACGAAGGAGGCATCGCCGAATTCGTCGTCGATACGCACGGACGGATCCCCGTTTCCATCGTTGTTTGGATCGCGGTCACGGGTATTCGGATCGCCGCCCTGGATCATGAAGCCGGGGATGACGCGATGGAAGGTCGTTCCGTCGTAGTAGCCGTCCTTGGCGAGGTCGATCACCTGGGCGACGGTGACAGGCGCCAGCTCGGGCATGAGTTCGATCTCGATCGTTCGTTTCCCTGTACGCAGGCCATCGTCACGACCTATGCCAGCGCCATCGATGGCATCACTATCAATTTCGAGAGTCAGGATTGGGTGACTCGGATCGTCGGGCCATTCGAAGCCGCCCGCGGTCGGCGCTTCGACCACGAACTCGTTTTCCATTTCGACTCGATTGCAGCCCGCGCCGATTCCGAGAAGCAGGAGCATTCCGAGCGCGGGAATGATTCGGCACGCGCCTCGCGAGATGGAATCGTTCGAAGACCGTTCGGAGGACTGTGATAGCGTGATGCACATGCGTAATTCATCGTCCAAAACCGGCCTGGAACTGAGCGCTTTGCGTCTTGGCGTCTTCTGTAGGGCTCTTCTTCTTGTCCTTCTGATCGCGGGAATCGCGGGAGAGCGGGGCGGCGTTGCGTTCGCTGCTTCCTCTGCTCCCGAAACCGGGCGCCTGGGGATGGTCGTTTCGACCCATCACGCGGCAGCGAAGGCAGGCGCTCGGATTCTTCGTGAGGGTGGAAATGCGATCGACGCGGCCGTCGCGACCGCCTTTGCGGTCGGTGTGGCGCAACCCTTCTCGGCCGGTGTAGGCGGGGGAATGTTCGCGCTGGTGCGGCTCGAGGACGGCGAAATCCTCGCACTCGATGCCCGGGAGACGGCACCGGCGGCAGCGACTCCAACGATGTACACGGAGCCCGGTGTTGCGAAGGGCGCGTCGGTTCACGGGCCGCTCGCCGTCGCCGTGCCTTCCTTCGTGCCGGGCATGATTCAGCTACTCGAGAAACATGGCACGATGCCGCTCGCGAGGGTGCTTGCACCGGCCATCGAACTCGCGGAATCGGGCGTCGAGATCGGCCGCTATCACGCGCGCCTGGCGGGCTTCATGCGCAATCGCTTGCCCGCGGATCGCTTCCCGGAAACCTGGCGCATTCAGTTCGAGCCATTCGGATCGAAAGACATGCAGGGCGGGCTGCTCGTGCAGAGCGATCTCGCGAAGAGTCTTCGTCTTCTGGCACGTCGTGGCGAATCGGTTTTTCGCGACGGCGTCGTCGCGAAGGCGATGGTCGCGGAGGTCCAACGGCAGGGCGGATTGCTCTCACTCGAAGATCTGCGCGACTACCAACCCCGCTGGAGAGAACCCGTGGTGGGCGAATATCGAGGGTTGAGGGTCGCGAGCTTTCCACCGCCTTCCTCGGGCGGTGCGGTTCTGGTCGAATCGCTGAACATCCTCGAGGGCTTTGATCTCGCTGGTCTGCGGAGTGGGAGTTCGTCGGCGATTCATTTGGTGAGCGAAGCGATGAAGCTGGCCTTTGCGGATCGCGCAGCTTATATGGGCGATTCGGATTTTGTCGACGTTCCGATCGAGCGGCTCGTGTCGAAGGCGTACGCGAGCACCCAGCGCGCTCGAATCAATCCGGACACAGCCACCTCGATTACGGGTCCGGGGGCCATTCCCGACGACGCTGGGACGACGCATCTCTCGGTGACCGATTCGAAGGGACGAGCGGTGGCCCTCACGATGACGATCAATACGCCCTTTGGTTCGGGCATTACAGTCCCCGGGACGGGCGTCATCTTGAATAACGAGATGGATGATTTCGCGATCGCGAAAGCGACACCCAATAGCTACGGGCTCGTCGATACGCGCGGTGCAAACCTCGTGGCAGCGGGTAAACGGCCACTTTCGAGCATGACACCGACCATTCTCGACCGGGACGGTCGACTCTTCATGGTGACTGGGAGCCCAGGCGGACCCAGGATCATCTCGACGACGCTGCTCACGATCCTGAATGTCGTCGACTGGAAGATGGATGCCGAGGCCGCCGTCGCGGCACCGCGCTTCCATCATCAATGGGACCCGAACCGATTGCGGGTGGAGCCCGAGATTGCAGACGAGGTCATCGACGCCCTGAAGGCTCGCGGACACGATGTCGAGCGGAGTAGTCGGCATTGGTCGGCCGCGGAGGTGATCGTGATCGACCCCGAAACCGGCCGTCATCTTGGCGGCGCCGACCCACGAACCGATGGTGCGGCCGTCGGCGTCGACCTGGTGAAGGAAATCGCAGGTCAGTCGCCGTAGCGCGATCTCACGGATGAACTGCACTCTCGCTGTAGGCGTCGAGGCGGAAAATGCGTTGGGCTACGCGGAGAACGTCTTCCGGTGTGACCCGGGCGATCGCTTCTGGATACGCGTCTGCGTGATCGGGGCCGAGTCCGTAGATAGAATCCAACGCGAGATGGGCGGCCCGAGCATGGCTGCGTTGGGAGCCGATGGCGAAGGTTCCTGTGCCGAAGCGAATCGCGTGTTGTAGCTCTTCGAGACTGGGTGCCTTCGTCACGAGCCGGTCGATCTCCTCGAAGATGCCCGCCCGCGCGCGTTCGACCTTTTCGGGCGCCGTCGCGATGTAGATCGTGAAGTAGCCGGCTGACAGACCTTCGACGTTAGAGGCTGAGACGGTATAGGCGAGACTCTGTCGGTCGCGCAGGTCGAGAAACAGCCGACCGCCCTGTCCAGCCAGGATCTGCGCGATCAGTTCGAGGGCATATCGGTCGGGGTCGTCCAGGGAGATCCCTCGAAAGCCGATCACGAGATGGGCCTGGGCGCGGTCCATGATGAGTTCGGATTCTCGAACGCCGACGCCTCTAGGCTCTTCGCGGGGCAGTTGGAATCGATCCGTTCCCGACAGCATCGAACCCAGTCGGCGCTCGACGAGGCGACCGACCGCTTCGGGATCCACATCGCCCACGACGGCAATGGCGGCATGATCTGCCGTCACGAGCCGGTCCGCATGACCGACCAGATCTTCGACCGTGAAGCCGGTGACGGATTCAGGCTCGCCGAGGACGGTCATCCGGTAGGGATGCTGCTCGAATTCAGTCTTGGCGAAGAGCTGAAAGGCCTGCTGCCCGAGACGGTCGTGTCGCCGTTCGAGGGCTGCGAGCGACTCCCGCCGCTCGCGCTCGATCTCCTCTGGATCGAAGCGCGGCTCGAGAAGAGCATCCGAAAAGAGATCGAAGGCAGGCTCGAGGGTTTCACTCAGACAGTCGAGGGTGAGTCCGATCGAGTTGCGTCCGGAGAAGCCATCGATCTCTGCGGCCAGTCCTTCAGACCTGCGTGCAAATTCGGCCGCAGAATCGGTACGAGTTCCACGTGTCCACATCGCGGCTAGAAAACGTGTCAGGCCGGAATTGGATTCGTTCTCGCATAACAGTCCGCCGAGACCGGCCAGGCGAACAGCCACGATGGGCACTTCGGGTCGACGTAAGATATGCAGATCGAGTCCGTTCGCGAGGGTTGCGTCGAGCCGCTCCCCGGCGCCGTCGGCCGCCTGTCGCATGGGGCCGAAGCGCATCCGATCGGTCGGCTGGTCGACTTCCGAAGGGCGATCCACGGGTGTGTTCGTCTCTTCCGGTGTGCTCGGCTTCGTTTCGGCAGCCGCTTCGATACCGAGTGCAACGGCTTGTCGAATCGCCGACTCGTCGAGACTGGGATCCGTCGTTTCGGGGATCAGCGCCGCGATCGTCAGCGCCTCGGGCAACAAATATCGCTGGGCGGCCTGAAGCAGATCATCCGGTGTTGCACGGCGCAGGGCCTCGAGGGCTTCGGCCTCGGATTGCCAGCCATTGCCGATGGCTTCGAAGCTACCGAGCTTGGAAGCCACGCCGGAGACGCTCTCTCGATCGAATTGTTCGCTCGCCAGGAAGTTCACCCGGGCCCGTTCGAGTTCCGCGTCCGAAACCGGTTCGCGACGCAGTCGATCGACCTCTTCCACGATGCGTCGTGTCGCATCGAGCAGACGGTTCGCGTCCGTCTCGAAGCCAATGCTGAAGAGCCCGCGGTCGAGCGGCGTGTAGGCGCCAGCGTCGATCCGGTCGACGAGTGCTTCGCCCTCGCGGATCTTTCGCACCAGTCGGCTGGACTCGCATTCGCCGAGCACATAGGCAAGCAAATCGAGATGGGTCGCCTCCTGGTCCCGAAAGCGCGAGGCGGGCCAGGAGAGATCGACGCGGTGTCCCTCGAAGTGTTTTCGAAGAACGGCGACGCGCAATCCGTCGGGCATGGGCTCGTCGGGTCGCGTGCGAATCGTTTCTCCGCGCGCCGCGTCTTCGAAAAGTCCTTCGATTTCCGCCGCGACTTCTGAAGAATCGAAATCACCGATCGCGACGACCATCAGATTGTCCGGCGTATACCAGCGCTCGAAAAATTCACGAACCTGGGCTCGATCGAAGCCAGCGACATTCGAAGCTGGACCGAGGATGGGGAGCCCGTAGGGATGCCTTCGATAACACTCGCGAAAGGCGAGCTCGCCGAGTACGTGTCCCGGCGTGTCGTCGGAGCGGCGAATTTCCTCGAGCACGACCTCGCGTTCGCGCGCGATCTCCTCTTCGTCGAAGATCGAATGGCGGACGGCGTCCGTCAGGACGTCGAGTCCCTCGCGCCAGGCTGCAGAGGGCAGTGTCGCGTGGTAGACGGTCGAATCGAAGGAGGTATAGGCATTGATATGGCCACCGAGTCCTTCGATGTCGCCCGCCACTTCGCCCACAGCGCGGCGCTCGGTGCCTTTGAAGAGCATGTGCTCATGAAAATGCGCGAGCCCCTCTTCACCGGGTCTCTCGTCCGCCGAACCCACGCCAGCCCAGATCTGAAGCTCGACCACGGGGGAGCGATGACTTTCCCGCAGCAGGATCGTCAGCCCATTCGGCAATACCCGATGGGTCGTGGAAGCGGTCCCGGAGGTGTCTTGGGTAGTAGCGGGTTGGTTCAAAGCGCGGCGAGAGTACAGGAGCCCGTCGGTGCACGCCCGCGATCGACCTGCCGGCGGCCTTCGATCGCGTCAACGCGGCAAAAGGAGAGATTTCGGATCGGAGCTAGCCTCTGGCGATGGTTCAAGTACGCGACGAAGCCAGGACCGAGGTCTCCGCCTCCTTCGACGATGGCCGTGTCGGCGTTTATCTGCATCTGCCCTTCTGCGAGAGAATCTGTCCCTACTGCGATTTCGCGGTTGAGTTGGCGCCGACGCTCGAGCCCGAGAGAGAGGCTCGCTACGTCGAGGCGCTTTGCCTGGAACTCGCTGCACGGCGAAAGGATTTCGCGGGCAGGGCACTGGCCAGCATCTATTTCGGTGGCGGAACCCCGTCGCTCTTTCGGCCCGAATCGATTCGAAAACTGCTGGGCGCGATCCACGCGTCGTTTCCATCCTTCGAGTCCGCGGGAGAAGTCGAGACGACGCTCGAACTCAATCCGAGCACAGTCGAGCAGGCGCGTCTTCCGGGCTTTCGCGCGGCGGGAATCAACCGACTCTCGATCGGTGTCCAATCCTTCGACGACCTGCAGCTCAAGCGACTCGGCCGGGCACATCGCGCGGTCGTCGCTCGCCAGACCCTCGCGGCTGCACGGTCGGCAGGATTCGACAACCTATCGATCGACCTGATCTTCGCCGGGCCCTCGCAATCGTGTTCCGATCTCGATCGCGATCTGGATGAACTGCTCGGCTGGGAACCGGAGCACATTTCGACCTACGAGCTGACCTTCGAGCCCGAAACGCCTTTCGGGCGCGCGCTGGCAGCCGGCAAAATGCAGGCCTGCGATGAAGACCGCGCCGCGGAGATGATTCTGCAGATCGAATCCCGTCTCGAGGCGGCCGGTTTTGAGCGCTATGAGATCTCGAATTATGCCCGCCCGGGAATGCGCTCCGAGCACAACGCGCGCTATTGGCAGCGTCAGGCAGTTCTGGGACTCGGCATGGGTGCCCATTCGACGGAAGCCCGCAGCCGCGAACGTCCCCATGGAGCACGCCGTGCCAATTCCCGCACGCTCGAAGAATGGTTCAAGAAGATTGAAGCGAGTCCCGGGCGGGCCGGAGACGAAGAGGCACTTTCGGCGGCGACGGCACGGGGAGAAGCGGTCTTTCTCGCCCTGCGACAACGCGCGGGACTCTCGGCCCGCACATTTGAAGCCGAGTTCGGCGGCCCGCCTCGCGATTTTTTCTCAGTAGAAATCGACGGGCTGATCTCACGCGGCTGGCTTTCAGAGGGCGAGCCTTCGGAGAGTGATCTGCGTCTGACCCACTCAGGGCGCTTGATGGCGGATAGCGTCGCTGCGGAATTCGTATCCAGCGACTGATGCCCCGGTCATGAAGGGCCGCTGGGAATTGACGCTCCCGAAGGGCGGGGGTATACGTGAGTCGTCGAAATCATTGAGGTTTCCATGTTGCATCCCAAGCCGAACCCCGCCAGGCCGAAGATCCACGGGCCGACCCAGCGTGCAGAGCTGAGTGAACGCCAGGCGATGGTTCTGCGTGCGTTGGTCGCGGCCTATGTCGGTCAGGCGGGACCGGTCGCATCTCACACCCTTTCACTTCTGATGCCGACGCCGCTGTCGTCCGCCAGCATTCGCAACACGCTTGCGGAGCTTCATGAAGCGGGGCTGATCGACAAGGCCCATGCGTCCGCCGGTCGCGTACCGACGGAACTCGGCCTGCGCGTCTTCATCGACGATCTGCTCGAACTGGCCGATCTCGGACCCCATCATCAGCGCTTGCTCGATCGGGCACTCGAGGGGGTGGATGCTGCAGAGACGCCTCGGCACGCATCGCATCTTCTCTCGGAATACACACGGCAGCTCGGTTTCGTTGTCGTGCCGAGGGTCGAGCATCAGCGCTTGCGAACGCTGCACCTGGTTCCCGTCAGTACTGAACGAGTACTGATTGTGTTGATTACGGAGAATGGTGGCGTCATTGAGCGGATCATCGAGGAAGTGGAGCCCACCCCCCGCCGTGATCTCGAGCGCATTGGCAGACTCTTGTCCGAGCGCGTCAGCGGAAGGACACTCGTCGGTCTTCGAGACCTCCTGGAATCCGAGCGCCAGGGCCTGCGCGGTGAAGCGGACGATCTCATGCGCCGAGTCTGGGCCCTCGGCCTCAGTGCGTGTCAGACCCAGAACGACGAAGATCTCGTGATCACCACCCGACTGGCGCTTCTCGATCAACCGGAATTTTCGGATCCGGGTCGCATTCGGGGACTTTTTGCCGCGCTCGAGACCAACCAGCGGCTGTTGGATTTGCTGCGCCAGATCGCACAGGCCGATCGGGGTGAGACGCGGGTCGGTCTCTCTATGTCGCTCGGTACGGAACTCGGGGAGCCCTCACTGCGGGATTGTGTTCTGATGGCGGTACCCTATGGCATGCCAGCGGAAAACGGGGCGCTCGGAGTGTTGGGCGTGATCGGACCTCAGCGAATGGATTATGGGCGAGTCATCCCCCTGGTTCGCTATTGCTCCGAACTCGTGACGCGAAAACTCCTGGCCTGAGTGGTTCGGAGTCAAGCGCCGGGCCGGCCCGGGCGAAAAGTGATTTCAAGAGTCTCAGCAGTTTTCAAGATGGAGTGTGGACGATTCTGTGATGAGTGATTTTCCCAACGATGATCTGCCCGGTGACGATTCGCTCGATGAGGATGGCCCTTCGATCGAGGCCAGCTCCGAAATGGAGAAGGCCCTGCGCGAGGCGACCCAGGCGGTCGAGGCCCGCCGGACTTCGGCGGAGGAAGCGGACCACGGCGCAGCATCCCCCGACAAGCTCACGATCGAGCTGCTGTCCCAGGAGCTTCAGGAGCTCAAGGGCCTCTACGAGGGGAAACTCAAGGAATTCGAGGAGCCGAATGAGCAATTCCTGCGTCTTCAGGCCGAATTCGAGAACTTCAGACGACGGGGACTCAAGGAAAAGCAAGAGAGCTTCAAGTTCGGACATCAAAATCTCGTCAAGGATCTTCTTTCGGCGGTCGATAATTTGGAACGCGCTTTGGAGCACGGGGCGCAGAATGCCGGACCGGAGGTCAGGGGGATCCTCGACGGCGTCGAGTTGGTGCACCGCGAGGTACTCGGGGCGCTTGCCAAGCACGGCGTCAAGGAGGTCGAGGCCGAAGGACAACTCTTCGATCCGGCGAATCACGAGGCGATGGGACAGGTACCGAGCGCAGAGGTACCTCCGAACACTGTCCTCCAGGTGCTGCAGAAGGGTTATGTGATCCACGATCGGATGCTGCGTCCGGCACGGGTCATCGTTTCGCGAGAGGCCACGCCAGAAGAGGCCGGCTCGGGAGGCAGCAAATAGGTTCGATTCCTCTCGATTCGGTGGTTCCGATTCGGTCGGAGGGACCGGACCAGGTAGGGGTAAACGGACCATGAGCAAGGTCATCGGGATCGATCTCGGAACGACCAACAGCTGTGTATCGGTGATGCTGGAAGACCGATCCGAGGTCATTGCAAACTCGGAGGGAGCGCGCACGACGCCTTCGATGGTCGCGTTCACCGAGAGTGGCGAGAAGCTCGTCGGCCAGATCGCCAAGCGTCAGGCGGCCACCAACCCGGATCGCACCATCTGCGCCGTCAAGCGATTGATTGGGCGCAAGCTCGAAGCCGAAGAAGTCCAGGCCTTCGCCAAGGTGGCTCCGTTCAAGATCGTGGCCGCCGAGAACGGCGACGCCTGGGTCGAGATCGATGGCAAGGCTTGCTCGCCCCAGGAACTCTCCGCGATGGTTCTCACGCGGATGAAGATTACGGCACAGGAATTTCTCGGTGAACCGGTGGAACAGGCCGTGATCACCGTTCCCGCCTATTTCAACGACGCCCAGCGTCAGGCCACCAAGGAGGCTGGGCAGATCGCCGGCCTCGAGGTGATGCGCATCATCAACGAGCCGACCGCTGCTGCGCTCTCCTACGGCATCAACCAGGAGCAGGACCAGAAGATCGTGGTCTTCGACCTCGGCGGCGGCACCTTCGATGTTTCGATCCTGGAGCTCGGGGATGGCGTATTCCAGGTCCTGAGCACGAATGGCGACACGTTTCTGGGAGGTGAGGATTTCGACAATGTGATCGTCGAGGCGCTCGCCGCGGGTTTCGAGAAGGAGAACGGGGTCGACCTGCGCGGTGATCCGATGGCGCTGCAGCGTTTGAAAGAGGCGGCCGAGCGTGCCAAGCAGGAGCTCTCCTCTGCCACCGAGACGGATATCAATCTGCCATTCATCTGTGCGGACGAGGACGGCCCCAAGCACCTCGTGCATTCGATGAGTCGCGAGGAACTCGAGACGATGGTCGGCGATATGGTCGGGCGGCTTGACGAACCTTGTCGGATCGCTCTCGAGGATGCTGGTCTCTCGACTGACGAACTCGACGAGGTGGTGCTGGTCGGGGGCATGACGCGCATGCCGCTGGTGCAGCAGAAGGTCGAGCAAATATTCGGGAAGCTGCCTATGAAGGGCGTGAATCCGGACGAGGTCGTGTCTGCGGGTGCGGCGATTCAGGGCGGTGTGTTGACAGGCGAGGTCGATGAGGTCCTACTTCTCGACGTCACTCCACTCTCGCTCGGCGTCGAGACCCAGGGTGGTGTTGCGACGAAGATTCTCGACAAGAATTCCACCATCCCGTGTACGAAGAGTCAGGTCTTTTCGACGACCGAAGATCATCAGGACGTCGTGCGCATTCATGTTCTGCAGGGTGAACGCGAGATGGCTGAGGACAACATGACGCTGGGCCGCTTCGAACTCGTCGGAATTCCGCCCGCGCCTCGTGGCG
Organism: uncultured Myxococcales bacterium; assembly: GCA_965603475.1. GTDB lineage: Bacteria > Myxococcota_A > UBA9160 > UBA9160 > UBA4427 > UBA4427. The sequence goes on from CBFDDD010000012.1 coordinate 11,317, forward strand.
TTCCCCAGATCGAAGTGACCTTCGCAATCGATACGGACGGTGTAGTCAGCGTGTCGGCCAAGGATCTGGGTACTGGCAAGAGTCAGAGTGTCGACGTGACCGCGTCGAGTGGACTCAGCGAGGAAGAGGTCGATCGACTGGTCGAGGAGGCCGAGGGCCACGCGATCACCGATCGGGCGCTCCGTTCACTCATCGACGTCCAGAACAAGGCCGATGGGTTGATGTATTCGGCATCCAAGACGCTCGAAGAATTCTCGGACGACGTCGATGCTTCCGACAAAGACGCGGTTTCAGTCCAGATCGAGAAGACCCGCGCTCTGATGAGCGGGGAGGATCCCGCTGCCCTCGAAAAGGCGATCGAGGAGCTGTCGCGCCTTAGCTATGGGCTGACTGAAAAGCTCTATGCGACTCTGGGCGGCGCTGAGAGCGACGACATCGGCGGCGAATCAAGCGAAGATTGATCTCCCCACTTGACATCGGTTTCGGCGTGACGAGGGTTCGCCGATTGCCACCCGCAGGGAGCGGAAGAGGGGACCGGTTTGAGCAAGAGGGATTTTTACGAGATTCTGGGCGTCGAGCGGGGCGCAAGCGAGCCCGATCTCAAAAAAGCCTATCGGAAACTTGCTTTGGAGTGCCATCCGGACCGCAATCCGGACGATGCGGAGGCCGAGGAGCGTTTCAAGGAGGTTTCCGAGGCTTACGCCGTCCTCTCGGATCCGGAGAAACGCGCTCGCTATGACCGTTTCGGTCATGCCGGGGTTGGCGGGCCCGGTGCGGGGCATCCCGGTGGCGATTTTGGCGATCTCGGCAATTTCGGCGATCTCTTCAACGACCTGTTTGGCGATATTTTTGGCGGCGCGGGCGGCGGCCGAGCCGGTAGTCGGCGCGGTCGGGGGCAGCGCGGCGCCGATCTCCGGTACAACCTCGAAATCGATCTCCTCGATGTCCTGAACGGTTGCGAACCGAACATCAAGATTCCCAAGATGACGCGCTGCAAGACCTGTTCGGGGTCGGGGGCGGCCGAAGGTTCGAAGCCGGCGCGCTGTGGTCGCTGCGAAGGGGCCGGACAGCTGGCCTTTCAGCAGGGATTCTTCCGTGTGAACCGCCCTTGTGACACCTGCGGCGGCGCAGGCGAAATCATTACGAACCCCTGCACGAAGTGTCGTGGCGCCGGTCGGATCGAAGGTCAACAGACGATCCAGCTGAAAGTGCCGCCGGGCGTCGACGATGGGGCTCGTCTGCGGGTGACGGGCGAGGGTGAAGCGGGTATCGCGGGAGGCGATTCCGGCGATCTCTACGTTGTCATGGCGCTTCGCGACCATCCGCTTTTCGAGCGCGATGGCACAGACCTGCATCTCGAGGTCCCGGTTGCCTTTGTCCAGGCGGTGCTCGGTGCGGAAATCGAAGTGCCGACGCTCGACGGCAAGGTTCAACTCCAGATTCCTGAGGGCACGCAATCCGGGCGTGTGCTGCGGCTTCGTAGCAAGGGTCTGCCGCCGCTCCACCCTCGCCTCGATGCCGCTCAATTGAAGAAAATGCGTGGTGATCTCTACGTGCGGGTTTTCGTCGAGGTGCCGACGAAGCTGAACGCACGTCAGCGGGAACTGCTCGAGGAGTTTGCGGCTCAGTCCGGACACGAAGTGTCGCCCAAGACGAAGGGCTTCATCGACAAGCTCCGCGATTTCTTCGAGTAATCCCATCTTCTTGCTAGCCTCCCGGCGGATCGACGATGAGTCGGCCGAGTCGGGGGGTGGCATGAGAGTGGAAGAATACGGGCGCGTCGCTCACCGACGAATCCCGGCGAGGCGTCGACCGGAGCGAGCGCGGGTTTCAGCCGCCATCACGAGCCTGCTCGTTTTCCAGTTCGCCTGTGCATTTGCCGGTTTCTCGCCGCCCAGCGTGCCCCCTGAACAGCGTGCGGCCTATGACGCCGCGATGGGCAATCTACCCGCGAATCCGGAGGCGGCGGCCACAGAACTCGAGGCGTTCATCGCAACCTATCCTCGAAGTCGGTTGGCAGACGATGCTTTGGAACAGCTTGCCAATCTCGACTTGGCGGATGGGCGCCAGGAAGAGGGGATGCAGAGGCTCGGTCAGATCCTCAGCCGCTATCCCGACAGTGACCGTGCGGCGGCCGCGCGATTGCGCCTGGCCCAGCTCGAATACGCACGCGATCGGAAAACAGCAGCGCGTCGACTCCTCGATCCCCTCGATCTCGACGATCTAGGACGCTCCGAGCAGCGTGCGGCACTTCGTCTTCGCATTGCCCTCGCCCAGACACCGGTCGAGCGAATGGAGCAGCTGAGCAGGCTGCGCGCAAAGCTGCAAGAAGAGACCGACGAACGGAAGAACGACTCGATCTCCTCCGCTCGCCTCGAAGCGCGCATAGAGACCGTCGATCGTGATATTGCGACATTGATCTCGTCGGCTGCCTCGGCGGAGCTCGAAGAGATGCTTCAAAGCTTGAGGCGTAAACCGCCCGCACCCGCGATCATGCTCGAGTTGAGTCGTCGCGCGCTGGATAGTGGGCAGCTGGATCTCGCCTCTCGGCGTATCGAACGTGCTGAGTCCCTGGTGCGCAATGAAATCGACCGGGGCCAGCTTCGATTATTGACGGAGCGGTTGTCGCTGCTCTTCGAGGCCGCGGAAGCCGACGCGGAGCTGCCGCCACTGCGTGAGCTCTCGGAGCGTGCACGCCCGCGCACCGAGGGTGCGCGAGGGACGATCGGCGTCGTGCTTCCCCTCAGTGGCGAATTCGGTTCCTTCGGCCAGGACACTCTGCGCGGCGTCTTGTTTGCCGCGGATCTCTTTGCCGACGGCGAAGGGGTGGCGCAGCGCGCGGACGATCCGGATGAAGGAGTGGCTTCCGATGAAGTGATACGGTCGTCCCATGCGAGCGAAATCCGACTGGTCGTTCGCGATACTGAGGGCGATCCCGTCAAGGCAGCTGCAGCGATCCGCGAACTCGCCGCGGATCCGTCGATCATGGCGATCGTCGGTCCGATCTTCAGTGCGGAGTCGCTTGCCGCCGCGGAAGCAGCCGAAAGGGCGGGCGTTCCGCTCGTCACCCTGTCGACCAAAGAGGAGGTTGCGGCGGGGCGCGCACAGGTCTTTCGCACGCGTACGACGCCGGGCGATGAGGTCGGTGTACTCGTCGCACACGCGTTCGATCAGCTCGAAGCGACACGGTTCGCCGTGCTGTACCCGGAAACGCGCTACGGGCGCGGGATGCGGAAGCTCTATTGGGACGCCGTGACCACGCGAGGGGGAAAAATGGTCGCGGCATCGAGCTACGACCCGGAGGCGACGGATTTCTCGGGCGCGATCCGCGACATGATCGGATATCGATTTCTCACCGACCTGGAGCGAAAGGCATTGGCCGAACGCCGTGAGATTCTGCGGGCAGCGCGAGCACTCGAGCCCGAGGAGGCAGCGATTCTGCGTGAGGCCGCCTATTCGGCGCTTGGTCCGGAGGACGTTCCGCTTCCGCCGATCGTAGACTTCGACGTGCTGTTCATCCCGGATGCAGCGGAAAAGGTCGCCCTGGTCGCTCCGGGGCTTGCCTTTCACGAGATCCGTGGTGTCCGGCTATTGGGTTCGAACGATTGGCTCGACCCCGAGTTGTTGCGAGTAGCGCGTCAGCATGTTTCCGGTTCCGTCATCAGCACACCCTTCTATGCACAGAGTGACGTCCCGATCGTTGAGGAATTCGTAGAGGGATATCGGAAAACATTCGATGCGATTCCGAGTGCGTATGCAGCGCAGGCCTTCGACGCGACCAATCTCATTCTCGTGCAGCTTGCGTCTGGTCGTAGCGATCGCTCGGGTGTTCGGGAAGGCCTTCTCGATACTCGAGCCTATCCCGGTGCAACGGGTGTGTTGACGATGCGACCCAACGGGAATGCAAGAAGGCGCCCCTTCCTATTGGGTGTTTCCGGTCGTCGTTTTCGCCCGCTGGATTGAGTCGCCTACCTGCCGGTTCATGCAGGTAGCTGCCTCCTACTTGCCGGTTTGGGCACATTGCAATTTGGGGCTGGGTGAGGGTCAGGCATCTAAAGTCACCCCATCGCCGACCGTTAAGTTTGCCATGCATTGCAGGCCCCCGGCTGACCCGCTCCCGGAAGAGTTACCCGTTCTAGCGTTGCGGGAATTTGTCGTCTTCCCCTACATGGTCCTTCCGCTCTTCATCACGCGGGAACGTTCGATTGCGGCGATCGAAGATGCTCTGGCCGGCGATCGGCTCGTGTTGTTGGTTGCACAGCGCAATCCCGATACCGCCGATCCCGATCCCGACGACCTCTATCGGGTCGGGACGGTTGCGATGGTCATGCGAAGCATGCGGATGCCGGACGGTCGTTTGAAGGTGCTCGTACAAGGCCACGGGAAGGCACGCATCGATTCTGTGATCGAACATCCCGAGAGCACCTGGGTTCGGGCAACTTCACTCGAGGTCGAAGACGAAGGCGCGGATGACTGGACCGTCGAGGGCGAAGCCCTTACTCGGGCGGTCCGTGCGCGGGTCGAAGAGCTTCTTCCTCTCAAGAACCTGCCACCGGAGGTTCTCTCGATCACGACCAACGTCCAGAGCCCTGGACGGCTCGCGGACCTGGTTGCGTCCAATCTTCGTCTGCGTCTCGAGGAGGCGCAGGAAGTTCTGGAACTCGAGGACTCGCTCGCGCGGCTTCGAAAGGTCGATGCGCTCTTGAAAAGAGAGCTCGATGCCTCTTCGATCCAGGCCGATCTCCAGAGCCAGGCTCCGGACGAATTGACGAATGAGGGCCGGGAAGCGTTTTTGCGTGAACAGCTGCGCGCCATTCAGAGCGAACTCGGCGAGGCGGATCCTCGGGCCGAGGAGTTCGATGAATATCGAATCAAGGTCGAGGAGGCGAGTCTCCCCGAAGAGACCCGTGAAGAGGCCATGCGTCAGCTTCGTCGACTTGAACGAATGCATCCCGATGGGCCGGAAGCCCAGGTCGTTCGAAACTATCTCGACTGGGTCGTCGAGCTGCCATGGAACCGTCCTTCACCCGACCAGCTCGACCTGCCGCGGGCGCGTGCAATTCTCGACCAGGACCACGCTCACCTTTCGATCGTCAAGGAGCGCATTCTCGAGTTCCTGGGCGTACGAAAACTTCGTGAGGATTCGCGTGGACCGATCCTGTGTTTCGCAGGTCCACCCGGCGTCGGGAAGACATCACTCGGGCGTTCGATAGCCAGGGCTATGGGTCGCGAGTTCGTTCGCGTCTCTCTGGGTGGCGTTCGGGACGAAGCCGAGATTCGTGGACATCGCCGCACCTACGTGGGCGCGCTTCCCGGTCGAATCATCCAGGGCTTGAAGCAGGCGGGGACGAATAATCCCGTGATGATGCTCGACGAACTCGACAAGCTCGGTGCCGACTTTCGCGGAGATCCTTCGGCTGCTCTGCTCGAGGTTCTCGATCCCGAACAGAACAGCGAATTCAGTGATCACTTCCTGAATACGCCCTTCGATCTTTCCCGCGTACTCTTCATCGCGACGGCCAACATGCTCGATTCGATTCCTGCGCCACTGCGTGATCGCATGGAAGTGATTCGGCTCTCGGGCTACACGCCTGAAGAGAAGAGCGAGATCACGACGAATTTCCTGATTCCCCGACAGATCGAAGAGCATGGGATGGTCGAGGAGCAGATCAGTTGGACTCGAAGCGCGATCGCCTCGCTCTGTTCGGAATACACGTACGAAGCCGGTGTTCGAAACCTGGAACGTCAGGTCGCCGCGATCTGTCGCAAGGTTGCCCGACGCAAGGCGGAAGGGGACGACTCGAAGGTCGCCATCAACACGAAGAGTCTCGACAAGCTGCTCGGGCCACCGCCCTATCGAAACGAGTGCGTTTCGAAGGATTCTGAAATCGGGCTCGTCAATGGGCTTGCGTGGACCGAAGCCGGGGGGGACGTGCTCTCGCTGGAGGCCAATCTTTCGCACGGGCGGGGTCTGCTCCTGACGGGTCAGCTCGGCGATGTGATGAAGGAGAGCGGCCAGACGGCACTGTCCTACGTACGATCGATTCTTTCGGAAATTGGTGTCTCCGAGCGAGAGTTTGCCCGCCAGCAGGTCCACGTCCATGTTCCGGCGGGTGGCATTCCCAAAGACGGTCCGTCGGCCGGGGTCGCCATCGCCACCGCGATCGCGTCATTGGCCTCGGGTATTGCGATTCGCGGCGACGTCGCGATGACGGGTGAAGTCACTCTGCGTGGCCGCGTTCTGCCTGTCGGAGGTGTTCGCGAGAAGGCGCTCGCAGCGCTTCGCAGTGGGATCACGACGATCGTCATTCCGGAGAGCAATTCTTCTGATCTCCGGGAAATTCCCAAGGAATTGAAACGGCGAATCACTTTCCTGCCCGTACGCCACATGCGCGAGGTCCTTGATCACGTGCTCGTGGATCCGATCGGCTGGAAGCCGATTTCAGAGACGAAGACGGTCAGGACGTCGTCTCCCAGCCCGTCGCCGCCGGCGCACGCGTCAAAGCGCGACTGAGTCACTCGCTCTACGCTTGTGGCATGTCCCGCCGCGAGCGCACCCTGGCCGATCTTGGAGAGTCTGCCCTGATCCGGCGGATCGCGCGACGTGCCGGTCATCCGCCCGGTAGATCGTGGGCGCTCGGAATCGGTGATGACGCAGCGATTTTGAGAACCCGTCCGGGCGAGGAACTCGTCCTTTCGACGGATGCGCACGTCGAAGGCGTCCATTTTCTCTTCGATCGCGAGACGCCGCGCACGATTGGCCGACGGGCCCTGGCCGTCAACTTGTCGGATCTGGCCGCGATGGGCGCCGAGCCGGTCGGTGCGTTGCTCAGCCTCTGTGCTCCGCCCAGTATGACCTTGTCGGTTTTCGATGGGCTCCTGGCGGGCTTCGTCGATGAGGCGAAGCGGTTCGCGTGTCCGCTGGTCGGTGGGAATCTATCGCGAGCGCAATCTTCCAGTCTGACTGTCACGGTCGTCGGTCGCTGCGGGCGTGGCGGTGCATTGCGACGCACCGGAGTTCGCGAAGGCGATTTTCTCTACGTCACGGGGACACTCGGCGCAGCGGCCCTCGCGCGTCTGCGCGCGGATCGCGAGGGAACGTCGTTGCGGCGTGTGCCGGAGCCGAGACTCGACGCCGGGCGAGCGCTGGCGCGAATGGGCGGGAATCATGGCTGTATCGACATTTCCGACGGATTGACGAGCGATCTCGGCCAGCTGCTCGGCGGGACATCGCTCGGTGCTGAGATCGATGTGAGCAGGTTGCCGGCCCCTAGAGGGTTCGAGCGAGCGTGTCGCGAGCTGGGGCTCGATTCAGTGGAGCTGCTGACCGGCGGCGGAGAGGATTACGAATTGCTCTTCGCGCTGGCCCCAAAAAGCGCCGTGACGGACCCTGTCGCGCTGCGAAAGCGACTGGGCGTGCCTGTAAGCCAGATCGGACGGGTCGTCCGGCCGGCCGGAATTCGAGGCCTCCCGCCGATTCGGAGCGGACACCACTTCTAGCCTCTCGTGGCCGTCAAGCCTCGGCTCGGTGGGGCCGATATGACGGACGTGAGAGTTTCACTAACGGCCAGATTTGTCATCGGTTCGCTCGTCGTGGCGGCGGCTACTTCGCTCCTGCCCGACCTCGCACGTCGTCTGGGAATCGGATTTTCGACCTGGGGCACGCTCTTCGTGGCCCTCGGTGTTGGGGGCGGAATAGGGTTTTCCCTGTCTCGCATGCTCAGCCTGAAATTCGACGAGATTCGTTCAGCGACCGATCGTATCCGCGAGGGTGACCTTCGCGTCGAACTCGGTAGCCACTCGATGTCCAGCCTCACCGACGAGGTCGATGATCTTGCGAAGAGCCTCGGCGGAATGCTCGAGCAGCTACGGCAGCTCGTCTCGCGCGTGCAGAAGACCGCCGGTTCGGTTTCCGGCTCGTCGACTGGACTCGAAGCTGCCCTCGATAGTCTGAGGCGGAGCAGCGAGGGCATTTCGAGCACGGCTTCCCAGGTCGCGAGTGGAGTAGATCAGGAGCAGGAGCTTCTCCTGCAGGCCTCTGATCGCATGGCCCAGGTTTCGAGTGAGATCGAATTGAATGCGGGACGTGCTCGCGAGGCCTTCGGGTTCGCAGCCGAGGCGAATCAAAAGGCGGGCACCGGCGTCGAAGTGGCGCGACTCGCAATCGAAAAAATGAAAGCGGTCTTCGAGCGAGCCGAGAGTACGAGTGGCAAGGTTTTCGAACTCGAAGAGAAAACGCGTCACGTTCACCAGATCACCGAGATCATTACGAGTGTTGCGCATCGCACGAATCTGTTGTCGCTGAACGCCTCGATCGAGGCCGCGCGCGCGGGCGAGGCCGGTCGTGGCTTTTCCGTGGTCGCGGATGAAATTCGCAAGCTTTCGGAGAGCGCAGGCCGCAGTGCAGATGAGATCAGCCAGCTCATGCACGAGATTCAGGCCGACACCGCGATGGTGGCGGATGAAATGCGTCAGTCGAGTGTGGTGATTGCCGAGGGCCGCGAGGACGTCAATACGATCGCCGGAGCCCTTGCACAGATCAGCATGGCCGTTTCGGAATCGGCGACACGCTCTGAAGAGATCTTCCATGGGGCCGACAGCCACTCGCTGAATGCCGAGAGCATGGTGACCGCGATCGAGGAGATCGCGAAGGTCGCGAGTGGAAATGGGCAGAGCGTTGCAGACCTGGACGAAACGATGCGGGGTCAACTGCGAACGCTCGGTGAGATCTTCGATTCGTCCGGGGCGGTCAGTCGTCTTGCCGGCGAGCTCGAGGCTTCCCTGACGTTCTTCCAGACAGGCAGCGAGATCGCTGCAGAATCCGAAGGTCCGTCGATCGACGCTGACGCGTCGAAGGAGGGGGGAGAGGCATGAGCACGGCCATTTCCTCGATCGACGACAGCGATCGGCTATTGACGTTCATGTTCGAGGATGTGCGTTATGCGCTGCCGATTGCCTGGGTCGTCGAGGTAGCAGAGAAAGATCGCGTGACGAGCGTGCCTTCGATGGCCCTGCCGGTGGGCGGGGTGATGAACTGGAACGGCGAAGCTTTGCCGTTGGTGGCGACAGAGCTTCTCCTGGGCCGCGATCGCGACGAGGCGGGGGCGACGCCCTTCGGCGCCGCGACGACGGTCGGATACGCGCAGGACCAGATACTCGTCATCGCGGAGAAACCGGGTAGTTCGGCTTGTCTGGGAATGCCGGTCGATCGCGTCATTGGTTTGGTCGAAGGCGGCGGCGAATACAATCGCCACACAGGCGAAAGCCTCGTCGTCGAGCGGCGGCCGATAGACGGTCGCATTGTTCACGTTCTCGATCCCGCGACCTTGGTGGCACGGGGTGGAGAAGTGATTGAGAGCGCCACGCTTTAGGCGGGCGTTCGTCTCTTTTTGAAAGAGGGGGAGTAGAAATGGCACGGGTACTGATTGCGGACGACGCGTCCTTCATGCGACAGATGATTCGCGAGATCATCGAGCCCGAAGGGCACGAGGTCGTCGGTGAGGCAACGAACGGGATCGAAGCAGTCGATCTATACAATGAACTCTCACCGGATCTGGTCACGATGGACATTGTGATGCCCAAGCGTTCGGGGATCGACGCGGTCAAGGCAATTCTCAGCCAACATCCGACGGCCTGTGTCGTGATGTGCAGCGCGCTCGGCCAGGAGACCCTCGTGATGGAGGCACTTCAGGCTGGAGCACGGGACTTCATCGTGAAGCCCTTCAAGCCAGACAGCGTAGTGTCGACGATTTCGAAGATTCTCGAGAAGAGCGACGACTAAACATGGCTCTCGACATGGCCAAGTATCGACAGATTTTTCTCGAGGAGTCGACGGACCACCTCGGAGAGATCAGCCGTGCGCTCTTCGATCTCGAGAAAGAGATGGCGAACGCAGAGGCCATTGACACGCTGTTCAGAATGGCGCATTCGATCAAGTCGATGGCGGCATCGCTGGGCTATGACTCGGTCGCCGATCTTTCCCATCGCATGGAAGATCGAATGGAAGGTGTCCGCGCCGACGGTCGCGTTCGAAGTCAGGAAGAGCTCGCGTTGCTCTTTCGGAGCCTTGAAACGCTGGAGGCGATGGTTGCGGCGGTGGCCAGGGAAGAAGAACCGCCCGCGGCGGACGACGACCTGCTCAGTCAGCTGGCGGCGGGTATGTCCGATCCGGCCACGCCTGAACTCGCCTCTCCCGATCCGGTGGGGGGCGAACCAAAAAAAGTCCTGCGCTAGAGCCTGCTGCTGTGGCGGCGGTGGGCGTTGCGTCGGAATCGGTTCCTACCGTTCCGACGGAGCGGACGGCTGCGCCAGCGGTTCCTGCCCTGAATCCGACCGTCCGGGTGCGGACGGAGACTCTGGATCGATTCCTGTCGGCGGTCGGTGAAGTGATTCTCAGCTCGAGCCAGCTCCGCACCGGCGTCGCACGCTATGCACAGGATCCCGATGTGGCCGATGGATTCGATCGCGTCGACCGGCGGGTCGCGGAGCTTCAGCGACGGGTTCTCGAGCTGCGCACGGCCCCCCTGGTTCGCGTCACGGACAATCTTCCTCGGACCGCGCGTCAAGTGGCCGAAAAACTGGGAAAGCGAGTCGAGGTGGACATCGTCGGTGCTGAGCTCGAGCTCGATCGATCGATTCTCGACCGGCTCGGTGACCCGCTGGTGCACCTCGTCCGGAATGCCGTCGATCACGGACTCGAGACAACGAGTGAACGCCTGGCCGCGGGCAAGCCCGAAATCGGAAAGATCCGAATCGAGGCACGTCGTCAGAAGGATTTGATCGTCATCGATGTGCGTGACGATGGTCGGGGGATCGACCTCGGGTCTGTCTGCCGTCGAGCGATCGATGCGGGCCTGATTCATGAAGATCTCGTCGCTGACCTGCCTCCGGAAGAAGTCGTCGCATTCATCTTTCATCCGGGACTGTCGACGGCCCAGACGATTTCCGAAGTCTCCGGCCGCGGAGTGGGTATGGACGCCGTCAAAGCGACCATCGAGAGTCTGGGGGGCGGCGTCGAATTGCGGACCGAAGCCGGCCGAGGGACGACGACGACGTTCTTTGTGCCGATTACGGCGGCCGTGCAGCGCGTTCTGCTGGTCCGAATCGCAGACGAGCGCGTCGCGATTCCAATCTCAAAGGTGGAGCGCATTCTCGAAGTACCCGAGTCCGCGATCGAGGAGGCCGCGGGGGACAGCTTTGCACTCGTCGAGGATGAGCCAATCCCGGTCTTTCGCCTTGCCCGTCAGCTTCGAATCGACGCCGACGAGTCCGCCAAGAGCTCGGTGCCGCTCGTCATCGTAGAGGTTCGCGGCGAACGTGTTGCACTGCTCATCGATCGCTTCGAGGGTCAACAGGAAATCTACGTCAAACCGATTCCGGATCTGCTCGCGGGCGTCAAGATCCTGGCCGGATTGACTGTTCTCGAAGATGGATCGCCCATCTTCGTGATCGACCTGAATCACCTGGTGTAGACAATGGAATCCCGCCGCAAAGCCGAGATCGATCGATTCGCCGAGCTTGCTCACGTAGGTGCTGAACAGGCAGCGACCGCGTTCACGCAACTCGTGGGACGGACGATTCGAACCGAGCCTCCCGTGGTGATTCAGGATGACGCGGCGAACCCGTCCACCTCGTCGGGCGAGCCGGATTCGGAATGGACCACGGGCGTATTCTTCGAGTTCGATGGTTGCGTCGATGCGCTCGTCGGGATTCTCTTTCCGGGGGCGGCGAGTGAGGCGCTGGTTCGATGCATCGTTGGGATCGAATCGGGTGAACTCTCGCCGCAGCTGATCGAATCGGCGCTGATGGAAGTCGGCAATATCCTGGCTTCCCATGTCGCCTCCGGGATCGCCGATACGATGAAATCGAGACTGCTGCCTTCGATTCCAGCATTGGCCATGGAGAATGCGGAGGAGGCGCTTCGATCATTCATCGAAGACGCGGGGGGTCGCGATGCGGTGCGCATCGAGTCGGCCATTTCGGACGAGACCGGGGATCTGCGTGGTCGTCTCGTGTTGGTACCGACACAATTGCTCTGGTGGTCTCGGGATCAGCCCGACTGCGAGGAGCCCGACGTCTGATACGCTTCGGGGTCCCACCCTTGGAGAGGCGTATTGGATTCAGATAGACTTCGCGAGTTGCTCGAGGCCGTGCGCCGCGGTGAGACGGACATCGAGAGTGCGATCGACCGATTGGCGGAGCTTCCCTTCATCGACACGACGAATTCGCGCATCGATACCCATCGCGCGCTGCGTCAGGGCATACCGGAAGTAGTCTACGGCGGCGAAAAATCTTCCGAACAGATCGTCGAAGCGGCTCGAGCTCTTCAACAGGCCGAACAAGATGTCCTCATCACGCGTGTCGAGGCCGAAAAGGCGACGCGAATCCTCGGCCAGTTGCCCGAGGCGGAATACGACGCGCTTGCGCGATTGGTCTGGATCGGGCCTCGCGAACCAGCGATTCAGGGCAAGGGGACCGTCCTGGTGATTTCGGCGGGGAGCGCCGATCTGTCGGTCGCCACGGAAGCGGTACAGGTTGCTCGACGATTCGGAAACAAGGTCGAGCTGCTTCAGGACGTGGGCGTCGCGGGCCTGCACCGGCTGCTGGCATCGCTGCCATTGATTCGAGACGCGAGGGTCCTGATCGTGGTCGCTGGGATGGAGGGGGCACTTCCTTCGGTGATCGGAGGATTGGTCGACAAGCCGGTGATCGCGGTTCCCACGAGCGTGGGTTATGGCGCTTCGCTTGGCGGGATCGCTGCCTTGCTCGGTATGCTGACGAGCTGTGCGTCGAACGTGACGACGGTGAACATCGATAACGGTTTCGGAGCGGCACATGTCGCGACTCTGATTAATCGGCTCTAGGCAGACGCTGGACGAATCCAGGCTCTAGAAAACAATGGGCTCCAGGCAGTCAATCACAGGCTTGGGACAGTAGACAGGCGGTAGGCGTGGGTCGAAAGATTCTTCATCTCGATGCGTTCTCGGGCGCGGCGGGCAACATGTTCGTGGGTGCGCTGCTCGACCTTGGGCTATCCCGCAAGGCTCTACTCGAGGGGCTCCATCCGCTGGGCCTGGACTTCAAGCTTGTCGTCAGGAAGGTCCAGCGGTCTGGATTCGCAGCACGCTATGTCGATGTCAAGGTTCCGGTCGCCCGAGCGAGGAAACGAGCGCAGGCTCACGCTCATGAACATGGAGCTCACACACACAGCCATGCGCACGGTCGGCACTATCGAGAAATCCGCCAACGACTCGAGCGTGCAGAGCTCACGCCGAATGTCAAAGCGCGATCGCTCGCGATCTTCGAGGCGCTCGGTCGGGCCGAGGCGAAGGTACACGGCGCGAAGCTCGAGGACGTTCATTTCCACGAGGTCGGCGCCGTCGATGCGATCGTGGATGTGACTGCTGCCGCGATCGGATTGGATCTTCTCGAGATCGGCTCAGTGTCCTGTACACCGATCGCGATCGGTCACGGCACGATCGACTCGGATCACGGACTGCTTCCACTGCCGGCGCCGGCAACCCTGGAGCTTCTGTCCGGCATGCCGACGGTTCCGGCGGGTGTCGAATGGGAAACCCTGACCCCGACCGGGGCGGCGATCCTGCGGACGATCGTTGATCGGTTTGGACCCCTTCCGGCCATGACGATCGAACGAATCGGGTATGGCGCCGGAAATGACCGGAAGGGTCCTCTCCCGAACGTGTTGCGTGCGGTTCTCGGTGAGGGGCAGATGTTGAAGGGTGACCGGGTCGTGTGTATCGAGACGAATCTCGATGATCTCGTCCCAGAACATTTCGACTATCTGATGGAACGGCTCTTCGAAGACGGAGCGCTCGACGTTTCGCTCCAGCATCTTCAGATGAAAAAGAATCGGCCGGGCTTTCTGGTACGTGTGCTCGCACGCCCAGCGGATCGTGAGCATCTGGCGCGAGTCCTGTTCGCCGAGTCGACCGCGATCGGCGTTCGCCTGTCCGAGTGGGATCGCCTCGTGTTGGAGCGCAAGACCGTGCGACTGAAGACGCCGCTCGGGGGCATTCGGGTGAAGGTCATTCGGGGTCCGTCGGATCAGGTCGAATACTCTCCCGAATACGATGATTGCAAGCGAGCAGCGAAGAAGAGTGGTCTCGCGTTGCGCGAGGTCGTCCGGCGGGTCGGCGATCAGGCCCGAAAGGAGTGGGGGCAATGAGCGTTGCCGAGCTGCAAGAGGTGGACCCGAATGCCTTCGATCTTCGTCCTCCGGTCGGGGAAGCGAATGGTGCCGCGGCGCTTTGTCTGCACGGATTGACCGGTACGCCCTATGAAGTTCGGCCAGTTGCCGAAGCGCTCGTTGCTCGGGGAGTGCGCGCCCGGGGTCCCTGGATGGCGGGCCACGAAGAGGGCGCTGAGGTGCTCGCGAAGACTTCCTGGCAGGCCTGGGTCGAGGGGGCTCGTGAGGAGCTGGCGACGCTACGGGCCGAGCATGATCGGGTTTTTCTGGTTGGAATGTCGATGGGCGGACTCGTCAGTCTTCGGCTGGCCGAGACCGAGGAGATCGATGCAATCGTCGTGGTCGGGACGCCACTCAGGTTGGCACCGCCCATCCCGCAGATCCTGCCTATCCTGCGTCGCTTCGCTTCCTCCCGGTCGAAGAAGGATGGCTCGGATATTCGCGAGCCGGCCGCACGAGCGCGTCACCCGAGCCTGTCGGTCATGCCGTACTCTGCGGTCGCCGAGTTGATTGCTCTGCAAGCGCAGGTGGTTCCAGACCTGGGCCTGGTTCGGGCGCCGATTCTGGTGGCACACGGGCGGCTCGACAAAACGGCACGGCCACGGGATGCACAACGAATTCTCGAGTCCGTTGGATCGAGCGACAAGGAACTCTTCTATCTAGAGCGGTCGGGACATGTTGCGACGGTCGACTACGACGGACCGGCGTTGGCCCGGGCGGCGGCCGACTTCCTCGGACGCCGCTAGCTGGGTGACCCTGGTCGAGTTTCAGCCTTCCGATTCGAGCCAGGCGAGATATTCGATCAGCGAACTCTCGTCTTCCGGCGAGATTTCGCAGAAGCGAATGCCGAAGCCTTTGGCCTGGCTGCCCTGGGATTCGTTTCGATAGAGCACCTCGCCACCAAAGCGAAGGTCGCGTCCCAGCTCCGGTAGCGTGATCTCACAGATCATCGCAGCGTGTCGTTGGACCGCTTCTTCGCTGGCGATGAAAATACCGCCCCGGCCGACCTCGGTGGCCAGACAACGGATATCGGATCCTTCGAGACGTGCCGCGAGTCTCTGGGAATAGCGCGTGAATCGGCGATCACTCGGTGATCGGACGACTGGCTGCAAGCGGCCGACAAATCGGTTCGCATCGGTTGGGTTGATCATGTAACCCGCTGCGCCGACGGCGCGGGCCGCTTCACGGCGGCTGGTGTGGTGGGTCTCGTCCAGAAGTACGACCGGGATGCGTTCGATCCCGGGCAGCGCGCGGGTCGCCTGGACGAGAGTCGCCCCGTCACTTCTTCCCAACGAGTATTGTGAGATCACGAGGTCCGGTGTCATTCCGGCGAGTCGGACGAGTGCCTCGGTTTCACTACGCGCCGTTGCGGCCAGGTAGCCGTGGCGTGTCAGCTCCTGGCGGAGATCGGCATCTTCGATGATTTTGGAGCCGACCAGCAGGACCTTGGGTTGGCGGTGGTTTCCCTTACTCGTGATGATCGGTTGCTTCGGCGTGGAGATCGCTGGCACGCGATGTCGCTCTCGCGTTCGCGACTCGGTGGTCTTGGCCCGCTGCTGCAGTTCCTGGATACGTGCGCCAACCAGACAATCGAGATCGGTGCCGGAGTCGAGGCTTTCACCCACTTCGAGTATCCGGTCGGACGGCGTCTCGAGTGGAATACCGCTCAAGGGGCCACTGCTCGGTAGGATTGCTTCGCCGATTCGTTGCATCAGAACACGTGTGTCGGGAGACTCGCCCGGGAGGGGGAAGGCCAGTACGGATCCGCCTGCCAGCGCACCGACGTCTATACCGAGTCGCTGCAAGTGCCGTCCGGATTCCCTGAGTTCCCGGGTTCGAACGCGCCATGCCTGTCGAATCGTCGATTCGATCGCCGCGGCATCTGCACATCGTCGGATATCCAGCAGGGGCAGACCAAAGACCGGGCGCGGCCGCAGGCACTTGATGTGGTTTGCCCCAACGGTCGAGAAGACGATGCGTTCAATGACGAACGGGCCCTGGATCGATTCGAATGGGGCGGGGCCAAGGGGCAGAGAAACGAGCAGACTGCGACCGCCCGGCATCGGACGCGCAGACAAAGCCATGCGATGGAAGCGCGCTCGCTGCCTCTGCTGCATTCGCTCGAGCAGCGGCTCAGGTGTCGCCATGAATGGGGTCTCCTCAGGGGGCTTTTCGTCGAGGCGTGACCGCGTCTTGACCGGCTCTGCCTGACTCGCCCTGCGATACTGAGTTCGATGCAGAGATGACGACGCGCTGTGGAGCTAGAGATCAATCGGAGTGTGTCCAAAAGGCCCCAGATCGGTAGAGTGTGGTATGGGACTCGGCGTAGATTCTCCAGGGGACGGGGTGGGGCTCTCGGCTTGCTGCCGGGCAAATTTTCAAGCAGACTGCCACTATCGCCCGTTCGGTTCGATCCTCGCATGCTGGGAATGACCTTGCTCGCAAGCGGTCGTGCCCCTCTACGAGGCGGGACCCCCAAAACAGTGTCCATCGCCCAGGAACGCATCCTTGGTGCCACGGAAGCGCTCTTTGCGCTGCTGGTAGTCGCGGCTGGTCGGATTTCCGACAGCAGGTCTCGCTGCACCGGGTGACGCCACGATTTCGATCTCGACACATACGCAGGACACAGCCGCGGCGGTGGCCAGGGAAATTTGCACATGAGTTCCGACCCGGTTTCCATCAAAACCCAGACTGCTGATCAGGTGGCCTCCGATCCACCGAAGCGTCTAGAGACCCTTCCCGGCCGTCCTTCCGCCGGCAATCCGCATTTGCGCTGGATTCTGCCCTTGGCTGTGCTGACGCTAGGTGGCCTCATCCTCTGGCTTTTCGTCGTCACACGCGAGGTGCCCGACACGCGCGACGCGGTGATCCCGGCTCCACTGGTCCGTGTGATGACGGTGCAACCCGAGAATGTGCGATTCAAGGTCTCGTCACAGGGCATGGTCGCGCCGCGAACGGAAAGCAATCTGGTTGCCGAGGTGCGCGGGCGCGTGCTCTGGATCTCGCAGAGCCTGGTTGTAGGAGGCTTCTTCAAGAACGGGGATGAACTTCTTCGGCTCGACGACCGTGAACATCGCATCGCGCGAGATCGCGCGATGGCGACCGAGAGACTTCGAGAGAGCGAGGCTCGACTCGCGACGGCGGAAGCCAATCGGCGGCGGCAACTCAGGAGTCGGGGCGCTGCGAGCGCGTCGGATCTCGAGCAGTTCGAAAGTCGAGAGCTCGTGGCCGAGGCGTCGCTCGCCGAAGCTCGAGCAGCGCTGGCCCAGGTGGAACTCGACCTCGAGCGTACGGTCGTGCGGGCGCCCTTCGATGGGCGTGTTCGAGAGCGCAGCGTCGATGTCGGCCAGTTCGTCTCACCGGGTATCAAGCTCGGACGGATTTTTGCGGTCGACTACGCCGAGGTACGACTACCGGTCCAGACCGACGAACTCGCGTATCTCGATGCAGAATTCGTCGGTCTGGACCGACGAGAGGAATTCGAGGCGAGTGAGCAGGGCGCGTCGGTCCGCCTGACCGGGCGGCTCGGCGGACGGGAACTCGCCTGGGAAGCCCGGCTCGTGCGAGCCGAAGCGGCCATCGATGAACAGACGCGGATGCTTCATGTCGTTGCGCGCATCGACGATCCCTATCTACTCGAAAAAATCACGAACGAATCGGAGGCCGTCGTTCCGGGGAGGGTGCCTCTTCCGGCGGGTCTGTTCGTGACGGCCGAAATCGAAGGGCGAAGCGTGAACGACGTCTTCGTCGTCCCGGTGATGGCGATGCGCGACGGAGATCGGGTCTTCCTTCGTGACGATGAGGATCGACTCCGCGTGCGCGAAGTCTCCGTGCTTCGCCGTACTCGGGGTCAGATCGTGATCGATGGAGGGCTCGAAGCGGGGGATCACGTCTTGATCTCACCCCTGCGAATCTATACCGAGGGTATGTCGCTTCGAACGCTGGAAGCGGACGCATCATGAATCGGGCGATCGCATGGTTTGCCGAGAACCACGTCGCCGCGAACTTGCTGATGGCGGCGATCTTGATCGGGGGCCTGATGACCGCGCCGACGATCAAGCAGACGATCATGCCGGACTTCGATTTCAATTATGTTTCGGTCACGGTTGTCTATCCGGGTGCCTCTCCCGAAGAAATCGAGAAATCGGTCACGATCCGCATCGAAGAGGCCCTCGAAGGCGTCGAGGGAATCGAGGAGATCACGTCCTCTGCGAACGAGGGCGCGACGAACCTGATCATCGAACTGGCCGACGGAAGTGAACTCTCCAAGGCGCTCGATGAAATCGAGAGTCGAATCGACGGGATCGTGACCTTCCCCGAAGAGATCGAGGAGCCGATCGTCAACGAGCTCCAGATGCGCAGGGGCGTTCTAGATGTCGCGATTCACGGCTCGCTCGACGAGAAGAGCCTGAAGGCCCTCGGCCAGCGCACACGCAATGAGATTGCGCGATTGCCGGGCGTTTCCCAGGTGGATCTCACCGCGACGCGTCCCTTTGAAATTTCGATCGAGGTCTCCGAGGGTGCTCTGCAGAGCTACGGATTGCGCTTCGATGACGTGGTCGCCGCCATCAGGCGAACTTCGATCGACATGCCTGGCGGTGTGGTTCGAACCGATGGTGGAGAGATCCTGCTGCGGACGGACAACCAGGCCTATCGACGCGGCGAATTCGAGGCGATTCCACTGCTCGCTCGCGAGGATGGAACGCGCGTGACGGTTGGGCAGGTCGCGACGGTCATCGACGGATTCGAAGAGAACGTCAAGATGACGACGTTCGATGGCGAACCGGCCGCGTTCGTACAGGTCTATCGCGTGGGCCAGCAGCAGGCGCTCGATGTGGCCGCAAAGGTCAACGCGTATCTGGTCGATGCGCGTTTGCGACTTCCGGCGGGCGCCCGGATGACGATCTGGAATGACGATTCGAAATATCTGGGTGATCGCATCGACATGATGCTGGGCAATGCACAGATGGGCTTCTTTCTCGTCATGCTGCTGCTCGCACTCTTTCTCAAATTTCGCGTGGCGTTCTGGGTGGCCATGGGACTCCCGGTCGCCGTCGCGGGCGCGCTGATGGTGATGCCCTGGGTGGGAATCGATATCAATGTCCTCACGGTTTTTGCGTTCATCATGGCTCTGGGCATCCTGGTCGATGACGCGATCGTGACCGGTGAAAATATCTTCACGCATCAGCTGGCGACGCCGGAAGATCCGCTTGGCGCTGCAATTCGCGGAACACAAGAGGTTGCGACACCGGTCGTCTTCGGCGTCCTGACGACGGTTGCCGCCTTCGCCCCCTTTGCGTTGATCGACGGCGACGCGAAGTTTATGGCGGTGCCGATGGGCGGAGTCATGTGTGTCGCTCTGCTCTTTTCGCTCATCGAGTCGAAGCTCGTTCTGCCCTCGCATCTGGCACGTGGGTCGGGTGTCGGACAGACGCCCCGATTCGGTTTTGCGAAGAAGTGGGCGCGCCTTCAGGATCGAATCAATGGTGGGTTGGAGTCCTTTCTCGAAAACTGGTATCGGCCGGCCGTCGATCGCGCGATCGAATGGCGGTATTTGACCATTGCCCTGTCGATTGCGGTCTTCTGCGTCGCGCTCGGTCTGGTCGCGGGTGGGCGCGTCAAGTCTGTGATGATGCCAACGGCGGAGGCGGACAATGTCTATGCGCGGGTCACGATGCCTCTTGGCACACCGGTGCGGGAGACGGAAGATGCCATCGTCAGGATGAGTGCCGCACTCGATGAACTCCGCGTCGAATTGGCGGAGCGCGAGAAGCCGGACCAGCCGCCGATCGTTTCCCATGTCTTGACGATGGTGGGTTCACATCGCCGAAGCGGCCCGACGGATCGGCCAGGCGACATCGGCCAGCCGCACCTCGGACAGATCAGTCTCGAACTCAGTCCTGCGGAGGTGCGGGATATCCATGCGAGTGAGATTGCGAATCGCTGGAGAGAATTGACGGGATCGATTCCTGGTGCGGAGGAGCTGGTCTTCATCGGCAAGCTGATGCATTTCGGGGACCCGATCGCGGTCGAGCTGCGCGGTGAAGACACAGATCAGCTGAAGGCAGCAGCGATCATGCTGACGGACGCTCTCGCACGTTTTCCAGGCGTCAGCGATATCCGCGATTCCCATCGCGACGGGAAACAGGAGCTGCAGATCGAGGTTCGTCCAGAGGCCGAGGCGCTCGGCCTTTCGGTCCAGGACGTGGGTCGGCAGGTGCGACAGGCCTTCTACGGCGCTGAGGCCCAGCGCATTCAGCGCGGGCGGGACGAAGTGAAGGTCATGGTTCGCTATCCAGTCGCGGAGCGTCGATCACTTCGCGACGTCGAAAACCTCCGTATCCGATTACCCGATGGCACGGCCGTTCCCTTTCCCTCTGTTGCGAAGGCGGAGATCGGGCGGGGCGCAGCCTCTCTCATGCGAATCGATCGCGAGCGTCGCGTGCTCGTCACGGCCGATCTCGACGACGATGTTGCCAATGCCGCAGAGATTTCCGACGTCATTCGTGAAGAGGTGATGCCCGGAATTCTCGCTCGGTTTCCAGATGTCGATTGGGGATTTCAGGGAGAACAGAAGGAACGGCGACAGGCGATGGGCAGCTTGCGAACTGCGGCCCTGGTCGCGCTGCTGTCGATTTTTATTCTCATCGCCGTGCCGCTGCGCTCGTATCTCCAGGCGATCGTCATCATGCTGACGATTCCCTTCGGCTATGTGGGCGCAGTATTCGGTCATTGGGTGTTCGACTTCCAGATGAGCTTTCTGTCCATGGTCGGGATCATGGCGTGCGCGGGCGTGGTCGTGAACGATAGTCTCGTTCTCGTCACGTTCATGAATCGTCTTCGCGATGCGGGGCATAGCGTTCGAGAGGCAGCTGTGTTGGCTGGCGGAAGGCGTTTTCGGCCGATCATGCTGACTTCCGCAACGACCTTCGTAGGTCTCGTGCCGGTCATGATGGAGAGCTCTACCCAGGCTCAATTCGTGATTCCGATGGCCATTTCGCTCGCCTGGGGCGTTTTGGTCGCCACCGCATTTACCCTGTTCCTGATTCCGGCTGCGATGCTGGTCGTCGAAGACGCAAAAGATCTCTGGCAGCGCGGATTGCGTTGGGTCATCGACCTGGCAGGCGAGCCCGGCCTGCCGTGACATCGGGTGAGATGGCACGGGTCGTGGCGAGAGATACGCCCGCGTACCTGGAACTCCTGACGGAACTCGGGATCGAGTTCGATGCCCGTCCGCGAGAAGAAGCTTTCGTGTTGGTCGAGCGAGAGGGTCGTCTCGACCTGCGGCCACCGGGTGAAGCAGCCGTGTCGGGCATCCAAGCCCACTTTCCGCCGGATCAGGGTCGGCCGAGCGGGGGGCGGAATCCGCTGGTCCGCGCATTCGGCAAGGGCGTCGATACGATCTTCGATCTGACCGCCGGGCTCGGCAGTGACGCCTATCGTCTGGCCGAGGCTGGCCATCGTGTGGTCGGCTGTGAACGTCACCCGGCTGTCTATGCTGTGCTCATCACAGGATGGATGAGGGATCGTGCGATCGGTCGCGTGCCGGCGGAGGTTGCCGAGAGAATCGAATTTCGGCACGCCGAAAGCGCAGACTTGCTGGCTCGAATCGAAGACCCGAATACCGGCGTATATCTCGACCCGATGTATCCCCGGCCGCGACGAAGCAAGGCTTTGCCGAGGCGAGAATTACAGGTTCTAAGGCAGCTTCTGGGGGAGGAAGACGGTGAGGAGGAGGATGCCGAATCGATCGTCGAGGCGGCGCGACTGGTTTCCGCACGCGTCGTCGTCAAACGTCCGCATCGCGCGCCGCCTCTCGTGCCGGGCGTGAGTTTCGAAATTGCGACGAAGCTGGTCCGTTTCGACGTCTACGTGAACACTGAGAAGATGGCGGGCGCCACGTCATGAGTGAGCCCTGGGTCTGGGTCGAAGAACTTGCTTTCGCCGGTTCGATTCCGTTGACGCCCGACGAAGCGCGACATGTTGCGGCGCGGCGATTGCGGGTCGCGGATTCGCTCGTCGTATTCGATGGACGGGGACATACAGCCGAAGCACGAATCGAATCGCTCGGCAAACATTCTACCGTCGTCGCGGTCGAGTCGATCACGGAAGCGGAGCGACCTGATTCTTCGTTCGTTCTAGCGAGTGCAATTCCGAAGGGCGACCGACTGTCGACGATGTTGCAGATGCTGACCCAGCTGGGTCTCGATTCATGGCAGCCGCTCGTGCTCGACGACTCGGCGGTTCGAACGCTCGATCCGAACTCGAAGCGGCTGGTTCGAATCCTGATCGAGGCCTGCAAGGTTTCGAGGCGGCCCTGGCTGCTCGATGTGCGCAAGCCTTGTTCGCTCGAGGATGCGCTGGCTGGGCGATCTCCGGGAGCGGCTATCTATTTCGGTGATCGAGAGGGCGAGGCTACGGGATTCGATGCTTCAGAGGGCCTGACAGTGATCGGGCCGGAGGCGGGATTCAGCGCTTCCGAACGACGAGTTCTGCACGACGTCGGCGCGCAGCGAAGATCGTTTGGTACGCACAATTTGCGGATCGAAACGGCCGCGGTTGCTGCGACGGTTGCGCTTCATCTCGCTCGCGCAAGAGAATGAGCAACACGCGGTTGGGATGGAAACGGACCGGGATCCGAGGAGACTTCGATGGCGACCGATGAACTACTCGAGAAAATCTTGCGTGCACCCGTCTACGATGTTGCCGTCGAGACCCCTCTCGATCGGGCAGAACTTCTTTCGAGCCGAGAGGAGAATCGTATCTGGATCAAGCGTGAGGATCTCCAGCCCGTCTTCTCCTTCAAGCTTCGGGGGGCCTACAACAAGATCAGCCAGCTCAGCGATTCCGAACGCAAGGCGGGTGTCGTAGCGGCCTCCGCGGGAAATCACGCCCAGGGCGTGGCGCTCGCTGCGACACGCCTGGGAGTCGATTCACTCATCGTGATGCCGCGGACGACGCCGCGAATCAAAGTCGACGCCGTCGGGCGTTTCGGTGGCAAAGCCGTGCTGGAAGGAGACACTTACGACGAGGCAGCGGCGCTTGCGGGGCGCATTCGTGACGAGGAGGGGCGCAGCCTGGTCCATCCCTACGATGACCTGGATGTGATCGCAGGGCAGGGAACCGTGGCCATGGAGATCCTGCGTCAGCACCCCGATTCGATCGATGCGATCTTCGTCCCGGTTGGCGGAGGTGGCCTGATCGCCGGCGTCGCCGCCTATGTGAAACACATTTCGCCCGGCACGCGCGTCATCGGTGTCGAGCCGGACGATGCCGCCTGTTTGGCAGCGGCGATCTCGGCCGGCAAACGAGTCGATGTCGGGCCGGTCGGGCTATTTGCGGACGGAGTCGCCGTTCGGAAGGTGGGCAAGCTGCCCTTCGAGATCGTGCGCGATCTCGTCGACGATGTCGTCACGGTGGGCATCGACGAGATCTGTGCGGCGATACGGGACGTCTTCGAGGATACCCGTTCGATTGCGGAGCCGGCCGGGGCACTCTCGATCGCAGGGCTCAAGAGCTGGGTCGAGCAGAACGAGATTCGTGGCGCGACACTCGTGGCGATCGATAGCGGCGCAAACATGAACTTCGACAGGCTGCGCCACGTTGCGGAGCGCGCGGAGATCGGCGAGCAGCGTGAGGCGTTGCTGGCGGTCACGATCCCGGAGCGCCCGGGCGCTTTTCGAACGCTCTGCCGCGCGCTCGGAGAGCATTCCGTGACAGAGTTCAACTATCGCTACGGCGAATCAGAAGAGGCGCATGTCTTTGTCGGAGTGGGGTTGTCCGGCCGACGCTCAGAGCGCGAGAGCGTGATGAACGATCTTCGAGAAGCCGGTTTTGAAGTCGCGGACATGACGGGGAACGAGCTGGCGAAGTTGCACGTTCGCTTCATGGTCGGTGGACGGGCTTCGATGCCCGATGAGAGACTCTTTCGATTCGAATTCCCAGAACGGCCGGGCGCACTGGTGCGATTTCTGGAGAGTGTCGGCGGTCGCTGGAATATCAGCTTGTTCCACTATCGGAATCACGGAGCGGCATTTGGTCGCGTGTTGGCCGGGCTGGAAGTTCCGGCGCAGGATGGCGATGAGTTTGCGCGATTTCTCGAGGAACTGGGATATCCCGTGATCGAGGAGACCTCGAATCTGGCGGCGGAACTGTTCCTGGGATAGCGGGTGCATGCGATCGTGCAGGAAAGTCGACTCTTTTGTAGCCGTCTACTCGTTCGGGGGAAGCAGGCCGCGGAGGCGGCGGAAATCGTTGCGGATGTTCCAGGCGAAAAAGGGGCGAGCGAGTCGGCCGAACAAAGACGAACACTCGAAATGGATGAAACGGGTCTGGTCGGGACTTTCGGGGCGGGCCGCCATCCCGATCTGACCAGAGTCCGATCGCATGATGCACCAACCGGATCGCAGCACGCAGTCGAACGCGACCCACAAGCCGATGGGGATACGTGCCTCGAGGCGAATCCGTTCGCCGTCGCGATCGAGGATGCGCAGACTGTTTACCGCGCCTTCGTAGCGAGGAGTGTTGTTCTCGAGATCCGCGATGTAGGGCCAGAACCGCTCGAAGGCGACGTCGAAGACGGTTTCGTCGATGGCTGCATTCGGTAGGCCTGCTGCGAGGCCTCGCATCCTGGCCACCGGATCGAGGGCGACCGTCGGCCAGGCATACTGGTCGATCTCGATCGGGTCGTCGGACGTTTCGAAGTGGTCGGAACTCATGAGGGCCATCTCTTTCGGAACGCCTCGCGGGCGCGATGCAGTCGTGACTTGATGGTGCCGCGGGCGACGTTCAGTTCCGCGGCGGCTTCGGCCTCGGAGAGGCCTTCGAGATCCCGCAATACCAGGATGACTCGCTGGTCTGCGGGCAGTTCGGCGAGGACCCTGGCGACGTCACGCCGCAGGCCCGGATCGAGGGTCGTACCATGCGTGGATTCGACTTGTTCGATCGCTGGTTCGCGACGCTGGCGCGTCGCGTGGCGGATGGCTTCCCGCGTCGCAATGCGCCGAACCCAGGACCGGAAGGACGAGGGCTCCCGCAGTCCCTTCAGGTCTCGCATGACCTGGATCAAGGTTTCTTGTGCCGCATCCGGGCCGGCATCGAGGGCAATCGAGCCACAGAGCCTCCCGACCCACGGCATCAGGGTGTCGATGAGGTCACCCATGGCGATGAGATCCCCCTGCTGGGCCGCCTGAATTTGATCGACACTAGTCACCGTGGAGAGGGAGGATTGGCTTCCAAAAGGTTCCCAGCATCTTCTTCACGGAGTCGAACCTGGCCGGAGAGTGCGGGAAATTTGCCCATTTTCCCATCATAGAACGCGCGAATGGCGTCCATGTCCTCTCGCAAATCGCCCGAAGGGTGGAAGGCCGGACCGAAGCCACCGATCTTCCTCGCATAATCGAGGTAACTCATGACGATCGGAACATGGGCTGTCCTGGCGATATGGTAGAAACCGGATTTCCAGTACTCGACATGGCTGCGCGTCCCCTCGGCGGGGACGACGAGTCCAAGCTCCTCGTGTTCGTCGAAGGTTCTGGCCATTGTGGTCACGAGATCTTCTCGCTTGTGGCGGAGAACCGGAATGCCTCCCATTGCGCGCGCGAAGGGGCCGAGGGGCCAGCGAAAGAAGGTGTGCTTGGCCATCCAGGAAATCTTGACTTCGAAAAGCTCGGCGAAGGCGAGGAGATAGGGGAAGTCCCAATTCGTGGTGTGGGGGGCGGCGATCACCACGAACTTCTTCGCGTCGGGCCGAACACCGTCGGCCTTCCAGCCAGTCATCCTGAGAAAGACGCGAGCAAGAAAACGCCGCACGGGCCGTTTGGTCATGTCTAGAGCTTAGCAGCAGCGCCTCGGAATCTTCTTCGAGAGAGCATCGTTGCCGATTCGCATGTCGGGGCACGCGTTTCCGCAATGAGAACTGCGGGGGTCATCGCGTCGACCCATTCCGAGGGTCCGGTCAGCATGCGCTGCTTCTTCGGCTTCTCAAGTCCTCAGTCGAGCGAGTCTATTGCCTGGTTGCGCTGGAGCGGAGCCGTCGAGCCGATCCGGCAAGCCCCGCGAATCCGAGCATCATCAAGACGGCCGTCGACGGTTCCGGGACTGAACTCGTCGGCGGAGGGCTGCTAGCGAGAATGCGCTTCCCGAGCCCGGTCCAGCGCTGACGAAATGCTTGTTTGATCTCCTGTGCGCGCTCGCTGGTCCGTCCGTCGCCGAGACCGTCACGCTGAAGAACGTTCCAGATCGTCCTTCTACGCCATTCAGATTCGAACACCCCAGCAAGCGAATTTCTCTGCTGAGCGTCGATTGAGAGCTCTAAACCCCGCCCGTCGAAATTTCCGGTACCCCTTTCAGGGATGAGACGGCTTGCGCTCGCCGAGACGGGCACGAGTATGACCAAGCTCATTGTGAGACAGAGAAGGACCAAAATCTGCTGGAAAGACGGGAAGTTACGCGGCATCAGAGAATCTCCATCGAAACCGGACGAACGGAAAACAGCCAAGAAGGTCGGTTTCAGATACATGTGGTGGCCGAGATTCGGATGTGTCAGAGGAAATTCGAAATAGCGCGAATCCGGAGATCGCCGCGAGATCAGCCGACCGTTGGAGGGCGATCAGTCGATCGCCTTGTCGACCGCGCCCAGGAGTCCGGGCGAAGCGACCTTCGTCTCGCAAGCTGGCGAGTGCGCCCGCTTTTCCCGCGGGTTCAACAAAATGTTCGCAAGATCATCACGAACCGTTGCGAATCACACCGAGAAGCCGCCCCAGCGCTGTGCGCCAGCCGAGCATTGCACGAAGGACGCGATTCTCGAATTCGAGATCGAGCGCGTCGAGGGGGCGCGGGGCTGCAAGAAGTTCGCCGTCTGAGATTCTCTTGCAATGCGTGAAGAAGTCCTGACCGGAGAGATTCTCGCGGAGACTTTGTTTCTGTCGCTGCATCCGATTCGGATCGCGACCGAGCATCGACACGAAGCTCGCGTCCCAGTCGTCACTGCATCCGAGCAGCCAGCCCGTCTGGTAGAAGAGTGGGCTGTCTCGGAACATCAACAGCCCCGTTGGCTTGTCGTGCTGCATCGCTTCGAGAAGAACGCTGCTCGGCGTTCCGATGACGCATCGGCTTCGTGACAGCGCGTCTGCGAAACTGCTCTTCGTTTCGAAGCTGAAGGATGGTGCGGTCGATCGGATTGATTCGCGGAGATCCTCATCGTAGATGCGCACGAGCGTTCGGTGGCTTCCATTCGCCAAAGCTGCACCACATGCGGAGAGCGCCGCGCTGAGGTCCGCCTTCTCTCGGGCGTCGAGATAGGCTGTCCTGGCCGTCGTGACGAGAAAATCGAATTCGAAATCGTGGTCCGGGCTCGTGGATTCGCGTCTCGTCTGAGTCTGGTGTGTCTGGATACGACGGTTCGCATAGCTCATTAGTTCGATGCCCCGTCCAGCGTTTCGCTCCCCTATCCAGTGTGTCTGTGCATCTCCGATCGTGGCCACGGCATCGTGGATGATCGGCTCGTAAAGCCCGGTCGCCCCGCTTTCGCCGAGCCGTGCGAGGCTCGGGTTTGCGTAGAGATTCGCCCACTCGAGAGGCCCATCGATCAGCAGAAGCGTAGGGATCCCGAGTCGGCGGGCCTCGAAGATCCAGTGGTTGCTTTGTGGGCGGGTGTAGCTCTTCGATATGACGATTCGGCAGTCTGGGAGAAGCGCTCGAATCCTGGCCGCGTTTCGAGGTTTCTGAAAACGAAAGAGCGCCTTCATCGTGTCGGGAATGGGGCCCGCAAAGGCTTCGAAGGCTCGGCGTGAAGCCAACACGAGGAAGAGGCCTCGGGATCGAAGCTTGCTCACGGAAGGGTCTCGGCGAAGGTCTCGGCAATCTGCAATTCGAGAGCATGGAACGCGGCATCTTCCGTGAGATGCGCCTGCGCATACGCGCGACCCGCGTGACCGAGTTCGGTGGCGGAATCTGGATTGGTGAGCCACTCGTCCAGGGAGCGGTCCCACCTGTATTCGGTGTCGGCGATGCGAAGCCCGTCTGGGCTTGCGACCTCGAGTCCTTCCGCGCCAATCGAGGTCGTGATGAGCGGGCGTCCATAAGCGAGAGCTTCGACGTTCTTGATCTTGAGACCGCTTCCGAAGCGAACCGGGTTGATGGCGATATCGATACTCGGCCAGAAGTGTTCGATCGCTTCGATCGGGCCGACGATGACGATGCCGTCGCCATGCGGATGCCAGGTGTGACAGACCTGTCCAGCAACGTGAAGTTCGACTTTATCTCCGAATCGCGATCGGATGTTCGGCCAGATCCTGTCGACGAACCAGTCCAGGGCGTGTCGGTTGGATTCATCGCGACCGCCGAGGAAGCCCAGGCGCGTGGGCTGTCGAGCATCGCTCGCCGGATCTGGGAGGATGGGTAGGTCGATACCATGGGGAACGACGATCACGGGTTTGTGGGGTACCAGATCACGCAGCTGGTCGCCTTCCGGCTTCTGGATTGCGAGGATGGCGTCGTAGGTCTCGAGATCCCGGGCCTCCTGACTGGCAAGGATGGGATGCGTGACGGTTGCGTCGGCGGCCCGGTAACGTGCGGCACGTTTGTGCAGAATGTCGTGCGTGTCGACCCAGTAGCGGCACGCCCCGGTAGCCGCTCCCCGCGGATACACGGTGTACGTGAGTCTTGCGAACTCGACGATCACGATTCTGGGGCGGCGTTCTTCGATAACGGATTGAACGAATGAGCGACGTGTTGGGGAATTTCGATCCGGTCTATCCAGCACGTCATCCAGGGCATCGTTGGATTCGATCGGCGACGCCCAACGCAATGTACCTGGCAATGCACCTGGCGATGTATCCGGCGGCGTACCTGGAATGCGCGGGCGTCGCAGCCATTTTCGAGACGCATGCCAGAGTGTCTTCCAATCGAAGCGTCGGGTCAGCCCTTCGAGATTGGGTGCGGATGACAGGAATCGAGCGAGAAGCGCTCGATCACGACCGTTCACACGCCCGACGTAGACAACTGCAACGTGTTCGCCGCGGCGCGCGAGATGGAGGATCAGTGTTGCGATCCTCTGTTCGGAGCCGATCGATCGACGCCAGAAACGACGGTCCGTCACGAAGAGTATTTCGTCGCGAGCGACCGGGCTGGAGCGCTGGGAAATGCCGTCTTGATTCGACGGGATCGGATTCAACTCGGCTGGGCTCGTGTAGGCAGGGCATTCGCCTCGGAATAGTCAGCACGTATTTCGGGCAACGCTTGCAGTGTAGTGGCGTATCGCGTTCCGGCGGCCGCGTGACGATAGAGGTCGGCGAAGCGATCGAGGCTCGTCCCGAGGTCGAGATGCCGTGTGACCCAGGCTTTGCCATGCCGAACGAGAGCCTGGCATCGGTCGTGATCATCGAGCATTGTCGCGAGATTCTGGGCCAGGGCATCGGGCGAACGTTCTGATTGGACGAATTCGATTCCGGGTCGACCGATGGCATCCGATTGGCCCTCGAAAGGGGTGAGCAGGACGGGTCGTTCGCAGGCCATCGCCTCGAGCACGACGTTGGGCATTCCCTCTCTTGAAGAGGGGAGTACGACGAGGTCTGCAGCCCCATAGACATCGTTCATGTCGTCTCGAACGCCCGCGAAATGGATGCGGTCAGGATGAGGCGAACAGGCGATCAACTCTCTCAGGCGTGCGCCGAATCGGCGGAGGCCCGGATTGTGACGGTCGTGGCGTGGGCCGACCAGCACGAGTTCGGCGTCGGAATGTCGATCGAGAAGCCTCGTCCAGGCCTCGATGAGTAGATCGCTGCCCTTGCGGGGGCAGATGGCGCCGACAGAAAGGATCACCGGTCCGGATCCCGTCACGCCCAGGGATTTTCTCGCCTGCGATCGTGCGGCGGCGTCTGAGACGGGTCGAAATTGATCGAGATCGACGCCGTTCGAAATCACTGCGATCGGGGTTCGTACTCCGATCGATTGGAGATCCGCAGAGATGCTTTCGCTGTTCGTTACGACGCCGTCGAAATGGTTATAGAACGTTCGCTTCATCGCTCGCTCGAGCCGATGAGCAATTGCAGATTGGTGACGCGTGGGGCGTGCGATCTGAATCGCATAGAGGATCGGAATGTCGAGTCGCTTCAGCTGGGATAGCCAGAACAATGATTCCAGGCGTTCGAACGAATGAAACTGAATGACGTCGGGACGGGTGGCGGGATTCTGGCAGAGCGCAATGAGAGCACGAAAATAGATCGATGTTCGCTGGACGCCGGTTACATCGGGGAGGCACACGCGATGGACGGGTGCGCCCTCGACATGCTCGATCGGCAACATCGAACCGATCGAGAGGTCGCCTCGGTCGAAGCCATCATGGGGTCGTCTGGTATGGAAGTCATCCTTGCTTCGGGCGGTTCCGGCAAGGATACGTGCGTGGATGTCTCGTTTGCGAAGGCCAGGCTGGTAGCGCATGAAGCGTAACGGTCCGCCACCGAAGATTGGATAGAATACGGGCAGCGCCAGACATAGCTTCAGCATGCTTCGAGAGACTCCAAATGGTGGATCTCGTCACGCGAAGCATAGGCCGGGGAGGGGCTTTACGACCAGTCGGAGACTAGAAAAATACTGAGTCCAGGGAAATTGCGCCTGGGCCGATCAGCAAAAACATCAGACAGATGACGGCGAGATTGATCGTGTATTCGGCGCCGGGCGGATCGTTCGTGATCAGATAGCCAGCACCGCGATGTCCAACGATTCCCGCGACGAGCATCGTGATGATGAGTAGAAGGCAGGCCGGGCGAGTCGCGAGTCCGAGCGCGAGAAGGAGGCCGCCGCCGAGTTCCGAGGCCATCGCGATACGCGCCTGAACGCCGGGCATCGGTACGCCGAGCTCTCCGAGCCAGTCCGCGAAACCGTCCATCGTGCCCGAACCGATGATCCCGAGCTTGCCGAGGGCGTGGACGACGAAGCACAGCCCGATCGCCACCCGCCCGATCAGGAGGGCGACGTCGAGCAAGGCCGGGTTCGTGCCATGCAAAAGGGAAGCGATGTCCATTTGGGGCTCCTTTTGGATTCGCCGGGTTTTAGCACAGACGACCATGCCTTCGGAGCCGGTTCGGGGGTAGGCGGAAGCAGTCCGAGCCATTCGAATTGCTCTGGACGATTGAGACGCCGGGCGATTGCCTCCATACTCCCGGCGCGATGGCTGACGGAGCCTGGGCGTGTAGCCCGGAGTTCGTCCCATGAATCCCAGCGAGAGGTCGAGATGAGTGCGTCTTCCGAGTCGGTCTTCGAACGTGTCGAAGCCACTGCTGATTTTCCCGGTATGGAACGAGAGATTCTCGAGTTCTGGGAACAGAACGATGCATTCGACGAGAGCAATCGACGACGCGAGGGCAACCCGGCATTCGTTTTCTACGACGGCCCGCCCTTCGCAACGGGCACACCGCATTACGGTCATCTTCTGGCTGGCACGATCAAGGATATCGTGCCGCGATTCTGGAATATGCGTGGGCATCCTGTAGAGCGTCGGTTTGGCTGGGATTGCCACGGTCTTCCGATCGAAGCACTCGCGCAGGAAGCGCTCGGCTTGTCAGGCACCGGGGAAATCCTGGAGCGCGGCGTGGACGTTTTCAACGAGCAGTGTCGAGGGATGGTTCAGACCTACGTCGCCGAGTGGCGAAGAACCATCTCGCGAATGGGACGTTGGATCGATTTCGACAACGACTACAAGACGATGGACGTCGACTACATGGAGTCGGTGTGGTGGGTCTTCAAGCAGCTCTGGGAGAAGGACCGGATCTACAAGAGCTACCGGATCATGCCTTATTCCTGCAAGCTGGCGACGCCACTCTCCAATTTCGAGGCAAACAAGAACTACAAGGATGTTCAGGATCCGGCGATCACGATTCGACTGCGAGTCGTCGAAGGGCAGGACTCGATCTCGCCCGATCTGGGCAACGACGCGGCACTCTACCTGACCGCGTGGACGACTACGCCCTGGACCCTGCCGGAGAACCTCGCGCTCTGTGTCGGGAAGGAGATCGGCTACGCCGTCGTCGAGGATCTCGAGAGCGGGGATCATCTGGTTTTTGCAGAAGCGAGGCTGGCCGCGTACGACAAGTCCCTGGCCGCGGCATTGTCTGGCGATCTGAAGGAATCCGAGAAAATCGGACAGCAGGGCGAAAAATACCGCCTGGTGCGCCTTGTGACCGGAGCCGACCTCGTGGGTCTCCGATACGAGCCGGTTTTCTCATACTACGCAGAAGATGCAATTCGCCTGGGCCGGTTCGTGGTTCTCGAAGATGGCTTCGTGACGACCGAAGACGGCACGGGCATCGTGCATATCGCTCCGGCTTATGGCGAGGACGATTTTCGGATCTGTCGTCAGGCCGGAATCGACCTGGTCGACCCTCTCGATGCAGAAGCGCGCTTTCTCGAGCCCGTGACGGACTATGTCGGCCTGTTCTGCAAAGACGCAGACAAGCCGATCATCAGGAAACTGAAGGAAGACGGAAAGCTCCTTCAACAGAGCACGCTCCTGCACAGCTATCCATTTTGCGAACGAACGGACACGCCTCTCATCTATCGCGCGATCGAGGCCTGGTACGTGAAGGTCGAGGATCTGCGCGAAGACCTTGCCCGCATCAACGAGGAAACCGTCTGGGTTCCCGAGTACGTCGGTTCGAATCGTTTTGGCAATTGGCTTCGTGAAGCAAACGATTGGAACATCAGTCGAAATCGATTCTGGGGCTCGTGTATTCCAGTATGGATCAACGTCGACGACCCCGAGGACACGATCTGTGTGGGATCGCGCGAGGAACTCCGAGCTCTCTCTGGCGTCGAGGTCGACGATCTCCACAAACACATCGTCGATGAGATCGTGATAGAGCGTGATGGCAAGACTTATCGCAGAACGCCTGAGGTTCTCGACTGCTGGTTCGAGTCGGGCTCTATGCCCTACGCGATGCAGCACTACCCCTTCGAGCACGAGAGCGAGTTCGATTCGATCTTTCCGGCCCATTTCATAGCGGAAGGTCTCGATCAGACCCGAGGCTGGTTCTACACGATGCTCGTCCTCGGAACGAGCATCTTCGGCAAGAGTCCATATCGCAACGTGATCGTGAACGGAATGATCCTGGCTCGCGATGGCAAGAAGATGTCGAAGAGCCTCAAGAACTATCCTGATCCGAACGAGATGCTCGATGCGTTCGGGGCAGATGCACTGCGCGCCTATCTGATCGACTCCCCTGTCGTTCGCGCAGAGGAACTGCGCTTCGAGGAGGCGGGCCTCAAGGAGATCGTTCGCACGGTCGTGCTGCCGTATTGGAACGTCCTGTCGTTCTTCACGACCTACGCGAGCATCGACGGTTACGATCCACGAACCTGGCAGGCGGACCCGGTCGACGAACGTGCGGACATCGATCGTTGGATCCTGTCCGTCCTGCAAAGCCTCGTTCGGGATGTGAACGACGAGATGGAGGCGTATCGACTGTATACCGTCGTACCGCGGCTCGTGAGCTTTATCGACGATCTCACGAACTGGTACGTTCGCAGCTCCCGTGCTCGATTCTGGAAGAGCCAGGATGATCGAGATAAGACGAACGCCTTCGCGACGCTCTATTCGGTCCTGACCACTTTCTCCAAGGTGCTCGCACCCTTCATGCCATTCTTGACCGAAGTCGTCTATCAGCGTCTCGTGCGTCCGGTCGACCCTTCAGCGCCCATGAGTGTGCACTGGTGTGACTATCCACAGGTCGAAACTGCCGAACTCGAGGAGGCTCTCGAGCGGCGAATGGCGACTGTTCGTGCTGTTTCGACTCTCGGCCGACGTGTTCGCGAAGATCACAAGATCAAGGTTCGTCAGCCGTTGCGTGAGCTCAGCGTCGTTCATCGGGACGAGGCGGTCAGGGAGGACGTTCTCGCGTCCGCTGAACTACTCGCGAGCGAGTTGAATGTCAAGAAGCTCTCCGTCGAAGCGGATGAAAGCGCGTTCGCGACGGTCACAGTCAAGCCGAATTTCAAGACGCTCGGGAAACGCTGTGGGCCGAAGCTCAAGGAAATAGGCCCTGAGCTCGCGCGCTGGGGCTTCGACGAAGTCAGTCGGCTCGAGGCCGGCGAGTCGATCGTCGTCGTCGGCGAGGAGCTTCGTCTCGAGGATGTCTTGTTTCAACGATCGGCTCGAGACGACGCGGCGATCGCGACAGACGGGGAATACACCGTCGTCCTGGATACGGTGCTCGATGA
Organism: uncultured Myxococcales bacterium; assembly: GCA_965603475.1. Lineage (GTDB taxonomy): Bacteria > Myxococcota_A > UBA9160 > UBA9160 > UBA4427 > UBA4427. The sequence goes on from CBFDDD010000012.1 coordinate 45,737, forward strand.
TGCGCTTCGGCGAGAGGGGATTGCTCGGGATGCGATCAGTCTCTTGAACAATGCGCGCAAGGACAAGGGGTTCGAAGTCTCCGACCGTGTTCGAATCGCATGGGCCTGTGACGACGCTGAGGTCGCTCGGGCGCTCGAGGAACATGCAGAGCTGGTTTCACGGGAAGTGCTCGCCACCGGATTCAGCCACCTGGAAGGGGCTTCGGGCGACGACGAGATGCAGCTTGGTGGTGCCGTTCTTTGTTATTCGATCAAGCGCGATGACTGACCCGAAACGGTCATGATCTAGAGGGGAGTTTCGATGCGTGCCGCACTACTCGAAAAGAATCAACAACCACTGGCCGTCGTGAACGACGTCGAGATCGAAGGGCCTGGCCCTCGTGAAGTTGTTGTCAAGATTTCGCATTGTGGAATCTGTCACTCGGACCTGACGATGGTTGATTTGCCTGCCGGGGGACAGCTTCCTGCGGTTTTCGGACATGAGGCCGCGGGCGTAGTTGAAGAGGTTGGAGGTTCGGTGACTCGTCTCTCGAAGGGCGACAAGGTCATGCTGACGCCGATTCCCTCTTGCGGAAGTTGTTATTTTTGTGTTCGCAGTGAGTTTTCGCTCTGCGTAGAAGGTCAGAGTTTCATGACCGGGCTCCGCGCAGACGGATCGACGCCGTTGTCGCGGGGTGGCCATGCAGTCTTTCAGGGTTTTGGACTGGGCGGATGGGGCGAGTATGCGCTCGTCGACGAAGGCCGAGCTATCAAGGTCGAAGACGACACGCCGCTCGAGATCGCCTGTGTCATCGGTTGCGCGGTCCAGACGGGCGTGGGTGCCGTACTGAATACGGCGAAGGTCGAAGAGGGCGCGACTGTCCTCGTGATGGGATTGGGGGGAATCGGGATCTCGATCGTGCAGGGCGCTCGTCTAGCGAACGCGGCGCGCATCATCGTTTCGGATCCGGTCGCGGAGCGTCGTGATTACGCGGCGCGCTTTGGCGCGACGGATATTCTCGACCCGAATCGGGACGACGTCGTCGCGAACGCAATCGAGCTGACGAGTGGGGTCGGAGTCGACTATGCATTTGATGGCGCGGGGAGTGCGTCGTTGATTTCCGCAGGTCTCCAGGCGAGCCGGATCGGCGGGACGACCGTGATGGTGGGTGCGGCGATGGATACGCTCGAGATCCCGTTGCCCGCGATGTTTTTGGCCCAGGAGAAGAAGCTGATTGGTTCGCTACTCGGCTCCTGCAATGGACACTACGATGTCCCACGCTTCCTTGCCTTGTGGCGCAAGGGCGCATTGGACCTCGAGAGCATGATCAGCCATCGACGTCCGATCGAGGACGTCAATCTGGGGCTCGACGACATGCGGGCGAGCCGTGGACTCCGGACGGTGCTGGAGTTCTAGAAGCCTGCCAGGCCTGGTCGACTAGAGCGATTCCTTCGCGGGGCCGCCCGTGAGAGCGTCTTTCCCGATTGCGGGCTCGACGAACTGACCGAAGTCGGGACCTCGCCGAAGCGCGTGTCCCCCGTCGACATTGATTGCGACGCCGGTGATCCATCGCGATTCCTGGCCAATCAGGAAGCGCGCGAGGTGGGCGACGTCCTCGGATCGTCCGACATCACCCATCGGCGTGTTCTGGATATATGAATCGTAGATCGCCCCGTCACGCGGGATTCCTTGCATGAGTTCGGTCGCGATGAAGCCCGGGCGGATCGAATTGAAGCGAATCAATCGCGAACCGAATTCATCGGCCGCGTTCTTCATCATTTCTTCGATGCCGGCCTTGCCGACGCAATAGGCGCCGAAATACGGGTGTGTCACGTGCCCAGCGATCGATGACATGCCGATGAAAGAACCCCCACCTGCTTCGACCATCCACTTCGTTGCGTGTTTTACGCAGAGCATCGTGCCGAGCACGTTCAGATGGAGTACGCGGATGAATTCATCGGTGTCCTGGAGATGGTAGGGGCGCATGCCGCCGCCCCCTCCGGCGTTGGCGATGCAGCCGTCGAGAGCACCCGTCGGTTCGGCAGCGGATGACATGATTCGCTCGACGTCTCCCTCGTTCGTGACGTCGCCGACGACAGATTGAATGCTGCCTCCATGGCCAGCTCCGGCTCGGATCGAATTTGCGGCCGCCTCGAGTTTGGATTCCGTGCGGCCACAGATCGTGACCGCCGCACCATCGGCGGCGAGTCGCGCGGCGCAGGCTGCGCCGATTCCACTGCCTCCCCCGGTGACCAGCACGGCCATGCCTTCGAGTCCGCCGGACGGAATGGAACCCTTCATCGAAAATCCAGTCGCTTTTGCCGCTTTAGTCATGTCGCCCCCATATTTCGAGAGATGCTTGATTTGTTCCATCCAGGATAACGCGACCCGAATCTGCGGCGATCACCTCGCCAATTGGGTTATTGTCGCATTTGCCCGACCGCTGTCGGTGCGGCCAGTCTGGCCGCGACCCGAGGGCGGCGCCGATTCCAATCCAAAAGGAAATCATGATGTCGATTCGATTGACAGTGCAGCTCCCGATCAAAGATGGCAAGGCCGACGAGTTCGAGGCGGCGGCCGGTCCTGCCCTTGCGCGCGTGAAGGCCGAAGATTCCGGATGCGAGATGTATGACCTCTTCAGGAGTGTCGACGATGACACGCGATTCGTGATGATCGAGAGCTGGGCAACGGAGGCCGACCTCGAGGCCCACAAGACGACCGCTGCGATGAAAGACATCGTCAAGGCGTTCGGAGCATTCCTCGCTGGCGGGCCGGTCATATATCAATACGAGGGCTGATCGTTTGTGACAGACGACGCTGTGTGGATCGCCAGCGCGCTCGAGGTCATCAAGGGCTATCGGGACGCGGGCTGTGTGGCCGTGACTCGTGCGCAGCCGAGGTGCAGATAGCGGCCCCGGTGGGGGGAAAGCCACCGGATCACTTGATGTTTTCGCATATAATGGGAATACTTTCCCATAATGTCGAAGTCGGCTCCCAGTCCTATCGAGCGGGCCATCCTCGCTCTACTCAAGCCTCTCGTTCGGCTCGTGCTCAAACGAGGAGTCGCCTTCGGGCAGTTCGCCGAACTGGCGAAGCAGGTCTATGTCGAGGTTGCGAAGACGGATTTCGCAGTCCCCGGGCGAAAGATGACTGTCTCCCGGGTGGCTGTTCTGACCGGCCTGACGCGAAAAGAGGCCCGCCGCCTCTTCGAGGACGAGCCGCCCGCCGGCGTCCCGAGCCCCCGACGCCGAATCAACCGTGCGGCGCGCGTGCTGAGTGCCTGGGGCCAGGACGTCGCCTATCGCGACGGGCGGGGAGGGCCCGCCTCGCTGGAATTCGACTCTGAAAAGGGACCGAGCTTCAGTCGACTCGTCGCAGATCACGGCGGTGATGTCACGCCGCGCGCCGTACTCGATGAACTGGTCCGTGTCGGTGCGGTTCTGCAGCTGAAGAACGGCCGACTGCGTCCGGTCGAACGGGCATATATTCCGCAGGCCGACGAGACCGAAAAGCTCGCAATTCTCGGGTCTGACGTCGGCGATCTGATTTCGAGTATCGATCACAATCTGGATGCCGAGAGCGACTCGACCTTCTATCAGCGGAAGGTCGCGTACGACAATCTGCCGGCCTCGTATCTACCTGCATTGCGCGCGCTCGTCCGGAGTGATGCGCAGCGACTGTTGGTGAGGCTCGACGCGAAGATGTCGGAGCACGATCTCGATGTCGCTCCGAACCCAGCTGAAGACGGTGGGCGTCGCGCGATGGTCGGGATCTACTATTTCGAGGATGATGCTGATGGCGAAGAATAATCCGATCTCGATCCAGCGGTTCGTAAGCTGGATGCTGTATGGCCTGCTCTGCACTGTCGGTGTGGTCGGGCTGGCCTGTTCTTCGGGCACGGGCACAGATGTTGCGGCCACCGGCGGCATGAGTGGCACGGGCATCAGTCAGGGTTCGATCGATTCCTTCGGCAGCATCTTCGTCAATGGTGTCGAATGGGAAATCGGAAGCGCCGAGATCGAAATCGATGATGCCATCGGGGCAGAGGCTGACCTGCGCGTCGGTATGGTCGTTCGTGTGCGTGGCGATCTCGATGTCGGTGGCCTTTCCGGTATCGCCACGAGCGTCGATTACGATGACGACCTCGAAGGGCCGATTGAAGACGTTCCGGTATTCGTGACGCCCGGCGGGACAGAAAAAAGCTTTACCATTCTCGGGCGGACGGTCATCGTCGACGAATTCGATACGCGCTTCGATGGTGGGACGAGCTTCGCTTCGATCGCACAACTGGACGTCGTCGAAGTGAGTGGCTTCGTCGACGGAGCTGGGAATGTGCGAGCCGCCCGGATCGAGTGGACCGGGCAATATCCCGCCGACCTCGGGGTCGAACTCGAAGGCGTCGTCGCCAACCTCGCGATGAACGGTGACGGCACGGGTCTCTTCGAGATCGGTTCCGTCACAGTCGAATACACCGGAACTACGGTCTTTTCGGGTTTCACTGAATCCGATCTGGTCGATGGCAGCGTCGTCGAGGTGAAAGGCCAATTGGTCGCCGGAGGCTTCGATCGGATCGACGCAGCAGAGATCGAGCTCGAGGATGAGGTTCTGGCGGGCGAAGATGCCGAGGACTTCGAAATCGAGGGCATCGTTTCGGACTATGTGAGCATGGCGGAGTTCAAAGTTGCCGGATTCGCAGTCGATGCGAGCGGTGCCAGCTTCGAACCGAGCGGTACGATGATCATGGACGGCGATCTCGTCGAGGTGGATGGCAGTCTGGTCGCGGGCGTCATCGTCGCCGAGAGTGTCGAATTCGAAGACGAGAGCCTCGAGACCGTCAAGATCGAGGCAGCGATCTCTGCGATCGACTCGATCGGGCGCACGCTGAGCCTGTTGGGTGTCGAGATGACGATCGACGGCAAGACAGAATTCGAGGACGAACGCGACGGGCTTTCCGATTTTGGCTTCGATGATCTGCAAGCGGGAGACTGGGTGAAGCTCGAGGCGATCTCGACGGGGCTGGGTACTGCGCTCGCGAAGAGTATTCGTCGTGACAATGCCGACGCGGACGTCGTGTTCGAGGGGCCCGTCACGGATGTGGATCCACTGGTCCCACGAGCGCTTTGGGTGCTGGATCAGCCGATCCCCATCGACGGGATGACTGCCTATTTCGATGATCTGGGACAACCGCGCACCGAAGAGGAGTTCTTCGAGAATCCGGGCGACGTTCAGGCTGGAGACGTCGTCAAGGTAACGGACGTCGGGGCTCTACAGCTCGATGCACTCCTCGAAGCGGACATCGTCGAACTCGAGGACTAGAGCTCCCTCGACGGGAATCTCGACTCCGTTCATCCTTCGGTTAGACTGCGAAGCCGATCTTTAGCCGATCAGCCGGTTGTCGTCGGTGAATCGAGCACGACATGGGATCGGACGGAGGAGGTCGATGAGTCAGGGTCAATACGCAGTCGTCGAAACCGTGGAAGTCGAACGCTGGAGCGATGAGGCCGATGTCGTCATCGTGGGTCTCGGTTGTGCGGGTGTCTGCGCTGCGATCGAAGCGCGCGAAGCGGGTGCAGAGGTACTCGTCCTCGAGCGTGCGAGCGGCGGCGGCGGTGTGACGAGCATGGCGGCTGGGCATGTCTATCTCGGCGGGGGAACCCGCGTCCAGAAGGCCGTCGGGGTCGAGGACAGTATCGAGGATATGTACACCTATCTTTTGATGAATACGCCCGATCCCGACGAGAAGAAGATTCGGGCCTACTGCGACGAGAGCGTTCGCCATTTCGACTGGCTCGTGGCGCATGACGTTCCTTTCAACGACACGATGTACCAGGGCAAGCATGTTCTCCAAATGACGGACGAGTGTTTGATCTGGTCGGGCAACGAAGAGGTCTATCCGTTCCGCGAGAAAGCGAAACCGGCCCCACGCGGACACAAGGTCGCCGAGGTGGGACATCTCGGGGGCGCGAAGATGATGGAATGTCTGATTGCGCGGGCCGAGTCGATCGGCGTTCGGATTGTCTGTGATGCATACGTGACCCGGCTCGTTCGCGAGGACGGAAGGATCGTTGGCGTTTGCTATCGCGCCTTTGGCGAGGACAAGGGTGGTGTTCGTGCTCGAAAGGGCGTGATTCTGGCCGCTGGCCAATTCACGGAAAATGATGAGCTACTCGAGGAATTCCTTCCCGAATTGCTCGACGAAGCATACACGCGACAGTTTACTCCGTATGACGATGGTGCTGGTCATCAGCTCGGTCGCTGCGCCGGAGGTGTCCTCAAGCACATGGAGGGAGCGCTGGTGACGGCCGCGTTCTACCCGCCCGAGAGCCATATCAAGGGCATTCTCGTGAACAAAGAGGGCAAGCGCTATGTGGCCGAGGATTCCTATCACTCTCGATCGAGTCTGTTTACGACCCGTCAGCCGGATCGCGCGGGTTGGTTGATCCTCGACGATTCGACCTACGCCGTCGATCCGCCGCATTACGGAGCCTATCCGCTCGTCGATGCGTTCGAGTCCGCTGAAGAAATGGAGAAGGCGTTAGGCATGCCAGAGGGCGCGTTGCAGGAGACACTGCGGAACTACAACGCGAACGCGGAGCAGGGCAAGGATCCCGAATTCCACAAGGGCAAGAAGTGGTTGACGCCGCTCGCGAATCCGCCCTACGCCGCACTGGATGCGTCGGTCGGCGAGGCGACGTACATGGCGTTCACCCTCGGTGGGCTCGACGTTTCGATCGATGGCGAGGTTCTGGCGGAGAATGGCAAGCCCATTCCCGGACTCTACGCGGCGGGCGGATGCGCATCGAATATCGCCCAGGATGGCACTGGATATTCGAGTGGTACGTGCATTGGTGAGTCGACCTATTTTGGACGACGCGCAGGCCGCCACGCAGCGGCTGAAGGTCAAGACTGAGGGTCGAGCTGACGATCGGTCGAAGCGCCCCCGTCCCCGTCCGGCCAATTTCTCGGCCGAGCCCGTCGTTAAATCGGACGATCGCCCGCGAGTGTGGTGCGATGCATCACGCGAAGATGTCCGTTGTAGCCACCCTCTGCGAAATGCATCGTCGAACGATTGTCCCAGAGGACGAGCATGTCTTCCTGCCACTGATGTCGGTATACGAATTCGTCCTTCACCATGTGTTCATAGAGGAATTTGAGGAGCGTGAAATTCTCGTCCGCATGGAGTCCTTCGATCGCGACGGTGTAGACCGGATTGATGAAGAGTGATTTGCGTCCCGTGACCGGGTGAGTTCGAACGAGTGGATGGACCTCGGTCTTTTCCGCTTCTTCCGAGACGATGATCTTCATGGTTCGCTCGTGGACTTCCTTGGCGAGCACGCCACGGGGGCCATAGGCGAAGGCGGCGCTATGGATTGCCCGGAGTCCATCGAGCATCGACTTCATCGTTTCGGAGAGCGCCTCCCAGGCGCGATGTCCATCCGCGTAAAGCGTGTCACCGCCGACCGGTGGAACGACCTTGGAATGGAGAATCGTTCCGCTCGGCGGGCGGGTCTGAAAGCTCCAATCGGAGTGCCAGGCTGCACCGAAATTCGCAGCCTTCTCGTCGGGTTCGCGTCGCAGTTCGAGAATATGGGGATGGCCCGGCATCGCTTCGATGAAGGGATCGAGGCCGAAATCACCGAGCCCGAGAGTGAATTTCTCGAGCTCGTCGTCGTCTAGCCTCTGGTCCGGGAAGATCAGGACGCCGTAGCGTGCCCATGCGAGGCGGATCGTCTCGGCCACCGCATCGGAGAGTGACGCGCGAAGATCGAGCCCTCGGGCCGTGGCCCCGAAATCATGATCGTGCGGGTCGATCCGAAACTCTGTCATTTCGATCCTCCGATTCGGTTCACGAGCCAGTTTCGGCGAGGTCTCCGTCGATCTGAAGCCGCGCGAGCTTGGCGTAGAGGCCCTCCTGGCGTACGAGTTCGTCGTGGGTCCCGCTTGCTGTGATGTGACCGCCATCGACGACCAGGATCCGATCCGCGCTGCGTATTGTTGCGAGCCGATGGGCGATCACGATCGTGGTTCGACCTGCCTTCAATCTCTCGAGTGCACTCTGAACCAGACGTTCGCTCCGGGAATCGAGGGAACTCGTTGCTTCGTCCAGCAGAAGGATCGGCGCGTCCTTGAGGACGGCTCGGGCAATCGCGATGCGTTGGCGCTGCCCACCCGAGAGCGTCATTCCGTTCTCGCCGAGGGAGGTATCGAATTTTTCGGGGAGCCCATTTGCAAATTCATCGACCATCGCGACCTGCGCGGCATGTTCGACTTCCGCGTCACTTGCATCAGGTCGTCCGTAGCGGATGTTCTCGCGCAGACTCTCGCTGAAGATCGCGGTCTCTTGAGGAACGATCGCCATTCGATCTCGCACGTCCTTTGGGTCCGCGTCGTGCAAGTCGACTCCGTCGACCAGAATAGAGCCTGATAGCGGATCGTAGAAGCGCATCAATAATCGCAGCACGGTGCTTTTGCCGGCGCCCGATGGTCCAACGATCGCAACGGTCTCACCGGCCGATGCGGAAAAGGAAAAATCACGCAGGGCCGGAACCTCTGGTCTCGTCGGATAGGCGAAGTCGACATCGACGAAGGAGACGCTGCCGCGGCCGGGTTGCGGGAGGGGAACGGGATGGGCTGGCGCCCTGATTTCCGGCTCGATTGCGAGAAGCTCGAAGAGTCGCTCGGCCGCGCCCGCCGCCAACTGTAAGTCGCCCCAGACCTCAGTGAGCGCAGCCATGCTCATCGCACAGAAGACCGCGTAGAGAACGAACTGACTGAGCTGGCCGCCGCTCATACGACCGTCGAGGACCGACTGTGCCCCGACCCAGAGGATTCCGGAGATGAACGCGAAGACGAGAAAGATCACGAGCGCAGTCAAGACGGCGCGCGCCATCAAACGCTGGCGTGCCGCCTGGAACGCGCGTTCGACCACGCGGCGATAGCGCATTCGGTCGAGGGCTTCATGCGTAAAGGCCTGGACGGTTTGGATGAATCCGAGGGCCTCGCCGGCGAACACATTCGTGTCGGCCAGGGTGTCCTGGCTCTTGCGCGCGAGACGGCGTACGAGGCGACCGAATCCAAGAAGCGGAAGGGCGATGACCGGAATGGCGAGCAAGACGAGTCCGGAGAGCGTCGCGCTCGTGTAGATCAGCATGGACACGGCGCCCACGAGAGTGAACGCGTTGCGGAGTGCGATCGAGGTGGTCGAACCGACGACCGTCTTGATGAGTGTGGTGTCCGTTGTCAGTCGGGATTGAATCTCCCCGGTGTGGTTTTTCTCGAAGAAGACGGGGCTCTGGTCGACGACGTGATCGAAGACAGCCGTGCGCAGGTCTGCCACGACCCGCTCGCCGATCCAGGATACGAGGAAGAAGCGCAGCGAACTCGTGACGCCCATCAGGAGTGCGACGCCGATCAGCATGAGAAAATAGTCATCGATCATTGCGGCGTTCTCGGCTGAGAATCCCTGGTCGATCATCATGCGAACGGTGAGCGGAATGACGAGCATGACGCAGGTCGAGGCCACGAGGGCGAGAAATGCAGCCATCACGACACCCTTGTAGGGCGTGACAAAGGGTATGAGACTCCGCAGCGGGCGAAGTCTTGGGGTGCCCGGTCGTCTTCGGGCGTCTTCCTCAGGCGACGAGGCGGCCGTCAATTGGCGTCGCGCATCGTCTTCGTGACGTGAGCCCATTTTTCGCGTGCGCCGGGGTCGCTCCAGTTTTCTGCCGCCGTGTACGATGTGACGCGAACGTTGGGTGCGACGTCTCTGTAGCGCTCGACCAGCGTCGGGCCGAGGTCGTTCCAGTTCGAGGTCACGATGTAGTGAGAGAGAACCTCGTCGGTCACGAGCGCGAGCATTCCCTTGATGTCACCGCGCTGCTGACATGCGTAGAGTTCGTTCGAGAGGCCGTCGAATCCGTGATGTTCGAACATCGGGGAGTAGGTTCGTGTCGAGCCGTAGAACCCGATCATCAGCCTCGCATGCTCGCGCGTCTTTTCGAGTTCTTCGTCCGTGTCGCCGACCGAGGTCATGATCGGGCAGGAGAACGTGATGTCGTCGAGTGATCGTCCCGAACGCGCGAGGCCCTCTTCGATGGCCTTCCGCTGGACGTCTCGTACGTACTGCGGGGAGTGGAAGGGGTGGACGTGGATGCCGTCTGCGACCTCGCCGACGAGTCGACTCATATAAGGCAGGACCGCGGAGATATAGACCGGCGGATCGGGCACGTCGATCGGTCCCGGACTCCATGCGCCGGGTAGCAGCGAAAAGTTGTAGTACTTACCCTCGTAGGAGAGTTTCTCTTCTCCCCGAAAAGCACGAAAGATTGCCTTGATCGACTGAACGTATTCTTTCATGCGCGGGCCGGGGGGGGCGAACTCGGCGCTGTAGCGCCGTTCGATGTGCGACTTCACCTGGGAGCCGAGTCCGAGCACGAAGCGTCCATTCGTCGCGGCCGCGAGTTCCCAGGCAATTCCAGCCGTCACCATCGGACTTCGCGCGAAAGCGACCGCGATACCCGTACCGATCTGGATGCGATCGGTTCCGAGGGCGGACGCAGTGCAGGCGAGATAGGCAGAGCGCCCCGCGTCGGTCCACCAGACCGAGCCGAAACCGGCCTCTTCGATCTGCTGGGCATGGGCTAGTGATTCCTTCAGCCCGAGCGGATGGGCGATGATGTCGAGTTCCATTGGAGGGATCTTTCTCGCTAGTCGAGTGCGTCAAAGTCAGAGGATATCGCGGCGTGCGAAATCGATATCTCCTCGGGGCTCGATCACGCGTGGCGTAAGCACCACTTTACGAGTCTGGCACCAGAAGTCCAATTTTGCACGTCCCTCGATCACGACCCTCCATGCGGAGCGCCTCGAAATCCGCCTGAAGGAAAGAACGTATTGCGGATTTCGGCGAGTTGTTCCTCGTTCATGGTCGCGAGTTCGCCAAGAGGCCGGCTCGCGATCACGGCTGCAGCCGTGGCCTCGAGAACTTCCAGGCGGTCGAAAGCGTCCAGAACGCTGGCACCCAGGGCAAGTGCACCAGCATTGTGGACCAGAGCGACTGGATGGTCCGGGCAGAGTACGGCGGCAACGGCCTCCGGGTCGTCGATCGTGGTCCGAAAGGGAACGTAAACGGGCTCTCGGATCAGGATGTAACTCTCTGGAATCGTCTGTGAGGGCAAAGGTATTCCGGTCGCGCTGAAGCCAGCTGTGTTCTCCGCGCAGCCCTCCGCGATCGCGCCGACTTCGGGATGAGCCCGGTAGAGGGCGGCGTGCAGCGCCGCTCGCGAATCGTGCTCATTGAGACCGCTGCGTTGGAGACCCACGCGCAAGATTTCCGATGGATCGAGTCGGTCAAGGGAGATTGAGGACGGTGTGATCAGGAAGGCATTTTCCCCAAGGCGCGCGGACAAGGCCCCTTGAGTGCTGGTGACGAGTCGCTTTCTGTAGGCGCGTCGCCCGATCGCGCACAGCGTCTGCCGAAGCGCGCGTTCTCGATCCGTCATTAGCGTACTGTCGCGTACGCCGGAGTCCGCATTGGGCTGGTTCGCGAGCGCGAGATCGTCCAAGGGCAGCAGCCGTTCCTTTCCCAATGCGCGTGATCGAAGGATCGTGCGCGCGCAGAGATCCAGTGCTTCGAACCTTTCGAATGCCTGACGCAGGGTCGTTCCGCCGACGACGACACCGTGGTTTTCGAGCACCACGCAGTCGAAGCCCTTCGCGAATGCCTCGGCAATCTGATCGCCGAGTTCGGCGCTGCCCGGCAGGGCGTAGGGAGCGAAGCCGATCGTTCCGCAGAGGGCGTAGCAGTTGGCCGAAACGCGGCTGTCGGGAACCTGTTGGGCGACGCTGAAGGCGACGAGTGAGACCGGATGGGCGTGGACGATCGCCTGCAGATCGGGACGCGCAGTATAGATCGCCTGGTGGAAGGGCAGTTCTGACGAGGGGGGCGGCAGGCTGCTGTCCTCGTGGCCCATCTCGTGATCGACTACGCGAGCGATCTGGTCTGGACGGAGTTCACCCTTGTCCATTCCGGCTGGTGTGATCCAGATGCACCCGTCGTCGTCGCGGATGGAGAGGTTGCCGCCGGAGGTCGTGGTGAGACCGAGGTCGTAGATTCGCCGCAAGGTCTGTGCGAGATCTTCGGGGGGGCTCGGAAGGGCCCTCGCAGAGCTGTAGGCCGTCCTCATGGACCCTCTATATTACGGAAGATCAAACCGGAATCTGCAAGAACGTTGGCTCCCGCCAGCATTCTGGTCGTCTTTCGACCCGAGCGGGTCGAGATCAGCCAGCGTCCTTGAAATCGGGGGACCGCTTCTCGAAGTTGGCGCGAACGGCCTCGATCTGATTCTCGCTCCCGATCAGTTCGACCTGAAGCTTGGTTTCGAGCTCGAGCCCCGTCCGCTCGTCGGCGCGCCAGGTTTCCTCGAAGAGCTGCTTGCCGAACCGAATCGCATTGGGTGACTTGCTTGCGATCTCTCGTGCGAGATCCATCGCCTGCGCATGCGGATTCTCCGCAACGTGCGTGACCAGGCCGAGCTTCTCCGCCTGCTCGCTGTCGAGGATGCGACCCGTGAATGTCAGTTCCTTCGCGACATCGAGGGGGACGAGGTCGCGTAGCGTCTGGGTGATGCCAACATCGGGGATCAAGCCCCACTTGATCTCCATGATCGACAGGCGAAGATCGGGTGCTGCGATTCTGATGTCGGTGCCAAGAGCGATCTGGGCGCCGGCGCCATAGGTAACGCCGTGCAGAGCGCCGATCACCGGGACCGGAAGGCGCTTCCAGATGAGACATGAGCGTTGGGGCAGATTCCCCGGACGCTCATTAGGCCCTGCAATCGGGATCGACGTCGAACTTGATTTCGGCCGATCACTATCCTGGAACTGTTGCATGCTTGCCATGTCCAGCCCGGCGCAGAAACAGCGACCATTGCCCGACAGCACGACGGCGCGAACCTCGCGATTGTCGGTCAGTTGCTCTCCCGCCTCCGTGATCGCTTTCCACATTTCCTGGCTGAGTGCGTTCATCTTGTCGGGTCGGTTGAGACGAACGTCCGCGATGTGATCCTGGATTTCGATCGTGACGAGATCTGCCATGGGGCTCTTCCTTCTTCGGGTAATTTGAGGCGATACGGAACCCTCAGTATAGATGGAACGGGCCGGTCGCGCGCCGCAGAATTCCGCGACCAGTCCATCATCCACCCAGAACCGAAGAGTCCGGTGCGGCGCGCTTTTCGTGAAATAAAGCGCAGGCCCACAGCCGATCTATCCAGAATGTCGTACGAAAGTCAGGCAACCCAGGTCTCCCAACACGTCGCGCAATGACGGCCGAGCCATTCACGAAAAGCGCGCCGTGCCGGGCTCGCGTTGACAGCAAAATGTCCTGATGAGCCCCGGCCGGTCACGGGGGCTCCAGAGCGCTTTCTGGCGCCTACTCGTCGCCCTTGCGCTCCTCCTGCTCCTTCGCGACCTCCGCGATCTTCTGTTCTATGACCGCAAGCAGAGCCGCGGCCCGTGGGTAGCCAGCGTATTGCGCAATCATGAGGAGTAGTTCGCGGAGTTCATCGGGTGTGAGTTCGCCCCGCTTCAGGGCGGCCTTGGCCTGAATGCCGAAGGTCATTGTCTCGCCCTTTTCCGCGATGATGCCCAGCAACAAGATGCGTCGGTCCCGGATGGAGAGGACGTCGCGGGACCAGACTTCGGCGAAGAGCTGTTCGAGCATGATGTCAGTAAAGGCGTAGCCCTCGGGCGGCGTCACGACGTCGCCTGCATAGACCTCTGCAATTTTTTCGAGCCCGCGCTGGCGGCGCGTGGAATCGGCCATCGGATCAATCCCCTTTTTGTCATGCTTGAAGAATTTCGTGTGATTCTATCGAAGAGAGCGAAGGGATGTCTGAGAAACCATCCGGACGAGAAGCTCCTCTCAAGCAGTTCGCTTGCGATCCGAGCGCGCGATTCGGAGGGCGATGATTGGCAACAGGATGCCTGGAAGATAAACCCCGGGAAGGTCGAGCAGCCAGTGATTGTGTCCGAGTGCTCCGCGCAGCGTGTCGTATGCGTGCAGAATCGCGTGGGCGAACAGGAAGAGTGCGCCGATGGAGACGAGCGGCAGCCGAAAGCGCGGACTGAAGAATGCCCAGACGAGGGACACACCGGCAGCCAGAAATGCGCAGCCAATGTCGCGGACGAAATGGGGATTGAAGGGCCCGGTGTCCGGGACAGCCGCCGGAAGATCGGTATACCAATGCATAGGCCCCGCCAGCATCCACGCCGCATTGGCGATACCCCCGAGTCCGACTACGAGAATGATCCACAATGAGAGTTGGCTTGTACCGTCGGTCGACTTCGTTTCGGTTGAGGTCATGCTCATCGACGCTGTACTCCCCAGTGGTCGTTGACTATTTCGAATCAGCCTCGCGTACGCATGGTCTGTCGGCCAGCGCGGCACTGAGCATCAGTAGCCCAATCAGCATCGCGAGTCCGATTTCATTCAGCATGGGCGCTTGCAGGACCGTCGGCTCGACGGCGACCAGCGTTGTGTTTCGCGCGACGTTCGAGAACTGCTGATCCTGTCCGCTCGGCCATGAGATCGTGACCTGATGAACAGGACTCGTTCCGGTACCGAGCCCGAAATGCGCGATGCGCTCGCTCTGACCCAAGAAATGGGAAGCGACGCCGATCTCACGAATCTGTGTCGGCCCGAGCGCGACGGGCTGTACCGTTACCTTTGCGCCGATGCCCTCGAGATTGGAGTCCGTTCCGACGGTCTCGATGCGCAACCAGTCAGCTGCGCTACCACCGTCGTTTCGGTAGAGCGCGGGGCCGGCTGCGTTGTTCACGATGAATAGATCGAGATCGCCGTCGTCGTCGTAGTCGAATACGAGCAGCCCCTTTCCCTGACGTGTATCGGTCAATCCGACGAGTACCGATTTCTCTGTATAGGCACCGGTCCCGTCGTTCTCCCAGAAACGCATCGGGTCGGCGTGGAAGGCCGAGTCAGGTGTCGTATCCGGGAAATCAACCCCGTTGGTCATGACCAGGTCCAGGTCGCCATCGTTGTCGTAGTCGAAGAACGCGGTTCCCCAACCCCAGAAACCCTCGCGAACGCCCGCTGTGTCCGTCGCATCAGCGAAAATCCGGTTGCCGTCGTTGCGATAGAGGCGATTGCCGGTGTAGCCCCAATTGCAAGGCTGGGTCTGACAGGTCTCGTCGACGTCGAAGATCGCGGTGACGAACCAGTCGAAGTCTCCGTCGCCGTCATAATCTCCGATCGTCGAGCCCATGCCGTTCTCATCGGTGCCGACGCCTGCGGCCGTCGTCCCGTCGATGAATGTGCCATCCCCGTTGTTCCAGAAGAGCCTGCTCGTGCCGAAGTCCGCCGCAACGGTCAGGTCTGGCCAGCCATCGTCGTCGAGATCGGCGAACGATGAAGCAAACGCGTTGGTCGATGGGAGACTGACACCTGCACTAACCGTGGCGTCCGTAAAGAAACCGGGCGAGGCGGACCCGAGATTTCGGAGGAGACGTGAGCTGATCGATCCGGGAACGGGAAGCCACTCGTTGACGTGGAAATCGATCCAGCCGTCTCGGTTATAGTCGCCGACCGCGATGGAGTAGCCGCGATGTTGCATGCCGGGATCGATGGCCGTTGCCCGTGCGACGGCATCCTCGACGAATGTGCCGTCGCCCTGGTTGACGAACAGGTAGTGGCGGTTGTTGACCGGATCGAGCGAGACACCGACGACGGTCACGAACAGATCGAGGTCTCCATCTCGATCGATGTCACCGAAAGCCGCACCACTCGAATCCAGATCGAAGCTCGATAGCCCTGCGCTGGTCGTGGCGTCCTCGAACGTTCCATCTCCCTTGTTCCTGAAGAGGATGTCGGTCGCGTCGAGGCGGGTCACATAGAGGTCGGGCAGACCATCGCCGTCGAAGTCGCCGACCGCGGCGCCACCGGTCAGGCGGTCCGTCTCACAATTGGTGGGCGGCGCGGAGAAGATACAATTCGGCGCCGACTGCGGGGTGTGTTGCAGGTAGGTGAGGCCCGCTGAGGTCGTGACGTCGGTGAACACGGGTTGTGCGGTTGCACCCGTCGAGAGCATTAGAAGGAGTCCGAGGCCCGCGATGGCGGCCGAGAAGACGAGGCCGGATCGGCAGGTGGAGGGACGACTCATGAAAGGGCTTGCTCTCGGGGCAGGGCCAAGGGGGGCCACGCGAGACTCGGAATGATGATGCGAGATCTCATTGTCGTGTGAAATTTACCACAATTCACTGAGGCTGTGTTGTAGAACCATTCGGCTTTGTGCAGAGGGCAAGAGAAAGGGCGTCCGGTACGAGTCCGGACGCCCTCTTACTCTGACCGCACGGGCAGATTACATCAGGCCTTGACGTTCGCGCTCGCCGCCTTCACGGTCTTCACGATTCTGCCGGCGACCTTGTAGGGGTCGGCATTCGATGCGGGGCGTCGATCTTCGAGCCAGCCCTTCCAGCCAGCCTCGACGGTCGCGATCCCGATACGAATCGATGCACCGCGATCCGAGACGCCGTAGCTGAACTTCTCGATCGACTGCGTCTCGTGCGCACCCGTCAGGCGCTGATCGTTGTCGGCGCCATAGACCGCGATGTGTTCCGCGACAACCGGCTCGAAGGACTTGCAGATCTGATCATAGACCGATTGGCTACCACAAGTTCGGAGCAGGTTGTTCGAGAAATTCGCGTGCATACCCGAACCGTTCCAGTCTCCCTTGATCGGCTTCGGCTCGAGATTGATCGAAAAGCCGTATCGCTCGGCCGTTCGCTCGAGGAGGTAGCGAGCGATCCACGTCTCGTCGCCAGCGCGCTTGGCGCCCTTGGCAAAGACCTGGAATTCCCACTGGCCCATCATGACCTCGGCGTTGACGCCTTCGATCGTCAGCCCCGCTTCGAGGCAGAGGTCGAGATGCTCTTCGACGATCTCACGACCGACCGCGTTCTCCGAGCCGACCGAACAGTAGTACTGACCCTGGGGAGCCGGAAATCCGCCGCCAGGAAAGCCGATCGGGAGGTTATGTTCTTTGTCCCAGATGCAGTATTCCTGCTCGAATCCGAACCAGAAGTCGTTGTCGTCATCATCGATGGTCGCGCGCCCGTTGGATTCATGGGGCGTCGAGTCGGCATTGAGCACCTCGCACATGACCAGATAGCCGTTCTTGCGTCCGGGATCTTCGAAGACGGCAACCGGTTGCAGGAGGCAATCGGAGTCGTTTCCCTCGGCCTGATCGGTCGAGGATCCATCGAACGCCCACATCGGTGCGTCTTCGAGTTTGCCACTGAAATCCTCGACGACCTTCGTCTTGCTTCGCAGGCTCTGAGTCGGCCTATAGCCGTCGAGCCAGATGTATTCGAGTTTTGCCTTGGTGCCCATTCGGGGGGACCTCCATGATTCGATCACTGTTGGGTGAGTTGGTCGGTGAGTGGTTCGGTGAATCTGCGTACCACTTGGAAGCAACGACTGTGCCAAAGGCTGACCACAAACTCAATCGTGCTGAGCCGGCAATTCTATGGCCAAAGTCGAATACAGGGCACTCTGGGCGCGACTCCGCGTCAGTCGGGAAATCCGAAGGCGCGAAAGCGGTTGGCCCCTGCCCATCTTCTGAGCAGCCTTGCTGGAGATGCCACTAAATTGAGCATCGCGTGAATTCGAAGCTTGTGGAGCCGCCTACCAGGTGTCGACGAAGCCGCGGGATGATCGGGAGATGGGCCCGGCGGCGGTCAACCCCCGAACGATGTGAGCGCGAGTCTCGGCGGGATCGATGACGGCGTCGAACTCGAGTTGGCTGGCCGCGTTCAGCGCCTTGCCCTTTGTGTACATCCTGCCCACGGCCTTTTCGAAGTATTCCTGTCGCTCGGCCTCATCCGAGATCGCCTCGAGTTGTTTCTTGAATCCGAGCCGCACCGCACCTTCGAGGCCCATGCCGCCGATTTCGCCGGTGGGCCACGCGACGGTGAAGAAGGGTGCGACGAAGGACCCGCCGGCCATGGCCTGGGCGCCCAGGCCATAGCCTTTGCGAAGGATCACGGTGAAGAGCGGAACGGAGATGCTTGCACCTGCCACGAAGAGGCGTGAGACCTTGCGGACCTGGCCACGTAGCTCGATCTCGGGGCCGACCATGAATCCGGGTGTGTCGCAGAGCGACAGCATCGGAATGCCGAAGGCATCGCAGAGTTGGATGAAGCGCGCGGCCTTTTCGGATCCCGTGTCGTCGATCGCGCCGCCGAGATGCATGGGGTCGTTTGCGATCAATCCGAGCGGCTGACCCTCGATGCGAACGAGCGCCGTGATCATGCCGACGCCGAACGCACGCCGGAGTTCGAGTACCGAGTTTTCGTCGCAGAGCGTATCGATGACTTTTCGCACGTCGTAGATTCGCCTTCGGTTCTCGGGAATCAGATGGCGTAGCTTGCGTTGATCGTCGCAGGTCCAATCTTCGGTCGGGCCCTGGAAATAGGACAAATAACGTCTTGCGGCCGCGACCGCTTCGACCTCGTCTTCGACGAGCAAATCGATGACGCCAACCGGCTCCAGGAGCGCGGCCGGTCCAATTTCCTTGGGTTCGTACACCCCGAGGCCTCCGCCCTCGATCATGGCTGGTCCGCCCATGCCGAGGCTCGTGTTTCGGGTGGCAATGATGATGTCGGAGCAACCGGCGAAGGCCGCGCTGCCCGCGAAACAGAAGCCGGAGACGATGCTGATGCGCGGAACCTTGCCCGATAGTCGCGCGAAGGCGTGAAAGCTCGTGATGTTCAAACCCGCGACGACGAGATCGCCCCCATCGGTATCGTTGGGTCGCCCTCCGCCCCCTTCAGGAAAGAAGACAACCGGGGTTTCGTGACGTTCTGCAAGCTCGAGTACGCGATCGATCTTGCGGTGGTGGTAGTAGCCCTGCGTGCCCGCCAGGACGGTCGCGTCGACGACGAGAATCGCGCAGCGCGCTTTTTCGGAACCGAAGAGTTCCGCGTTGACCGTGCCAAAACCGGTGATGATCGCGTCGGCAGGGGTTTTGCTCTGGAGCTCGTCGAGGGGACGCACCTTGCGCATCGCGGCAACCGCGAGGCCGCCGTACTCGATGAAGCTGTCGGCATCGCAGAGGTTGTCGAGATTCTCGCGTGCAGTGCGTTGGCCCCGAGCGCGTCTGCGAGCAACGGCATCGGGACGGCTCTCATCGAGAAGCAGGGCGTGTCGAGCCAGCGATTCTGCCAGGTCCGGGCGGATGAAGTCGACGTCGTGGCTCTGTGTCTGTGCAGCGTGTTCGTCGACCTCGCCCGAAGTGGTGATTGCGGCCAGGATTTCGGCTTCGGGGACGACATCGCCCGCTGCGGCGAAAATCTGCCCGACGACTCCGGCCGCCTCCGCGACGACGACGTGTTCCATCTTCATCGATTCGAGGATGCAGATCGGTTGGCCAGTCGACACGCTCTCCTGCTCGCTCACGCAGACTTCGATCACGGTTCCGATGAGCGGGGCGCGAACGGCAAGGGCGCCGGTCGGTAGCGTTCGCTTCGTCGAGATCGCGGCGGCGGGCTGCTCGCCATCAGACCCGTCTCGTCGTGCCTTCTCCCGCGCATTTGCGTCCGCGACGAGTTCGTCCGTATTGTCAGCGATGAATCGGGTCGAAAATCGGTTCATCAAGAACTCGGGGCGATCGAGTAGCGCGGCCAGCAGATACAGATTGGTTCGAGGTCCTTCGATCCGGAATTCCGAAACGGCCCGTCGTGCGCGGCGTACGGTTCGCTCGAAATTGGCATCCGGGTTCGAGACGATCAGTTTCGCCACCAGGGAGTCGAAGGCGGGGTGAGGGGAAAGGCCGGATCGCATCGCGGAGTCGACACGAATACCCGGTCCGCTTGGCGTTTCGAAGGACGCTATTCGAGCACCGTCCGGTCGGACCTCTCCGGATTCGCCGAGTACCTCGGCGAGAACGCGAAGCTGGATTGCGTACCCGCGTGGATCGGGCGCCTCGGCCAGATCGAGATCCTCGAGGGTTCTGCCCTGGGCGATCTCGAGTTGGATCTCGACCAGATCGACGCCGGTCACCTCTTCGGTCACGGTGTGCTCGACTTGTATTCGCGGGTTGGCCTCCATGAAGAAATACGACCCGTCCTCGTCGAGGAGAAACTCGAAAGTGCCAATGCCGTGGTAATGCGCCGATTTGGCCAACGATCGAGCGGATTCGATGAGCTCCGACCGCAGGGCGGGATTCAGACCGGGGGAGGGTGATACTTCGATGAGCTTTTGATTTCGTCGCTGGAGCGTGCAGTCGCGCTCCCAGAGATGCCCGATCCCACCGGCCCGATCGGCGATGATCTGGATTTCGACGTGGCGCGCCTCTTCGACGAGTGCTTCCGCGAAGAGCACATCGGATCCGAACGATCGCTTCGCCTCCGATTGGCATCGTGAAAATGCTTCGGCCAGCTCATTCGGTTCATGCACGACGCGCATGCCCCGTCCGCCGCCGCCCGCGACCGCCTTCAGCATGATCGCGCATCCGCTCGGTTGCCTGGCCAGGAAGGCCGCGGCGTCCTCGATGGATGCGGGGGCCGAAATTCCCGGGACGACCGGAATATTCAATTCCGTAGCGAGCGCACGCGCTGCGGCTTTGTCTCCGAAGAGTTCGAGGGCTTCGACCGGCGGTCCGACGAACGTGATTCCGGCCTTCACACAGGCCCGAGCGAGAGCAGGGCTTTCACTCAAAAAGCCGTAGCCGGGATGGAGTGCATCACATTCTTGAGACTTCGCGATTTGGATGATCTGATCTAGATCGAGATAGGCCGCGGCGCCCCGGCCGTCGAGTTCGACTCGATGGGTCAGGCCATAGCTCGCTGCGAGTTCTTTGTCCTCCGCCGCAAAGATTCCGACCGTCGAAAGTCCCATCTCCCGGGCGGTCCGTGCGATTCGCACGGCGATCTCGCCGCGATTCGCGATCAACAGGCGCTGCATCAAATCGAGCCTTTCCGGTCAGCGTAGATGGACGAACTTGAATCGAATCGAGCCCGTCCTGAATCAAGCCTTGAAAAGGGTAGTCTGATTTCTACTCGATCGCGCCCGGGATCATGAGTTCCGTGATTTTGTCGTCTGGGAGTCCAAGACACCGCTGAGCACGGCGTCCCGCTGGAAATTTTCGAACGCATCCTGGCTGGTCATGACGTCACGAGACCGGCAGGGCACCGGCAATTTGGCCGCGAGTTCGCGAAGAAATTCGCCCGGTGCGTCACCGTCCGTCGTCGAGGCTGCACTCACAAAGTGGTTCGCTCGAGGTGAAGGAGTACTTCGCTGCTGCGTGTCCAGTTCGAGTCCGTCCACGGGCTCATCGGATGGTTATCGATGGCATTCTTCAGGCGAAACAAGAACACGGAAAACAACCAGACGGCCGAGTCGTCTCTGGTCGACAGGTCTGAGCAGGAACACGATTTGGCACATCGACCTGGCGACCCGATTCCTCCCCGCGACGGTCCTCAGGAGTCATCGCCCCAGCGTGTGGGCATCGTGTCCGGAGTCCTTTCGACATCCGCAGAGTCCGATGGCCTGTCTCAATTCGGTGCCGTGGTCGAGCGTCGATTCGGCCCCGGCCCCG
>CBFDDD010000013.1:0-67181 GCA_965603475.1 uncultured Myxococcales bacterium
AATGGTTACGACGTCGGATCCACGCTCGTCCTCGCGTTAGTTGAGCAGTTGGTAGAACTGGTCTGTGCCGGTTCTGTGTGACCGCTCGACTTTCCCGTTCAGCTGAGTCGTCCACGGCTTGATGTAGTCGTGTTCCATGCCAGGTCAGGAACGTGTCAACGGAATAACGCCTGGAACTCATGGTTGAGATCGATGCGGACGGTTCATATCCGAAACGGGAACTTTTTCACGACGCAATCGATGAGGTCGATGGCATTCGCCTGAGTGAGTCGGCAGAAGATCTTGGGTGCACGAACTCGCGTAGCGTCATCGATCGCTGTCTACTGGCAGCGCCAGACGGGCGATCTATTCCTTCCCGCGGGCGTCGGAAATCTTGCGTCTACCTGCAACTGATGGCCAAGTACCTGCTCTTGGTAGCGATGCGTGTGCACGGCGCGCCGAGTTCGGTATCGATGAAATCCCCTACCTGTGGGCCGTCGGCTACGAAACAACAGGGGCCGTGCACCGTGCAGATCCTTTTCGCCACGGATCTGCGTAGCCGTGATATTCTGGCCGCATCGAAACGGAGGGTCTCTCAATGACACATCGACTTCCTTTCCTCGTTGCTGGCACCTCTCTCGTCCTTCTGTTCGGCCTCGGCATGGGGCCATGCGCGGCGGACTTCGAGCTCGGCGTGGGCGCCTTCGAAATCGGACCCCGCTCGGCGATTCTGTGGACGCGCGCGGTGCCACCTGGGAACCGACGCGGCTCCGTGGTCGTGTGGGCCGAGGTGGCAACGGATCCCGACCTCACGAACATCGTTCGAGCTCAAGCGGTCGTCGCGCTCGAGAAGAACGACTTCACGGCACGCATCCGCGTGAACGGACTCGATGCCGCAACGCAGTACTACTATCGGTTCGTGTCGCCGGGGCACGCGAGCGCCGAGGGCGCGTTTCGAACGGCGCCCTTTCCGGACGATCCCGCGGACGTACGCTTCGTCATCTCGGGCGACTCCAACCTCGGCTACACGGCGCCGCGCGGGCTCGACTTCCACGTGCTGAGCGCAGCGGCTGCCGAGGATCCCGATTTTTTCGTCTACTTCGGTGACACGATCTACGCCGACTCCGGTGTCCTGCCCACCGGCGATGCGTTCACGTTGGACGAGTATCGCGCCGTCCACAAGCTGACCCGCGCTGATCCCCATCTGAAGACGCTGCTGGCAGCCACCGGCACCTACACCGGATGGGATGATCACGAGGTGCGCAACGATTACGCGGGCGAGACCGTCGACCCGGTCCAGTTCGAGAACGGCGCACAGGCCTTCTTCGAGTACCTGCCCGTGCGCGCGAACGCCGCCGGGCCCCCGTACCGCATCGATCGCACCGTCCGCTGGGGCGAACACGTCGAGCTGTTCTTCCTCGACGGCCGACAGTTCCGCACTGCCGAGCGGTTCTGCAATCCCGACCCGATTCCCGATGGCGACGAGACACCGGACACGCTCTTCTCACCCTTCGTCGAGGACGAGCTGCTCGCCGTCCAGGTCGATCCTGTGATCGGACCGATCGCGGCCCAGCTGCTGCTACTTCCGAGTGACCCCGATTGCGTCGCGAACGAGCTCGCTGATCCCACGCGCGAGATGCTCGGCGCCGCTCAGCTGGCTGCACTCCAGCAGGCGCTGCTCGATTCGGACGCCACGTTCAAGATCATCATCAACAACGTTCCGCTGTCCTCGGTCTTCGTCACACCCTACGATCGCTGGGAGGGCTATCTCACAGAGCGACAATCGCTGCTCGACTTCATTGCCGACAATCTCGATCCGGATCACACGCTCGTGCTGACGACGGACTTCCACACCAACCTCGCGATCCGAAGACCGGAATTCACCGAGGTGATTGTGGGACCCATCGGTCAGACAACCTTTGGCCAGACGGTGGGCGGCATATTGGCGGACCTTGGGCTGCCCGGAAATCTGCTTCCGATCTTCCTGCAGCTATTCGATGGGGTCGTGGATCTCGGCAACGGCGCTGGATCCGTTCTGGGGTCGGCGCCAGACGCATTCAGCTACGCAGTCGTCGACGTGACCGAGGGCGCGAACGGGCCACAGCTGACGTTGACCGCGCGCGGCAACCCGGATTATCTCGCCGGAGCCAATGACCCCGCCGACGTCGTGGATCTGTTCACGGTTCAGATGCCTTGAGCTGATCGGCTGCTTCGGCGTATTCATCCGTGGTGGGGTCTCGCTCCTCGGTCGTCAGAACGGTTGGGACGAGCGGCGTCGAGCCTCTCTTGCAATGAGTTCTTCCTCAGGGATCTCGTAGTCGGCCGGAAGCTGGCCCTTCTGCTTGAGCGCTTCGATCAGGGTCGGCTCCACCTGCAGCGTGTAGTCGATGTCCTTTGCGGTGAGCTGCAGGACGATGTTCGTGGCTTCCTCGATCGTGAGGATGTCGTGGGTCATGGCGATACCGATGAATCTCCAGTCTGGATTGGGGTCGAGGATCTTGTTTCTGAAGTTGGCATCGAGCCGGGCGCGATCCCGGCGGGTACGCACTGCGCGCCAAGCGGAGTAGATCGCGACGATCGCGATTCCGAGCAGAACGAACTTCGAAATGGGGTTCATAGAGTGAGGATCAACCCGCGATCAGGGCACCATCCACCAGGATCTCGGCGCCGCTGACATAACTCGCGTCGTCGCTCAGCAGGAACATCACGACGCTCCCGACCTCTTCGGGCTTGGCAGAACGGCCCATGGGGATCGCTTGCACGAGGCGGTCGACGGTTTCGGTGCCCAGATCGAACAACATGTCGGTCTCGATGGCGCCTGGATGCACCGAGTTCACTCGCACGTTGTACTTCGCCAGCGTGGCCGCGGCGCTCTTGGTCATGCCTCGAACCGCCCATTTGCTGGCCACATAGGCGATCGCTCGCTGCCCTCGCATGCCGGCGATCGACGATATGTTCACAATGCTGCCTGCGCCCTGCTCCTTCATGAAGGGGGCAACCGCGGCCATTCCCAGATATGTACCGTGCTGGTTGACCTCGGTGATCAGCCTGAAATTGTCCTCGTTCGCGTCAAGGACGCTGTCGGGCCGAAAGATCCCAGCATTGTTCACGAGACCGTCGATGCGGCCGTGGTCAGAGACGACCTGTTTCACCACGGCCTGCCACTCGCTGGACGAGGTGACGTCGAGGTGGTGGAAGGAGCCACTGATCTCGCCTGCTATGTCGACGCCGAGATCGTCGAGAACATCAGTGACGATCACGTGCGCTCCGTGTTCGGCAGCCTGGCGGGCCTCCGCCGCGCCCTGCCCTCGGGCGGCGCCCGTGATGAGAATGACCTTGTCGTCGAGTCGACCCATCGGTATCTCCTTGCTCGCCCGGGAGGGGCGAGAATACCTCGTTGAGGTGCATGAGTTGGGTGACCCGACCTAACATCATCGAAGCACCGTCGTAGATGAAGAACCGTGAGTCCCTTCAGAGAATCCCCTCGGCTCTCGTATCGAATCCATCCGGGTGGACAAGATGCCCTCCTTCTGGTTTCGAGGTCGTTGCGCGAATCGCGGCGCGTGCCCGAATCGATGGATCTCCGGATCAGATATTACGGGAGTACCGAATCCCCGTCTGATGGGACGCGCCCAATTCTGTGGCCAGCGCAAACTCGTCTTCGGAACTCGCTTCGAACCCGAGGATACGCTCTCCAAGCTCGCGCGTTTGGCGCTCAGAATCGTCCGGTGGTGTGCCAGAACTCGGCTGATCGAAATTCTGAATGAAATCGAATAGTTGCCGCACAGCGGGAACCTCTCGAATCGAACGGATGCACGGGAGACTGCGAGAGGTCGGCGTCTGTACGAGGATGTGCGCGTTTTGACTGGACGTTACGAGTAATTACTCTTAGAATAATCACATGAATTACAAGGTCGAAGAGCTGGCTGTAGCGACCGGCGTCAAGGTCGATACGATCCGGTTCTATCAAGCAAAGAAGCTGATTCCGGCACCCAGCAGGCAGGGTCGAAACGCCATCTACGGGCCCTCTCATGTGGCCCGTATCCAGCAGATCCGCACGCTGATGAGCGAAGGTTTCAGCCTTGCCCAGATCCAGCGCGTGCCGGGGCCCGAGGACGGGACGGCCGACCCACAGCGGATTTCGCCCGCCGCGAGCGCCGACGCGCTCCTCCGCGCACTCGCAAAGGAACGCCGCGGTGAAAGCACCTTTGGCCGCGCCGAACTCGCCAGCCGGGCGGGGGTTCCCGAAGAACTGGTCAGTGCAGCGCAGGCCGCAGGCCTGCTCGAACCCACGGAACGCGATGGCGAGGAGGTCTTCTCCTCGGTCGATCTCGAGATGCTCGAGAACGGACTTTCGATCCTCGGCGCGGGACTGCCGCTCGGCGAATTCCTCGCCCTCGCGGCCGAACACGATCAGAACATCCGCGCTGTCAGTGAACGCGGGATCGATCTGTTCGACGATCACGTGCGCAAGATCGCGACCGATGGCGATGATCCAGAAGTGGTCGCGCAGGCCTTTCGCGATCTGCTGCCGCGACTCACGCGTCTGGTCGCACTTCACTTTCAACGCACGATCGTGAGCCGCGCCATGGAACGGCTGCGTGCCAAGGGTGAAGGGCCGGCGCTCGAACGAGCACTCGCAGCGGTCGAAGCCACACATCTGGAGGGAGAATGGCGACGCTGAAACTGCCGACCGGGCGCGAGAAGCACACCGCGGTTCAAACCATGTTCGATCGAATCGCGCCGCGCTACGACTTGATGAACCGGCTCGTGAGTCTCGGTCTCGACCAGGGTTGGCGGCGACTCGCGCTCGACATTGCAGAAGTCGGTCCAGGAGATCGCGTTCTCGATCTCGCGTGCGGGACCGGTGATCTCAGCGAAGCGGCCCAAAAACGTGGCGCGTATGTCATCGGCGCCGACTTCGCGCGCGAAATGCTGCGCGGAGCGACCCGACGCGGCATCGCTGCGAACTTCGCCAATGCGGACGCAGCCCGGCTACCGATCGCAAGTGAGCGTATCGACGTCGTGACCTGCGGCTTTGCATTGCGCAACTTCGTCTCCCTGCCCGAAGTGTTTGCCGAAATCGCGCGCGTCCTGAAGCCGGGTGGCCGAATTGCCTTGATCGATGTCGACCGACCGACCTCCCGCTTCGTGCGCGTCGGTCATTCGCTCTACTTCGACCGGTTCGTTCCCTGGCTCGGTGCACGACTCTCCGACGGGGACGCCTACCGATATCTGCCCGCATCCACCGCCTATCTCCCGCCTCCCACGGAACTGTTCGCGATGCTCGACAAAGCGGGCATCCAGCAGGTCGCGAAGAAGCGCCTGCTCCTGGGTTCTGCCCAGATACTCACGGGGGTGAAGGCGTGATGTCGCTGCTTCGGAGTACGAACGAACTGCGCGAGCTCTTGCACACGCCCCTCGAAGCCGTCGCTGCACGGGCGGCCGACACCGGAAAGCAGCACTATTTTTCTGCGCGCTGGAGGATCGACCCTCGCGACCTGCTGATGGATTTTCTTGCGGCCACGACGTGCGACGCGTTTCTTTGGCAGGAACCTTCACGGGGTGTTTCGCTGCTTGGACTGGGGCGCGTCGAAGTGATCGAGGCCATGGGCCGCGATCGCTTCGAGCGGGCTTCTGCCCTTGCACGGGATGTGTTCGAACGCATGGAGCGGATCACGCTCGACGACGACCCGCGGGTCGAAGATTCCGTCGGCCCTCTTCTCGTCGGTGGATTCGGCTTCTACGATCGGGAGACCGACCCGGAAAGCGAATGGGCCGGCCTCGGACCCGGACGTCTCGTCCTGCCGGCGCTGACGATTTCAGGCCGCCCGGACGCGACGTGGCTGACGCGCTGTTGCGCCGTCGAACCCGGCGATGATGTCGCAGTGCTGCTCGAACGGCTTTGCAGTTCGCTCACGGATGAACCACAAACGTCGAACTGCGCGTCAGCGGCCCTGTACCGCGATCCAGGTCGCAGTCTGGGCGATGGGGCGCGCGGTCCCGAGATTCGCGTGCAGTCCGACCGCACCCACGGTCGCTACGTGGCCCAGGTGGAAGCCGCGCTCGAGGCCATCGAAGCCGGAAAGATCGAGAAGGTCGTAGTCGCGCGCTCGCTCCGGGTCGCGGCCGAAGAGGATTTCGACCTGCATGCCTTCCTTGCAGCGTTGTGCGACATCTATCCATCGTGCGCCACCGTTGCGGTGCGAGAGGGAGAGCATCTTTTCATCTGTGCGACTCCCGAGCGTCTGGTCTCCCTCGACGGCGATGCGGTTCGGACTGCTGCGATCGCCGGCTCGGCGCCCAGGGGGCGCAGTCCCCAAGAAGAGAAGAGTTTCAGCGATGCGTTGCTCGGTAGCGAGAAAGAACGAGACGAACACGAGGTCGTCAAACGGGCAATTCGCGCGGCACTGCGGGATGTGTGCGGCGAGCTCGCAGGCCCTTCGAAGCCGGCGTTGCTCAAACTCGATGGCATACAACATCTCGAGACTCAGCTTGCAGGTTGCTTGAATGACGATGCGCGCGAGCACACGAGCCTGCTCGAACTCGTCGGGCGTTTACATCCCACTCCAGCAGTAGGGGGCGCACCCAGCGCGGCGGCGCTCGACTGGCTCGAGTGTTTCGAAGATCTCGATCGCGGCTGGTACGCGGGTCCGATCGGTTACGTCGACGCGGCGGGGGATGGCGAGTTTCGCGTGGCACTGCGTTCGGCGCTGCTACGCGGTCGCGTCGCCCGGTTGTTCGCCGGTGCCGGCATCGTCGTGGGATCCGACCCGGGACGCGAACTCGCCGAGACTCGACTCAAATTGCGCGCCCTACTCGCACCTCTGACCGAGATCTAGATGAGCGTTCCCGCTGCGCAGATATCCGCGGTTCCCGACGTCGCTTCGGCACCCAACGCCACGTATGCATTTCTGCGCGCGTTCTTCGAGGAACTCCAGCGCTCCGGAGTCGAGCACGTCTGCGTTTCTCCCGGCTCGCGCTCGACACCCTTGGCAGTGACCGCCGCGAGCGTGGACGGCCTACTCATCTGGTCGCAGCTTGACGAACGCGCTGCCGCCTTCTTTGCGCTCGGTCTCGCCAAGGCGAGCCGCGCTCCGGTCGCGCTGGTCTGCACGTCGGGCACCGCGCTCGCAAACTACGCGCCGGCGGTGATCGAAGCCCACTACGCCGGCGTTCCGTTGATCGTGCTGAGCGCCGACCGTCCGCCCGAACTACGCGAATGGGGCGCGGGCCAGACGATCGATCAGCCGAAGCTCTTTGGCGCGCAGGTCCGCTACTTCGCCGAACTCCCTATCCCCACGGCGGGCAGTCGCATGCTTCGCTATGCGCGTGCGATGGCCTGTCGTGCCGTCGGTGAGTCTGTCGGCGCGTCGCCGGGTCCCGTGCATCTCAACTGGCCCCTGCGCGAACCCCTCGAGCCGTCGGTCGATCCGACGGCAAGCGATTGGGCCGATGGCGACGCCGTCGCCGAGCGGGGACGTGCGAACGGTCAACCCTACGCCCACACGGTCCACGAAGCTTCGCGTGCTTCGGTCGCCGTGATCGAGGCGCTCGCTACAGCATTCTCCCATACGGAGCGCGGTGTCATCGCTTGTGGGATGCTCGACGAACCCGAATTCGCCGATGCCGTAGCGCGCCTCGCGCGAAGACTGGGCTGGCCGATTCTCGCTGAACCGATCTCCAACGTGCGCAGCGGGTCACACGTCGAATCCGCGCCGGTTCTTGCGGGCTACGACCTTTTCTTGCGCGACGTCGAATTCCAGGCGAACCATCAACCGGAAGTCGTGCTTCGTTTCGGCGGTACACCGACCTGCAAGGCCTTTCGCCTCTGGCTCGAAGCCACACCGCCCGATCGCATGGTGGTGGTGAGCGGGGACGGAGATTGGAACGAGCCTTCCCATCTCACATCGGATTTCATCGTCGCCGATCCGACAGCGTTCTGTCTCGAACTCACCGCTGCGCTCGAACGGCTCGGTACCGATCCACGTCAGGGAGGGCAGAGAGGTCAGGCAAAATGGACCTCGAGCTTCCTCGCCGCGGAGGCGCGAGTCCAGGCGGTACTCGACTCCGAACTGGGCGCCAACCCGACACTCTTCGAACCGCGCGCGACGCGAACACTGAGCGAGTCCCTCCCCGAGGATTCGATTCTCTACGTCTCGAATAGCATGCCGGTGCGCGATCTCGACGCCTTCATGCCGACTCGGCAGTCTCGGCTGCGCGTGCTTGCCAACCGGGGCGCGAACGGGATCGACGGCATGGTGTCGAGCGCACTCGGTGCCGCAGCCTCCGGACAGGGGCGCGTGTTCCTCCTGACGGGGGATCTCGCGTTTCTGTACGACATCGGCGGGCTGCTGGCCGCACGTCGCTATCCGCTGAAAGCGACGATCGTCGTCTTCAACAACGACGGCGGGGGGATCTTCTCCTTTCTCCCCATCGCCCAGTACGGTGAAGCGGTTCGCTTCGACGAACTCTTCAACACGCCACACGGCGTCGACCTTTCGGCTGCCGCGTCGCTGTATGGCTTGCATCATACCTGCGTGGCGAATTTCGACGAGTACGAGGCTGCCATCAACAAGTCGCTTTCCGAATCGGGTGTGAGCGTCATCGAGGTGCCGATCGACGGAGAGGCGAATCGCGATCACTTCCGAGCTCTCGTGACCGCAGTCCAGGAATCACTTTGCGTCAATGGAGAGGCACAGTGAACCGGGTGCATTCGAAATTTGTCGAGGCGGGCGACGTGCTAATCCATGCGCGCGTCGTAACCTGCGCCGCAACCGACGCAACGCCGGTGGTGATCCTGCACGGATTCACGGGTTCGACAGAAAGCATGCGCGAAGTCGTCGCACAACTATGCCAGACCCGAACGACCGTCTGCATCGATCTGGTGGGCCACGGCCGCAGCGACGCACCTGAAGACGTGGCGCGCTATTCGATGGAGTCGTGCATCGATCAACTCGCCGAGGTGATCGAATCGCTCGGGCTCGACCGACCCCACCTCCTCGGCTACTCGATGGGCGGGCGCACGGCCCTCACGTTCTGCACTCGATACCCCGATCGAGCGCGTTCCGCGCTGCTGGTCGGCGCGAGCGCGGGCTTCGCAGATCCCGAAGCGCGCCGTGCGCGCGTCACCGACGACGAGTCGCTCGCCGACCGCCTGCTCGAAGTCGGTCTCGAAGCCTTCATCGACGAGTGGATGGCCAAGCCAATCTTCGTCAGCCAGACTCGGCTCGGTGTAGTCGCGCTCGAGCGCTCTCGCACCCAGCGTCTGGGCAATCGCCCTCACGGTCTGGCCCAGAGTCTGCGCGGCATGGGAACCGGGGCGATGCCGCCCATCGATCTCACCTTTCTCAAGCTGCCGACCTGCTTCGTGGCGGGCGCAGAGGACGAGAAGTTCATCGCGCTTGCACGCAGCTATGGCGACCGCATCGACAATGCCCAGATCGAGATCATTGACGAAGCAGGCCACGCGGCCCATCTCGAAAACCCCGAAGCCTTCGGTCGTATCGCTCGCGAATTCTTCGCGAGAGTCGACGCGTCCACTGACTGCCCGCGGCGCGAGCCTCGGCAATCCTCCCCGCGAGACCTCAACCCTCGCCAATAAAGGAAAGAACATGAGCAGTGAAAACTGGAAAGTCGTCAAGGAATTTCAGGACATCAAATACGAGAAGCTCGACGATGGAATCGCGAAAATCACGATCAACCGGCCCCACGTCCGCAATGCGTTCCGCCCCGAGACCACCAAGGAACTGATCGAAGCCTTTATGCACGTGCGTGAGGACTCGAGCGTTGGCTGCATCCTGTTCACCGGCGAAGGCGACAAGGCGTTCTGTTCGGGTGGCGACCAGAGCGTGCGCGGACATGCGGGTTATGTCGGCGAGGATGACGGGGTCGCGCGGCTCAACATCCTGGACGTGCAGCGTCTGATCCGCACCATGCCCAAGCCCGTGATCGCACTGGTGGCCGGCTACGCGATCGGCGGTGGTCACGTTCTCCACGTGGTCTGCGATCTGACGATCGCCGCGGAGAACGCCCGCTTCGGCCAGACGGGCGCCAAGGTGGGCAGCTTCGATGCCGGATTCGGTACTTCGTACCTCGCCCGCGTCGTCGGTCAGAAGAAGGCTCGCGAAATCTGGTTCACCTGCCGCCAGTACGACGCACAGCAAGCCCTCGACATGGGGCTCGTCAACGACGTCGTGCCGGGCGAGGAACTCGAAGCCGCGGGACTCGTGATGGCGCGTGAGATCGTGAGTATGAGCCCGACCGCGATTCGCTGTCTCAAGAGCGCGTTCAACGCCGACTGCGACGGCCAGGCGGGGATCCAGGAACTTGCGGGCAATGCCACGATGCTCTTCTACATGAACGAAGAAGCCCAGGAAGGACGCAACGCCTTCATGGAGAAACGCAAGCCCGATTTCTCGCGCTTCCCCTGGAGGCCCTGATCGATGGGTGCCCTTCCGATCGAAGCGCCGGTCGCCTTCGACTGGCGCGCCTGGCTGCTGGCGGCGCGGCCGCGAACCCTCGCCGTCGCGCTCGGCCCGATTGCAGTGGGGACCGCCGTGGCCTCGGGCGATGGCGGTGCCCGCCTGATGCCCGCCCTCGCTGCGCTGGTGGGCGCGGTGTTGCTGCAGCTCGGTTCAAACTTCGCAAACGACGTCTACGACTTCGAGAAGGGTGCGGACACCGACGCACGAGTGGGACCTGCCCGCGCCACACAACTCGGCTTGCTCACTCCCGAGCAGATGAAGCGCGGCATGTGGGCGGTCTTCGCCGCCGCGACGATCGTCGGCTCTTATCTCGTGGCGGTCGCGGGTTGGCCGATTGTCTGGATCGGGCTGGCTTCGATCCTCGCGGCAATCGCCTATACCGGGGGCCCGTGGCCATTCGGCTACCACGGTCTCGGCGATCCGATGGTGTTCCTGTTCTTCGGCGTGATCGCCGTGATGGGCACGATGTATGTCCAGACCCTCGATGCGACCGCTGCGGCATTGCTGGCCTCCTTGCCCGTCGGGGCCCTCGCAACCGCGACGCTGGTCGTCAACAATGTGCGCGATCGCGAAACCGACCTCGTGGCCGGCAAGCGAACCCTCGCCGTTCGACTCGGGGATCGCGGTGGGCGAATCGAGTACGTGCTGCTCGTCGCGTCCGCCTACGGGATGTTGCCGGTCTTCTACCTTGCGTGTGAGCGGTCGGCGGCCGTCTTCCTGCCTCTGCTCACCATACCCATCGCCTATCGACTGCTCGATCGCGTGTTCCGCCATCGGGACGCTGCAAGTTTGAATGCGGCACTCGGCGGAACGGCTCAGCTCGGCCTGTTCTACTCGCTCTTGCTCGCGCTCGGCTGGTGGATCTGAGACGCAGATGAAGGTCGTTCGCGGAAAGCTGATCCCGATCCGGTTGCCGCTTGCGCGTCCGATCATCAGCGCACACGGAATCGTGACAGCGCGCGAGTGCACTCTACTGAAACTCGAAACCGACGTCGGGCTCGTGGGATGCGGTGAAGCTTCGCCATATCCAGGTTTCGGCAACGAGACGACCGCGAGTGCGCGCGCGGCACTCGAGCGCGCAGTCGAGGATTCAATCGGCTGGGAGGTCGACGTGGCGCTCGCCCGCGAAGCGCCGAATTCGCTGGCCGCCCGTGGTGCACTCGAAACCGCGCTCCTCGAATTGCAGTCGAAAGCGCGGGGGGTTTCGCTTTGCGAGAGGCTTTCCACGGGTAGCGCCCACTCAGTCCGGAAGATCCAATGCAACGTCCTCGTCTCGGGAGAAGATCCCGTCGAGGTCGCGCGGGAAGCCGCATCAGCGAAGGCCCGGGGATTCGAAACCTTCAAACTCAAGGTCGGTGCCCTCACGGTCGAGCGAGATCGTTTGCGCGCGGCTGCCTTGCGCGATGCCGTTGGGCCCGACGCGAAGATACGGCTCGATGCCAATCAGGCGTATTGCGAAAGCGAAGCCGCCGACGCGATCGCGGCCTTTGCCCCGTTCGAAATCGAATACCTCGAGCAGCCCGTGGCGGCCGCGGACATCGACGCAATGGCATCGGTACGCGCGAAATCACCGATCCCCCTGGCCGCAGACGAAGCGGCGATCGGTCTCGACGACGTGCGGCGGCTCATCGCGCGCGAGGCCGCGGACGTGATCATCATCAAACCGGGGGCCGCGGGCGGACCGCGGGCAGCCTTGAGCATTGCGCGGGAGGCGCGCCACGCGGGACTCGATCTGGTCGTGACTTCCATCATCGATTCCGCGGTCGGTGTCGCGACCGCGCTCCACGTGGCCGCGGCAATCGCCAACGAAGGCAGCCTACGAGCGTGCGGGCTTGCGACCACAGGGCTATTTGAATTCAACGTCGCGTCTCTCGGCGCTCCGATTGGTGGCAGGATGCAAGTGCCGCGCGGCCTCGGACTCGGACTAGGACTAGGACTCGGCATCGAAGAGGACCCCTCGCTGCTCGCACAGTGCCAGGACGAGCCGATGATCGAGATCGACCGGTGAATTCGGGAGCAGGACGCGTCTATCGAAGCGGCGATTGGCGGGCACCGTGGCTCGGCGCGCGGGCCGCCACCTCCCCGGAAGCGGTCGCACTCGTGTTCGAAGGTCGCAGCTTCGACTACGCCGAACTCGCCACCCGCGTCGACGCCGTCGCGCAAGTCTTCTCGGATGCGGGCGTCGGACGCGGCGATGTCGTGGCGGTTCAACTCGGCAACGGACTCCCGATGGTCGAAGTCGTACACGCGGGATTCGTTGCGGATTTCGTGGTCCAGCTCGTCAACACGCGGTTGACCGCTTCGGAAATCGAGTTCCAGCTCCGCGACAGTGGGGCACGCTGGTTCGTGCATCTCGTCGGCGACCGGGACTGCGAAACGGTCGATCTCGAGCCGGGAGTCGAACGCCTGCGCGTTCGCGATCGCCATTCGGCCGCATCGATCTCGGAGAAGACGACGCGTGGCAATCCTGATTTGGCGCCCGGGACCAAGCAGATCGACCTCGAATCCCCCCGCTTCATTCTCTACACATCGGGTACAACAGGTCAGCCGAAAGGCGTTGCGCTCACCGGCGCAAACCTACTGGCGAGTGCCGACGGCTCCGCGGCGTTGCTCGGCGCCGACCCAGGGGATCGCTGGCTCGTCTGCCTTCCGATCTTCCACATCGGAGGCTTGTCGATCCTGCTGCGCAGCGTGCTTGCGGGTTCGGCGGTCGTACTCCATGAGCGTTTCGACCCCGAGGCCGTCGATCGGGACCTCGAACGCGAGCGAATCACTGGAATCTCGCTCGTCGCAAACATGCTCGCGCGTGTGCTCGAAGTTCGTGATCGCGGGACCAAGCCTCAGCATCTCGCGTGTGTCCTGGTGGGTGGCGGACCGGTGCCCATTCCGCTGCGTGAAGCGGCGGTCCATGCAGGCTTTCCGGTTGCCGCGACCTACGGCCTCACCGAAGCGGCGTCACAGGTCGCGACCCGTCCGCCTGGTATGTCTGACGACCGAGGACTCGTGCCCCTGCCGGGAACGGAGGTTCAGATCATTGACGAAACGGGGCGCGTACTCGCGGCCGACGAGACCGGCGAAATCTGCGTGCGCGGTGATTCGGTGATGGACGGATATTGGCAGCGTCCGGATGCCACTCGCGACGTACTGTCCGACGGCTGGCTCCGCACCGGTGACGTCGGCGCAATCGATCGCGAGGGCGGGTTGCATGTATTCGATCGGCGCAGCGATCTCATCGTGTCCGGAGGCGAGAACATATACCCCGCTGAAATCGAAGCGGTTCTCCTCTCTCATCCCGCTATCGCCGAAGCGGGTATCGGGGGCCGGGAGGACGAAATCTATGGAGCGCGCCCCGTCGCTTGGCTGGTGTGCGGCGAAGGCCAGACACCGACGGCCGAAGAACTGAGGGCATTCTGTAGGGCGCGACTTGCGGCCTACAAATGTCCAGCCGACTACCGATTCGTCGAAGCCCTGCCTCGCAACGCCACCGGCAAGCTCGTTCGCCGTCGACTCGGCGACTGAACCCAACCATTCAGCACGACAGTCTGAAACGCGGCCTCTTCTGCCTATCCGCTTCCAGCTTTTGATCCGTCATAGGATTTCAGGAGTTCATACCAACCAGAACCGTTTATCTTGATAGGCAGTTGGCCGGCCCTTTTCATCGTTTCCATGTGATGCCGGCGACCTTCCCAGGCGTCCGGGTCGGCCTGCCATTCGTTGAGCGCCCGCTCGGCTTCTTCGTAGCTTTCCGCCTCGACCTCGTAGACCGACAGGTAGTTCGAAACAGTCTCCCCATCGAGATGCGGTCCGGAAAGCTTGTAGACACTGCCTTTGATGAAATTGGGACACTTGGTTGTGTCTTCGATGTGCTGATCGATAAACCACTCATCGAAAATCGCCTGGTCGTCGGTGCTTGTCGGCTCACAGAGCCCTATCAATACGTACCGTGCCATGACCATCCCTTCTCTTTCTCGTTTCGGGTTCTCGGTGCGGGACAGGCCTGTCGGACGTGACGAGGCAAGACCGCAGGCTTGTGGCCACTCTCAGGGCGGAATTCTCCGTCCTCATCGAGCTTATTCAACGTCTCAGGGTAAGAGGAATGCGCAGGCGACGCCACGATCCACCCACCCGTTCTGTCGGTTTGTTATGTGACGCCCGAACCCGGCCTCCCTGGCGTCCGGATGGGGCAATCCCCTGTTTGTCGATCGGCTCCACCTCGCGTAGACTCACCGTCAACACACGGGAGGAAGTATGCCGAGAATCAGCGAGGCGGGAGGAGTCGAGGGATTTGCAGGGGTCTACCTCCACTGTCCGAATCTCTTCAAGGGCTTCATGTTCAACTACGGGCTGTTGTGGTCCCACAGCAAGCTCGACCCCATTCTCAAGGACTTGATCCGACTGAAGTCCTCGAATCTGAACGGCTGCCGGTATTGAATACCTGCTCGATCCGCTGCGGCGCAGCGGAATGGCATGAATGAAGACATGGTCGCGAAGATGCTGGACCACCGAAGCTCCGACCTCGACGAACGCACGAAGGTAGCCCTCGATTTGACCGAGGATTTCGTGATGAACCACGCTCATGGAATCGATGACGCGTTCATGAAACGATTGCGCGAGCACTTCACAGAGGAGCAGGTCGTCGAGCTGACGATCGCTGTTGGAATCTGGGACTCGATCCACAAGTTCAACAACGTCTTCGACGTCGATCCACCCGTCTCGGACGGCCAGTTCACGGTCGAGCCCCCGGACGTCCCGCCCGACATGCGACAACACGTCCTCGGGGCCAAGCCGGTGGAGGAGGTAGGGGAGTAGCCTACTCGCCTGAACTCGTTCCCAGTTCTCGATCACAGGAAATCCGTCGCCACCGCACCGAGTACGCTCGGAAAGATCAGCGACACGATTCAGCGGCGTCTCGTCCTACTGCCCGAAAGCAACGATCTCGGCTGCGATCTCGCGGGCGTGGGTCACCGGGAGCATGTGACTGGCACCCGGGTATTCGACGAGTTTGGCATCGGGAATACGAGCCGCGAGATATCTCGAAACGCCGACGGGGACCAGGCGATCATCATCGCCATGCAGAAGGAGCGTAGGCACGGCAATTCGCGAGGGATCGAAATTCATCACACTTTCGGAGCTCATCCCCAGCATCTCTTCGCGATAAGTGACGAGCGTTTCCCAGCGGCTGAAGTTCGCGCGCACGCCATCGAGCCACCAATCGGGCTGAGGCCCTTCGCTGAAGGCGGCGTCGGAGAGCACCTTCATGAGCGCCACGCTCAGCGGAGGAATCGCGGTCCGCCACCTCAACACGGCGTCGGAGTAGAAGAACCGCAGCATCGCCGACGGCTCGGGGGGCGCTGCTTCGTCTGAGTCGGGACCACCCGTGCCGACCAGAATCAGTCGCCGGATCCGATCGGGCTGTTCCATGACCGCCGTCATGGCGGTCGGACCGCCGTAGGACCAGCCGACGACCGTGGCGTCGCGCAGATCCATCGCTTCCAGGAGTCCGATGAGTTCGGCGGCATTGCCTTCTGGAGTGTAGGCGCCCGTCTTCCGAGCATCGGAGCGTCCGTAGCCTACTCGATCGTATGCGATCGCCCGCATCCCCAGCGCGTTCAACGCAGCCTGCGTTTCACGCCATTCGTAGCCGGTGCCGGGGAGCCCGTGAACCATGACGACCGGCGCACCCTGGCCGGAGTCCAGAACATTCAAGCCCGTCCCGTCACTCAACACGACGCGCTTCCCGGCGGGCGGAAGCATCGGTGGCGCATCCGCAGGGAAGATCGCAAACCACAGCGGCGGAATTGCGATCGCCACGATCAGCACGCCAGAGATGATCAAGAGTACGCGCCTCATGTTCGGAAACCTATCACCCGGAGCGCGGAAATTCGAGGGACCGATTCGAAAAGCGATTCAGCAGCGTGACATTGAATGGAGGAAATGTCCACTTCCGCGTTCCGCGTGAGCGCTCGTTCAGTCTTTTCGAAGCGCCGAAGCGCCGAAGCGCGAAGGCACGATCTGGAAGCGTCCCGACCACTTCCTGCGCAAGATGTCGGGCGTCCCGCTCGGCGTCGCCGCCGATGCACTCGACACGGCCCGCAACATCCTCGAGGACAAGACCGATCGCGTGGTCGGCCTGCCCTACAGTCAGATGCCCCGGGTCCAGTCAGCCATTGCCGAGGCCCAGGCGATGCTCGGCTCGACCCGCAGCTACGTATTCACTTCGCTCGAGAATCAGTGGGCCAAGCTGGAGCGAGGAGAAGACCTCACCACCGAGGACCGGGCCAACGCCTGGCTCTCCGGCACGAACGCCTTCCAGACCGGACGCAAGGTCGCGTCACTGCTCTACGACGTGATCGGCGGCAGTGCGATCTACAGCAAGAAGAGCCCCTTCGACCGGCACCTGCGCGACATGCAGACCGCGCGTCAGCATATGGTCGCACAGACGAAGGGCTGGGAAGGCGTGGGGTCCATGCTGCTCGATGGTGAGAGCGATCATCCGCTGATGTGAGTTCGCCATACCCGATCAGGCATTCCGGTTGGCGACAGCCTCGTTCCGCTCCTCGATTTGTGCGCGAATCTCACGATGACGGGCTGCCGTGATCGGGTACTTCCACACGATCGCGGCCCCGATCAGGAAGAACAGCGATGGAAAGGTCGAGAAGAGGAAGCGCAGGCCGAAGAGTTCCTCGGCACTGTTGGCATCGCCGAGCTTGGCGTCGTAGCCGAACAGACTGAGGCCGTACATCGCGATCCCCGCACCTACGGTTGCCGTAGCCTTTTGAGCGAAGGACCAGGCGGCGAAGAAGAGGCCCGCGCGATTCTCGCCGCTCTCGAGCGCATCGAGATCGATGACGTCGGCCTTCATCGAGTTCGGCAAGGCCTGGGAAAAACCGCCCGCGGCGAAGCCGGTCGCGACCGTAATCGGCAGCATCCACCAGAAGTCACCCTTGCCTAACAAGAGATAGAAGGGGTGGGCGAACGCGAGCAGGAAGAAGGCGCAGATGTACGCGCGATGCTTCCCGATCCGGCCCGAGAGCCAGACCCAGATCGGCACCGAGAACAGGCTCGTGAGATAGAAGAAGCTCAGCATATAGATCGTCTGGTCCTCGGAACCGAGTACGTCGGCGACAAAGAACGCGTAGAGCGGCGTCGTGATATTGAGACCGATCGAACCGATCATGAACGCGAGCACGAGTTGCAAAAACGGCTTGTTGCCGACCATGAGCTTGAGTCCGGCCATGGTCGGAACTTGCGACTGGATCTCGACTTCGGGCTCGGGTGTTCGCCAGACCGTGATCGCAACGCAGAGCGGCATCAACACGAGCATGGTCATTCCGACGGAGGTCAGGACGAAGTCGGTCCCGCCGAGCCCGAAGGCCAACAGCCCAACCGCCGGAACGGCCTGTGCCGTGAAGCTTCCGATGACGTTGAACATGGCGCGCGCACCGGTCACACGCGAGCGCTCGTGATAGTCGGCGCTCAGCTCTGCCCCCCATGCGTAGTAGGGGATGATGATCATGGTTGTGCCGATCGAGAGCACCATGCCCCAGATGAGGAGATGCCAACCTCCCGCACCTTCCGGCGGCATGAATAGCTGATAGACCGCGAGCATGAGGATCGGGGCGGATGCAGCGACCCACGGACGCCGGCGACCGAATCGCGAACGCGTCCGATCGCTGACGATGCCCATCAGCGGATCGGTGACGACATCGAACAGGCGCTGGGCGATCAGGATCGTGCCCACCCACGCGAGAGGCACCCCGAGATCCGCCGAGTAGAAGCGCGGAATGAAGACGATCACCGGGAACATCGACATCGCGACCGGCATGTCCGCCAGCGAGTAGGAAAACAGCGTCGCTTTCGAGAGCTTCGGCAAGTCGCGCCTCTGTGTCCGGGGTGGAGCGGGTTAGACGATGACAGCGTTCTTCAGCGAGATGACGGCCCCCTACGGCTCGACCGGCCGCCTAAGAATATCGCGGGTGAGCGCGATCGCTTGCTCGGTTTTCCCTGCTCGCCGGAACGAAATCGCTGGTCCTGCGTTCAGGGAATTGGTCTCTACGACTCCAGCTCGGTGACCCTGGTTTCGATGTTCCCCAGGTTTGACGAAGCATCTGTTTTGATAGAGTCGCGCGATGCCGCGCAGCCCCGCGAGTCGAAAGCGAACGCGAAGGCCGCCTCGGCGCCGTACTCGGCGTACTCGTTGGTCCCGTTTCCACCCGAGCAAGCTTCGAAAAAAGCTCCCGAGCAAGCGAACACGGCGGCGGTGGTGGCGCGCCTGGCGGGGTTTGCCGAGGGGCGTTCAATGGCCGATCGGAGCGGCCGCGGTCGTCGTCCTCTTCCTTGCGTTGAATGGCGTCTACCAGATCGTTCGCAAGCCGACCGAGCTCTTCTTCCCCGTCAGCGAGGTGCTTCAAAAGTCGCCTGCGGAAACATGGCGCGCCTATGCGCCGCTCTTCCGGCGCCATGCGACCGACGTGATCACCCCGGACCTGCTCGCTGCGCTCGCGCAGGTGGAGGGGGCCGGCAATCCGATCGCGCGGACGTATTGGCGTTGGTCTTTCGACTTCAACCCCTTCAACGTCTACCAGCCGGCCTCGAGTTCCGTCGGCATGTACCAGATCAGCGACGGGACCTTCGAGCAAGCCCGTCGCTTCTGCATCCATGACCACCAGGTCGTCGCGAGCGGCCCCTGGAACAACTGGCGGTCGTGTTGGTTCAATGTCCTTTATACCCGCGTGATTCCCTCCCATGCAATCGAGCTCACCGCCGCCCACCTCGATCGTAGTGTCGAGCAAGCCTTCAAGCGACACCCGGTCCCGAATGCGACGCTGCGGGACAAGCAGGAGCTGGCCGCGTTGGTTCATCTCTGTGGAGCCGGTGCCGGGCGTGCACATGCGCGGCGCGGTCTCGCGCTCAGGCCGGACCAGCGTTGCGGCACGCATGACGTCCGGCGCTATCTCGCGAAGGTCGCCACTCAACAGGCACGTTTTCGGGCGCTGGCAGCCGCGGCGGGGTAATGAAACAGCTACGCAAGAGCGCCGGTGTGGCTGAGCGACCGCACTGTCTGGTAGAATGGAAACCGTCTCGCTATAGCATCACTCAGCCTGATCCATGAAAAAGCTACTCACCCGAATACTGATCGGCTTCGTCGTGTTCGCCCTGCTGGCATTCTGGGCGCTCTTTTTCTCGCCCCGCCCACCGCTGACCACGGATCCCGCCACCCTCGCCGGTGACGGCAGTCTGGTGAACTACTGCGAGCTACCGGTGCTGGATGGATCGGGCTTGATGGCAGCGGACATCCCCAAAGGCAATACCCCGGGATGTGGCTACAAACACTTTCCGCTGCCGATACTGGCGCTCTGCACGGAACCACTCGTCGACGGTGCGGATGACATTCGCGGCCTGTGGCAGGAAGTGGGTGGGGGTCATGTCGAGCGTATCGAGCAGTGCGGCAGCCGCGTGGTGGTGACCTCGAGCGACATCATCCATGATTCGGGTCCCAACAGTACGCTCGGCGAAACCACCAACGACACCGAAGGCGTGCTGTTCCGGATCGGGGGTAAACCGTTCTGCCCCCGCACGTCCGCCGCTATGGTCTGGAAGGACGGCGTGCTGGACTTTCATGTCTTCGGATTCGGTCCCGTGGTGGTGAAGCGCTACCGCGAGGGTGAGCAGCTGGTGTGGGAATATCTGAACGGCAGCGTTACCCGTATGAACCGCATCTGCACGCTGCCGCCGGACAAAAAGTACCCCGAACGCGCACGGGTCACGGACTGATCGGCGCGACTAGCCAAAACAGGCAGCTCTACATTGAGCAGCCTGGCCCATGTTCGTCGACCGGAAATCAATCAGCCAGATTAGAGCCAGACCTCGAGATTGTTGTCTCGTCCAATCTGCCTCGAGAGCTTGAGATCGAGTAGCTCGGTCATGCCGCAAGCCGCCATCATCGCGGCGGCATCCTTCCGATCCTGCTGGCCCAGTGATTCGAATTCATCCTGCACGCGCTTGAGCAAGTAAAAGCGGAAGGGTTGCGCCAACGCGTTCACCGTGACGCCTCTCAGGTCGAAGGGACAGAGGCCAACCCCGCGAACGACTTCCGTTCCAGGCGCCAGCTCGCCTTGCTGATCAATCCATTCGTTGATGCAAACCGACGCAGCACGAGTCTCCGGCACGAAATCGATGGCGATGTGCTTCAGCACATCGATCAGGGACTCGGGAATCTCATCACCGGCGAGATACGTCCCATCCTGCACAGCGAACTCGCCCACATCGAGCTCTGGTCGATTCATGCGCTCGACCCATCTGAAGAGCCGGACCGCATGTGCCTGCATCAGCGAGAGCGGCTTCGGGTCCCGACCCAGGTGGCCGTACAAGGGCGCGATCATGCCAAAATCGCCGATACAAGGCTTGCCGCCCAGGAGATACGGCTGACTAGCGAAATGCGCGTTCAGCTTCTCCAGCAATTCGAGGTAGAGGACTTCTACCACCTCAAACGTGTCCGGCACGGCACCGAAGCCCATACAGGCGGCTCGCATACGGTCCGCAGCTGCGTCCGCCTTCTGTTCCCGATCGGGACCATCCGGCATCACGGACTGAAAGTGGAATCTCAGAAAGTCGAGGTTCTGCTCCGGGAAGTTCCACCGATAGTGCATCGCCGGACGCAGTAGTCCCTCAGCGCCAATGACGTCAAAAAGCCTGCTGAGGATCTTCTGCTTTGGTGAGGTGGGAGAAAATGACTGCCCGCTCTCCTCTTCGAAGTGGTCGACAATGGCCACACCGTCCCGGATCACCCTGCCATCCGCCAGCTCGACCGTTGGCATGCTCTGTCGTCCGCCCGTCATAGGCGCCACGTTCTCCAGGTAGTGGCGGGTGGTGGGTGTCGTTTCTCGGTACGCAAGCCCCGCTTTGATCAGATAGCTACGGGCTCTACCTGTGTAGAGGGATAGCGGCGTTCCGTATAGCGTCGTGTTAGTCATCGGGTTTCCCTACTTCGTCTGCAAAGAGCATCCGTATAGTCGCTGCCTGATCCGGCAAGCGGCGGCAGAAGGATAAACGATCTCGATCAGGAAACGAGGAGCGGCATCGACAATCCAGCCGGTTCCTCATGCATTGCTCGCGTTCGGAATCGTGGGTGCGCCGGGTCGTCGCGACCGATCAGGGCCCGAAACAACGCGGACCCGCCTCGTTCAGAGCCCATTCAGCAAATCGGAATCGCGACCTGGCGGCCCGGCGCTGGGCTAGGGGAGGCAGCCGCGCAGCATTTCCGCCGGCCTGCGCAACGGTGATGATCGTTCTACTGTTTCGGTGCGCAATCAGCGGCAACCGGGAGAGGCCCCATGCAGCGACTCAGCGACAAGACCGCGATCATCACCGGAGGCGCCAGCGGGATCGGCGCAGCCAGCGCCCGGCTCTTCGTCGAAGAGGGCGCACGCGTGTTGATCGCCGATGCCCAGTCCGAGCGAGGCGAAGCGCTCGCCAAAGAACTCGGCGATGCGGCCGCCTTTCATCAGGTCGACGTAACACGCGAAGACGAAATCCGAGCGGTCGTCGGCGATGCTGTGGAGCGCTGGGGTCGACTCGATTGCATCTTCAACAACGCTGGTTTCGGTGGTGCCCTCGGGTCGATCGAAACGACGACGGTCGAAGAATTCGACATTACGTTCGACGTTCTGCTCAAGGGTGTCTTTCTCGGGATCAAACACGCCGCGCCCGTCATGCGCGCGCAAGGTGGCGGCTCTATCATCAGTACAGCTTCGGTCGCAGGACTCAAGACGGGCGAGTCTCCCCATCTCTACAGCGTCGCGAAGGCGGCGGTCATTCACCTCACGCGTTCCGTCGCCCTGGAACTCGGTGAACACGGCATTCGGGTCAACTGCATCTGTCCGGGCATCGTCGCAACGCCGCTCGCCGCCGGCCGGCCGAACGCCAGTCATGAAGCCCTCGAGCGCCTCGCGGACGGTCTGGCCAAGACGCAAGCGATGGGACGCGTCGGACAGCCCGAGGACATCGCGCGCGCCGCGCTCTGGCTGGCGAGTGACGATTCGGAATGGGTGACGGGCCACGCGCAGGTCGTCGACGGGGGCGCGTTTGCCGGACGACCTTGGAGTCGACAGGGGGATTGGATCACGCAGGACCGGCCCATCAAATTGTATCGGCCCGAAGGTCGCTAACGCCGTGGTCAAGCTCATCGCATTCTTCAAGCGCAGGATCGGCATGTCGGTCGAGGATTTCCAGCGACACTGGCGGACACGTCACGCAGCGCTGGTGGTTCGCCAGAGCGGACTGCGCCGATACATCCAGAATCACACACTTCTATCCGCCTACGATCGAAGCGAACCGTCTTACGACGGCGTCGCGGAGGCGTGGTTCGACGACACCGACTCGATGCGGGCTCTTTCCTCGTCGCCGGAATTCCGAGCGGTCCAGGCGGACGAGTCCAACTTCATCGACGCGAAGAGCATCGACTCCGTGATCACAGACGAGGTCGTCATCATCGACGGCACGATTCCCGAAGACAGCGTAAAAATGATCGCATTCCTGAACAAGCGACCCGACGTGAGCTTCGAGTTCTTTCAAAGATATTGGCGAGAAACGCACGGGCCCATTGCATCGCGCATTCCGGGCAACAGACGCTATGTGCAATGTCACGTCCGGCCCGGCATCTACGAGGCTGGCAGGACACCTGCCTATGATGGCGTCCCGATTTCGTGGTTCGCAGACGTGCAAGCGCTGCGCGATTCGGGATCGTCGCCAGAATACGCTGCCACGCGTGCGGACGAAGCGAATTTCATGATCTCTGGTCGACTGCCCTTCGTGATCGCAAACGCCCTCGAGATCGAGATCGAGCATTGAACGATGCATGAGTCGGCGCTTCAATCCTTGCTCGACCGCGCCGCGATCAGCGACGTCGTTCATGCGTACGCGACCGGGCTCGAT
The DNA here is from genome assembly GCA_965603475.1 of uncultured Myxococcales bacterium. Taxonomy (GTDB): domain Bacteria; phylum Myxococcota_A; class UBA9160; order UBA9160; family UBA4427; genus UBA4427. The sequence continues at coordinate 23,400 of CBFDDD010000013.1, forward strand.
CGACGCGACTGGGCGCTTCTTCGATCGATCTTCATGGACACGATCGATATGGACTTCCAATCCGTTGGCCTGCGACCGGATCACTACGACGCGGATCAATGGGTACGCGACGCAGAACGACTCTTTGCCGGCTTCCGAGCAACTCAACACACCAGTTCGAATCATGTTCACGATCTGCGGGGTGACTACGCGACTTGTGTCTCGAATATGCAGGCCGAGCACTTTCTCCTGCTTGAACCGGATGACGCTTTCGAGAACGGTGCGGATCGCTGGACGATTGGCGGTTACTACATCAACGAACTCGTTCGCACGGCCGACATCTGGAAGCTTGCGAAGGTGACGCTCAACGTGACCTGGCAGACCGGGAACGAAAATCTCTCCCGAATGGCGCTTCGCCGAGGGCGCAAGGCCACAGGCGACGCGTAGCCCCTGGTCGTGAGGCCCATCAGAGGCCGGGATGGTCGGACCGCCTCGGCGTGGCTCCCGAAAAACACGCCCAACTGGGCAGTGAAAAGTCGTACAATCGACCTATGAAATTTGGAATCTTCTACGAACATCAGCTGCCGCGGCCCTGGACGGAGCGAGCGGAGTATGAGCTGTTTCAGAACTCTCTCACGCAAGTCGAACTGGCCGACGGGCTCGGCTACGACTACGCCTGGGAAGTCGAGCACCACTTCCTAGAAGAATATTCTCATTCCTCCGCGCCGGAAGTGTTTCTCGCTGCGGCCAGCCAACGCACAAAGCAGATCCGGCTCGCGCACGGAATCATCCAGCTCACGACCAATCATCCCGCACGCGTCGCCGAACGCGTGAGTACCCTCGACCTGCTCTCGAATGGTCGAGTCGAGATGGGCATTGGTGAAGGCTCCTCGATTACCGAACTCCACCCATTCGATCGACGCTTCCGCGACAAGCGTGCCGTATGGGAAGACGCCGTCAAAGCAATCATGCCCATGTTCACGAGCGAAGGCTGGGAATACCACGGCGAGTATTTCGATTTCCCGCTTCGCAACGTGTTGCCCAAGCCGTATCAGAAACCGCATCCGCCCCTTTGGGTGGCGTGTTCACAGCTCGAAACGATCGACATGGCCGGCCGCCGCGGCATGGGTGCGCTGGGCTTTCAGTTCGTGTCGGCGGACGCGGCACACGCTTGGGTCAACACCTACTACAACGCCTTCGTGAAAAGACAGGAGAAGCTCGCGGACTACCAGACAAATCCGAATATCGCGCTCGTGTCCGGCTTCATGTGCTGCCGCGACGACGAAGAAGCACTGCGCAAAGCCGACGGCTGGACCTTCTTTCAATTCGCGCTTCGCTTCTACTCGAAACACGGCCCCGTTGCACCGGGTTCCGTCAATCTCTGGGAGCAATACCTCGAGTGGAAGGAAACGCCGGCCGGCGAAAAACAGCGCCGCACGGGACTCGTCGGATCCCCGGAAACGCTGCGCGCGAAGCTGCGCAAATTCGAGGCCTCGAACATCGATCAGGTGATCCTGCTCAACCAGGCCGGCAGCAACACCCACGAGGACATCTGTGAAAGCCTCGAACTGTTTGCCGAGGAGGTGATGCCCGAATTCCACGCGCGCGAGCCCGAACACCAGGAATGGAAACGCAAGGTCCTCTCGGGAGAGATCGAACTCGAGGAAACGGATACTGAGGAGTTCAGCTTTCGCGGGACTGCGAAGCCAACGATTACCCCGGACGGATCGCGCACCGAATCGGCTACGCCTACGATGGCGCAAGACTGAGTTCCGCGCGTCATGGATTTCCCCCTCGAAGGTATCCGTGTACTCGACTTTTCGCGGGTCCTTGCCGGTCCCTTCGCAGGCCGCATGCTGTCGGACCTCGGTGCAGAGGTCGTCAAACTCGAACCGCCCGAAGGCGACGTGACGCGCGCCTGGGGACATGTCCGAGCTGGCCTATCCGGCTACTACACTCAACAGAACGCCGGCAAAGAGAGCATTTGCATCGACCTCGAGGCGACGGGATCGACTGATCTCGTACAGCGGCTTGCGTCGCGGGCCGACGTCGTCATCGAGAATTTTCGGCCCGACGTCATGACTCGACACGGTCTCTCGTGGAAGGAACTCTCCGCGGACAATCCCGGTCTCATCATGCTTTCGATTTCCGGCTTCGGTCAAGACGGACCCGAGTCTCATCGGGCCGCCTACGCCGCGGTCCTCCACGCCGAATCCGGTATCGTGGCGCGCCAGGCCGAACTCGATGGTCGACCCGCCAGCGATCCCGTCCTCTCCATTGCCGACATGAACGCCGGCCTGCACGGACTCGTGGCGATCCTCTCGGCCCTTCACCTGCGAAACCGGACCGGCCGCGGCCAACACCTCGACATCGCAATGCTCGACACGATGTTGGTGACGGATGACTACGCCAATTTCACAGTCGACGGAATTCCACTCGAGCGAGGAGGTGGAGAGGTCTGGGATGCGACCGGCGGTCCGATCATGATCACCGGTGATTTTCGCTTCATCTGGAAGCTGCTGGTGAAGCATCACGGCGTAGTCGACGCAACGCCTGCGGGAGCCGATCTCGAAACAAAGATCCGCCATCGGCGAGAGGCGACGGCCGCATTCTACACATCGTTCCCCGACCGCCCGTCGCTGATTGCCGCGCTCGACGGTATGAACCTCGCCTGGGGCGATATTCGGCCGAACGTCGACGCCTTCACCTCACCCACCGCGTTGGCCCGGGGAAGCGTCGCGCAGGTGGACGATCGCTGTGAAGGAAAGCGGCCGGTCGTACAGTCGCCGTATCGCTTCTCGGACGCAGCCAGTGGTGTGCGTGCCGGACCGGCCTATCGAGGCGAGCACAATCGGCAGGTCCTCGTGCGCTGGCTCGATGCCACGGCGGACGAGATCGACCGACTCTCACGCGATGGCGTACTCGACGCCGAGCGCATGCCATGAGTCAGCCTGAGAATCCATTCGCATTCGACACGAGCCGCAAGCAACGCAAGCCACAAGACTACTACGACGAGATCAAGAAGAAGTTTGGTGCGGAACGGGACCTTCGACTGGGCTACCGGCCGGAAGGCACGCCGCAGTTCACGTCGGAATTCGCTGGAGGGCTCGAGAAATACGCCATCGATCCGAACGTCAGCGGGGAACGAGACGATACACCCAGACTCCCTCGAGGTCGTCAGGGTGGCGAAGGATCATCGAATGGCTGACCCACGCGTCATCGAACTCCGAGATCTCGGCCGGATCGACGACCCGCTCGGCACGCGCAAGATAGATCACATCTCCGGTGCGTAGCCGGACGAGCGGATTCGACTCCATGTGCACGACCCATTTCTTCTCCGTGTCGCCCGCATTGATATAGAGGCGCCCGTCGATCTGTGCGTAGGAGATATTGACCGAGTAGGGATCCTCCGGTCGCGTCTCGAGTTGAACGGTCGCGAAGTCTTCGTCGAGCGCCCATTCCTCGGGTGCGGGACGTTCGTCCCCGGACAACTCCCCGCCGGACATGAAAGGCAGGGGTCCGTTGCAGCCGCTCATGACGAGCGCGACCGAACACAACCACATCCCGCGAGTCACCCATCCCATCGCGACTTGCCCAACCTTCCTCGCCACCGATCGGCGTGACAGCGCTCTAGACGCGTTCGATGATGATCGCCGGGGCCATCCCGCCACCGGCACACATCGTGATCAGACCTGTCTGGAGATCTCGCCGCTCGAGCTCGTCGAGCACCGTGCCGATCAGGATCGCGCCCGTCGCGCCAATGGGATGTCCGAGCGCCATGGCTCCGCCGTTGACGTTCACCTTGTCGCGAGCGAGGTCGAGATCCCGCTGGACCTTCTCCGAGACGACGGCGAAGGCTTCGTTGACCTCGACGAGGTCGATGTCCGCGAGTGTCATACCGGCTCGCTTCAGCACCTTCTTCGCAGCGGGGACCGGCGCGTTCAGCATCAGGGTCGGGTCATCGCCCATGTTGGCGGTGGCGATGACACGTGCTCGCGGCCTGAGTCCATGAGCGTCCGCGTACTCCTTGCCGGCGAAGAGGATCGCGGCGGCGCCATCGACCACTCCGCTCGAATTACCCGCGTGGTGCACGTGCACGATCTCGAGGTCCGGATACTTCTTGGCGACGAGTTCGCGAAAGGTCAGGCTGTCCTCGTGTCGATAGTCGGCGAGCTTCGGGAAGCTCGGGGCCAGTGCGGCGAGGGATTCGGCCGTCGTGCCGGGCCGCGGAAACTCCTCGTGGTCCAGCGCGAGTGTGCCGTCGAGGTTATGCACGGGAACGAGGCTCCTATCGAATCGGCCTTCTTTGATTGCGACGTCGGCCCGTCGCTGGGACTCGGCTGCGAGCGCGTCGAGCGCTTCACGCGAAATCCCTTCGAGCGTGGCGATCGCGTCGGCGCACACGCCTTGGTGAGGCTGTGGATGCAACTCCTGGAGATGCATGTTGTTCGCCCCCATCGGCAGCATCCCCTTCTTGGGCAGCGACATCATCTCCGTGCCGCCCGCGATCACGAGGTCCTCCATCCCCGCCATGACGGAATTGGCGGCGATGTTCGCGCTCGTAATGCCGGAACCGCAGAAGCGATCGAGGGTGACTCCACTGGCCTTGATGTCGTAGCCGGCGTCGAGCGCGGCCATGCGACCGAGATCGCCGGACTGTTCGCTGACCTGCGAACTCGTTCCCCAGACCACGTCGTCGACTTCGGCGGAATCGAAACCGTTTCGCTCCTGGAGCGCGCGGAGCACGGTCGATCCGAGATGCTGCGGGTGCAGGTGCGCAAGGGCTCCCTTGCCTTGCTTGCCGATTCCACGAGGGGTACGGCAGGCGTCGATGATGAATGCGTCGGGCATGGGAAACTCCTGATGGTTGGGTGTACTGAAAGGATCGCCGCAGTCGGCTTGGAGACGCGGACGATCGTGAATGGGTCCGGCCAGAGAGTAACCGAATGCGGAGCGACGCGAGAGGGTCGACCGATGAGGCGGATCCGGGCTTCGAGTTCGATCACTCTGTTCCCCAGCACGACTGCCGCCCCCCGGCGCCACGCATCCGAGCGCTCCGCTGAGAAGCGATTCGCCATCGCCTCATCTACCCTTGAAGCAGGATGAACCGGCGCCGGGGAGGCCCATTGAGAGCTATTCGCTTCGTCTTGACACCGCTTCTGCTGTTGCTGGCGGTGGCCGTTGGCTGGGGCTACCTCGCTGGAACAGGCTACTGGGGACAGCGGCAGGCGCCGGGTGAGATCATTCTCGAGCCGAGAAAGCCTGCCCCCGCAGAGCCAGAGTTGATGCGTTCCGACAAGCAGATCCTGTTTGGAGATCTGCATGCGCACACCACTTTTTCCTTTGACGCCTTCAATATCAGTTTGCCGATGTACGGCGGTGAGGGTTCGCATCCACCTTCTGACGCCTGTGATTTTGCCCGCTATTGCTCGGCACTGGATTTCTGGTCCATCAATGATCACGCCGAGGGACTGACACCCAGACAATGGTCTTTGACCAGGGATGCCGTTCGTCAGTGCAATGCCGTCGCGGGTGACCCGCAGAATCCGGATATGGTGACTTTCCTTGGCTGGGAGTGGACCCAGATCGGTAACGTCCCGGACCAGCACTACGGGCACAAAAATGTGATCCTGAAAGATACCGCCGAAGGAAAGATCCCCGTTCGCCCGATCTCTTCGCGGGAGCAGCTCTTTCCTGGCGGCACCGATCCATTCGGAATTCCGATGCGCCTGTTGTTGATCGCCGGCGGCATGGGTGACCAGGGACGGCAGCCCTACCATGATTTTGCCCGCTTCCTGGAGGATCGAGCGCAGCTCGAAACTTGTCCCAGCGGCATTCCGGTGCGGAGTCTGCCAGCCGATTGCCAGGAGAGTGCACCCACACCCACTGAATTGTTTGGCAAGCTGGATGACTGGGGTTTTCCTTATATGGTGATTCCCCATGGCAACACATGGGGTTTCTATACGCCGCCGTTGACCAGTTGGGACAAACAACTGGCCGCACACACGACCCCCGATAAGCATGAGCCGCTCATCGAAGTTTTCTCGGGCCATGGCAACACCGAGCAGTACCGATCCTGGCGAGCGCGTGGCATCGACGAGAATGGTGCAGAGTATTGTGCGGCGCCCACCGAAGATTTCTTGCCCGAGTGCTGGCGAGCCGGACAGATCATTTTTGATCGCTGCATGCTGGCGGGTGAAAGCAGCGAGGTCTGCGAGCAACGGGCGGCGGCCACGCGCGCCAATTTTATCCTGACCAAGGATTCCGGCCACTGGACGGTGCCCGGAGCGACGATCGAGGACTGGCTGAATGCGGGGCAATGCACCGACTGCTACATGCCCGCCTACAACTATCGGCCAGCCAGCTCGGTTCAGTACGGACTGGCCATCCGTGATTTTTCTGTGGACGGTGAACCCAAGCGTTTTCGCTGGGGCATGATCGGTTCATCCGATGTGCATACGGCGAGGCCAGGTACCGGCTACAAAGAATTTCAGCGCCTCAACATGACGGATGCCGGATTGGGGCGATTGGGCCCGCCTGCCATCCTCAAAGACGAGGAACAGACAGCTGAGTTTCTCAGCGTCGAAGAAGCTGGTGGATTGCTGAGCCCGAATTTCGAACGTTTCGCGTCCTTCTTTGGCACCGGCGGTCTGGTCGCGGTGCATAGCGAAGGGCGTAGTCGCGATGCGGTGTGGGACGCTCTGCAGCGCAAGGAGGTCTACGCCACCAGCGGAGATCGGATCCTGCTGTGGTTCGACTTGCATAACGGTTCGCAGTCTGCCGCGATGGGCAGTTCCATCCGCAGCCGGCAGAACCCCAGCTTCGAAGTCACTGCCGTCGGTGCATTCGAGCAAAAGCCGGGCTGTCCACCGGATACCTTGCGAGTGATGCCGAAGGATAAATTGCAGCGCTTGTGCGGGGGTGAATGTTATCACCCCTCCGATCGGAGAAAGCGCATCGACCGGATCGAAGTGGTGAGAATCTTGCCGCAGAACTCGCCGGGCGAAGACGTGGCGGGGCTGATACAAGACCCCTGGCGGACCCTCCCCTGTCCGCCGACGAGCGAGGGTTGTTCAGTCCGATTCAGCGATGAGGACTACGCAAGCAATGCCAGGGATGCGGTGTATTACGTTCGGGCGATCGAGGAAGCGAGTCCCACGATCAATGCCGGCCAGCTGCGTTGCGAACTCGATGAGCAGGGACAATGTATTGCGGTGAACCCGTGCCGAGCGACATTGCCCACGGATCCTGCTGATGATTGTCTTGCCTCCGCCGAAGAGCGAGCCTGGTCATCCCCGATCTATATCGACTGGCTTTCGACGGGCCAGCGCCAATAGCAGCACGAGTACAGTCGCTCCGAGCAAGCTGGCGCTCGGTTCGGGGACCAGCTTCTCGGCCTCGCCCCAGGAGGCCCCGTCGAAGTCGAAGATGTAGCCGGAGCCTACTCCCTGTGTGTTCTCAATATTCGTCCGCGAGTCCCGACGCCGCATGCGAGGGCAAGGCCGATCGAACTCAGCCCGAGCCTCGGTGGTCAGAAATACAGACATGGCGCTGGCGACCGCAGGGCGCCACGGATCGACTCGCGAGCAGCCCACCGTCCCGGACGGACCGCCGCAGGAGAGATCCATGAAGCTGCTCTTACTCGTCGAAGAGGTTGTGCGCTAGTCCTCGAGCAGGGCGACTCGCTGCTCGAGATCCTCCAGGGATGCGATGTGATCCACTCCGCCTGGAAGTTTGATCGCGCTCGCGCCAGATCCACCGAGCCAGAGATGAATCGGGCCCGCCAACCCTTCGCGGAGGGCGAGAATCGTACGCGTTGCCTGTGAAGTCGGGATCGTGACAAGACTCAGGCCTAGTGCCACTGCGCGGGTTTCCTCAACGGCACTCAGTAGATCGTCGACGGGCACCTCGCTTCCCAGATAAAGGGGGTTTGCTCCCGCGCCGAGCGCGGTCAGAGCCGCAATCAACCCACCGAGCTCGTGGCGCTCTCCGGTTGGCGTCGCGAATACGACACGAGGACCCAGGATTGAGCTGGAGGTTTGTTGAAGCGCCGATCCGAGCAATGATCGAAGAATGCCTGTCGCAAGATGTTCTGCTGCAATGCCCATCTCTCCATTGGCCCAGCGCACGCCGATCTCGTGCACGAGCGGAATTGCGATCTCGCGCGCAAACCTCGATGGACCCAGAGTGGACAGTTGAAAGGAGAGAAGCCTCTGGGAAGTCGCATCATCGAGTCGGTCGAGTGCAGCCAGGATCTCGTCGAGCTGGCCGGCCGGACGGGCTTCACCGACCGCCGACCTGCTTTTTAGCTCTGAGACGTCCAGCTTTGCGACTTTTCCGATCCGGTGACCTGCATCGACCGCGGCCTTCACCAGACGAAGCCGTTCAAGGTCGGCTGCGCTGTATCGCCGCGTCCCACCCGCCGTTCGAAGAGGCACGACGACTTCATATCGTCGTTCCCAAGCACGCAGTAGCTCCGGCGAAAGGCCGGTCAGCCGCGCGGCGGTGCGAAGTGGGTAGGTCAGCTCGAGTGGATCGCCTTCTGCTTCTGACATGGCCGTATTCTATATCGAATCACAGATCTGTCCATATTCAATCTCCTCAATCGTCCCCCCTTCAATTTACAAAAAATACTGTAAACCATTGTTTTATAACAATAAAAATGCACGATGAGTTGACAATCTGATCTCCAAAAAAAATATTGTATAGATAATATCTTGACAGAAACTCAAATCGAGAGGATAGTCCCGCCATTGCGGAACGGAGGAGTGAAATGGCCAGATATGTAGACGCGATTGACCTGCCCATCCCAATAGAGGAGGCATTCGACTATCTCGCTGATTTCAGCCGCACCGCTGAATGGGACCCAGGCGTCGAGGAGTCTCATCGTCTAACGAAGGGCAAGGTCCGTGTCGGCAGCCGGTTCAATGTGATCGTTTCGTTTTTCGGGCAGTCGATTCCGCTCGAGTACGAGATCACCGAATTCGATCGACCCTCGCGTTTGGTCCTGAGCGGAGGCGATTCCTCCGTGCGTTCAATCGACGAAATTACCTTCGTCGCAAGACCTGGCGGTACCCGCGTCACCTACGAGGCGAGAATCGATCTGGTCGGCATTCGCCGGATAGCAGATCCCCTGGTCGATATTCTGATGCAGCGAGTCGGTCGCCTCGCGGTGCGAGGTTTGCGAGAGCGACTGTCTGGGATTGGCCAAATGAACAATGAACCGGGAGCGCCTCCCGAGGATGCGATTACGTCGAGGGAAGGCAAGCGTCGATCTTCTACGCGAAGCGGAAAAAGCGCCAGAGCCGCAAAAAACTTCACTTCCAATCAACAAGAAAAAGGAGTTGCATCATGAACGTAAGAGTCGAAGAACCACGTGCGAAGGAGCGCGCAATTGAGAGGCGAGAGGTGATTCCAGGCGTCAGCAAACCAAAGGCATTGTTCATTCTGGCGGCCGGACTCTCGTTCCTGATGTCAGTGTCGCTCTTCTTCACAGGAAGCCAGGAGCAAGGAATCTACGTCGGCATCTGGGTTCCCTCGATCTTGTCGGCCGGTGCATTGTTGCTTGGAGGGAACGGTCGTGAGTGAAGTTGTCCTACTGTCCTTTGGATGCGCTGTGAGCTTCATCGTCGTTGCAGCTGTCTATATCTATGTAACCGAAGACTTCGCGGGAGCCGAGGGATACCGCAAGCAGGAGGCGAAAAGCGCAGACGGCGAAGTCAAGGATCTTTCAAAAATGGCATGATCACATTCGAGGTCTGCGAGCCGGCGCTGAATACCCTGGCGATTATCGCTGTGGGGTTTGGGGGGCGAGTGACCGCATCGCCGTATTGGACTGCATGCCAGCGCAAAATCGAGAAGAACTCTGACTGTCGCAGATGAGAGAGCAATATAATGAGAATTGCAAACAAGCTTTCACGCATTGAACTCTCTGATTGGACGGGGCAGCAAGAACGCCTTGGAGCATTCTGGCGAGAGCGTCCGGTCGTACTCGTATTCATTCGCCACTTTGGTTGACTTTTTTGCCGAGAGCAAGTCGCGCAGTTGCGCGACCGAATGAACGAAATACGCGCCCAAGGAGCAGAGATCGTCATCGTCGGGAACGGAGCCGAAAATTTTGCGGCGGCCTTCCGAGAGGATTTCGACCTCGATTGTCCGATTCTGGTGGATCCGGATCTCCGCGCGTATCGCGCGGCCGGTCTTCGAAGAGGCCGGGTTGAACTGCTCTCCCCGAGGCTTCCTCTGAATGCGCTGCGCGCTCTTCGTGCAGGTTCTCGCCAGACGGGCGTTCAGGGTGACCCCTGGCAGCTCGGCGGATTGTTCGTGATTAGGCCTGATGGCGAGCTGATGTATCGACATGTTAGCCGCGAGGCGGGAGATCATCCGCCTGTGGACGAAATTCTCGAGGCGCTCGAAGAAGGGGCAGAGCCAATCTCCGATATGTCTGGTTCTTCCGCGGGTCAAGTCTGGCTGGGACGCGCGCTCAGTCGAGTCGTTGATCCATTCATCGTTTCCTCCTTCGACCGAACTGGATTCCGAATTCATAGCTTGACCTTTGGGGCCGACGACCTGGATGTCGATCTCTCGGGAAGACGGTGTCTCGTTACCGGCGCGAACTCAGGGATCGGGTACGAGACAGCGTTGGCGATGGCGGACCTCGGCGCTGAGGTCGTGCTTCTCTGTCGCAATGCCGAGCGAGGTACCGAGGCGGTAGAGCGTGTGCGCCAGCAAACAGGAAATTCGCGGGTATCGCTCGAGATCGTCGACATGTCGGACATGGAATCGATTCGAGCGGCGGCGGTTCGGCTGAATTCAGCACCGATCGATATATTGGTGCACAATGCGGGCGTTCTGCCGGATGAGCGCGTCGAGAGCCGTGATGGGTTGGAACTCACACTGGCCACGCATGTGGTCGGGCCATTCCTGCTCACGCGCCTACTGCGCGAGAGCCTGGAAAAGTCCTCCGATGGTCGGGTGATCTGGGTTTCGTCGGGTGGAATGTACTCTCGCCGATTGAATCTGGAGGATCCGAACTGGAAGGGTCGCGATTACGATGGTGTTCTCGCCTACGCCGAGACCAAGCGCGCCCAGGTGATCCTTGCTGAGCTCTGGGCTGAAGAACTGCGGGGGGGGCCCGTCGTCGTGAACGCGATGCATCCCGGTTGGGCTGACACGCCCGCCGTACAGGACTCGCTGCCTCGGTTCCATAAAGTGACTCGTCATATCCTGCGTACGCCGGCCGAGGGGGCAGATACCGTTGTTTGGCTTGCGGCGTCCGAACAGGGGCGACGATCGACCGGTCGATTCTTCTTCGATCGAAGGGAGCGGAGAACCCATCTGATTCCCATCACGAGGGAATCCCAGAAGGATCGTCGAGCACTCTGGGCGCTTTGTGAAAATCTAAGCTCAAAGAGTTAGCCGGTGCCAAACGATTCGATTTCTCCGTCAGCTGTGCTCCGTAACGTGGGGAGAAATTGAGACTCAATCGTCCGGTTCAACTCCAGCCTGGTTTCCACTGAGTGTTGTCCGCGAGTTCACACGCTCCTACGAATTGCTCACGACCGGACAGGATGGCGCGAAGGCGGACCGAACGGTCTTCTTGGCCGGCGACAGAACGTTTCACAACAGCGATAACGATAAAGTGCTTGTCGCGCTCCTTTGGAAGAGTTGCCGTCCAACTCGAGCCGAGGAGCTTCTTCGGGTGAATGACGTTCGAGGGCAAGGTAGATTCTCCGCTCTTGGATCGGCTTTACGATGAACTCGCTACTGATATTGTCGTCACCGTTGATGATTCGTTCTGGTCTGATCGCAATGTAGCCCTCGAAGTCCAATCATGGACTGAGCGAAGCGCAGATTCGGATTTTGTGCGGACCCGCGTCAACGCTCCACGAGATTTCTAGAACGCCCTGGTTGAAGGATTCCAACATGCCCAACTACCCCGAAAAAACCTGCAGCATCGAGCGCCTCGTGCGCCAGAAGAAGCTCGTCGACGCGACCCTTGCTGGAACCAAGACGGAGCAGCGGCGGGATGGCGTGTACGGCTATCCCGGCGAATCGTTCACGCTCGAATCACGCAGCTTCGAAATCGTCTCATTGACCCACGATCGTCTTGGCGACATGACGGACGAAGAAGCCCGCGCCGAAGGCTTCACGGATCTCGAAACCTACCGGGCGTTGATCATCCGGATGCATCGCGGGATGGAATGGGATCCGGACCATCTCGTCTGGGTTCACCGTTTTCGAGAAGTGCGCTAGGTGAACGGTGTGGACGAGCGAGATGGGCTAATGTGCCCGAGCCCGTATCGCCAGGGAGTGCGACGATGTCCTCGGATTCAGTGGTGAAGGAGCGCCGTGCCGATGAGCCTGAACCCGCCGCGGCGGTTCAGGGTCACGAAGGCGGCCTTCACCCAGATTCCATCTCGCCCGAGACACTCGAAGCATCCGTCGTGGGGGTCGGGCTTTCACCGGGTTCGTTGCGAGACCAACTCGCGTCGGCCGAGACACTGCTGGTCTTCCTGCGCCACTTCGGCTGCATCTTCTGTCGTGAGATCGTAGGAGACCTTCGCAAGGCGACGACGGAGATCGACAATTTCCCGGACGTGCTCTTCTTCTTCCAGGGGACGCCGACGGAGGGCCGTGCATTCCTCCGGCGTGATTGGCCGGACGCACGCGCGGTGGCCGACCCGGAGCTCGAATTCTACGAGCGCTTCGGTGTTCACCGAGCGAGTTATTTCGAAGCGCTCGGCCCCGCGGTGTTCGCCGCCGGTCGCAGAGCGCGAAAGAAGGGATACGAAGGCGGACCGCGCTCCGGCGATATCTGGAGAATGCCCGGGATCTTCGCTGTGGAGCGAGAGCGTGTGATCTGGTCGCATCGTCCTCGCCATGCTGCGGACCATCCCGACTTTAGTGAGATCCCATCACTGATTCGCGCTGCACAGGGGTCCGGCGGGCAGTGAGTTTCAAGAGGTCTCTCCCATTCGGATTTCTCGGTCTGGCCACTTTCTGGACATTCCACGCGGTCGCCGACATCAACCTCCCCGATCGGTATGCGCTTGGTCCCGCCCCGCGTGATTTCGGCGATTGATCAACGAGCTGGAGCGGCAATTTTTCTCACGGAACTTTCGGCGTCCGATTCCCATTCTTGATGCGTCGCCTGGGAACGCTCTTTCGAAGCGGGTCGGCCACACCCACGCGCGCGGGGAATGACGGCGTTTATCTGCGCGAGAACGCCACGGAATCAGACTGGGGCGGATCCATATTGACCTCGCCAATGATTCCTGAATCAAACAATCGCTCGAACCCGAACCCCGACTATCACTTATGTCATGGCGGCGACCCTACAGGTCAGTAGAATTTTTCGAGGATATCCGTTTGCGCAAGGGTGTGTGTCGGGTACCGGAAAGCGAATCCGCAGCCAATCAGTCGTGTCGGCAAAATGTTGTAGCTCGAAAGAACCAGCGAAGAAGCTTCGCCGAGCGCGGCACGAACGAGTACGGAAGGAACCTTGATGAAACTCGGACGCCTGAGGCTCCGAGCGAGCGTTCGACCGAACGTCTCGAGCGATACCGGCTCCGGACCGACCAGGTTGATCGGCCCGCTCAGTTCCCTGTGTTCGAGGACGAAACGCATCATATTGACAAGATCTTCTATGTGCACCCAGGGAATTTTCTGGCTGCCGTCTCCGATCGGTCCACCTAGACCAAGCCGATAGATCGGCACGAGAGGCGCGAGCATTCCGCTTTCAGCCAGTACCAGACCGATCCTCAAGCAGGCCTGTCGCCGCTTCGTCGTCATTGCTGCAGCGGCTGCCTCTTCCCAGTCGGTGCACAGACGCGTCATGAAGGTGTTAGGTGTGGGTAGAGGCGAGCTTTCATCGAAAGGCTCATGCGTATCACCCGGATAAATCCCGATCGCACTGGCGCAGAAAAAGTCCGTTACGTCGTCGGTGAGAGAGGCGACGAGCTTCTGCGTGCTGAGGATGCGAGATTCGCGCAGCGCCTTCTTCTTGCGAGCCGTCCAACGCCCGCTGCCGATATTCTCGCCCATCAGGTGATACACTGCAGAGACACCCGCGAGTGCCGCGACTGGGAAGGGCTCATGCCGATAGTCCCAGTCGAAGCATTTGACAGAGTCGCCCAGGCTCTTCTGAGCACGAGCGCGATCTCGTGATGTGGCTACGACATGGTGGCCGTCTCTTTCGAGCGAAGCGACGAGTCGCTTGCCGAGCAACCCGGTCGCGCCGGTAATGAGGATTCGTTTCGACATCAAATAGTTCGGGGTGGGCGGGGAAAGAGCGCCGGCGTCGATCGCATGTAGGCGACGAAATTCGGATCTTCTCCCCACTTCTTTTTCGCGCGGGCTTCGAGTAGCGGGACACCGCTAATCCGTGTGAGCAGGAGATACACAAAAACAGGCGAGATCAGGGTCGCGAGCTGCCAGCCTGATAGCACGGGCACCGCAATCAAGGCGATTCCGATCCAGAGGGCGATCTCGCCGAAATAGTTGGGGTGCCGGGACCAGGCCCAGAGACCCGATCGGATGAAGCCGTCGCGATTGCCGGAGTCGGCCCGAAAGCGACGTTTCTGTTGATCCGCGGCCACTTCGATTGCGAAGCCCACAGCCCACAGAAGGCATCCAAGAGCCGCGAATATTCCCAATGGTCGAACTTCACTCGAAGTCATCGCCGCGAGCGCACAGGCAGCCGTCAGGAAGACCCATAGCGCCTGCAGTGTCCAGGCCATCAGGAATCGCGGCAGACTCATTTTGATCTGGTCGAAGCGTCGATCGGAACCGTCTCGATTGACACGAATGAAGAGGAAACTCCCGAGGCGCAAGGCCCATACGGCGATCAGGCCTCCGAGGACGAGCGATCGGGGGTCCAGCTCTCCGCGCAGGCTAACGGCCAGAGCGACGAGGCTCATGTAGGTCATGCTGCCAGTGAGATCGTAATAGCGCTCGGTCTTGGAGGCGTAGGCGCCAACGAATGCCGACCAGTTGATCGCCAATGAACAGAGGCCGCACAGAGCGAAGAGTGGAATACCCAAGGCTTGGATCCCATTGTGACTACCGGCCCAGGCGATCGCGGTTCCGAGCAGCAGAATGAGGGGGATCGCGGCGGCGCTTTGCATTTCGAGTTTAGTCATGGACGGTATTTATCCTCGAGCCAGTGGATTTCTTGCTGGCATAGCTTCGTGAGGCGATACGGCGAGAGACCTCTCTTCGGCCGGCGAAGCCTGGGGCGTCAGCAACTCACGCACTCTGTTCTCCCGGTACTCGAAGATTCGATCTAGTCTCGAACGAATCAGGGGATGTGCCATTCGGCCGAGCGGCTCGAATGGGAGCGCATAATGAACTTCGTCGCGGATGCGTGTCGACGCGTCACTGACAGATTCGAATCGATGCTCATGAATCCACGTGTGAAAGGGACCTGAGATTTGTTCGTCGACGAATCGCCTTCCGGGCTCCCAGCAAGTTATTTCGGTCAACCAGGAGAAGGGGATTCCGAAGAGTCGGATGCGATACTCGATTCGTGTTCCGGCTTTCATCTCGATCGGCATAGCTGTCCGGATCTCGAAACGCAGCTCCGGTGGTGTGAGCGTCTCGAGGTTCGAAGCGTCGCAGAATAGGTCAAATGCATCCTCGAGCGAGCGCGCCAGCGTCATGTCCGTATAGAGAGCGTAGGTCATCGTGATTGATCAATCTCCTCGCTCTCGCAAGCAGGCTCGCCCGGGCCGATTTCACATCGTTTGGGCGCTCGGCCTGTGATTCGGAGACGGTATTTCGCAAAGACGAGATAGAGACGGTCGAGCAACCACCTAGCCCCGCGCCACTCTGACAGTGTGGAAATCCAAGTCACGCCCACGGCCGAGTAAGCGCGCGAGAATACCTCCACTCCTTCCACAACGGTCCCGTCGGGTAGGATTCCGTGGATCCGCGCTTCTACCATTGCCTGGTTGAGGCCGTACTTTTTTGGGTCGAATTCGACTGACGACAGATCTTCGAGTTCGATTCTCCCTCGCCCGCGATCCATCCGCTCCAGAAATCGGGCCTCACGTGCACATAAGGGACACTCACCATCGACTAGTACGCGGATCTGCCAAGTCGGCTTTTCGATCGCGACCATCCTAGAGGCAGCCGACTTCGAAGGCGATGGACTGCGCCACCTGGTTCTCACGAAGCTGCTCGAGCGCATGATGCTCGATTTGTCGGACTCGCTCTCGGCTTACGCCCAACTCACACCCAATATCGTTGAGCGAGCGCGGAGCATCTCCCCGCAATCCAAATCGCGCTTCGATGACTCGCTGTTCGCGCTCGGTCAGCGTCGGAATGATCTTCCGGATGCATTTATTGAGGACTCGCTCATCAATCGATGAGATGATTTCGTCCCCGTCATCTTTGACGAGCGTTTCTTCGACAGTCAGGTTTTCTGTCCGACCGACCAACGCTTGTGTCGAAACCTCAGCCGAGAGGCTGCGCCGAAGATCGTCCGATTGGCTTGGATCAATTTCGAGTCTTTCTATCAAATCCATCGGCGTCAGTTCAGCTGCGCTCGTGGCTCGTCCCGACTGCTCGATCTGCCGGAGCTTTCGCTTCTGGTCGATCAGTGGACTCGGGATGCGAACCGTTCGCGAGTCGGTCGCGACTGAACGAACCAAAGACTGTTCGATCCACCAGATCGCATAGGTCGAAAATTTGTAACCACGGCGATAGTCGAACTTCTCGACAGCACGCATCAATCCCAGATTGCCTTCCTGGATCAAGTCCAGGAAAGGGATATTCTGATTGCGATAGTTCTTGGCACAGCGAATCACAAGTCGAAGATTGTGGTTGATGAAGAGGTTTTTGCTGTCTGTGAGCTGGGCGCGATGTTCGATCGCGAGGAGGAGAGATTTGCTGGAGTCCTTGTCTCTCATTAGTTCTTCGGAATCCTCCAGAGTCTCGAGGATCTCCAGAAGAAGAGGCAGCGCAAATTCGGCAGCGAGTACACTCTGGGCCAGCGCTTTGCGCAATTCACGTCGATCCGTGGCTTTCTTGGATCTAGAGCGATCGAGCGCCAAAAGTGATGATTCGATCCCCACGAACGCCTCATCGATCAGCTTGTTCACATCCCTACTAGACCCGTCTCGATGCCATCGGGACAACGCGCCCGTCACTCGTCCCTGCGCTCGTTTTTCGCTCCAGCGCCCGAGGAGGATCCTCGCGGCCTCCGGAATCTCTGCAAGAGATTCTCGGAGCGACGCTTCCGCGGCTTCCATTCGCTTGAACAGCCTGAGTTGTTCCTCGGAATCCAGTACGGACATGTCAGCGATGTCAGTGAGGTAGTCCTGAAGAACATCTCTTGAAGATCTGTCGCTCGCGGCCGCTTCAGATCCGGTTCGATATCCCATGAATTGACTCCGTGTTTGGCGGGCGCCCAATCTCTTGGACGGACTATCGTCGGCAAGTTGACATTTGTAAAGGTTTTATCTATACAATGTTCTCCTAAATGAAAAATATTTAATCCCTATGGGGACATTCCGTCATTTTTTCTATTGGCAGAGATGGTCTGGCGAATGAAACAGTTCGAGAAAGCAAGGGACACTTCGGGTTATCCGGTCCGAGTGGCCGCGAGAATGACCGGTCTGAAGCCCGAATTGCTTCGTGCCTGGGAGATTCGATACCGCGCGGTGATACCAAGCCGAACCCAGGGCGGGTCTCGACGCTACTCCGGGGAGGACCTCGATCGGCTGATGCTTCTCCGAGACATCGTGGAATCTGGCCGTCGAATCGGAAAAATCGCTCATCTGAGCGTTGATGAACTCCAAGTCCTCCTTGTCGAGTCGAGGAGCCAGTATCCCAATGCAATGGAGCTAATCATCGCAGTCCTTCAGAGGCTCGATGGATTCAAAGCGCGACGCTTGCTGACCGACGAACTGACGAGGCTTGGTTCGCTTGAATTCGTAACGAACCTTGTCCTTCCGCTTCTGTTCGAGATCGGTCGGCGCTGGGAGCGCGGAGACCTCACTATCTCGGCCGAACATCTCGCGTCGGGCGTCCTTCGGTCCATATTGATGACTCTCGTCGACGCCGAAAACGAGAATCGAGGGTCACCAAAGATCGTTTTCGCAACGCCAAGCGGAGAGCCTCATGATCTTGGAACGCTCGCAGCGTCGATCGTCGCGAATCGGGCCGGAACCGATTTGGTTTTTCTAGGAGCAGATGTCCCCGCCAAAGATCTCGTCGATTGCGTCGTCCGCTCAAATGCATCGGCCCTCGTACTGGGAGTCGTGACATTGCCGAAAGAGAGCGCTGAGCGAATTCTCCGAGAAGTCCGAAAGGAACTGCCTGAAAAGATCGGCGTTCTAATCGGAGGTGCCGGAATCCAGGGCCTTGCACCTATCAAAGGCATTGATCGAATAGACAACCTCGGTCAGCTCGAGGCGCAACTCACAAACTTGGCACTCGGCGGGATCGCCAGTCCAATGGCACGGGAACAGAGTGGCTCGAAATGGACGTGAGATACCGATTATGAAGGCCGCCATCGTTGGAGCAGGGCTCGCAGGACTCCGGCTCGCAAATCGCTTGCGCGACACTGGTGCGGAGGTCCGAGTCTTCGAAAAGGCGCGTGGCCCGTCGGGGAGGCTCGCGACTCGGAGAACGGTCGAGGGACAGTTCGACCATGGAGCACAGTATTTTACCGCTCGAACTCCGAGTTTCGTCGACCAAGTCGACGACTGGTGCCGTCGAGGCATAGTCGAAGAATGGAAAGGGACGATTGCGTCCCTCCAGAACGGCGTAGTGAGCACGGAGAAAGCACCGCCGGTTCGCTATGTCGGCGTGCCTCGCATGAGCGCGATTGCGCGTGACCTGGCAGCAGAGATTCCTGCGGAATTTTCTGTACGCGTCGAATCTGTTCGCAGGGAGGGGGCGTTATGGACTCTCGTGACAGACGGTGGAGTGGATCGCCGAGGCTTCGACGCCGTTTTCATTGCCGCGCCAGCACCTCAGGCGGTACCCCTGCTCGCGGCAAGTCCGTCGCTCGCTCGGCGCGCGAGTGAAGTACGTATGCTGTCTTGCCATGCGTTGATGCTGAGGTTCGAATCGGATGTCGATGTCGAATTCGATGCTGCGTTCGTCCGATCTTCTCCGCTTGCGTGGATCGCTCGGAATGGGTCCAAGCCGGGTCGAGAAGACGAACCGACTTGGGTTCTGCATTCGACGGCTGCGTGGAGCGAGTCCCATCTGGATCTCGGGCCAGAAGAGGTTCGAGACGTTCTCTTGGCAGGTCTCGGGGCGGCGTTGGGAAAATCACTTTCGGCGGTTCGCTTTTTCGCGGTTCACCGTTGGCTCTACGCACGTCCGACTGAGTTCTTTGCTGAAACACCGGTCTGGGATCGAGAATTGGGACTCGGGGCCTGCGGCGATTGGACTCATGGAGATCGCGTTGAGGACGCCTATGCGAGTGCCGAGGCGTTGGCCGACGCGATTGGAGTTCCTTGATTTGATGATCGGATCTCTATGACACGCGGAATTCACTGGTTCCGAAACGACTTGCGACTTCACGACAATCTCGCATTGACGGCGCTTGCCGAGCGGAGCACGGCTTGGCTTCCGATATTCGTGATCGACCCGGCCATGCTCGCGCGGTCAGGCCGGGATTCTCCTCGTGCCCGCTTTCTTTTCGACTGTCTCGCACGACTAGAGGGTGATTTGTTGGCGAAAGGGTTTGCGCTTCAGATTCTTGAAGGAAAGCCGGAGAGATTGATTCCTGAACTGATGGCTAAAACCGGTGCAACCCTGGTTTCGTGGAACAACGCGTCAACTCCATTGGGTCAGCGTCGAGACCTGAAGGTTGCCAATGCAATTTCTCGAGCCGGAGGGCAGGCCATCCAGCTCGACGATCACACGGTATTTGGCCCGGACGAGATCAAAACCAAGGATGGCGGTCACTATCGCGTTTACACGCCCTATCGAAATGAATGGTGGAAGACGTGGGAGAGAGAGCCCCGACCTTCTTCATCGACGGCACGGTACCCAAAGGCTAACATCCCAAAAATCGCGATCTCCCGAGAACGACATTCGACGTTCTTTTCCGAGAACGGGAGCAAGATTCGCCTACCGAGAGGCGGAGAAGAGAGCGCAAAGCGCCGGCTCCGAAACTTCCTGTCTGGGCCGGCGAGTCGATATCATCTCGACCGAGACCGCCCAGATATCGATGGAACCTCGCGCCTATCTCCCTACCTCCGCTTCGGCGCGATATCGGCGAGGAGATGTTTTACAGAGGGCCTTCGAAAGATCGAGTCCGATCCGCGCGCACGGCCCGGAATCTCGAAGTGGCTCGACGAGCTGATCTGGCGTGAGTTCTACAATGCGGTGCTCATCAACAACCCCCATGTGCTCTCCGGGGCTTTCAAGCCGGAGTACGACGAGCTCAACTGGAAAGGGAGCGCGGCGCAATTTGCGGCCTGGTGTGAGGGGCGGACTGGCTATCCCTTCGTGGATGCTGGGATGAGGCAGCTGCGTTCCACGGGTTGGATGCACAATCGAGTGCGTATGGTCGTCGCAAGTTTTCTGACGAAGGATTTGCTCGTTGACTGGCGTCGTGGTGAACGCTTTTTCTTTGATTCGCTTGTCGATGGCGACCCCGCCTCGAACAACGGTGGATGGCAGTGGTCGGCATCGACCGGGACCGACGCCCAGCCCTATTTCAGGATCTTCAATCCGGTCGTTCAAGGGAAGAAATGGGACCCAGATGGAAAATACATCCGTCGATGGGTCCCTGAACTGCGGAAAGTAGATCCCAAGTGGATTCATGCGCCCTGGCAGGAGCCGAGCTCTCGCGTTCAATACATAAGGCCCATTGTCGATCATGGCGTACAGCGGCGATTGGCCTTGGATGAGTTCAAAAGGGTCCGGGCGATCGGTGGAGGACCGCGTTTGCTGGTCCCAGAAACAGGAGCGAAGTCAGCCAATGAGTAATCTATCCGTGCGAGATAGACCAATCTGGATGGAGTGGCATGATACAGCCATGCCGATCCGAGTCGGAGTCTCGGCCTGTCTACTCGGGGGAGAAGTTCGTTTCGACGGAGGTCACAAGCGAGATCGCTACCTAACGGATGTGCTCGGCGAGAACGTGACTTGGCTCCCGGTCTGCCCGGAGATCGAAGTCGGTATGGGGATTCCAAGGCCAGTGATTCAGCTTAGGCAGGGTGAGATCGGAGAACGGCTCGTCGAGAGAGAATCGGGCGAGGACTGGACGGATCGGATGCAGAAGTACGCAGATGCGCGGACATCCGAGCTTTCCCGCATCGGTCTCGACGGTTTCGTCCTCAAAAAAGATTCGCCTTCCTGTGGGATGGCTCGGGTTCGCGTCTACGGAAGACCGGGAGCAATGCCGTCAAAAGGAGGCGTCGGTCATTTCGCGCAGGCGCTGAATCGCGGAATGGCAGATCTTCCCATCGAGGAAGAGGGAAGACTCCGTGACGCGGTTCTGCGCGAACGATTTATCGAGGCGGTGTTCAGCCACAATCGGTGGCGAGTTCTCGTATCGAGAGGCTTGACGCGAGGTCGGTTGGTCGCTTTCCACGAAGCGCACAAGATGCTGATTCTCGCCCACGACCAGCATATCTACCGCGAACTGGGTCGCCTCGTGGCGAGTTTTGGTCGTGTCCCGGACGAGGAAGTGTACCCGGCCTACCATGCGCTCTTCGTCGCTGCATTTCGGAAGCCCACAACGATCTCGCGACATGTCAACGTGCTCGAGCATCTCTTCGGACACGTCAAGAAGAAGATCAACAGCGCCGAGAAAAGAGAAATCTCCGCAGCGATCGAAGACTACCGGGACGCTCGAAGTCCTCTCGTCGTCGTGATCTCGCTCTTGCGATTTCTCGTTGCGGCCCACGACGTCAAGTATGTGCGAGGGCAGCTCTATCTAGAGCCTCACCCTCGCGAGCTGATGCTGAGAAATCATGTCTGAAGAAAAAGATGCCAAGATCTCTTCCGCTGAATCGGAACGAACCGGCATAGCAGAAAGCGTGATGTCGGCTCGAATCCAACCGCTGAGAGTCGCCATCACAGGAGCGACCGGCTTCATCGGAAGCGCGCTGGCGTCAGGCCTGGAGAGCGACTGTGCAGTCATTGCGCTCGGACGGCGTTATGCGTCAGCTACCAAAATGAACGCACACACGGATCTCAGCGTACCCGGTATCGTGAGGAGACGGTGCGACCTGTTCTCCATTGAGCAGACCCGCGACGCACTGGAGAACGCGGATGTCGCCGTCTATCTAGTCCATTCCATGAGCCCGAATGCAAGGCTCACGCAGGGTCGATTCCAAGACCTGGATCTCTTGCTCGCCGACAATTTCGGACGCGCGGCCGCCAAAACTGGGGTCCGACGCATCATCTATCTCGGCGGATTACTCCCAGGTCACGAAAGTCAGAGCCTCTCTCCGCATCTAGCCAGTCGACTCGAAGTCGAGAGGGCTCTTGGAGCGCATGGTGTTCCGGTGACCGCGGTCCGTGCTGGTCTGGTCGTTGGTGCAGAGGGTTCTTCTCTGAACATCCTCGTCCGCTTGGTCGAACGTTTGCCGCTGATGATCTGTCCGAGCTGGACGTCGTCTCGCACACAGCCGATCGCGCTGTCGGATGTCGTCGAAATTCTAAAACACTGCTGCGTCGACGAAGAAACCACGGGACGGATCTGCGAGGTCGGTGGCCCCGACGTTCTCTCCTACCGGGAGATGATGCAGACTACAGCCAAAGTAGTCGGGCGCCGTCGGCCAATGATTCCGGTACCCATCGTCACGCCTGCACTTTCAGAACTCTGGGTATCTCTGGTTACGGGGACCTCGCGAAGCCTCGTTCGTCCTTTGATCGAGAGCCTGAGGCATCCGATGGTCGTGTCGGACCCCTGGCTGCAAAAGAAAATGGGACTCGCCGGACGTTCCTTCGAAGATGCGCTTCGCGATTCGCTGCGTCGATCGCGAGTTTGGAAGCGGTCAATCGCGAGGTCGGTTCAGCGCTCCAAGCTGCCGGCCGGTCGCGACGCGGTCTGGGTGGGCGAGGAGTATCCGAGATGGCTGGAGCGAACTCTGCCGGGACTTCTGAAGGCCACGCACGATGAGATCAGTTGAGGCTGGATGGTCGGCAGGTTCTGGCGGCGCTTCAAGACTTCGAGCCGCGACTTCCCTGGTGGATCTATGCGTTTACGCAAGCACGAATTCACTCTGCGGTCATGTCGGCCTATCGGAGATACCTGGCAACGGCGACTTAGCTGGTCGCAGTCAGGGTTTGGTGGTTTTCGAAATCGACGATCCTATGAAGCATCGCGAACGGAAACAAAAGGAAGGAGTATTCAAGTATGGATTCTGTGAGTGTCGCCAGTGCCTGGCCCGTGGACAAGATCGAAGATTATCTCACGACATATGTGTCGCCGCTGAGGCTCGCGGTCGTGAGTGATTCGGGTTTTCCGCTGATCTGCTCGCTCTGGTACGCCTACGAACCTGGCCGTCTCCTCTGCGCCACGACACGCCAGGCGAAGGTCGTCGAGTGCATTCTCGCCAACCCGCGATGCGGATTCGAAATTGCACCTAGCGAACCGCCCTATTTCGGCGTTCGAGGGCGAGGTGTCGCGACCATCTCATCCGACGGTTCGATGGATCTGCTGGGGAATCTAGTCGACCGTTATCTCGGCAGTCGCGAGACGAAATTTGCGCGTTGGCTGCTGAGTCGGGGCGATGACGAAGTCACGATTGAAATTGACATTCGCTGGATGACGTCGTGGGACTACAGCAATCGGATGTCCGATTGAAAATGGTGATTTGGATATCCGCTTCGTGATAGTCGAGTTACGCGTCGACTTGAAACTTGGCATGGCAAAAAATGCAAAGACATTGAAGAACGAGGAGTCATAGATTGTCTACCCAAAAGATCACCATAGAACGCCTGCTACGCGATCCGCTCAGGCGAAATTTTGCATTGTTGAACGTAATCGGCGGCGTTCTCGTAGTCGCGACGTATGGCTGGGGTGCGGTCGCGGAAAGCACGATGATGGCCTCGCTCTGGGGTGGTGTGCCCGAAGCGATTCGTCCCCTCTATACGGCGAATATGTTGCTTTCGGCGGCGGGCTACTTTTTCTTTGCCCCATACATTCTGCTTCGCGTCGACTCGGATCGGCTGGATATTCTCGGAGGCTTTGGATATTCGCTGTTCAGCAAGTTCATGATGCTCGTCTTGCTGCCGTCCGCATGCTGGCTTCCACTGACGTCAATGATGCTGTCTCAGCCCAGCCCGGGGCTCTGGGTTGCCATCCGCGTCGTCCTTGCGCTGGTTGCAGTTGGCAGTCTGGGCCTCTTTTTTTCTCTCTGGACTCTTCGGCCGCCCCGTGAGCCGGGGCGCGTGGCGGCTCTAGTCGGGCTCGTTCCGTTCTGCCTTCAAACGGTCGTACTCGACGCGCTGGTATGGCCCGAGTATTTCACATACTGATGGGACACGAAATGCATAGAATTTTCGAATCAGACCGATCAAGACTACGGTACGCAGCACTCGCGTTCGCCGTGATTCTGAGCCTGCCATTCCCAGCGAACACCGCCGAGATAGAAGGGGTGGAGTTTGCTGACGAAATCAAGTTCTCGAAACCAATCGATGGAACTCTTCGACTGCACGGAATGGGCTTGCTTCGCTATCGAGTTGTCTTCAAGGGTTATGTTGCGGCCCTCTATCTACCCGAAGGCCTATCTGGAGAAGACGCACTCGAAGATGTGAACCGTCGTCTCGAGCTCAGCTATTTCTGGTCGATCGGCGCCGAAGACTTTGCCCACGCTGCCGATCAGTTGCTCGAAAAGGAGCTGAGTGCCGCGCAGCTCGCACCTCTTCGGCTTCGCATCGACGCCCTCCACACTGCCTATCGCGATGTTCGACCAGACGACCGCTATTCGCTGACATATTTTCAAGGAGTGGGTACGGAACTTCGTCTCAACGGGGAATTGCTGGTGTTGATACCGGGAGCCGACTTTGCGAGAGCCTATTTTGGAATCTGGCTTGGGCGTAACGCTCTCGACACCGATCTGCGCGACGCCCTTCTTCGGCGTGACCGGCTCTCCTAGGCATGGCCTTCGAACAAGACAGGTCGACTGTTCTGGGCGAGACGCGAGCTGATATCTGGATGCGTCGCGCAATATCCGTACCTGCCGTCTATCTAGGGTTCTTCGTGGTGATCGCCACGGCCCCGTTCTGGATTGTAATTGCCCTTTGTGTCGATTTAGCGAATGCGTTTCGGACGACCACGGTACGGACCGGGCTATTTCTGGCTGTCTACCTGGGCTGCGAGGTCATCGGAGTCGCTGCGAGCTTGATTTTCTGGGTAATCAACGCGATTCACAGAACCTCCGCGGTGGAAGCCAAAAAATATTATCGCCGACACCTCATGCTGCAGCGTTGGTGGGCCGGAACCTTGCTGCGAGTTGCCATTCGGCTCTTTCGCCTGAAGATTCGAGCTGCGGGATGCGAAGTTCTCGATACTCCAATGATCTTGATGATCCGGCACGCGAGCATTGCGGATGCGTTGTTAGCGAACGAGTTCATTGGCGTTCCCCACGGTATTCATCTTCGTTATGTCATGAAGCGCGAGCTACTGATCGATCCATGCCTTGATATTGTTGGTCACCGCCTGCCCAACTATTTTGTTGACCGAGATTCGGACGACCCGACAGGCAAACTCGCCGGAATGGTCAAGCTCCTTTCTGGTCTGCGGGAAGACGAGGGTGTGTTGATCTATCCCGAGGGCACGCGATTCACAGAAAAGAAACGTGAGCGGATTATCGAACGCCTTTCGGAGCAAGGGAAACTTGAAATGGCCGCCCGCGCCCGCGCGCTGCGACATACTCTGCCCCCGAGGCTCGGCGGATCACTTGCGTTGCTCGAGGCGAACCCGGGACTTGACGTGGTCTTCTGTGCACATACCGGATTCGAGGCTGCCGGTAAGCCCACGGACTTGTCCAATGGCTCGATGCTGGATCGCGAGATAGCCGTGCGGTTCTGGCGAGTACCTCTGGACGAGATTCCAATCGACGCATCTGCGCGCAGTGCCTGGCTTTTTGATCACTGGCAGAAGATCGACGACTGGATCGATGTGAACAGGGTTCGGGCCGGACGGAGTCGGTGACGATTCCTTCAGCGAATGGTATCTGTTTCCTGGTGGGGATAAGGTCGTCAAGCGCTGTGTCAATCTTTGCGTCTCGGGTTCGCCTGGGTCGTGGACGCTAAAATGGGAGCAAAGGCGACATTGCTGATTGCGGCCGCCGATGGGAGACCAAGAATTATGCTGCAGCCCGATCTGCTCCGACGTTCCTTGCGCCTGGTCGGAGCGCTCCTTGCGAGTGGGCTGCTCTTCGCCTGTCAAACTCCCTATGAGCGGCGTGATCCGACCGGCGAAGTATTTCCTTCGGTCTCGGGGACATCGCTCAATGGCGAGGTGACGTCCTTGCCCCAGTCACTTGCGGGCGAGCCGGCACTCCTTCTGATCGGCTTCGAGCAGGACAGTCAATTCGATCTCGACCGCTGGGCGCTGGGTCTCTGGCAGAGTGGTTTTGCGTTGCCGGTCATAGAGGTTCCGACGATTCCCGGCATTGTGCCGCGCGTCATTTCGGATCGCATCGACAGCGGAATGCGAAGTGGAATTCCGATGGAAGATTGGGCGAGCGTCATTACGGTCTATCGTGATGCCGATGCCATCGTGCGATTCACTGGCAACGAGAACCCACGTCCGGGCCGCGTTCTGCTTCTCAATGCAGCGAGTCAGGTTACGTATTTTCACGATCGGGGCTACTCGACGGGAGCGCTGGCGCGACTCATCGAAGCAGTCGGGCAGCTCGGGAAATAGGCAAAACAAGGCCCCTTTTTCGGCACTACCAACAGAAAATGTTCCTGTAAATAGACGTCGGGGCGAGCAGATTATCCGTTGGCTACTGCGGTGTCCTCTGCGCGCGCTTCGCTTCGACCTGCATACGCAGCGTAGTGAGAGCCCTGGGCCCTGGTGCGCCGTCCCCAACGAGCTCCGCGAGAAGCAACGTAAACCCGTGAGCGAGTCCCAGCACGACGCGCCCGCCCTCGACGAACGTTAGTACTGGCACCCGAGTGAGCTTCTCGGTGAGGGCCGTCTAATACTTCCGCTGTCGCAGGCAATCCGCAGCCTCTAGAGTCGCCGCCGCGCGGAAGCGCAGGGGGACTTTGTCTCAATCGGACCCAATCTTGAGTCCACGTCTCATTCTGCGAGGCCGAGCCGACTCAGGATCGAGACAAAGCGCGACTCGGAACGATACTCGGAGAACGCCGAATCCGGAGCAATCACGATCGCGATCGCTCCCGCCCCCTTCCCCACTCCTTGCTCCAGGCACTCGTACATCGGTTCCGGATCTTTGAGCAGCGCGAATGTCATCGCGGCGAGGTCCGGCCGGTCCGTGCACGGCCGCTTCGTTTCGGCGATCCGCATATCGAGCGCCCGTCTCATGAGTTCGTCGATCCCACCGTTTTGATAGGCGACTCGGAGCGTCGCTGTGTCCTGCCCCGGGAACCATCCGAACTTTTCCGGTTCCTTGCCGAGCGCAACATTCGCAAGGACCATATACAGGCGTGCCAGGGGTACGTCGGGATACAGTTTCAGCGCCTTGGCCATCCACTCGGATGCCCGTTTGTACTCGCCCCGATAAAAGTGAGTTCGGCCGACCTCGCGATTGATGATGGGCGCCAGGGGATCCAGTTCCAGGGCCTTCGTCATCTGGACCTGCGCGTCCTCGATCCGACCAATCGTTCGCAAGAAGAGCGCGTAGAAGAGATGCGCGGTGGCGTAGCCGGGACTGAGGCGAAGCGCTTCGCGATATTCGGCCTCCGCCTCTGCCCAGCGCCATCGCGTCATCTGTATATAGCCGAGAGACGCGTGTGCTTCGCCACTGTTGGCGTCGAGGGCGAGTGCGCGCCGGGCTGCGACCTCCGCCTTGGCGAGTGACGTGACATCTTCCTCGTAGGCGTAGATGAATGCAAGCACGTGAGCGTCCGCGAATCCCACATAGGCCAGCTGGAAGTTCGGATCGATGGCGAGCGCACGCTCGAAGTAGCGGACGGCCTCCCGAAGATCCTCCTTGGTTCGGTGGCTCAAGAAATGTCGCCCCGTCAGGTACAAATCGTAGGCGCGGACGTCGCCCGTCGTGCTCCTGACAAGCGGCTCGCTTCCGACGAGTTGGACCTTCAGCGCGTCGACCGTGGCGCGCGCAATCTCCTCCTGGATCGCGAACACGTCATCGAGCTTGCGGTCGAAGGTATCGGACCAGAGTTCGAAGCCATCTGACACACGGATGAGTTGCGCTGTGATGCGAAGCCGATCACCCGACTTGCGTACGCTGCCCTCGACGACCGCGCCGACGCCGAGCTGCTCGCCAATCGTCTGGATGTCTTCGTTTCTTCCCTTGAATGTGAAGGCGGAAGTCCGGGCGGTCACGCGCAGTTCGTCGACTTTCGAGAGGCCGCCCATGATCTCCTCGGCGATTCCGTCGCCGAAGTATTCCTGGTCTCGCGCCGGACTCATGTCCGCGAAGGACAAGACCGCAATGGTTCGGATGGGCGGAGCCTCGTCTGGCGCGATCTCCATATCCGGTCCGAACAGCGCCATGCCGAGGGCCAGAACCAGCACACCGATGATGGCGAAATCGATCCGACGATGGCCTCGAAGCCGCGCGACTGCCTGACCCGGGTCGTCCGGGGTGCGAACCACGCCCGCTGCCGTCCAGTCGAAGAGCCAGCCCACGACGAGTGCGACGGGGAAGCCGAGGGCAACGGCGATGATCAGGATTCTCAGGGAGCCGCCGGGAAGACCCAACGCGTCGAAAGTCGTCTCGCCGATCTGAATCAGGAGCCAGCCTGCCACCGCGTACATGGCGCCAACCCGGAAGACATTGCGCCGCTTCAACTCTTCGAAGAGGCCGGACTGCGGGTCGTTCATTCTTCGAGGCCCGCCAAAACGCATTGGAGAATATCGGCCCCGGCGTGGAGCCCGCCGATAGCGATCATTCAGTCAATTAGGCTCGGAGGGAGGCAACCTGGCCACTTCCGGGCGACTCACCGCCCCTCATCATGCGCATCATGCTGAACGCAGATAGGAATTTCAAGCAGCGTTTTCCGTAGCGCCGTCGAGTCCTCAGCCGAGCCTGCCAATCGATCCGTTCATTCGTGAAGCGAGCGATCGCGGCACCCTACGTGGGACGCATCGAGCCCCGGATCGTCTTAGAGAGTCTCTGGTGCTTCGCCAGAAGCGCGATTCGAGCATCAGGCGTGGTAGAGCTCCCGGGCGCGCGTCCGGAGCATGTCTCGGAAATCCGGATGGGCAATCTCGCAGAGCGCACGCGCTCGTTCTTGAACGGTCTTCCCGCGAAGTTCTGCATGGCCGAACTCGGTCACGACGAAGTCGACATAGGTGCGGGGGACGGTGACCGGCGTCCCGGATTCGAGAGTCGGGACGATTCGCGTGACCCGGGAACCGCCGCCGGTGCTCGGAACGGAACTCGAGGGAACCACACTGATCGACTTCCCGTTTGGGGAATACGCCCCCGCGAGCATGAAGACGGTTTGGCCGCCGACTCCGGTATAGGGCCGATGATCGAACGCTTCGGCTGAGACCTGACCCGTCAAGTCCACGACCATTGCGTTGTTCACCGCGACGAAGCTATCGAGCTGGATTAGTCGGCGCAGATCGTCGGTGTGCCCGAAGTCGTAGAGTTCGAAGGCCGGGTTCTCATGAATCTTCTGGAGCTCGTCGTGTTGCATGGAGACGAGCGCGCTTCCGACTACTTTCCCTCGGTGAATCTCCTTGCGGAGCCCCGTGACATTCCCACGTTCAACGAGGTCCGCGATCCCGCCAGTCACGAGCTCCGTCTGGATTCCGAGATCGTTTCGAAAATCGAGAAACTGCGCCAAAGAAGCAGACACCGTCCCGACCCCCATCTGGAGGGTGTCGCCATCGTTGACCAGTTCGACGGCGACGGTCGTGCAGATCGCTTCGACCTGGGAAATTTCCTCCTCACTCGGGGGCGGAGACACCGTCGCACCGATTTGCGCCTCACCCTCCACGAAGAGATCGATCTCGTCCATGTGGATGTAGTTTTCACCGCCGGTCCGGATGAAGTCTTCCTGGACTTCGGCAAGTACCAGCTTCGCCGCGCGGGCTGTCGTCGGCGACATCCAGACGCCTGGCCCAAAGCTGCACATCCCGCGAGCGTCAGGAGGCGATACGGGAACCAGGAAAACATCCGGAGTAGGATTCAGACCGTCGGGAAGCTCATAGCTTCGATAGAGTCCAATTGGCAGGTAGTCGCTTCGGCCCGCGTGACAGGCAGCGCGATTGGCGACCGTTGCGTAGTTGTCGCGTAGTCTGAAGACCCCTTCCAGCTCGGGATCCGTCCAGCAGAAGGCAGAAGCGAGGTGATCGATTCGAACGTTCTCGAGGCCCCCTTTTCGGCCCCGATCGGCCAGCCCCTTGCAGAGCGTCATCGGGCTACATGTGAAAGGAGAGGCCGCGACGGTCTGGCCGGATTCGACTCGGCTGACCGCTGCTTCGAGGGACACCAACTTTGCGCCGAGTCGATCTCGCCAGTGCATTCGTAGAATTGCTCCCTCGTATTCGCTTCAAGATTGGACCGGTGCGCGGTCGTCGCATCTACGTTGCCAGAAGTTGCCAGAAGTCCCCAGAAGTCCCCAGAAGTCCGCAGTCAGCGTTCGTCCAGCGGCACCCAGGCTCGCGCGGTCTCTCCCGTGTAGATCTGCCGGGGGCGAGCGATGCGAGTGCCAGGCTGGTTTCGCTGCTCGAGCCAGTGCGCGATCCAGCCAGGTAGGCGCCCGAGCGCAAACATCACTGTAAACATATCTGTCGGAATGCCCATCGCGCGATACAAGACGCCACTGTAGAAGTCGACGTTTGGGTAGAGATTGCGCTCGATGAAGTAGCTATCTGCGAGCGCTACTTCCTCGAGTCGCTTGGCAATCTCGAGCAGAGGGTCGTCCACTCCGAGGTTCGCGAGAACCTCGTCCGCCGCCTCCTTCAGAATACGGGCGCGCGGATCGAAGCTCTTGTAGACCCGGTGGCCGAAGCCCATCAGCCTGAAGTCCGAATCCTTTGACTTGGTCAGATCGACGTATTTCTGGAAGTTCGAGCCGTCCTGCCGAATGACTTCCAGCGTCTCGATGACGGCCTGATTCGCCCCACCGTGGAGCCGTCCCCAGAGCGCACTGATTCCCGCGGAGATCGACGCATAGAGATTCGCGCCGCTGCTTCCGACCGTGCGGACGGTCGTGGTACTGCAGTTCTGTTCGTGGTCGGCGTGTAGGATCAGGAGCTTGTTGAGCGCACGCTGGACCACCGGATTCACTTCGTACGGCTCGCTGGGCAAGGTGAACATCATGAGAAGAAAATTCTGGAGGTACGAACGATCGTTCCGTGGATAGATGAAGGGCTGCCCGATCGATTTCTTGTACGCGAATGCTGCGAGCGTCTTGGCTTTCGCGAGCAGGCGAATGATATTGAGGTCGATCTCTTCCGGCGTTTCGTCCTCGGGATAGTAGGCGGAGAGCGACGCGACCATCGCAGAAAGAATCACCATCGGATGCGCAGAATGCGGAAGTCCCTCGAAGAAGAGTTTCATATCCTCGTGAACGAGCGAATGGCGCGTGAGTCGCGTACGAAAACCCTCGCGCTCCGGCCGTGTCGGCAGGCGACCGTAGATCAGCAGGTGGCAGACCTCGGGAAAGCTCGCGTACTCCGCAAGATCCGCGATGTCGTAGCCCCGGTAGCGCAGAATCCCCTGCTCGCCGTCGATGTAGGTGATGGCGCTTTCGCACGCGCCCGTGTTGGCAAAGGAAGGATCGAGTGTGATGGCTCCCGTTTGCGCGCGGAGCTTCGAGATATCGATTCCGACTTCGCCCTCGCTACCCACACTGACCGGTAGCTCCGTCTCCTTCGAATCCAGTACGAGTCTGGCCGTGTTTGTCATGCCCGGAAGAATGCCACGCGCGACCGCAAGTTGCGAGCGGGTGTCGGATACTTGGGCCTCGATGCGCTCCTCGACGAGGCCGCTGGAGACGACGCGCCCACGCAGCTCGTCTACGAACGGGAAAATGTCCGGCACAGAGTCGAGTTCGCGCGAACTCTCCAACCGGAAGATCGGTGAGGTCCTCGGGATCTCGGCGGGCACGGTCAAGACACACGTCGCCGCGTAGCTCGAGATCCTTGACGTATCCAATCGCACCGAGGTCACCCTGGATGCACATAGTCAACGAAGCTACTATTCCTCTTCCTCCACTCTCAAGTCAGAGTACTGAAACCACCCGGGAGAACGATTTCCATGAGACTCGCGATCGCCCTGCTTCTCGCTGCCTTCCTGATCGGATGCAGCACCACCTACTATCAGGTTCGGGATCCGAGTTCGGGGCAAACCTACTACACGACCGAGATTGAAGAGGAGAAGGGTGGCGCCGTCTCGTTGAAGGACCACCGTACGAATGCCCAGGTGACGATCCAGAATTCGGAAGTGATGGAGATGACCCCGGACCAGTACGACGCAGCGATTCGAACGGTCGCTGCGCCTCCGGCGCCGCCCGAAACCACGGAGAACGAGTCGACTCCCTGATCGAGCGCCAGTCGTTCGGGCTACGCTCCGAACGCGCGCAAGGCACGAAGCACGACGCCGGGATCTCGATAGCCGCGGTAGATCGGCGTGACTGCCCGAGGCAAATCGAGCAGATGGTAGACCGCCGTCTGGGCCGTACGTACCGAATACTCCACGGTAAAGATGGTGTCGTCGGCCAGCTCACAGAATTGTCCCAGAAACGCGAAGTTGGAAACACCGGCAGGAATCACGGCGGGTCGGTCTCCAGCTGCCCTCGGCATGAACTGGCTCGTAATGAACGGCATCATGCACGGTATGCAGTTGGACCCCGCCAGAATTCGATCACTCGCCTCACCCACCGGTAGATGAAATAACAGCTCCTGCAGGATCTCTTTCCCGCTGCACTCCGTCATAGGTTTCGCGATGAAGTCGCCGGGCCGACCGGGCCTCAAGGCATAGCCCCAGAACACCTGAACGCGTTCGGGCTGGTTCAGAAAATGGGGTTGATGGGCGAGGACCACGGAGATGCGCCAGTTGGAATCCTTGATCGTGACCAGGCCTCCCGTGCCCGCGCGATTGCCCGTAAACCGTTCCATGAACGCAAAGAAGGTCGGTTCCTGCAGCGTGACGGTAAACGATTCCCAGAAGGTTCTTTCGATATCGTCGCAGAATACCTGCGGGCGTCCGAAATGTTCAGAATGCGCCGCGATCTTCCGCCATAGGGCCCAGCTTCCATTAGGCGACTCGGACTTCAATCGCGGCGCTTCCTCCATCGAACCGAGCGAGGAGTCTGCGGTCATCGATCCCAAAGTGATCAGCACCAGGTCCTGCTCTCCGACGTCGATGCGCTCCGGGCCATTCGCGCCATCGAACGCTATTGCAGTCGCCGTGGACGCTGATTCGTCGTCGGCGAAACGAATATTCGTCACGAGAGTGTCGCTACGCATCTCGACGCCGGCATCACTCAGCCAGCGCAGCAGCGGTAGGACCAATGAATCGTACTGATTCAGTGGCGTCCGCATGATTCCTTCGAGCCGATTGAAGCCGGGGAGCAGATGCATAAAGCGGCGCGTGTAGCGTCGGAACTCGACCAGGCTGTGCCAGGGTTGAAAGGCGAACATCGTGGACCACATGAGCCAGAAATTCGTTTCAAAGAAGGCGCAGTTGAAGTAGCTGTCGATGGTTCTGACACCGATGGTGGATTCGCCGAGTAGCGTCAGTCGCGCGAGGTCCCATTTATCACGAAAACTAAGACCGAACTCCGGCGCCTCTAGTTTCTGTCCACCAACGACCAGACGACTTTTCGATGAACTCGAAACATGACGATTGAATGCATGGATCTCCTCGCTGACCGACTGGCCGTCGCTCGTTAGAGACGGGATGCCGCTAAACAGATCGTAGGTGCAGGAAAAATGCGCCTCGAACATTCGACCACCGCGAATGACGTAACCCGATTGCGGATCGCCAGCGCCATCGAGACTGCCGCCGAACCTGTCAGACTCTTCCAGGACATGGATACAGTCGCCGCGAAAGCCTCCCTCGCGAATCAGGAGCGCCGCGGCCGCCAACCCGGCGATACCGCCACCAACGAGGTACGCGTGGCGGTCAGCGGACATGCTTGTCGAGTGTCAGGCTCATGTATCCATAATAGCCGGAATGAGCGGAGCGCCATCGAAGGTCCCAGCCGTCGGGGACAAGCACCGAGCGACTCGTCGAATTCGATGCGATGATGTCGACGAGGAGGAGATCTTCGCCGTGACCACGACGCCTGCTGGTCCGGCCGGCTTTCGACCGGTCGTATTCCGCCATCTACTGCTCCACCAGCTTTCGTTCGTGCCGGCGGGGCTCGCATTCGTGTACGTCTTGACCGGTCCCCACCTGTGGTGGCAGTCGCTGCTCCTCCTCGTTCCGCTCTTGCTATTCCAGCTCGCGGACAACTTTTCGCCCAACGAGACCCGCCAACCGCCCGACGAGATGCCGCGATTTCCCTTCGACGCGATGCTCTACGTCATGTTTGTGATGCGGCTCGCGACGGTCGTACTCGGGGCGCGATTGATCTCGCAGATCGGCTTCCTCTCTCTCGACGGGCTGCTCATGCTGCTACTCGTCGGGGGCAGCGGCGGCTTCAGCATCATTACCGCCCACGAGTTGATCCACCGCCGAGAGGCCCACTTCCGCATGATGGGTCGCATCATGCTGGGCGTCGTGCTCTACGAGCATTTCTATACCGAGCACGTACGCGGCCATCACGTGCGCGTGGGTACGCTGAACGATCCGGCCACCGCGAGCTTTGGCGAGCGCTTCGGGGCGTTCTACAAACGCACCGTGCCCGCGCAGTTTCGAAGCGCATGGCGGCTGGAGACGAAGCGGCTCGGGGACGTCGACATGGGCCTCTTCGATCGGCGCATCCTGAAAAGTCGCGTCCTGCACGGACTCGTCGCCGAGTGGGCGTTCGCGATCGTGATCTTCGGCGTCTTCGGCTGGCGCGCCTTTGTCTTTCAACTCGTGCAGGCCAGCATGGCCGTCACGGCCCTCGAGGTCGTCAACTACTTCGAGCACTGGGGACTGCAGAGATCGCCCGGCACGCGTGTTCAGCCGACCGACTCCTGGGACACCACGAACAAGGTCACCCTCTACGGGCTCGTCGGCCTCTCCCGCCATGCCGACCACCACGCCTTCGCGAGCAGGCCCTTCCAACAGCTACGACACTGGGACGAAAGCCCCAAGCTGCCGCGGGGCTACCCGGGCATGATTCGCCTCGTTCTCTTCAACAACCGCAGGTTCCAGCTACAGATGACCGAAGCCCTGAAGCGCGCGAGGCTCGGACCCTTCCGCGAGGAGATCGACCCGGCCTCGCTGTGATTGCGACCGACTCGGCTCGTCAGCCGGGCTTACGTCCGACGAGCTCGACGACGGACGCGAGGCAACCTTGAGGCCGTTTCTACAGCAGAGTCAGGCCGAGCTGGCCGGAGGGGTGGGGGAGAGCGCGGAGCGCGCTCGACTACTACGAGAGGCGCACAGCGGATTCGAGGCAATCGGAGCGCCGCTACGGGCCGGGCGGGCGGACGAGTAACGCGGAGCTGTCCGGACTTCAGCCCCCACTATTGCGGTCAGTCCTCGCCGGTCTGCTCTGGAGATGTGCGGAGTGCCTCGAAACTCATATGTCTCCTTGCGGAGGATGCTCGGCGGAGCTTGGAACGGATGACTTGCAGTCGCACAATATCTAGAGCTGCATCGCAGGAGATTCTGTAGAACCTCGCTTCTTGACCCATCCCCGGCCAATCCGGCCGATTCAAAGGAGATTGTTTTTGAGACTCGAACGTACGATCAGGATCGGAATCACGACGCTGCTGGCCCTCGCAATCGCGAGCTTCATGTCGAGTTCCGCCTTCGCGGACTCTCATGAGGGGTTGGCCGCCGAAGCCCAGGGCATGGGCGACGCGATGAAGAAGTCCGGCGAGGACACCGCCGAAGCTGCCAAGCACAAGGGCAAGGACAAAGCCAGCTCTGAAACGGAGCGAGCCGAAAAGAAGGCCGAAAAGCAGCAGACCAAGGCCGCAGAAAAGGCGGAGAGGGAGCAGGCCAAAGCCGCCAAAAAAGCAGATAAGGCGAATGCCAGCGCTAAGAAGAGCGTAGACAAGGGCATCGCGAAGGGGAACGAGGAAGCGGACGCCGCCGTCAAGAAGCTCGACGGGCTGGGGACGCCGGAGTAGTCATCTCTCCCTGGTCGGCCGAAGCGCGTCGCGTCGCAGACGATGTCGCGTTTCGAACCCGAAGCAATGCAGCCCCGTTAGGCATTAGGCCTTTCGGGGCTGTTCTCGTTTCGGAAAGCAGATGCGGCAGCGATGCAGACGACTCGAGCAGGGGACGAACCGCCACTTAGCTGAAAAGATCAATTTCGGAGGCCGCCACTGGCAACGATGATCTCGCCGGTGATGAAGTCCGACTCGGGCAGGCAAAAGAGAAGAATCGCTCCGGCACCATCCTCGGGCGTTCCCACTCGACCCAACGGCGTCATGCGTTTGTTCAATTCGATGGCTGCCGCCGGCACGCCCACCTTGCGCTTGTGGCCCTTGACTTCGATTTCTGGGATTTCCGAGTCGAAGGCCTGGGTGAGTCGGGTGTCGATATGACCGAAAGCGACACAGTTGACGGTCACGTTGTAGCGGCCCCAGTCCTTGGCCAGGGAACGGGTCATGCCGATGAGCGCCGACTTCGCCGCGGAGTAGCTGAATTGCGTGTCGACACCGTAGAGGCCGGAAATGGACGACACGTTGACCACTTTGCGCGCTGACTCGGTGTTGCCCCCCTTGTGTTGCTGTCGGAAGTGTCGGCCCGCAGCGCGCAGCAGTCGGAACGGGGCCTTCGCATGCACGTCGAGCATGGCATCCCACTGTTCATCCGTATGGTTGACGATGCGCGAGTTCCAGATGTAGCCGGCATTGTTGACGAGAATGTCCAGATCACCGAAGCGAGACACGCAAGCCTCGACCGCGCGGTCACCAAAGTCTTTTTCAGTAATGTCCCCGGGAAAGCCGATGTAGTGCCCGCCCATCGCGTCGACTTCTGCCTCGAGCGTTTTCAGTCCGTCCTGATCCAGATCATTCGCAAAAATGTTTGCGCCCTCTGCGGCGAGCTTCAACACCAGTGCCCGACCGATGCCCTGCGCCGTTCCCGTGACGAGTGCGGTCTTTCCCGAGAGCCTCCCGTCAACCATCACAAGTCATCCTGGCGTTGCAGATCGTGTCTGCTTCCCTCATCTTCACTACCCCTTCGATTCGTGGAACCCGCATCGCCCGAAAACGGACGACAGTCATAGCCCGCTCGGGCTCCGGCGTGTATCAAGGATAGGCCCCCAGACCAGCGACGTCGGCAGAAAAATCCCAGACGAGGAACGCATCATGATCACAGGCATGCCACGCATTGCAATTGCGGTCCGCGACTTCGATACGAGCGTCGCCACTTTCAGGGAGAAGCTCGGGATGCCCGTCGTCGACCTCTCGGAAAGCAGCGTGAAGAGCCTCGGTGCGAGCCTGGCGCTGTGTGTCCCGGAGGGTGGAAGCAATATCGAAATCATGTCGCCGGCAGATCCCAGCGCGGCGCTCAGCCAGAGCCTGCAGAGATTCCTCGATCGCCGCGGAGAGGGATTGTTCGCCCTCATGCTCGAAGCCCCGGATCCTGATAGAGAAGCCGAAGTTCTGTTGGACCGCGGGCTCAACGTGCTTCCCTTGATGAAAGGTGCGAGTGGCCGCGACGTTCACCCCAACTCGACGCATGGCGTTTTGATCCGCGTGTACCCGGTGGATTCCCTTGCAGGGTACGAGGGCATCGGCCCCATGAACGCGGAAGACAAGCCCGAGCTCTCTGGAATCGCGCGGGTCATCATTGCAGTCGAGGATTTGGACAATGCCGTGGATGTCTACGGCACTCGATTCGCCATGGACATGCACATAGACAGGGTTAGTCCGTCGCTGGACGCGGAGCGGGGAGTGCGAACGGCGATTTGCAGGCCGCCGTCTGGGGGTGTGATCGAACTCGTCTCGGTCAAGGACTCGAAGCGCCCCTTTGCCCGGTCTATCCGGGAATTTCTCGACAGAGATCGGGAAGGTATGTTCGCCGTGGTCCTGCAGTCACGCGACTTGCAGTCCTCGCGGCACGCCCTGCTCGCGCGGGGGGTCAACGTCACTCCCAGCGACGAATCTCCAGATGTCCTCGAGGTCGAACGCGGCGCGACCTTTGGCATGCGGGTGCGAATCGAAGCGATCTAGTACGTGGTCATTCTCGACTGGCGGATGTGGCGCAATTCAACTCGCTATGTCGAACGTTAGTCCTGGTGCGGCAGATCAATCCACCGTCCAATACTGCCGTAGCGCCCAGGACGCCTGGTAGCTGAGCATGGCGATCGCCATGGTGCCGTGAAAACGCGGATTCCGGGTAACCATCGCGACAATGCACAAGATCGGATGAGCCACCCGCGCGATGTGGTACTCCATGCCCAGGGCCAGCCAGTAGTCCACACCCTTGGCCAACGAGTCGACTACATCGGTGAGACCAATGACCCCCAACAAACCGAAGAGCCAGAGTCTTCGCGAATAGAAGTAGTCACGATACCCGTCGTAACCCTCTAGGCTGTCCGGAAACAGAATCGAAGCCGTCAGAAACATGAGAACGGCGTACAGCACGACGAACATGTATAGCTGGAACGTCCACAACCCGACGTCGCCCAGACTAAATTCCCACCACCACCAGAACACCAACGAAAGGAACACGTAACCAACCCAGCACAGATGCACCCAGTAGACAGGCTCTGTATCCGGGTGCTGGATCAATCGCGCAACGCCGCGAAGCAGGTGGGTGATGCCCAGACCGATGATGATCGAGGTGAGTACAGCGACGTATTCGAAGATGCCCATGCGTGAGCAGTATAGTACCAGCGGCGGACGAGTGTGTCCGAAGCGGGCCTAGCGCCCGGGCCAGTCGACCTTGCGCCTCTTTGCGAAAGCTTTGACGCCTTCCTTCCGATCTTCTGAGTTCATGACTCGGGTCTGCACCCAATCCGTGACCTGGTCGATTGCGTTGTAGTCGAGAGTCGAGCCGCGCACCATCAGCTCTTTCATTCCCTGCACCGCCATCGGGCTCAGCTCGCAAAGCCTCTCTGCCGCCTTCTCGGCTTCGGCCATCAGTTCGTCTCGGGTGACGACCTTGTTCACGAGTCCGACTTGATAGGCGCGCTCCGCATTCACACGCTCGGCCATCAGCAACAATTCGGAGGCAATCGCCCAGGGCATGATTTTCGGAAACCACGCGGCCGGAATCGTGGCGATTCCCCACTGGGGTTCGGGCAGCCAGAACGAGGTGTCCTCCGCAGCGATTCGGATATCCGCGTCCAGTGAGATCCACATGCCGTAGCCGACGACATGACCGTGCAACGCGGCGATGATGGGCTTGAAGACGTTCCGCGTCTGTGTGATGTCGGGGAAGTCCCCGGTATAGCGGTATTTCCCGGTGGTACGCTCGGACAGATCCGCACCCGCGCTGAAACACTTGCCCTTACCCGACAAGATGGCAACGCGTAGGTCGGGATCGTCTCTGAAGTCTTCCCAGACCCGACCCAACTCTTCATGCATCTGGTTGTTCATCGCATTGAGCTTGTCTGGGCGATTGAGTGTGACGTACGCGATTGCACCCTTCTTTTCATATTCGACGGTGCTGAGTTCCATTTTTTCGGCTTCCTGACAATCTAAGAGAGAAATGGGCTGATTCTCTCTGTACAATTCGTCAACGCGCCCAAATCGTCCTGTGCAGTATCACATATTTTTTGCGACTCATTCAAATCCGTGAATCGCAAGCCGTCCTCTACTCCAGGAGTTGCCCCATGTCTGTCGTCATCGAAACTGGTTCATTCGCTGTCCCCGCTTCCAGCCTTTGGAAGCTGGTGAGCGACTTTGGCGGCCTCGACAAGATCATGGACGGCATCGATGAGTGTGTGCTCGAAGGGGAAGGCATCGGTGCAACCCGAAGGGTGACCCTCGCAAACGGACCGGTGGTGGAGTCTCTCGACGTACTCGATCAAGAAAAGATGACCTTGACCTACTCGATTGTCTCTGGGCCTCTGCCTTTCAAGGACTACTCGGCAACAATGGTTGTGACCGAGGACAGCGACGATCGCTGCAGCCTGACCTGGACGGGTACTTTCGAAGCCAACGGAGTTCCGAGCGAGAAGGCCAATCGAATCGCACGCGGCATCTACCGCAGCGGCATCGCCGGTTATTCCAAGGCGCTGGGCCTCTAACACCCCCTAA
The DNA here is from genome assembly GCA_965603475.1 of uncultured Myxococcales bacterium. Taxonomy (GTDB): domain Bacteria; phylum Myxococcota_A; class UBA9160; order UBA9160; family UBA4427; genus UBA4427. The sequence continues at coordinate 63,805 of CBFDDD010000013.1, forward strand.
GAGGTGGACCGCCGATTGGGCCTGGGCCCTCTCGGCCGTCTTGGGGCTGTTAGAGCGCTGTGGGCACAGCCCGGCTGGCCTTCAGATCGAGCCGCTCACACAGACCCATTCTTCTTTACACCCCCCAGCCGCCAAATCCGGGCCCTGCTTCCCGCAAGGCGGAGAAACGCCAAGCGGAGGTGCTCCCTGGCTTCCGGTCGCGGCCCGACGGGACCCGATCCCGTTCCTAGTCCGCCAAGCAGCCCCACTTCGACCTCCTTTGCGAACGCGTTCTCTAAGTTTTCGAAGCGCCACGCTCAAGAAAATCGACCGGAGCGTCGAATGTTCTTGAGTCTCGATCCAATCTTGGAGTAGACTCCAATTTCATAGAACCCTCCACCCATTCAAGATGATGACCCTCCCAGAAGAACCAAATTCCTCTGCACCGGATAGCTCGACCGATGAGCCGCACGTTCCCCTCGGGCGCCGTGAGCGACGAAAGCTCGAGGTGCGAGAGCGGATCTACTCTGTCGCTCGAGAGCTCTTTGCCAAACAGGGGTTCGAATCCACCACGGTCGACGAGATTGCACGAGTCGCCGACGTCGCCCCGGCCACCTTTTTCAATCACTTCCAGAGCAAACAGGCTCTGTTGGGCATCATGACCGGGGAGGTCTTCGAGGTTCTCCACTCGATGACTTCGGAGCATCTCGAAGGCGAAGGGTCGAGTCCCGAAAAACTGCGGGCGTTCATTTCCTCGGCCACCGAAGGCATCTCGGCGAGCCGTGGGATCGCCCGCGACGTGCTGCTCGAATTCATGCGGAGCGACGCGACGCCCGACGGCCCTCATCCCTATCTCGAACGCGTCTTCGAACCCTTCGTCGCGTTGATCGAGCAAGGCCAGCGCGCCGGCGAGGTACGAAGCGACTACGACGCAACCTTTCTGGCCCAGATGGCCGCCGGCATGCTGAACTCAGCCATCACGAATTGGCTCGCCAACCCCGATTACCCCGTCGAAACCGGCCTCGTAGACGCGGCCGAATTCGCATTGATCACACTTCGTCCCGAATCGGGCGAAGTCTCATCCTAAAGGAACTCTCTCTGATGGAAATCGACGTCGACTTCTCCCATTCCTCGAGCTGGAATCACGAAATGACCGAGCGGACGCGCTGGCTCCGCGAGAACGAGCCCATTTTCTGGAGCGAGAAGACCAACCACTTCATCATCAGTCGATTCGAAGACGTGACCTTCGTCTCGAAGAACAACGATGTCTTTTGCTCGGGCCAGGGGGTGCTGCCCGATCCACGAATCACGAATATCGGGCTGATCGATGAAGACGAGCCCCGCCATACCGAAATGCGCGGGCTCATCAATCGCGGATTTACCCCCCGCATGGTCAAGCAGTGGGAAGCCGTTTTTCAGAGGATTACCAACGAAACCCTCGATGAGATCGCTCCGAAGGGTGAATGCGATTTCGTAGAAGACATCGCCGTCCCACTGCCTCTGCTCCTGATCGCGGAGATGATCGGGATTCGGCGGGAAGATCGCGAACGCTTTCATCAATGGTCCGATGCCATGATCGGATCGACCGGAAACATGGATGACCCGCTGAAAGTGGCCGCTGCTGCCAACGCGGCGCTCGAATATTTCGCGTATGTGACCGAAATCATCGAAGATCGGCGAAGGAACCCGAAGCAAGACCTCATCAGCATCCTCGTTCGTGCCAAGGACGACGGCGTTCTCGTTCAACACGAAGGCGGCTATGAGAGCGATGACGATTTCGGTACCTCGCGATCGGATGAAGAGCGCGAAATGAGCAACGACGAGCTCATCAAAATGTGTGTCCTGCTCCTGGTTGCTGGAAACGAGACCACTCGAAATGGCCTCTCGGGTGCAATGCAGCTCCTGATCGAGAATCCTGAGGCGCGTGAACGACTGACAGGGGATCCTTCGCTGATCCCTGCCGCGATCGAGGAGATGCTACGATTGATTTCGCCCGTAGTCTCCTTCGCGCGGACCGCCACCTGCGATACGGAGCTTCGGGGCGTCCCCATCAAGAAGGGACAGAAGGTCCTGATGATCTATGGCTCCGCGAATCGGGACGCCGAAGAATTCGAGAATCCAGACGAATTCGATATCGATCGAAACCCGCAACACCTCGCCTTCGGAATTGGAAATCATTTCTGCATGGGCGCAAACCTGGCTCGCATGGAGCTACGTGTCGCACTGGCTGAGCTACTCCGACGAATCCCAGACATGAGCTACGCAACCAACGGCCCGGAGTTCGGTGCGTCAGCCCTGGTCCGCAGCGTCGCGCACATGCACGTACGCTTCTCGCCAGAAAAGCCTGACTAGCCCAAGGACGTTATGCAGAGCGGCGAACGCGCCCTGATCTTCGACATGGATGGCGTCTTGATCGACTCCGAGCCGCTCTGGCGGCGCGCGGAAGTCGAAATCTTTGCGGAGGTGGGGCTCGCACTCGAGGAGTCGGACTGTTTTCAGACCCAGGGACTTCGAATCGATGAAGCCGTCGCCTTCTGGTACGAACGAGCCCCGTGGGCCGACCGCTCGATCGACGACGTCGCGAATTCGATCGTGTCACGCGTGGCCGGGCTCATCCGAAGCGAAGGCGAACCCATGCCGGGTGTGCTGGCTTCGATCGATTGGGCCGCCAAGTCGCACTGGAGACTCGCTCTCGCGTCCTCCTCTCCGAAGTACTTGATCGAGACCGTGCTCAATCGATTCGACATGGCCAATCTCTTCGAATGTACTCGCTCCGCCGAAGACGAAGTCTCCGGCAAACCTCATCCGGACGTCTATTTGTCGGCCGCTCGCGACCTTCTGCTCGAACCAGCGGCCTGTGTGGCGGTCGAGGACTCTCCAAACGGGATGGACTCAGCGCTCGCGGCAGGCATGCGTTGTATCGCAGTGCCTCCCCCGGAAATCCGTGCGGACGCCCGGTTTGCGGCGGCGACACATCGACTGGATTCTCTGCGAGACCTCCCCAAAGCGCTCGAGGCACTACCGGAGGTTCGACCCCGATTGAATGCCCGAGGCGTTTGAATCTCACTCCAACCCCATGTATTTTCAGTCTTCGTCTCCCGAGTTGTGCCGAGCGTTGACCGCAGGGTCCCGTTCGAGTTCGGGATCCTGTGAACCCGGTCAGATCCGGAAGGAAGCAGCCGTAGCAGGGACTTGGCTGCGAGAGGACTTGGCCCTGCGGTCAACTCACGACGTGATCGGCGACTCCGGCGGGCGTTTCGGAGACCCGATTCGTGCTGCCGGCCGAGCCGGTCAGCCTTTTCCAGCTCGACACGTTCTCGTCTTCACTCGTCTTCAGAATCGTTTTCAGACCGCCAAGATCTTCGGGTGTGAGTATCGGATGTTTGGAATTGGTAATG
>CBFDDD010000014.1:0-65019 GCA_965603475.1 uncultured Myxococcales bacterium
GAGGGGGCCGGATATGAACATCCCGACGCCCTGACCGAAGATCACGCTCCCGACGGCGGTGTTGGAGCCGGCCAATTCAAAGGCGACGACCCCCTGTATGACCGTTGAAATGAAGAACGCCGTGAATGAAGCCAGCGTGCCGACGAAGAGATTCCGGAAGTTCGGAATGGACAGCGCGCCGAACGGCCGGGCTTCATTCTGGGGCATTCCGCCAGCTTATCACCCCGCCAGGGAAATAGTTCGGGACCCGAGAAGCAACCCCTGAAAGTGGCTCAGAAGACCCCGACCGAGTCACGTTGACACCCCATCGGCGTCCCGGTACGTTGCGCGGCGATCACGGTGGTGGGCGTAGCTCAGTTGGTTAGAGTGCCAGATTGTGATTCTGGAAGTCGCGGGTTCGATCCCCGTCGCCCACCCCACTCGTTCTTCTCGGAACCACATCCCGCATCCCGAATACGCTTCGACCGGATCGACAGCCAGCGTCGTCTCGAATGATGCGGGCGCCGATGTCCCATTGGACCACCACGGAGAATGTTGACCTGCATGAACCCGAAGACCGGGTTTCACGGGCAATAGCCAGAATCGGGCGTGGGCTCGATCCGATGGATCGCCGCCCTATTCCGCTCGACGCAGAAAGCCGTCGCGAGCGTTCGCTAGTGGCCGCCGATCGGATCCACCCAGAGATATTTTGCGGGCCGAACGACAAGCTCCTTGAAGGGCACGCCAATCTCATGCGGTCGTGTAATGAGCACGATCGGAGAGAGCAGCAAGAAGAGCCCTGTCCCCACCACGAGGCTGATGAAGCCCACGGGCCGCAACACCAACACGTCGACCGTGGCCGGCGCATTCGCTGCATCGGTCTGATAACTTGCCTGGGCCATCGCCGAGGTCGAGAAGACCGTAGAAAAGAGCAATATCGCGGCCGACACGGCCAGGATTTGTCGAAGTCGGTTGGACATATTCAACCCTCCAAATGCTAGTCTCCGCCCTCATCGGCTGCCCTGAAGCGTGGCTGAACACCTCCTCCCCCTCAGGACGAAAAAAGGCCCACGATTTATGGCGGATTGGCTGATGTTCACGCGGGCTCACTGCGTAATCTACCGTGGCACCCGCGGGCTGATCGGTGGAAATCTGCTTGGAATCCAGATGCTGCTGCTCACGACGCGAGGTCGAAAGACCGGTCAGCGCCGAACACTGCCCCTGGCCTACGTCGAGCACAAGGGAGACCTGATCATCGTCGCCTCGAATGGCGGCAGCGACAAGCCACCGGCCTGGTGGCTGAATCTGCAGTCCGCAGCAAATGCGGAAGTCCAGATCAACGGGGAGACGTTCGACGTCACCTGGTCGGAAGCGCCCGAGAAGGAAAGAATGGAATATTGGCGGAAGCTTCAAGCCGCAATTCCTGCCTACCGGATCTACCGCGTCCGCACCGAGCGTGAAATTCCAATCATATTGCTTCGCCGACAGCCGGCTCTGGATAAAGAGCGCTCCGCCAATCTATCGGTGGATGTCGCGGATGTCCCGAGAGAAGCGAACGCCGTCTAGACGAACAGGTATCTTGCGACGAGTTCGGCCGTCGCCTGGGCGGCGGCGTCCCGAAAATTCGGATCCTCGTTCAGGAAGGCCTGTGACGCGTTCCATTGGACCGCGTTCAACACCACGAACGAGGCCATCTCCCGGTCGAGATCGGGACGGCACAGCCCAGCCTCATCGACCGCGACGATGAACGCGTCTATGGCGGCGCGAATCCGGCGTCGGAGCGCTTCGAAGGGCTCCCTGAATTCGGGGTCTTTGAAGTACTGCGCCCACAGGATTCGTTGGATTCCAGGCTGAAGCTGCTGTGTGTGAAAAATCGCGTCGATCAGGCTTCGGGTTCGGTCGCGTGGATCGATCGTGCCGCGCCAACTGGTTGGATCGAGCTGCGCGATCACTTCGTCCGCGACCTCTCGGTCGTTGCGATCGAAGAGTTCGAGGATGATCTCGCGCTTGTCTGTGAAGTAGTTGTAGACAGTCCCGACAGCAACGCCCGCCTCGGCTGCGATCATCGCTGTCGTGGTCTCCTCGAAGCCGTGGCGCTCGAAGCAGCCGACTGCCGACTCGATGAGTTTCTGACGTGTCCTGCGGCTGCGAGCCTGTTGGGGAGGGCGCGGAGGCGATTTCTTCGCGGCGTTCGCTTCGTCGCTCGTTTGCGGACCTCCCATTTCTCGATTCTACTCCTCGTCACGTCCCCGCAGAGAATCGTGAGGCCTCATCGTGCAAATCTGAATAGCACGTCATATTCTAGCCGATGGATTCTCCGCTGCCTCCGGAGCCCGCGGAGCCTCCGACTCGCAGTACGGCCGCACCCGTGAGTCGACCGCTTCGCAATCGATCGAGCGCCAGGTTTGCGTCTTCGAGCGCAAACACCTCCGTCTCACAGCGCACCGGCACTCTCGGCGCGAGTTCGAGAAAGGCGCGCGCGTCGTCTCGCGTGAGGTTCGCAACGGATCGAATCGTGCGCTCCTTCCAGAGTTTTCGATAGGCGAAGCTCGGAATATCCGACATGTGGATGCCCGCGCAGACGACTGTGCCGCCAGGGCAGACGGCGCCTAACGCGGCGGGCACGAGTGCACCAACGGGCGCAAAGATGATGGCTGCATCGAGCTCTTTCGAAGCGGTTTCGTCTGACCCACCCGCCCTGCTCGCACCCAGCGAGAGGGCGAATCGCTGAGCCTCAGTGTCCCCCGGTCTCGTAAATGCATAGACCTCGCGGCCCTCGAAACGGGCGACCTGAGCGATCAGATGCGCAGCAGCACCAAAGCCGTAGAGGCCAACGCGGCGCGCAGCCCCCACCATGCGAAACGCGCGATATCCGATCAGACCCGCACAAAGAAGGGGCGCAGCTTCGACGTCGTCGTAGGCGTCAGGGAGCGGGAAACAATAACGCGCATCGGCCACCACGAATTCGGCGTATCCGCCATCGATCTGGTAGCCCGTAAAGCGAGCCCGCTCGCAGAGGTTCTCGCGATCCCGACGACACGGACCGCACTCGCCGCAGGTCCAGCCGAGCCAAGGAATCCCGACACGCTGCCCTATCTCGAGGTCGTGAACACCGGATCCAAGCGAGTCGATTCGACCGACGACTTCATGGCCCGGAACGATTGGAAGCACCGGCTCAGGAAGCTCGTCGTCGATGAGATGGAGATCCGTACGACAGACTCCGCAGGTGGACACCTGGACGCGGACCTGCCCCCGCTTCGGCTCCGGACTCGGAAGCTCCTCGGCAACCAGGCCTTTTCGGTCTCCGTGATACCGCATTGCACGCATCCCCTGAATTCTAGGAGACCCGATCGCTCAAGGGCCCCCCCCCGATTCGTCGATCTCCCTTGGCAAGGGTCGTTGGCAAGGGGTCGCGCCCTCGTGGGAATGCCTGGAGGGCGTCCTCGCGGAGCTGATGGAGATCGGTGCAAAGCCGCTGGAATCGGAACGAATACTCGAACGGCGGTGCGACTCACCTGCGTCCGGATGAGCCTTGCGGCCGTTCCGAATCTCGTGGAATCGGGATTAGCCGTCATCCCCAAAACGTTCGTTGAGATAGCGAACGATATCAGCCGATTCCGGGAGCCACTTCACCTCGCCCGCTTCCCCTTCAATCAGAAGAACAGGCACGGTCGCTCGACCCATTGCCTCGATCAGCTCTCGGCGATGCTCAGCATCCTGCTGCGTGTCGCAAAGCGGGATCTCGAGACCCAGCGAATCTGCCGCGTCGAACACCCGTCGGCAAAATGGACAACCTGGGTAGCCGTACAGAGAGAGTCCCTCGACATGCTCGGACCTCTTCTCCTTCTTCGCCTCCCCTTTTCGACGCTTCCAGATGCTCCACATCGGTGATTCTTCCCGTCCCACTGACAGCGCTAACGGCGCCGGCCTCGACACCTCTCAGCTCTTCAGAAGCCGATTCGACCATTGTCGGCTGGACTTTAGCGCCACGCTGGCCCTCTGGACCCGAATTGTCCGGATCCGAGCAACGGGCGTCAGAATCTCGACGTTCTCCCTCGCGGGTGATGCCTTCGGGCTCGGACAAGAAATCCCCACCTCTCGAAACGTCCCGTCTTTGCTGGGGTTTTTCGATCAACCGAACACAAGACGAGAGCTCCCTGCTGCTGGCACGCTTCCTGCTCTTCTAGTCGACCGTCAACTGGAAGGATGAACGCTTGGACAATTTCGCGAACGAGACGGCACATTGGATCGAGGAAGAGTTTCAATCTCTTCCAGAGGTCGAACTGGAACTCGGTGTGCTGATCGCCGCCGCATCGGATTGGACGGAGGACGAGATGGAACTCGATGATCTCGTCACCGGGCTGGTCGAGTCCGGTCGAGTCCGGCTCGAGATCGGCTGAGCGCTTCTCCGAAAATTGATGACGCCATCGCTTCTTGATAGGCTTGCGCCTTCTTTCTTCCCCTCTCCGCGCAAGCGACATCATGAGAAGCACCCATGGCAAGACTCAACGACCACTACCTGAAGCTGGCCGCCGGCTACCTCTTCCCTGAGATCTCTCGGCGCGTGAGCCTTTTTACGGACGCGAATCCAGAAGCCGACGTCATCAGACTGGGAATCGGGGATGTCGTCTTGCCGCTTTCGTCGTCGGTTCGACAGGCCATGCATGGCGCGATCGACGAAATGGCGACCGCCGAAGGCTTCCGCGGGTATGGGCCATCCGAGGGTTACGACTTCCTGCGCGAAGCGATTGCCGAGCATGATTTCGCGAGTCGCGGAGTGCGAATCGACCCGAGCGAAATCTACGCCTCGGACGGATCCAAATGCGATAGCGCGAACATCCAGGAGATCTTCGCGGCCGACGCCACGCTCGCTGTCACAGACCCTGTCTATCCGGTCTATGTCGACACGAACGTGATGGCAGGCCGAACGGGCGGTGCAGACGAAGGAGGCCGTTATGCCGGCATTGAATACCTCCCCTGCACCGAAGAAAACTCGTTTCTCCCCGCCCTGCCCAATCGACCGGTCGACCTCGTCTACCTGTGTTCGCCGAACAATCCAACAGGGGTCGTTGCCCCGCGTGACGAGCTCCAGAAATGGGTCGACTGGGCTCGCGCGAACGACGCGATCATCCTCTTCGACGCCGCCTACGAACGTTTCATTACGGAGGATCTGCCCCATTCGATCTTCGAAATCGACGGCGCACGCGAATGCGCCATCGAGTTCCGGAGCTTCTCGAAGACTGCCGGCTTCACGGGCATTCGCTGTGCGTACATCGTGATTCCCGAAGAGCTCCGGGGCAAGGGACCGAATGGCGAATCCATATCCGTTGCCCAACTCTGGAGTCGCCGGACCAACACGAAATTCAATGGCATTTCCTATCCGGTCCAACGGGGTGCCGCGGCGATCTACTCCGAAGAGGGTCGCAAGGAAGTCCAGGCGAACATCGACTATTACATGACGAACGCAGGTCTGATTCGCGAGGGACTCAGCAAGGCCGGCCTAACGACCTTCGGTGGCGTCAACGCCCCCTACGTCTGGCTCAAGACACCGGCTGGACTCGACTCGTGGCAATTCTTCGACGAATTGCTCAACAAGGCGAACGTCGTAGGCACACCCGGCTCTGGCTTCGGCGCCCATGGCGAAGGCTATTTCCGTCTCTCTGCATTCGGTATTCGGGAGAAAGTCGAAGAGGCCATCGATCGCATCACCGCGACGCTCGGCTAGCCCTGGAAACCACCTGTGGCCCGTCTACAGGATTCGGGTATCTGGAGGCATGAGTCCCAGCCCAATGGCCAACGAAGAACTCCCCCCGATCCTACGCGGCAAGAATCACGATGCCCCGTCTGCCTTTACACCTGAAAGCCTGTTGCGAGAAGCACGGCGTCAAAAAGCCGCGGCCTCCATACCGGTCCCCGAGATCTGCCTGCTCGATCCCGACGGCGATATTGTTCGACGATTGAGATCCGAGGATCGCGCGGAACTCCACAATGGATGGGTCTGCTATCACACGGATCTCTATGTCTTCGAGGAGGACGGCCTGACGTTCGGGATCATCGGATGTGCCGTGGGCTCTTCCTTTGCCGTATTGCTCGCAGAAGAACTCTTCGCTTCGGGTTGCAAGCTGCTGATCAACATCACCTCGGCAGGTCAAATCTCGAACGTGCAATCTCCGCCCTATTTCATCCTGGTGGATCGAGCGCTACGCGACGAAGGGACGAGCTATCACTATCTAGAGCCTTCTGACTACAGCGATGCATCGACAGCCCTCCTGGACGGCCTCGACGGTGCGTTCGATGATCTCGATCTGGACGTGCTGCAGGGTCCGACCTGGACGACCGACGCGCCTTTTCGGGAGACGAATCAAGCCATCGAGGCGATGCGAGCTCGGGGACTGCTCGCCGTCGAAATGGAAAACGCCGCGCTCTACGCCTTTTCCCAGGCGCGCAACAAAGCGGTCGTCTGCTTCGCCCATGTAACCAATCAAATGGGGCAGATCGAAGGGGATTTCGAGAAGGGCGACGCCGACGGTACGACCGATGCACTGAAGGTCATCGTCGCGACGGCCCGACGCCTACTACCCATCCACGGGACATTCCGTACCAGCCGCTAGACAGGCTTCTCGGAATCAGACCCGGAATCGGCGTTTTTCTCGATCTGGGAACGCAAACGTCTTGAAAAAAGGTCTTGAAAACGCGCAACGCCTCGTCGACCTGACAAGCTCTTTCTGCGATTCTCCCGCGATGCCGAAATCCGAATCTGAAGAAGCAACGCTCCCCACAGCCGGCGCCCTCGCAGGATTGCGCGTACTCGAACTCGCAGAGAACGTGGCAGCACCCTACTGCGCCAAACTGCTCGGCGACCTGGGCGCCGACGTCATCAAGATCGAACGCCCGGACGGAGACCCGTCGCGCCGACGCGGCCCCTTCCCCGACGATCAACCCCACCCCGAGCGCAGCGCACTCTTTCTCTACCTCAACACCAGCAAGCGCTCGCAGGTGCTCGATCTCGAAATCGAAGCAGATCGCATCCTATTCCAGGCCCTCGTGGACGACGCCGACATCCTGATCGAAGACCGCGCCCCTGGCGAGCTCGAAGGCCTCGGGCTGGGCTTCGCGGTCCTCTCGAAGCGAAACCCCGGACTCATCGTATGCTCCCTCACCCCCTTCGGCCAAAGCGGCCCCAATCGCCATTTCAAGAGCGAGCACCTGAATCTCTACCACGGCGGAGGTCATTCATCTCCCTTTACCACGCCCAAAGGGGACCGAGCGCCCTCCAGGGCGGGTGGATATCTGGGCGAATACGATTCGGGCCTGACCGCAGCCGTGGGAACCCTCGCCGCCGTCTACGCGCGAGAAAACGACGGGCACGGCCAACATCTCGATGTGTCGAAAGAAGAAGCCATGATGTGCCTCGAGCGCGTCACGATCGGCCGCTACGCCAACGAGCCGGATCCCTTCGGCGGCGGCGGCGGACCGGGCGGCCTGCTGCGCGCCAAGGACGGTTGGGTCATGCTCACGACCCTCGAAGTCCATCAGTGGGAGGGACTGGTCACAGCCATGGGAACGCCCGCCTGGACCCAGGAAGAGTGGTGCAGCGATCCCATGCGGCGCCGGCAGAACATGCAGCGCATGCAGCAGCAGCTCGAAACCTGGACCTCCACGCTACCCGCCGACGAGATCTACCACCTCGCTCAGTCGGCGGGCACCCCCGCCGCCCCGGTTCGCAACGTTGCCGAGGTGCTCGACTGGCCCCAGGCCAATGCACGCGACTTTTTCCAGACCCTCGACCATCCGGAGGCCGGCAGCCTCCGCTACCCGACTCGTGCCTGTGACTCGTCCGCAACCGATTGGGTGGGTAGCCGCGCGCCCCTCCTCGATCAACATGCTGGCGAGACCTTCGTCCCGCGGAATGCCGATTGGCAGGCTCCGGCTCCGAAGACTGGCGCAGCGACCTCTAGAGCACCGCTCGAGGGTATCCGTATCGTGGACTTCACCTGGGCCTGGGCGGGACCCCAGGGCAGCCTGCTCCTCGGCATGCTGGGTGCGCAAGTGATCAAGGTCGAGAGCCAGGCCCGCCTCGACCACGCGCGCGTCCATTCCCTCACAGGAGGAGCTTTTGGAGCAGACATCGATGGCTCCCCGGTCTTCAACGATCTCAATCTCGGCAAGCGGTCTCTGCGGCTGAACCTACGCGAAGAAGGGGCACGCGAACTCGTACGGAAGCTGGTGGCGAAGAGCGACGTCGTGCTCCAGAACATGCGTCCCGGAGTACTCGACCGCATGGGACTCGGCTACGACGCGCTGTCGGCGATCAATCCCGAACTCGTGATGGCGTCGTCCTCCGCGGTGGGCGCCACCGGACCCGAAAAGAGTTACGCCGGTTATGCACCCACCTTCGCCTGCCTCTCGGGCATCGTGAACATCTCAGGCCACCCCGATGAGCCACCGATCGCGCTCTCCGGATCGGTGGACCTGCGGGTCGGTACCGCGACCGCCTTCGAGGTTCTGGTCGCGCTGGTACACCGCAAGCGCGGCGGCCCAGGGCAGAACCTGGACATCTCTTCCACCGAGGTCATCACCTCGATGATGGGCGAGGCACTGGTGGGCTTCGAGCTTTCCGGCCACATCCCCGAGCGCATCGGAAACCGTGACGACTGGATGGCGCCCCACGGCTGCTACCCCTCGGCGATCGAAGGCACCTGGGTGACGATCGCCGTTCGGGACGAGGACCAATGGCATTCCCTACGCGGCTTGCTCGACGATCCGGATCTCGATGCAGCCGAATTCGCCACTCGCGAAGCACGCTTTGCAAATCAAGATGCACTCGATGAACGCGTCTCCGTTTGGACCCTTGGCCAGCAACCCGATGCGGCGGTCACCGCTCTGCAGGCCGTAGGCGTTCCGGCCGCCCGGGTTCACACAGGGGTCTCCCTTGCACAGGATGCCCATCTCGCCGCACGAGAGGCCTACACTTCGGTCGACCATCCACGACTCGGAAAGACGCTCGTTGTCCGACCGCCCTGGCGCATGCGCGGAGCGGAGATCCGCGGGCCGGCCCCGCTGCTGGGTCAGCACAGCGCGGAGGTGCTCGGTGAAGTATTGGGGATGGCACCCGATGAAGTGAAACGCCTCGAGGATGAGAAGATCGTCTACTGACCCGACTCTTGCCGGACAGTCAAAGTCAGTGCGATCCGTGATTTGGGTACAATCGCAAGGTCGTTTTCTGGTCACGAGATATGGACTGAAGTTGATTCGCTCAACGGGCTTGGCGCGCGGTAGAATATCGGATGAGGGGACTCCGATTGATTGAAATACACGCTTCAATGCGAGAATGTCGACTGGCTACAGGGTCGTAGGCTCGTAGCGTCGGAATCTGATCAACGGCTTCTCCAGGTACACAACGACTTTCAGGCACTGGGAATTTTGATGAGCAAGATATTACTGGTCGAAGACAATGAGATGAACCGCGACATGCTGTCGCGCAGACTCGAGCGCAAGGGCTTCGAAGTCGTCCTCGCGGTCGATGGACAGGCGGGTGTCGATATGGCGTCCTCGTGCAGTCCAGATCTCATCTTGATGGATCTCAGCCTACCGGTCATCGATGGCTGGGAAGCCACGCGCATGATCAAGGCCGATCCCGCTACGCAGTCGATCCCGATTATCGCCCTCACAGCCCACGCGATGAAAGAGGATGAGCACAAGGCGAGAGATGCTGGTTGCGATGACTACGACACCAAGCCCGTCAACCTCAAACGCCTATTGGAAAAGATGGGCAATCTACTCGGTAGCGGCTGAACAACCCCTGATGAGCGCGTTCGCGTGATGAGCGCGTTCGCGACGACGTCGCAGCCTACGACTTGAACGATCGAGTCTACTGATAGACCTGCTGCGCCAATACGATCACCTTGTCGTGTTCGCCGAATTTCCACGTCGCTCGCCTCGACGGATTCAGCAATACCTCGCCGGCATTCTGCGCCAGGCGCACCCCGAGCGCGATCTCCATTTTCTGCTGACATGCATTCACCAGGTCACTGAAATTGCAATCGGTATCCAGACGCACATAGTCGCCAGCCGAGCGCAGACTGATCTCGACGCCGCCCGCACTGAGCAATTCCCGATAGATCGGAGCGAGAACCTCCTGGCGCGCGATCTGGGCTAGCTGCGCGCTGACAACCTCCGGACTAACGATGATATCGTCCACCCCGAGGCCGACGAGCAAGGTGCTATTGTTCTCGTCTAGTAGCTCGACGACAGTATGTGCATACGACTCATGCTTCGTTCGCAGATCCGACAAGCGCAAAAGTACTCGCAAGCTTCGCGTATCCGCATCCACCTGCTCGTCCGATCCGTCAGCGAGCACGACGATGCTCTGATAGGTCGACACATCGATGTCTTCCCAGGCCGCCTGCGTGACGGCATCAGCCTCCCGAAAATCCACTGTCAGGTTCTCGAGAACATCGAGCGGATGGCGTTCCAGCCGTAGCTGTGTCTCGTCCTGACTCACGTTCGATAGAATGGTGACTTCGGTACCGCTCAAGGCGTGCGCATCGAGTTCCTGCAAGACGTCGTAGAGAATATCTGTCCAGCCGAGTAGCAGTACACGTGCCGGCACGTGCGGCACCGATCCGCCTTCCTGGTAGACCTGTGACTCGGGGATCTTCTCGACGTCGGCATAGGTGACCGGAAGACCCCTTGTCAGGAGCACCAGTTGTTCATCTTCTGCAATTTCGTAGTCAGGCTCAGGATTCAGACCGGCGGCATGCCGCACGTGCGTATCTCGCTTGTCATGCCATGTGATTCCGACGGGTATCGCATTGGAGAGTCCGTAGGCGATCTCGCCCAGACTTCGATCCGTGCATTCAGGAATACTCTGAACGTAGAGACTGTTTCCCGTCGGAGAGAACATCTCACTATAGATGTCAGCCAGGCCGGGATTGCGTACCGTCTGGACGATGACCTTGCTGATCACCCGGCTCGAAGAGATGACATTCAATCGGGACCTGGCAGCAATTTTGGCCAGTGCGTAGTTCTGCTCCATGGCAATCTCTGACGTCAGCACAGGCGGGTCACCGGACCAGTCCGTGCGCACCGTCAACAACACGATGGTCTTGATGGCCTCGCTATCGTCGCCGTCTGTAGCCAGAACGATGACGCTCGCCGCCCGGTCGACGGCAACCCGCTCGAGTTCGCCATGATTGCTGGGCGTCCCGCTGCGAAGGATGATCTTGATCTGTTCACGCTGAATCCCCGCGACACGCAGCTGCTCCTGCATTACGTCGATTTCCCGAGGTGCGAGTATCACGACCTTGACCCCGGGCTGGAGCCGAGCCAGCTGTCGCAGGATGGAGAAAACCTTGTTGTTCCAACCCAACAGCAGCACGTGGTCACGCTCGAGGACCTGCGTATCGCCCCTGCGCAGCGATTCGATGCGACTACGGATCATGTTGTTGATCAGCGATATCAGAACACTGAACACAACCAGACCCATCACAGACAGAAAGATTGCGTACGCCAGAACCGGACCGGTGGCGCCATAGGACTGTGAGAAACCCTTCAGCGGCATGACCTGATTCAGCGACCACCACAGGGAATCCCAGAAGCCAGCATCGATCGCACGCGGAATGGAATTGATTGCCGCATTGTCGTCGGAGAACAGGCCAAAGAACATGGCCGTTACGCCGATCAGGGTGACTGATGTCACCAGAGTCAGGAAGAGAAGAAACTGCCCGAGAAACTGGCGCGCAAAAGCCTGGTCAATCAGGTAGCGGGTGTTCTCGAGAAGCTTCTTGAAGATTCTGAGCATGGGCGCTGAGCGTACCAAAATCACAGCCTCCAGTGGACTCGACCAGGGATTCCAAATTTATGACGACGACATCCGACCACTCGGCGACCATGCAACCGCACAGCGCTCGGCAGCGAGTCGGGCCATGACGAGTTGGCTCGTCAACTGCTGAAGGAAGCTCCACACGGGAACTGAATCGGCTCCGGCGACAAGTCGCGGATCAGGCTGAATATCAATATTCGTCCACGAGATTTCGACCCTTGATTGCGGACCAGACTCCTTGATCGCGGTAGACGGCTCTGCTTTCATTTACAGTGTGAATGCAAGGAGTTAAGTCGTGGAATCGTCCAAATGCTATGCGTCTCGCGTCCGTAGAATTTCTACGGTTTTCGCTCTAGCAATCGCGACCCTGGTCGCCCTCAACGCCATCAAACCCGGCAACGCTTTTGCTGAGGAGAATCCGGCCAAGGCGCGCGTTGTCATACTTGCGACGGGTGGCACCATCGCAGGCTCGGCGGAGACGCAGACCCAGGCGGGATACACATCCGGGCAAGTTGGTGTCGACGTTCTGGTCGCGGCGGTTCCCCAGATCGCAGACCTGGCGGAGGTCAGCGGCGAGCAAATTGCCAACGTGGGCAGCCAGGACATGTCGGATGCTATCTGGCTGAAGCTTGCGGAGAGAATCAACGAACTCCAGACGACCAAGGACGTGGACGGGATCGTGATCACCCACGGTACCGACACGATCGAGGAGACTGGCTATTTCCTGAATCTCGTAGTCAAGGGAGACAAGCCAGTCGTCATGACCGCTGCCATGCGACCTTCCACGGCGCTCTCGGCGGATGGGCCGCTCAACATTTTCAACGCGGTCGCCGTCGCTGCGGATCCCGAGGCAAGGGGTCGGGGCGTGCTGATCGCGGCCAATGATGACATTCACGGTGCCCGAAGCATCATCAAGACCAGCCCAACCGACGTCCAGACCTTTCGTTCCCCGGAAACCGGATTGATCGGCGTTTCCCTCTACGGCGTGAACAGGTTCTTCCGGATCCCCTTCCGGAACCACACTTCGACGAGTCTCTTCTCGTCGAAGGGGGCAAAGTCATTGCCGCGGGTCGACGTCATCTACATCACGGCAGACATGTCCGCCGACCTGATCGACGCTGCCGTGGCCAACGGTGCGAAGGGTCTCGTCACCGCCGGTGTGGGCAACGGAAACATGACTGCCTCTGCACTCGAAGCCGTCAAGCGGGCGATCGAGAAGAGCGTGGTCGTCGTTCGTGCTTCCAGAGTGCCGACCGGCGCCGTGGGTCGGAATGTGGAAATCAATGATGACGAAGTGGGGACCGTGGCTTCTGGCGAACTCAATCCGGCGAAGGCACGCGTGCTGCTGAAGCTCGCTCTTCTGAAGACCCAGGATCCTGCCAAGATCCAGGAATACTTTTACACGCACTAGGATATGGGAACCGCGTCACCCCTCTTGGATCAGCCCAGATTGGAGCACCATCGCATGAGACTTTCGATGCCGCCTATCGTAGTTCTGACGTTGTTCTTGATCGGCGGCGCTCCGCCGATATTTGCCCAGGCCGCTCCAGGTGACGAACTGGGCGAAATCAAGCAGATCCTGACCGAACAGGAGAGGACGATCCGCGTCCTCAAGGATCGCGTCGCGGAACTCGAGGGGGAGGCGACTCCACCGGTTGCGGCGGCGGCAGATCCGTCAGGTGAGGAGGCCGATGGCGCCGAACCCGGCGAAGATGGGTCGTCGGTCGAGGGCGTGGAAGAGGTCGAGGAGCAGATTCGCCTCGGGCGCCGCGCCCCCGTCGTCTATCGCCACAGCATGAACGACCGGCAGGCCGCCGCGGCCCGCGCCGGAGACTACACGCTCGACCCGACCTATCGAGGCTTCATCCCGGTTCCGAATACCGCCATCATGATGAAAATCAACGCCAAACCGCGCGTTGATTTCATCGGTGACACAGGCGACCCGGGCACCGATTTTCGCTTCGTGCCCTCCAAGTTCCCCGCCTCGAACGAAGACGGCTGGCAGTTCGGCGCCAATGCCAACGGGAGTCAGCTCATTCTTGACGTCCGCGCGCCGTCGGTCAAAGGGACACCCCGATTCTATTATCAGAACGATTTCTTCGGCTCGAACGACAACCATATGAACTATCGCCTCCAACACCTCTACGGCGAGGTGGGCGGCTTTCTCACAGGCTTCACCTTCGGAGTATTCGAGGATCCCGACGCGTGGCCTAGCACCGTCGACTACGAGGGACCCAACTCGGTCATCTTTGCTCGACGCGCGGTCGCACAATATCAGAGCATGATCGCCGAGGACTGGGAATTGACCCTCAGCATCGAAGGACCGGACGTCGCCGTCGACCCGACGGGCGATGAGAACGCGAACGACCGGAGCCGGGCCCCGGACGGCGGATTCGCCCTTCGCTGGACGCCTGGAGATCTAGGGCATATCCGGCTGGCCACGATCGTTCGCTCGATTGGAGTCAATGGTGGAGGCGCCTCCGCCGCCGGCAACAACTTCGACGATGACGACGTGATCGGATGGGGGATCAACACGTCGGGCAACCTCCACCTGTCGGACCGGGACAACCTGCAATTCTGGTTCGTCTACGGCGAGGGGATCGGTGGCATGGGGAACGACACGAGCTTCCTGAACAGCGATGCCGCGTACAAGTCCTCGGGAAACCTGGAAGCGCTAGAGTATTGGAGCACGATGGTCGCCCTGACTCACGATTGGTCGCCTCGATGGAGTTCGACGCTGACCCATGGCTACGTGAATCTCGACAACACCGACGCCCAGGATCGCGACTTCTACCACGCGAGCCACTACGCCAGCGCCAACCTCGTCTACCAGATGTTCACCCGCATGCGAATCGGTGTCGAAGGTCTCTACGGACGCGTGAAAGTGAATAGCGGCAACGAGAACGACATCTTCCGGATTCAAGCCGGAATTTCCTTCGCGATCTTCGACTAAAAGAGCGGCGGTGCGGCGGTGGTCTGGTTAGAACTCTTCATTCTGCTCGCCTGTATCGTCGTGGGTGCGCGACTCGGCGGCATCGCCCTCGGAACGATCGCGGGCCTCGGCCTCGTCATTTTCGTATTCCTTCTGGGCGCGCCACCCGGTGGTCCCCCCGGCGCCGTGCTCGGCATGATCATCGCCGTCATCACGGCGCTTGCGGCCATGCAGGCCGTCGGCGGGCTCGACTATCTCGTGCAAGTGGCGCAGCGACTGCTTCACAAACATCCGCAATACATCACATTCCTCGCTCCGGCCGTGACCTACGTGTTGGTCGCCGCATCGGGCACCCAGCATGTGATCTACGCACTATTGCCCGTCATCGCCGAGGTGTCACGTGGCGCAAACATCCGCCCCGAACGCCCGCTTTCGATCAGTGTCATTGCCGCCCAGCATGGCGTGATCGCCTCGCCGATCTCGGCCGCAACGGTCGCACTACTCGGTGTTCTGGCCGGCGCGGACATCGGACTTGGCCAGATCGTCGCGATCATCGTGCCTTCCACCTTCCTCGCGGTGATGATCGGCGCGCTGTCCGTCGCGTGGAAGGGACGCGCACTCAGCGATGACCCCGTGTACCAGGAACGGCTCGCGAGCGGGAAAGTCGAGGCCATAGACGCCATTCCCGAGCTCGAGGGCAAGGCGCTTCGCGTCGCACGAGGGGCCACACTGCTTTTCCTGGGCGGGATCGCGCTCGTGGTGCTCGTCGGGCTCTACCCCGAGCTACGCCCGAGCTATGCCGTTCGCGTGGGCGACGCGCTTCAATACGACCAGATCGATATGGCCGCCGCGATCATGATCGTGATGCTGGCGATCGCCGGAATCACGATGCTGGTCTTTCATGCGAGCCCCGAAGAGACGGTGAAGGGCTCGATCATGCGGAGCGGAATCGTGGCCTTCATCTCCATTCTCGGCATCGCGTGGCTCGGTTCTTCGTTCTTCGAGCATAATCGCGACGTCATCGTGGGGGGCATCTCGGGCGTGATCGAAGGTCGGCCCTGGGTATTTGCACTCGGACTTTTCGCATTGTCGGTCGTGCTCTTCAGTCAGGCCGCCACCGTCGTAACGTTGATGCCCGTCGGGCTGGCTCTGGGAATCCCCCCAACACTCATGATCGTGCTCTACCCGGCGACGAACGGTCCATTTTTCCTTCCGACCTACGGTACCGTTCTGGCCGCCGTTGCGATGGACCAGACAGGCACGACGCGAATCGGTCGTTACCTCCTGAACCACAGCTTCATGGTCCCGGGACTCGTCACCACCAGCTCCGCCGTGTGCCTGGCATGGCTGTTCAGCAGGATCGTCGGTCTCTAGCAATCCCAAGCAAGGAGTGAGAAAAATGCATCGTCGCCGCCTGTTCAAGGCAAGCGCTTTCGCGACCGCGGCAGTGTTCTTCCTGTCCGCTACCAGTGTTTCCTCCGAGGAATTCCGCACCGAGCATGACCTTCTGGGCGAGAAGCAGGTTCCCGCAGACGCCTACTACGGCATCCAGACGCTGCGCGCCCTCGAGAACTTCCAGATTTCCGGCCGCACGATCCGGGACTACCCCGAATTCGTGCGCGCCCTGGCGCTCGTCAAGTTGGCCGCCGCGCGGGCCAATCACGATGTCGGGGACCTCGACAAGCAGGTGCTCAAGGGAATCGAGATGGCGTGTACGGCGATCATGGACGGGAAGTACCACGACCAGTTCATGGTCGACCTCTACCAAGGGGGTGCTGGAACTTCGACGAACATGAACGCCAATGAAGTGATCGCCAATGTCGCGCTAGAGATGATGGGGCACAAGAAGGGCCAATACGACATCGTCGAGCCGCACGACCACCTCAACATGTCTCAGTCGACCAACGATTTCTATCCGACCGCCCTGAAGGTCGCGATGGTGGACTACAACGAAAAGATCCTGGCGGAAGCGCTGCTGCTGGCCAAATCATTCAAGGCGAAAGGCAAAGAGTTTGAAGAGATTCTGAAGATGGGGCGTACCGAAATGCAGGACGCGGTCCCAATGACCCTTGGCCAGGAATTCATGGCCTTCGGTTCTGGCATCGAAGCCGAAATCGCAACACTGCGCCTGCTCGAGGCCGAGCTCTACCCGCTCAACATGGGTGGAACTGCGATCGGCACCGGCCTCAACGCGTCCAAGCGCTTCCCGAAAAAATGCGCCAAACACGTGGCGAAGCTCACGGGCAAACCATTCGTCGTGGCAGAGGATCTGATCTCGGCAACCTCCGATCTCCACGCCTTCGTCCTCTACTCCTCGGCACTGCGCGGCCTCGCGGTCAAGCTGAACAAGATCGCCGGGGATCTGATCCTGCTGTCTTCCGGGCCGCGGGCGGGCCTCTTCGAGATCAATCTTCCCGCATTGCAGCCTGGCTCTTCGATCATGCCGGGAAAGGTCAACCCGGTGATTCCCGAGTTGGTGAACCTCGTCGCGTACCGTGTGCGCGGCAACGACGTCACGGTCGGACAGGCTGCCAGCGCGGGGCAGCTCCAACTCAACGCCTACGAGCCAGTCATTGCCACGGCGGTCTTCGAATCGCAGACGCTGCTCATCAGTACCTTGCGAACGCTGCGCACGCGTTGCGTGGACGGGATTACTCCGAACCCGAAGCAGTTGCAGGCATACGTGGAGCGAAGCATCGGAATCGTGACCGCGCTGAATCCGGTTCTGGGATATGACAAGTCCACCGAGCTGGCGATCGAGGCGCTCGCAACGGACAAGGGACTACTCGAGCTGATTCGGGAGAAGAAGCTGATGACCGAAGAGGAAATCGAGGAACTACTCGATGCTCGAAAGATGACGGGCCAGTAGCCCCGCCAACAACCAGGACGCTTTCAAGGAAATTCATATGTCGCCAGTTCGTGTGCCTTCACGACGTATCCTACGCCTCGTGACCCCGCTTCGAAGTTGGTCCCTCGGCCGCGGGACCATTGCGGTTCTGACCGCGCTTTCCGCGATGGCGGCGATGACAGGAGTGGCGAACACCAAAGGCCCCAGCCTGACGGAGGTGGCGCGGGCATTCGGCTTCGACGAGGCCCAGCTCGCATCGGTCCGAATGGGCAAGACCGTGAGCGGCGAACTCGAGGCGAACTCGGATAATGAACTCGCCTTGTCGATGGCATTCCTCACGTCGCGCGACCTCTCATGGCATTGGGACCGCATGGTCGATTCGACGAGAGTCGATCCGTCCGTTCACGCGATTGGCGAGCTGACCGGCGATGGAAAGGCAGCTCTCGAAGAATTCAGTCTACCTGCCGAAGAGCTCGACCGGCTCGCCAAGGTCGAGGCCGGACAGGATTCGAACTTTTCGAAGGACGAGGTCACAAGGCTCCAGGCAGCGGCCGCGACGAGTGGGGATCTAAAGCCTCGACGCGCTGCTCTTCTGTCCGCGATGCGCGAGATCCTGGCGGCACGCTTCGCCGCCTACCGGGACGGAGGCCTCGACGCGATTTCGCCCTATGCCCGTGGCGGGAGCGACGAAAGCTCTCCGACTGGACAGCTGGCACGCGCCTTCTCGGCTCTGCAGGTCACGAAACAGCTCGTTCCCGACGCCTATGCTGCGATGGCGGATTACCCCGCAAAGCCTTCGGAGAATGTCGAGAGCAAATTCTTTTGGTTGACACACGATGCGCAGGATCGCGTCGTGATCGCGCTCCTCCATGTCGTCTCTGGACGTCAAAGTAATCGATTGGCGGTCATCGAGAGAAGGTTCTACGTAAGCCAGAGCCTGAACTCGCTACAGGCCGTCGCCGTCGCGCTCCCGATCGAGGAGGGAACCGCGATCTTCCTTGCGAATCGCACCGGAACCGACCAGGTGACCGGCTTCGGCTCATCGATTGCCAAGGGTGTCGGACGAACCATCATGCGCCGTGAGCTCGAAAGAACAGTCAAGTCCTTCCTGAAGGTGGTCAACCAAACGGACTGATCGAGTTTCGATCTCCTGCAGAGTGTGCTGGTCGGTCTGATCAGAATGAGGCATGCTGTTTCAGCTGTAGACCTAACGCCGGATCGGCCACTCGAGCAGACGTTCGTCGCTCGCTGCTAGCCGAGCCCCAGCCGCTTGGCGATGATCACCTTCATGATCTCGTTGCTGCCAGCGTAGATCGTCTGCACGGCGGCGTCCGCGTAGTCACGCGAGATTGGATACTCGTCCATGAAGCCATAGCCGCCGAAGAGCTGGAGACATTCGCTCGAGACGCGTTTCTGCAGCTCCGAGGCCCACCATTTCCCCATGCTGACTTCCGAGACGATGTCCTCCCCAGCTACATGAGCGAGCATCAGCCGGTCGACGAATGCCTGGCCGATCTCGATCTCCGTTGCCATCTCGACCAGCTTGAACTGAGTGTTCTGGAAGCTGGCGATCGGCTTTCCAAATGCCTTGCGCTCTTTCACGTATGCAAGCGTGTCATCGAGTGAACGGCGACATGAGGCCATCGACCCGACACAGATCGTGAGTCGCTCCTGTTGGAGCTTCTCCATCAACATCTTGAATCCCTGCCCCTCCTTTCCGAGTAGGTTTTCCACGGGAACGCGACAATCTGAAAACGACAGCTCGCTCGTGTCCTGCCCCTTCAGGCCCAGCTTCTTGAGGTTCCGGCCCTTCTCGAAGCCAGGTGTTCCGGCCTCGACGAGGATCAGGCTCATGCCGTCATGCGGCGGGCTGGCATTCGGATCGGTCTTCACGACGACAATCACGAGATCACAATTCTGACCGTTGGAAATGAACGTCTTCGATCCATTCAGGACGTAGTGGTCCCCATCACGGATTGCGCGGGTCGAGATGCCTGCCAGATCCGACCCCACACTGGGCTCGGTCATCGCGATCGCGACGAGACAATCGCCAGCGATTGCCGGGACCAGCCATCGTTGTTTCTGCTCTTCGGTCGCGAAGGTCGTCAGATAGGGCAGACAGATGTCCGTGTGCAGGGAGGCCTGCAGCGCATGGGCCCGGAGGTCGGCCAGCTCTTCGATGATGATGGCGTCGAATAGAAAATCGGCCCCTGCCCCGCCGTACTCTTCGGGCTGGTTCGCGCCAAGAAATCCCGACTCACCCATCTTCTTCCAGGCCGCACGATCCGAGATTCCCGCGTCGTTCCAGGCCTCGAGATTCGGAACGATCTCCGCTTCTGCAAATCGTCGGAACTCCGATCGAAAGAGATCGTGCTCCTCGCTAAAAATCGTTCTTCGCATCTCGTCCCGTTCCCTCCTCGGCGTCTACGCCGAACATCTGCCTGACTCGCGCCGCAACTCGATCGACCGCGGACGGGGTCGACGGCGCAAATCCCTCGAGGTCTCCGGCGCGAATCGGTGCACGCAAGAGTCGAGCGTGACCGCTGCGAACGAGTCGCCCGCGGAGCGCTTCCACATCTCGCCTTGCGCGAATCCATCCGCCCGCGACCAACCGTGCACAGAACAGTTCCAGCCTCTGCTGGGGTCGTGTCGTGCCTCGATCGTTCGCGGGACGTGCTTCGGCCCGCGCAAGAATCGCAGCGACCACCCGATCCCGGAGCTGCAACCAGAGATTCGGATTCACGCGCAGCTGCGGAGAAAGATAAACCGGCCGACCCGTCGCGCAAATCTCGGCGAGCGTCGTTTCGCCGAGGCCGGCCAGAACAAAAATGTCGGCTGCCTCGAGAATCGCGGACCAGGCCCGCTCGTCGGGACGCTGATCCGAAGTCTCGTGATGAACCAGAGCAGCCTTGCCAATACCACGTAGACAGCCCTCGAAGACTTCCGGAGCCGCGTGTCGACTCGCCGAAACGAGGATCGACGCGCCCAGTCCCGAAGCACTATCCGCAACGAGCTTGCCCAGGGCTTCCGCGGCAGCTCGGTCGAGTCCAAGCCGCCGCGTACCGCTCCCGAGCAGGAGCGCGATCCGTGGCCCACGGATCGCAGCCACCCGCTCCTGCCAGCGCGGCGACGGAAAACCAGAAGGCGTGGCGGAAACCAACGGTCGATCGATCTCGAAACGATGGGGATGCGGAAAGAGGGCAGCGCCCTGCCGCGTCACAGCGAGGTCCACGCCTTCCGCAGGCGTTGCTGCCTTGGCACCGATCGCGACGACCAGTGTTCGACCGCGAGACTCTCGTCGAACCCAACGCGCCATGGATGCGACCCGGCGTCCAGCAACTACCAGCAAGTCCGGCCAGGGCATCTGAGTTTCTGCGCCAGCATGGCCGCCCGTGCGTAGCCCCCTCAGATGAGCGCCCAGATTCGAAAACGGAAGCTCCGCCATCGCACCGAGTACGGGGGTCAATGGCTCGCTCGGCCATCCCAGGGACGAAACCAGCGCGGCGACCTGGGTCTCGTTGCCCGGCGCTCCATCGGTCAACGTCCAGACGCGTGGTGGCGTGGAGTCGGGTCGCGGTCCACCCCGTCGAACGTGGATGCGGTCGGATTCGAAGCTGGCCCCTCGAGCGCTGATCAGCTCCCAACTGATCCCCGGGTGTCGAGTCGCCGCCGCCTCGAAATGCGAACGCCACCATTCGGGCGTATGCGTCGTGCCCTGGGGCGGAAGCAGGAATCGCCGGCGCGGGCTCGATTCGGGGCAACGAACCGCGACGAAGACGAAGCGCTTCGCCTTCTCGAAGAGCGCATCGACCAACCACGGAATATCCCAGACCGGCAGCGCTTCGAGGCCGTCGACACAGATCATTCCGTCGCAGGATGTGTCCTGTCCAGACTCTTCCAGCCATTCGAGGAGTCCAACACGGCGCTCGGATTCGAGGCCATAGCGACCCGGTCGTTGTTGTCCATCGCCGTTCAGGTCCGGCAAGAGTTCGAGTAGCGTACGGGACTTCGTGCGGCGTGAAAGCGCCTCGACCGCCGCGGCAATTTCACTCGAATTATCGATTCCGCTCCCCATCTCGCTCCGCGCCAACGCTCGTTGACGTTCGATTCGAGACTCGAATCCCCGACTCGGTGCTACGCGACTAAAAAACTCGAAGCCATTCGCGATCGCCTCTCGCTCCAGTTCGTGCCAGAGCTCGGTATGAGAACCCTTCTGGTAGACGAAGCGTTCTGGAAAGGGACGCCAGGGCTGGGTATGCAATGTCGTGTAGTGAAGAAGATGACTCTCGCCTGGCTTGAACTCTTCATCCCGCGCGTTCCACCCGGGATCGAGGTCGCCGCGCAAACCCGTTTCCTTCGAAGCCTTTCGAAGCAATGCGCGCTTCCATCGATGCTGCGCATCTTCGAGTGTCCAGACCGAAGCCATCCTGGCACAATCGATCAACATCACAGAGGATTCTGTGTCGGAGATCGAAAGATGTCCGGCATCTCCGATATCCAGATCGAAGAGTTCGCCCGGGTCGGTGAGATAGATCTGGTCCTCATCGTTGTAGATCGCTCGACCGAAGCCGCCTTGAAAGGCCGGAATCGCAAACCGAAAATTCGTAAAGCCCGTCGTCCAACCTCGACGATCAAATCCATCGAGCTCCGACATGAGATAGATCCGCACTTCTCGTCCGGGGTCGCGTACTTTTTCGATCGACCATCCGAGCACGCGATTGGCTCTGTATTGCGCGGGTTCGGTTCCGAGAAAAATTTCGACCGGCGGACGGTCAGACGGAACGGCGCCCGCCCGCGCGGGCAGCACGACGCATTCCATCGAATTGCGCAGCGAACGCGCGCGGTTCGTCGACGCTGTCTCAGTAGCGCCCTCGGCAGGGATGGAATTGACTGCGCCAGCGGCGTTGGACGGTTCGACCATCGACTCACTCATCGAAGGGCCCTCATCTCGGCCCATGATCCGAATCGGCAGCTCACACGGGTACGGGTCCGTTCTGCCAGGGGTTTCCGGGGGCGGTCGAGTCTACAACAGCGATTTTGCATCCCACCCCCTAGGCGCCTCTGAGCCGACGTTAGATCCGTTTTCCGGGTGTTTTTACCAACGTTTTTTCGTTAGATGTCGACCTGCGACTCGGAGCCACACAACAAACCTCGACTCCGCGCTCGATCAAGGCATACTTACGCCGCGTGCAGGATTACAGATGGACCGTCATGGGGGTGTGGCGAATCACTGGCCGGTTTTGATGTGAAACCGAGCAAGGAAAACGCGCACCAAAACAAGACATGATGGATCCCGAGTGGGCCCGATGAGCGCGATCGAGCGTATCATGGATCTCGGGGCGCATCCCCGAATCGCACCGTGCGATCGAGGAGGCCGAAGGCGTCAATTATGACGAATTCGGTGCACGCATGAGAGAGGACGCGAATGCGGATTGGCAATCTTCCGGTCGGCGACGGAGCACCGCTGATACTGATCAGTGGGCTCAACGTGATCGAGAACGAAGCAGACACGATCGAGGTCGCTCGAACGATTCAGCAACTAGCAGATAAGCACGGCTTCCCGCTCGTCTTCAAGGCATCATTCGACAAGGCCAATCGCTCGCGTCACGACTCCTTTCGCGGGCCGGGCATAGACGAAGGACTTCGCACCCTCGCCGCGGTCAAGACTGAAACGGGATTGCCGATTCTCACGGACGTACACGATCCGGGTCAACCCAAGATTGCCGCCCAGGTCGCCGATATCATTCAGGTTCCGGCTTTCTTGATGAGACAAACCGATCTGATCGCTGCCTGTGCTGCAGCCGGCGTCGCCGTGAACCTGAAGAAGGGACAGTTCATCGCCCCCCACGACATGCATCACGCAGTAGACAAGCTCAAGCACTACGGCTGTGAAGACATCCTCGTCACCGACCGCGGCACTTGTTTTGGCTACAACAACCTCGTGACCGACATGCAGGGGCTCGTCGAGATGCGCAGCTTCGCTCCGGTTTGTTTCGACGCGACCCATGCAGTCCAGTATCCGGGAGCCAACGGCGGCTCTTCGGGCGGTGACCGGCGCTTCGTCGCACCGTTGGCGCGAGCCGCTGCCGGCGCAGGAATCGATGCGCTCTTCGTCGAGACGCATCCCGACATCGACTCCGCACCTTGCGACGGACCAAGCCAGATCAGCTTCGAAGAGCTGGACCAGCTCCTGGCCGAGGTCCACGCGATCGATAGCTCGCTGCGAAACCTCGCCTCCGCACCGTAAGCGCGCGAGCGGCGCGGCCCATTCTCGTGACGACTCGTGGCAGCGCGTGTCAGAGAGCAAGATGAGTTCTGAGAGAGCCTCGCTCCCGTCCAGTTCGTCCCCCGACGGTCCGCGATGCGCAATCGTGCTCGCCGGCCGACGTAGTGCTGACGATCCACTCGCGAGGGCTGCGGGTGCGTCTCATCGCGCGCTCCTCGACATCGAAGGCAAACCGATGCTGGTACGCGTCGTCGAACGGCTGAATGCTTGGCCAACCATCGAGCGTATCCTCATCAACATCGACGAACCGGCACTCCTGGCCGACCTCCCAGGCCTGACGCTGCTACGGGACAAAGGCACCGTCGAGTTAATGAAGAGCACCGACTCGCCGAGTCGAAGCGTGATGGAAAGTCTGGCCTGGGCGAATCTCGAGCGCGGTCCGGTACTGGTCACGACTGCGGATCACGCACTGCTCGATGACAACATGCTCGAAATGTTCTTCACGAAGAGCGCGCGACTCGATGCCGACCTGACATTCGGACTCGTGTCACGCGAAACGATCGAAGCGCGCTTTCCCGAAGCCAAGCGAACCTATCTGCGATTTCGCGACGGAGCATTCTCGGGAGCCAATCTATTCCTCTTTCGGACTCCGCAGGCGGAGCGGGCTGCGGCCTTCTGGCGACGAGTCGAGAGCGAACGGAAGCGCCCATGGCGCATTGCACGAGCCTTTGGTTTTGGAACTCTTCTGCTCTTCCTGACACGTCGACTCGACCTCGACGCAGCGCTCATAAGAGCGTCGGGCGTCATCGGAACTCGCGTCCGAGCGATCCGCTTGAGCATCGCCGAAGCGGCGGTCGACGTAGACAAGATCGAGGATCTCGAGTTGGTCCGGCGCATTCTGGCGGACCGGCGAGGCGTCTAGCAGTGAACGACGAGCAGCCATCCGTGGATCGTTCAGAACCGCCCGATCACGATCCCCGAATCAGTGCGACACTCGGCCTGTTCATTCCCGTCTTCACTTTGGCGGCCCTGATCCGCGCCATCCCATGGCAATACGTCCTGACTTCAGACGGCGTCATCTTCAGGGATGGCGATTCCTATTCGCATATGTGGCGCATATGGAATGCGGCTTCGAAGTCGATCCCGCTTTCGGCGCGAGATCCGTTCGTCAATTTCCCAGACGGCGGCGAGGTCCTCTGGTCTCCGGCATTCGATTGGATTCTTGCGGTGTTGGTCCGTGGGCTCGGTCTGGACCAGCCTGCTGCCGAAATCCTATGCGCCTGGGTGCCGCTGGTTCTCGGCGCAACCGCGGTGGCGCTCGCCGCACTCATCGCAGCGCGCACATTCTCGCGAATGGCCGGCTGGATCACGGGGCTGACACTGGCACTGATGCCGGGAAGTTTTCTCTACACCCAGCTCGGGTATCTCGACCACCACGCGGCCATCGCCCTGATTGGGACCGCGATGCTCGGTGGCGCGATGCGGGTCGTGTCGAGCGATGCCGCGGGGCCGCGTTTCTGGCCGCTCCTGGGCGGTGCTCTCTGCGCAATGGCTTTGTCGGTCTGGGCGGGTGCGCTGCTGCATATCGCTGTGCTTCAGATCGCGATGCTGGCATGGGCGTTTGGAACCCCGTCGCGAGAACTGTCGAACCAGCGCGTGCTTCGGCTCGCCCTGGCCCATGCCGTATGCGCGGCGGCGATTCTGCCCTTGTCGCTGCACGTCTGGGAAGTCTTCGGTGACTTCAATCCACTCGCGCTGACTCGCTTCCAACCAACATGGTACGGCGCGGGAGCAATCTGCCTCGCGTGTACCGCCCTTTTGTGGCGGATTCCCGGATTGGGCAGCGCTCGGTCGATTCGTCTCGTCTCTGCGGCGGTGTTGGGCGTTCTGGGACTGGTACTGGCCTTCGTCACGATTCCGGGACTGGCAGCGATCCTCGACCAGTCCGCGAATTGGTTCACCAACGATGTCGAGTTCATATCCAACATCATCGAGATCGCTCCACTCTTCTCGAGCGGTGAGCAGCCCATCTGGTGGCGACCACTCCACTTCTTGTCGGCACTACTCTTTTTGTTCCCGCTTGCCATGATCGTGGCCGGCTGGCGTACGACTCGCCCCGAGCGATGGTTGCTTCTCTTCTGGGCCACCGCATTCGGGGTACTCACCCTGAGCCAGAGCGGCTTCATCAACACGTTCTCGATCTCCTATTCAATCATCTGGGGCGGCGCGATCTCACTTTTCGTCGCTTGGACGGGGAAGCGACTCCCGTCCCCCCGAGCACGCGTCGCTGCGCAGGCGATCGTCTGGATCGTCGTTGCCGTCGCGACCCTGCTTCCTGCCTGGTCCTATTATGCGCCGCGCCTTCGATATGAGGGGCACGCTGTAGTCAATCAGAAGCGGCAAGCGCGTATCGCGATCGCTCGTTGGCTCGGGTCCACGCGACCGGCAACCTTCGACGACAATGGGAATCCGGACTCAGGGTTGTTGTGTGTATGGACTGCCGGTCACGAGCTTCGATACTATTCGGGGCGCGCGGTCAACCAGGATGGGTTCGGACCCTATGTCTCGCCCGAGAATACCCGGCTCGCGAGTCGCTACTACGAAGCCCTGAAAGAGGACGACGCCATCTCGATCCTCGAGCAGATGGGAACACGTTATGTCGTCGCTGATTACCTCGGCGCCGGCCAACCGCCCTATTCGAACCGGAGTATGACCAGTCGTCTGACCCAGTATCACGGCTCCGGCACTGAACTGACTGCAGGCCGTTTCCAGAACCAAGAATGGCTTCCCGCACTCACCCGGCACCGACTGGTCTACTCAATGGCCAATGGACGCGGGGGGGCATGGCTCTACGAAATCGTCGCCGGGGCCGTCGTTGTCGGATCGACGACGCCGGGCTCACGTGTCACCGCAGAGCTTCGACTTCGATCCCCATCGGGACAGCCTCGGACATGGACGACTCGGCAACGGGCAGACGAAAACGGAGAATTCCGCTTGCGCGTGCCTTACGCGACAGTGGGCGCGGCTGCTGATTCGGGTTTTACTCCCCTGGGTCCGTACACGCTACGCAACCATCGAGGCGTAGTGGAATTCGACGTCACCGAAGCTTCTGTGCATGAAGGAGCAACGGTCGTGGCGCCGACCCTTGAATGAACGCGAACGCGATTGACCCGCGGATCGCCCAGAAAACTAGAAAAGTCGATCGTCGACATGTCGGAATTCGTCGGTCGCCGCATCGTAGCCACGAACCTCGGCTCCGATCTGGAATCTGCGCGTCGAATCGGAATCCGAGTCCTCTGAACGCAGCGTGTAGATGTGATACTGCGCGAGCTTGTCCGGCCGGCTTCCGACTTCGGACGAAGAGGGGACGCCGATTGCTGGAATCTCGCCCTCCGGCCCCGCCAGCATCGCCATGCGCCGACGATGTTTGTGACCATGGATCACGAGTTCTGCCCCAGCTCGTCCGAGCACGTTCCGTAGCGCCTCTCCATCCCAGAGCGCACGCCGCGTCGGCTCTCCCTTCTCGGCCACCGGATGATGGATCATCACGACGCGACAAAGCTTCCGATCCCGCAGCACGTTCAATAGCCGCTCCAGCCGATCGAGCTGGGACTCGCCTAGCCGACCTCCTGCTCGAAAAATGGGCGTAGGAATCGCTGAGCAGAGACCAATCATCGCCAACTTGCCGTGCACTCGCAGCGTTGGGTAGTCCTCATGACGTGGCGCCTTGTTCTCACCCGGCACCGGCGCGAGGCATGCTCCCAGATCGGCGTCCAAATCCGCCGGCCGCGCGCCGGAAAGATACGACGACCAGAGATCCCAGGAACGCGCGAGGGGTACGGGCACATAACAATCGTGATTCCCGGGAATCAAAAACACCTTCTCCGGCGGTCCCAACTTCTCGAGCTGCGATGCCGCGACTCGAAATTCCTGTTCGAGTGAGACGTGTGTCAGGTCGCCCGTCACCAGGATGCGATCGACTCCTTGTGACTGGACGTCTCGAAACGCGGCCGCCAGCACAGATCGGCTATGCCGATGCCGCCGGCTCAGCCCCCACGAAGCCCACCCGGAGAGTCGTTTTGCGTTCAGGAGCTCCCTTCCGCCACCTACGAGGGTGGTCGCGTGCCAGTCGGAGAGATGGGCGAATCGTATATCAGCGCACAATTTCGTTTCCTCGCGGGAATCCCCACCCGACACTTTGCATGTGGATCAGACCCGATGCAGCGACCGTCCAGTCAGCAGGCGGCGCGCTTGTGATAGCCTCGATTGCGATCGATCGAAAGCAGCACCCTCCCGGATCGACATCCACCCAGCACAGCCCTTCAAGCCGTTCCAAGAAAGCAAGGTAGCCGCGTGCGAGCAAGCAACCACGATGAATGGCGCATGGCTGGATGGCGCATGGTCACGATCGTCGCGGCCCTCTTCTTCTCGTCGGTCATCATGCCGAACACATCAGACGCCGGCGCGCCAGGGTCCGGTGGGGACGATGACGCCCAGGCCAGGGAAAGCAATGCGCCACTCCCCAAATCAAACGGAGCGATCGTTCGGAATGGGTCGATTTCGAGCGAGTCGCCCTCTGCGAGAATCCGAACCGTCGGGCCCGCTGTCCTGCTCGATCCAGCCGCGCGCCTACTCGAGGAAGACGACGCGAGTGAAGCCTGGACCCTCTACGTCGAACTCGACAGCGGACATCGGATCACGCAGCGCTTCCTGATCTCGAATGCCGGCCCCGGAGAGCACCATGCGGTCGCGATCGGCCATTTCAGCGAACCGGGCCGTGAGCCCTATCGCTATCAAAATGGTCGCAGGCGCGCACGCTGGACCCTGTCCGACGATCGACTCTTCTTTGACATCGCCGCCAGCCACCTCGATCTGCACCGACCGCTGGGCGAGCTGCGAATCACGAAGAAGGACATCGAGATTCGACTCTTCTTCGATTTCCCCGAGAGCGGGCTGGCCGGTCGAGTGCCTAACGATCGACTTCCGAAGAACTACCACATGGATGTCCTCGCGGTCGCCGCGCAGACGAGTGGAACGGTTCAGGCACCCTGGATGAGCGAACCACTCGAGACTCGCGGGCGAACGTGGCTCGTCCATACCTGGACCCGAAAAGACGAAGCCAAACTGGTCGACCGACGCATCGAAGTCTTCGGATACGAAAAAGAGACGTCCTTTTACGGACTCCATATCCGCGGGGGAAGCGATTTCGAGCAGGGCTGGGTGCTTGCTGAATCGAACTCAGCAAGCATGATTGAATCTCTAATCAATGTCCCCGCGAGTTGGACCGAATTCGGACCGACCGACAAGCAAGCTCAGACGCGCTCCTACCCGATTCCCAGCCAATTCGTGTTCTCCGATGGAACTAATTCGGGGCAAATCACCCTCAAACAAGAATGGCTCCGCTTTGATCCGCTGGCCGTGATCCCTCAGCCATTTAGGTGGTTCATCCGAAGAACGACCAAGCCCCAGGAGGTCTGGGCGGATGCCGTGATCGGAGTTACGCTTTCCGAAGCACTGGAAACCCCGTCCCTCCCCGATGCCAGTGAAACCGAGAGTGATTCAAACTCCAAACGGGAGATCGAAGAAGAGACTGCGGAACGCAGCGTGACGGGTGTGGCATCCATCACATTTCTGAATCCAGCCAAGGGCCGCTAATTCTAGACGCGGCTTGTGATGCGGATCAGGACTCGAGCTTCGGTTACGAATAGGACACAAATCAATTGCGAATCGGTGTCGTCAACAATTTGCGCGCGGGCAAGAGCCAGGAACAAGTGAGCCGCATGCTCGGGTTCCTGAGTAGCCACCCGGACGTGATTCACGTCGAGACAGAGAACGCGGGTGTCATGCCCGACGCGCTGGCGGACCTCGCCCGTCAGGAAGTCGATCTCCTCGTCGTCAATGGGGGTGACGGAACCCTCCAATACGTCCTGACCGAAATTCTGGGCACCGACGTCTTCGGAGATCGTGTCCCGCTCATCGCCCCCTTGCGGGCCGGTCGAACCAATATGAGCGCCATGGATCTCGCGGCAGATCGCGACCCTCTTCGCGGCCTGGCCGAGTTGATCGCCAGCGCAGAAGACGGCCGAATCGCTGAGCGCGTAGAGCCACGACGCGTCCTCCGCGTTTCCTATGGGCACGGCACGCATGGAATCCAACCTGCCACCCAATACGGCATGTTCTTCGGCGCGGGAATCATCAAGCGCGCAATCGAGCTCAACCACCGACTCTTCGACCAGGAAGGCCAACGCAAGGTCATCGAAGGTGTTCCCGGCGCGACCCTCGTCACCGCGGGCCTTCTGGGCCGGGTGATCACAGGAGACAGGTCCGGCATCCTGACGCCCGACAAGGTCCAGGTCATGCTCGATGGACAGCTCGTCGACGAAGGCGAATATCATCTCCTCATCGCCTCGACATTGAGCCGTCTCTTCGCTCGCATGCGACCATTCTGGGGCCAGGGGCCAGGCGGGGTTCGCTTCTCTGCCCTTGCCGCACCCTGTGAACGAGTTGGCGCCGCGGCACTCGGCATTCTACGCGGAAAGCCGGCCAGCTGGGTCACACCCGAGAACGGGTATACGAGCCGCAACGTTGAACGAGCGGAGCTTCGTATGAATTGTGGCTTTACGGTCGACGGCGAGCTCTGGCAGCCGGACACGGACCGCAGCATCGTGCTGACCGCCGAGCGGGTCGTTCACTTCGTCCGCGCGTGACACCCAGCCTCGATTGTTTCCCTCTCCCCGAATCCATGCGTCCGCACAAACCCGTTCGGACTGGCCCCGGCCGGTTGGACTCGGTCTATGGCCATCGTTCGTGAGTAGCCGGCGATGACGTCTACTTCCGATGCCCTCACCACACTGCGTTCCCAGGTTGCCCTCGAGCTGCATCAACGGGTACGGCCCGCCGTCGAATGGCTCGCCGAGGAGATCGCCGAAGCCCATGGCGAGACCGTGCTTGGGGTTCTCTTCTACGGCTCCGGCCTGCGTGATCAATCCAACGATGGCGTACTTGATTTCTGGGTCATCGTCGACGACTACGCCTCTGCCTATCGAAACCGACTACACGCTGCACTCAACAGGGTGGCCGCTCCGAACGTCTTCTATCTCGAACGGGAACACGACGGATCCACCCTGCGTACGAAATACGGAGTGATCAGCCGAGCCGCATTCGAGAGAGGCACGTCTTTCAGCGCTTGGCATCCCTACGTATGGGCACGCTTTGCCCAGCCAGCGCGCGCGCTCTCGTGCCGCGACGAGGAGGCGAAAACATTCCTCGCGTCGGCTGTCACGAATGCGATCGTCACGATGGTCGGACGACTCGTCTGCATGCTTCCGGTTCGGGGTGGGCTTCTGCGATTTTCCCTCGCCGCGTTCTGGCAGGAGGCCTTCCGTCGTACCTACGACAGTGAGCGTCGGCCGGAAGCAGAGGAATTGATTCGCGGGCTCTACAACGCAAACGCTGAGCGCTACGACCGGGTTGCAACCCTTGCGCTGCTCCACCTCGCGAGCCTGGGCCGATTCGCGAACGCCAACGCCCATCCGCGCTCCTTTTCAGTCGAACTCTCCGCAAGCGCACAGCGCAATGGCCGCCTTCGCTGGCAACTCATGCGTCTCTACGCACGGGCCCTTGGCCTCATTCGCCTCGCGAAGACCGCCTTTACGTTCGGAGATTGGGTGCCCTACGTGCTCTGGAAACTCGAACGACACACTGGACGCAAAATCGAATTGAGCGAGCGCCAGCACAGACATCCTTTGATCTTCGCATGGCCGATCATTCTGCCACTCTTGCTCCGAAGAAACCTTCGCTGACCAATCGCGTAGAATGCAAGTGACTGTCCTCGAGACCAGAATGCCGGAGTCAGCATGATCATCATTACTTCGACGGTCACCGTCAAAGCAGAGCACTACGACAAAGCAGTCGCGTCGTCGAAGCGCCATGTCGCAGCATCGCGCCTGGAGGCCGGTTGCCTGAGTCACCAATATTTCGAAGATCCCGAAAATGCGCGCACGCTCGTCTTTCTCGAGTTCTGGAAGAGTCAGGCCGCAATTGATTCCCATTTCGCCCAGCCATACTCCCTGGAGTTCGCAAAGAACTTCAGATCCTGGTGCGAAGGCGAGCTCAGCCTCGAGTTCCATCACGTTTCGGCGACGAATCAATTCGATCTTGGGGCCGGCTAGGCGCATCAGCAGCAACGCTGGATGCCGATCCCGAAGTCAGGAAATCAGTGAGGCATTCCTTCGGCGTTTTCCGTACCGTCGCACAGTATGCTTCTGGCGAACGAGGAGGAGACACCGATGAATCTCGAAGGTAATGCTGCGATCGTAACGGGTGGTGGGACTGGCGTTGGCCGTCAGACCGCAATTCGCCTTGCCGAACAGGGTTGTTCCGTTCTCGTGAATTACAGCCGCTCACGCGAAGGTGCGGAGCAGGCGGCCGCGGAATGCGAAAAACTCGGAGTGAAGGCCCTCGCCGTCCGGGCCGACGTCTCGCAGGACGACGACTGTCGCGCGATGGTTGCCGAGGCCGAAAAGGCCTTCGGACGTCTAGACGTCCTCATCAACAACGCCGGCTACACCAAGTTCGTCACGCATGACAATCTCGATGGGCTCGACCCCGATGACTGGCAGAAGATCTTGAGCATCAATCTGATGGGTCCGTTTCTTTGCGCACGTGCCGCGCGGTCGCTGCTGGAGGCGGGTGACGGTGGCGAAATCGTCATGACCTCGAGCGTCGCGGGACTCGTCGGCATGGGCAGCTCGATCGCCTACTGTGCCTCGAAGGCCGGGCTCAACAATCTGACGGTCACGCTCGCTCGCGCCCTCGCACCGAAAATCCGGGTCAACGCGATCGCACCGGGCTTCATCGATGGTGAATGGCTGAAGGAAGGCTTCGGCGACGCCTACGAAAAGATTCGCGACAGCATGATCGAGCGAACGCCGCTGAAACGCGTCGCCACGCCCGAATCCGTCGCGGATGGCATCCTCTCGATCCTGATGGGACCCGACCTCACGACGGGGCATGTCGTACCCCACGAAGGCGGCGCGCTCATCAACCTCTAGAGCGCGGTTAGAGGGCGGTGAGAGGACGGACAGAAGAATGTAGGAAGGTCTGCTCGCGCATGTCGGGCATGCCGCTGTGAATCTAGGCGTCGACGACGTGCTCGTAGCCAAGCTCGCGCAGCGCCTTTCGTACGACCACTGCCTCGGCCGCCACGCTCTCCGCGGGCACGTTCGGATCGGCGTTCCCAAAATCGAGATCCGTCGGCTTCCAGATACACGACACGTGAAGATGAACGTGGCGCACCTCGAGACCGAGGATGACCAGGCCGACTTTCTCGGGTTGATACGTCTTGTCGAGTGCTCGGCCGATCGCCTGCGCAACACCCGTGAGGTGCTTCATGACATCGGGTTCGAGGTCCGTCCACGAATCGACCTCTTCACGCGGCACGATCAGAGCATGGCCTGGCTGGAGCGGCGCAATCGTGAGGAACGCAACACAGACGTCGTCCTTCCAGATGAAATGCCCGGGCAACTCACCGTTGATGATTTTCGTAAAGATGCTCGGCATGTTTTCCCCCAACCTGTTTCGAGCCAGGAGTCTAGCCCAGCCCAGTGACCGCTTTGAATTTTTCCCAGGTCTCCGGAAGTGCGTGCCACAGAATGAACACCAACACGGCTGGTACGACGAATCGAAGAAGCCCGCGCCAAACGACGTAGACGATCGACTGCGATCGACCCGCGCTCGCCTCACCGATCGGATCCTGCATGATCCATCCCACGAAGATGGTGATCCCGAGCCCGCCCCCGACGAGAAAGAGATTGATCGCAATACTGTCCGCCAGATCGAGAATATCGATATCGAAGGCCGACCAGGCACCGAGCCCTGTGACGAGGATGCCCGAAACAAGGGCTGCCCGCCGACGCTCCCAATGGAACGCATCCATCGAGGCCGAGACGAGGACCTCGAGCAGCGAGATCGACGATGTGAGCGCACCCACGACGAGCGCCATGAAGAACGCGAAGCCGACGAATCTTCCAATCAACCCCATTGTGGCAAAGGCCTTGGGCAGCGCGACGAAGAGAGCACCGATCGTACTGCCCGAGATCTCGCTACCCATACCCAGCGCGAAGATCAGCGGGAAGACCATCAGTCCCGCCACATAGGCCACACCGAAGTCCGCAAACGAAATGAGCGCGGTTTCCTTCACCAGATGACTATCGCGTGGTAGGTAGCTCGCGAATGTCAACATCACGCCCATCCCTAGACTCAAACTGAAAAAAGCCTGCCCGGCCGCAGCAACGACCACGTCGAGAGCGAGCGCCTTCTCGAGATCGAAGTTCAAGTAGTAGGCATAGCCGGCGCCAGAGCCGTCCAGTGTGAAAGCGTAGAGCGCGATCCCGATCATGATGACGAAGAGTCCCGGCATAGCGACTCGTGCCGCACGCTCGATACCGGATCCAATACCGCCACAAACGATCAAAATGGTCATCGCCATGAAGGTGATCTGCATCGCGAGACTGTCGAATCCCGATGCGAGATCGTCAAAATGGGAAGCCGAATCAGCTGAAAATCCCACCGTGGCCGCTTCGAATGCGTAGCGAACCGTCCAACCGCCGATCACTCCGTAATACGACAGGATCAAGAATCCGGTGGCGACGAACAAGGCGCCCAACCAGCGCCAAGTCGAACCGCCAAAATGCTCGAGTGCCACGATCGGACCGCTACGAGCGCCGCGACCGATGGTCAGCTCAGCGAGCATGACCGGCAGCCCGATCAGCAGCGTAAAGACCAGGTAGAGCGCCACGAATCCGGCGCCGCCCTTTTCGGACGCGAGATAGGAGAAGCGCCACATGTTGCCGAGCCCGACTGCGGACCCGACCGCCGCGAGCAGAAAGCCTGATCGGCTACGCCATTGCTCGCGCGACAAACTCGCCATGATCCCCCAGACATTCCGCGCGCCCAGCGGGCGCGAAGGCCGATCGGAGCATACCCTTCGACATTCCGGAATGCTGGGCGTCGTCGGACTCAGCGCGGTCGGCAGATCGGCAACAGCTTCAACCACACGGAAGGCCCACGTCGAAAAATGAACACCGTGTTCCTGGGATCTGTTGTCGCGGTCTTGCTATTGAGCACATGTCTCTCGAGATGGCTTCGGCACAGCAGCGACTCTCGGATCGTTCGCTCACTCGACGATATACCGGCCGGCGTCCATATCGTCGTACTCGGCTGCCCACCCCGGCAGCGCTCCGGGAGAAGCAATCGCTATTTCATTGGCCGCGTCGCATCGACTGCTGCCGCCTACCACCACACCCCCGGCCGACGGATTCTGTGTAGCGGACGCATCGATGGCGATGGCATCGACGAGGCGGTCGCTCTGGCGGAGGCACTCGAAACCGCCGCAATCCCACGAAAGGCGATCGAGCTCGATCGAAATTCCGGACGTACGATCGATTCGATCGACTATGTGGCAGAGCGCCACGCCAAGGGGCCGATCCTACTCGTCACACAACCCTTTCACATGTCGCGCGCGCTCTACCTCGCCCGGTCGCGAGGGCTCGACGCATGGGGATTGATTGCCTCGGGGCCAGCCCCGGGAACGCGGATACGAATGCGGGAAGCGATGGCCGAACTTCGCGCAGTTCTCGACCTTCGGCTATCTCGAAGAAATAGATGACGAACCAGCGGTCCAACATCCACCACGAGACGCGAAACGACCTGCTACGGTGAGCACCGACAATGGGACTCGAAATCGACCGCGACCGCTTTGAGGCCGTCGACTACAAGAAATTTGGTGAACGTCTAGGCGACTGTCTCCTCACGCTCGAGACCCTGCTCGGTCGTAGTGATTTCGGTGAAGGCCCTCCGACAATTGGTGCCGAACTCGAAGTGGCTCTGATCGACGCGGCGGCGCGGCCGATCCCTCTCGCCGTCGAAGTCCTCCGCGAAACCGTCGACCCGCGCATGACCCTCGAGATCAACCGCTTCAATCTCGAGTGCAATCTGCGCTACGGCCCCCTCGCCGGCGCTCCCTTCGCGGCCTTGCGACGGGAACTCGAGGATGCCCACGCCGAGCTCAGTCGGGCGGCCGCGCTCCACGGCGCACGCATAGCGATGGTCGGAATCCTGCCGACCGTCCAGACCAGCGATCTCGACAGCACTGTCATGACCGATACGGCCCGCTACCGTGCGTTGGCCTTTGCACTGCGAGAAGCGAGACAAGGCCCCTTTCGCCTGGACATCGACGGTGACGATCCGCTCTTGATGGACTGCGATAGCGTGACCTTCGAGGGCGCCGCAACCTCTTTGCAACTCCATCTTCGCGTCGCACCCAAGGACTTCGCGCCTCTATTCAACGCGATTCAGCTCGCCACGGCCCCCGCCATCGCACTCGCCGCCAACTCTCCAATCTTCATTGGACACCGGCTCTGGGACGAGACACGTGTCGCCCTCTTCAAACAGGCCGTCGACGAGCGCGACGCCGTGGCAAAGCAATCCCAGAGACTTCCGCGAGTCGGCTTTGGCACTCACTGGCTCCGCGAAGGTGCATTCGAGCTCTTCCGCGACGCGGTCGAGATCTTTCCGCCGCTGCTCCCCATTCTCGACCAGGAGGACCCCCTGGCCTGCCTCGAGGACGGCGACATTCCGAAGCTCCGGGAGATTCGACTTCACCAGGGGACGGTCTGGAGCTGGAACAGGCCGGTCTACGACCCGGCGGACGGCGGTCATCTACGCATCGAGCTGCGCGCCTTGCCATCTGGCCCGACCATGACCGACATGCTCGCGAATAGCGCGTTCCTCGTCGGTCTCGCCTACGGGCTCGTTCCAGAGATCGAGACGTTGATCGATCGATTCGACTTCGCGGACGCCCACGCCAATTTCTACCGCGCCGCCCAGGAAGGCCTCGATGCCGAGCTGATCTGGCCGGATGGCGCCGCCGACGTCGCCGCACCGGGCGATCGAATCCGAGCGGTAGAGCTCGTCTTGAAACTCATAGAGGTGGCACGCCGGGGCCTCCGCAATCAAGGCGTCGATGCGACCGACTCCGATCCCCTTCTCGAAGTCATTTCCGCCCGGGCGCGAAACGGACAATCAGGCGCGGTCTGGCAGAGAAGCATGCTCGAACTCCTCGAACCGGGGCGTCCGGGCGACGCGGCACTCACTCAAATGGTGCAACGCTATGTCTTGCTTTCGACCGAGGGCGCGCCCGTGCACACTTGGCCCGTAGAGCGATAGGCCCAGGATATGGAATCGGTAGAAATGGATCGGAGTTCAAGGTTGCAGATGTTGCAGTGGGGCGTGGAGCTACGCCCCGCCGATCTCCCCGAGAGCGAGATCGAATTTCTGGAGTCATTGGGCGGTCCGACACTGATTGCGGTACCGGGCCGCGATCCTACGCGCACACGCGTCGCTACGACACTACTCCATGGAAACGAGCCCTCCGGCCTGCGCGCAATGCATCGCTGGCTGCGCTCGGGTAGCCGTCCAGCCACCAACGCGTTGCTCTTCATTGCGAGTGTCGACACAGCACTCCGTGATCCCCATTTTTCCCACCGGCAGCTGCCGGGCCGACGAGATTTCAATCGATGTTTCAGCCCTCCATGGATCGACGCGATGGGAACGCTCGCCGAAGAAGTACTCGCGGTGATCCTCGCCGCTGAACCCGAATGCCTCGTCGACCTGCACAACAATACGGGACACAACCCCGCCTATGGTGTGGCCGTTAGGCTCGGCGAGACCGAACTCGGGCTCGTTGCGCTCTTTGCCGATCGCGTCGTGCATGCGCCGCTCTCGCTCGGAACCCTCGTCGAAGCGACCATTGACGCTTGCCCGAGCATGACCATCGAATGTGGCCGCTCGGGCGACCCCGAGGCCGATGATGTGGCGCGCACGG
This sequence comes from uncultured Myxococcales bacterium, assembly GCA_965603475.1. Lineage (GTDB taxonomy): Bacteria > Myxococcota_A > UBA9160 > UBA9160 > UBA4427 > UBA4427. Next base: position 37,695 of record CBFDDD010000014.1, read on the forward strand.
GGCTCAAGATCTTTCTGGAACGAGACGACCTGGCGCTGCGGACTACGAATCGACCCATGAGGGTTCTGGAAGATCCGGTCCGCGTCTGCGTCACGAGTGATGTCAGCCTGGCCTTTGCGGACACGGCCAACCCCGATAGCCGCCTGACGATCTCCGCCGACATCGATCGACACAACTTCGAATTGCTGCCAGCCGGAGCGGCCATCGGCTGGGTCCAGTCGGGTGCGGCCTGGCCATTGGACGCACGACGACACGACGGAAGTGAGTGCTCGCACGAGATGTTCTGCGTAAACGACGGCGTACTCGAGACATGCGTCGACTTCATTCCGATCATGATGACGACGAAGCCTGAAATCGCGAAGAGCGATTGTCTCTTCTATGCGGCGCGGGAGAGCGGCGCAGTGCGATAGGGCCGGTAGCGGCCCGCTTGTCGACGCGGCCTATGGCATGCTCCGGCCTGAAACTGCGCCTCGCAGACAAGTCCATACACAAGGTCCGGAGTACGTCTCACTTTGTCAAAATCGGCGAAAGCAAACAAGACGAAGCGCAGTCGAGCGGCCGCGCGACTCGCGCAACACGTTCGACCCACAACGATCGATCTACATTTTGAACTCGACCCGGGCCAGAAGACCTTTCGCGGTGAAGCCCAATATTCCCTTCAGCTGGACAAGCGTTGTCGAAAGCTGGAACTCCACGCCGCCGATCTGCGCGTTTCTACCGTTCGAATTCGATTGGGCGAAGACATCCTGACCGCACGGGTCGAAACGCGACCCGAATCCGAAATCGTCGTCCTGCATTTCGACCGACTGCTCCCCGCCGAACTCGTCCAACTCGAGTTGAAGTTTCGCGGCCGGGTTCGCGACGACCTTCGCGGTCTCTATCGATCGGTCGACGAGAAGGAACCGTGGCTCGCGACCCAGCTCTGTCCGACCGACGCACGCCGTTTCTTCCCCTGTTTCGACGAACCAGGCATCAAGGCGTGCTACCGAATCCGGGTCACGACACCGCAAGACCAGTGTGTCCTTTCGAACTCACCCATTCGAATCGAGGAAAACGACGAGTCCGGGCGAAAGACCGTCCATTTCGAAACGACCCCACCGCTTTCGTCCTATCTGATCGCAGTTGCAGTTGGACCTTTCGAGGCATCGAGCCCCCGGATGAGCGGTTCGACCGCGATTCGGATCTACACGCTGCCGGGCCGCCAGAGCCTGGCGAGCTTCGCCCTCGAAGCGGCCGTAGAAAGCCTGACTCGCCTCGAACAATGGTTCGACATGGACCACCCCTATCCAAAACTCGACCTGCTGGCCCTGCCCGACTTCGCCTTTGGTGCAATGGAGAATGCGGGGGCCGTCTTCTTCCGCGATTCGATCTTGCTTCTGGATGCCGCGGAAGCTTCCTCCGAAGACCGCAAGCGTGCCGCAGAAACCATCGCCCACGAACTCTCACATATGTGGTTCGGCAATCTCGTCACCATGGCATGGTGGAACGATCTCTGGCTGAACGAGTCCTTTGCAACCTGGATGGCCTACGAGATCATCGCTTCATGGCAGCCCAGCTGGCACATCTGGCTCGACTTCGCTCATCGTCGCGAGAGCGCCCTCGAAGTCGATGCGCTCGCCAGCAGTCATCCGATTGCGCCGAGAATTCGCAGCGCCGACGAAGCCATGGAGAACTTCGATGCGATCACCTACACGAAAGGCGCATCGGTTCTTCGAATGCTCGCGGGATACCTGGGCCACGAGGTGTTTCAAGAAGGTATCCGGCTCTATATACGTCGACATCGTGAAGACGCAGCCACCGCTTCGGATCTCTGGGCAGCCCTGGCCGAGGTTTCTGGCGTACCGATCGAAGAAATCGTATCGCCGTGGACACTGCAGACTGGTTATCCGCTGGTCAGCCTGCAACGAAGAAAGAGCAAGGGACGTGAGGTCATCGAACTCGCCCAGGAACGCTTCCTTGCCCTGCCTTCGCGAAAGACCAAGACGGCCAAGGCGTCAGCACTCTGGACCATACCCTGGGTGGGTCGTGTTGGGCGGGGTCAGGTTGATGACGACCGGACTCTCAAACACCTCTTCACCACGCCCCGAGACTCCATTTCGAGTCAGGACGCAGATGGAACGTGGATCTATGGAAACGCGAAGGAGGCCGGCTTCTTTCGCGTCGAACACGGCGAATCGGAGTGTGAAGAGCTCGTCGCGAACCTGTCGAGCCTCTCGCCACTCGAGCGGATCGGGTTCGTCGGCCATCAATGGGCACTCGCTCGTGCAAGTCGCATCCCGCTATCGAGCCTTCTTGATCTGATTGCCGCACTCGGCGTCGAAGAGGATCCGGACGTTCTCTTTGCGGCCGAATCCGTCCTCTCTCGACTCGGACGACGACTCGCAGCAAGTCGCGGGCCCGATGTCGAGGACCGATTTCGCGCCTGGGTGACAGTTCATTTTGGAGCACAGGTCGATCAGCTCGGTTTCGAGCCAGATCCCCGTGACGCTGAACGGCGTCGAATGCGACGAGCCCGAATCTTCTCGATCGTCGGCCATTTCGCTCGTGCAGACGTCGTCCGTCGAGAATGTGCCTCACTATGTGCACGCCACTTCTCCACGGGCGAAGCACTTCCAGCCGAGCTGGGCGACGAAATCGTTCGCATTGCCGCCAGCCTCGGCGAAGAAACCCTGCACGGCGTGTTATGCAGAGCGACACGCGACGCAAAGACACCGCAAACACGCCGGCGAATGCTTTTCGCCCTCGCCGAATTCGAGCAGCCGAAGATGATCCGCGCGAGCCTCGCCGCCAGTCTCGACGCCTCGCTCGCGCCGATCCCGGACCGCGCGACTCTCATCGCGGCGTTGCTGGCAAGACCGGCAACGGCACCCGCAACCTGGCGCCATCTACAAAAAGTCTGGCCACGGCTCGAGAAGCAGATGCCTCCGATCCTGCTCGCCCGCCTCGCCGGAGCGACTGCAGACGCCCTGCCCCACTCTTCCGCGGCCGAGATCCAAGACTTCTTCGAGCGTCATCCCCTCGCCGCAGGGTCGCGCGTACTGCGCCAGATCGCGGAGGAACTGGCGATCGCGAAGCGCTTCGAGTCCAAGGCCGGACCGGACCTCGAGGCCTACCTGACCGATCGCTGAGCCTCGAATGGCGCCCTTGTAGTTCATTGATTTTCGCTCTACTTTCGCTTCATGCAACATTCTCGTCCCATCCCTTTGATCGAAGTCGAACCGGCCGAACTGAGGCCTGCCCGCAAGGGTCGAGGCGCACGCGTCAACCCGACGGGACGTTTCGAAAGGGCGCGCATCGAGCCGGATCTTGATCTCGTCCATGATCTCGACTTTGATCTCAGAGAAGACCTCAAAGACCTCAACGACCTCAATGACCTCGAAGGCGACCGCCCGAGCGCGGACTTCCGGGATGTCGAACCGGCGCCTCGGACTGAAGTGATTCCAGACCCTTCACGAACCGCGATCACGTTCAACCGAAGTCCGGACATCCCCTTCGACGCAAGCCTGAATCCGTATCGCGGCTGCGAGCATGGTTGCGCCTACTGCTACGCGCGACCCACCCATGAATACCTGGGATACTCGGCAGGATTGGACTTCGAAACGAAGATCCTCGTCAAGGAACACGCCCCGGAATTGTTGCGTCGCGAGCTGTCCGCGCTGCGATGGAAACCCCAGGTCGTGGCCCTGTCCGGTGTGACCGACGCATACCAACCCCTGGAACGCCGTCTACGGCTCACACGCCGATGTATCGAGGTCTTCGAGGAGTTTCGCAATCCGATTACGATCATTACAAAGAGCGCCCTCGTCGCACGAGACATCGATCTGTTTCGGAAACTCGCCGAACACGAAGCCATCTCCGTGATGCTCAGCGTGACGACGCTGAACTCCGATCTCCAGCGTGTTCTCGAGCCGCGAGCCTCTTCCGCGCTGGAGCGGCTGCGAGCGATCGAGAAATTGTCTGCGGCCGGGATCCCGACGGGGGTCATGGTCGCGCCGATCCTACCGGGACTGACCGAGTTCGAAATGCCCGCGATTCTGGAATCCGCCGCTTCGGCCGGTGCAGGTTGGGCCGGACACACCGTCCTGCGATTGCCTCACGGTCTGCGGGAGCTCTTTGACGACTGGCTTCGGATCCATCGGCCGATGCGCCGGAACAAGGTCCTCAACCGCCTGGAGTCTCTGCGCGGCGGTCGACTCAACGATCCGCGCTTCGGATCTCGCATGCGCGGCGAAGGTCAATTTGCTCGTCAGATCGCAGACCTGTTTCGTCTCTGGTCGCGCAAACAGGGTCTCGACGGCGCTGCTCCAACTCTTTCGACCACGAAATTCCGGCGGCCCGGCGGGACACAACTAGCCCTTGGACTCGAATCGAGGAGCTGAGAGCCGACACCCATGCTGGGCGAACTCCGCCCTGACTTCCTAGAATGGCCCCATGCGCGGATCAGCGGAGCTCGCCGAGATACTCGACCGTCTCGATGGGCGCGGGTATAAGGCCTATCGCGACATCGAAGGTGCCTGGCAATTCTCCGATTTCGAGCTCTTCGTGGATCGCGTCCAATCAGACCCCTTCGCAGCGCCCTCGAAGCTTCGTGTGCGGGTCGATCTCGAGGTCGCGGACTTGCCAGAGGATGCACGTGCGAATCGCGTACGCGAAACCGCGAGCGCCTGCTGGTTTGCCCGCGCATTCAAACAGGCGATCCGCGAATTGCGGCCGCCGCGAATCGGAACGGGCAAGGGCGGACTGATCAGCATCGATGCGGGTGGCCCGGAAGTCCTCGAACGAACCGCGGTCGTCTTCGGGAAATCCTTCATTGAAGCACGAATCGAAGTCGGCCTACCCGCATCGGGTAGAAGAGCGTTAGGCCGCGAGGCGACGAAGCTGCTCGTGGATTTCTTGCCACGCATCGTCGGGCTCGCCTGGCTCGACCGCAGCGACGCCGTCGAGCGCGACCTGAGCGAGTTCATCGACTGCATCGAGAATCAGGAGACCGTTCGCGACACCCTGGCGGGGCTCGGTCTCGTGGCATTCGTTGGCGAGGGCGCCGTTCTGCCTCGGAAGAGCGGTGCAAGCGAACACCCCATGCCGACCGAGCGCGCCCTTCCCTTTGATCCACCCGCGGCCTTTCGCGTCGAGATCGAGGTCCCGCATGCCGACGCTGGCGCGCCCGGTCGCGTCTGGCGTGGGATGGGGATCCCCCGCGGTGTGGTTCTGCTGGTCGGCGGCGGATACCACGGGAAGTCGACGCTCTTGCGTGCGCTCGAACGCGCCGTCGTAGCGCACGTGCCCGGGGATGGACGCGAAACGGTCGTGAGCGACCCGGCGCTCGTGAAGATTCGTGCAGAAGACGGGCGTGCCATCAGCGGCGTCGATATCCAGGGCTTCATCGACAACCTGCCTCTGCTCCCCGGCGAAAGCAAACCGCGAGACACGCGATCCTTCTCGACGCCCGGCGCGAGTGGAAGCACGAGCCAGGCCGCCAATATCGCAGAAGCGATCGAAGCCGGCGCGACCGGGCTGCTACTCGATGAAGATACATCGGCAACGAATCTGATGGTGTGCGACGAAAGAATGCGCGCCCTGATTCATCCCGACGACGAACCCATCACGCCCTTCGTCGATCGAGCACGCGAGCTCTTCGACATTTTCGGCATCTCGAGCGTGCTCGTGACGGGCAGCTCGGGCGACTATCTGGGAATCGCAGACGCGGTCATCGAAATGCAGGCGTATCGACCCCGAGACGTCACAGAGCGCGCCAGGAAGATCGCCGCCGACAGCAAGACGACTGTGACCGCTCGAACGCGACCCGCCTTCCGGCGCCCACTCGACCGGATCCCCGATCCGAAGAGTTTCGACGCTCGACGCGGCCGTCGAGACGTCAAGATCTCGAGTCGAGACTGCGAAGAGATCGTCTACGGCACGACCGAAATCGATCTGCGTGGCGTCGAACAGCTCTTCGACCCCAGCCAGACCCGCGCCATTGGCGCCGCCATCCATTTTGCTGCATCGAGACTGATGGACGATGGCCAGACCCTCTCCGAAATTCTCGATGCACTCGATCAATTCTTCGACAATGAGGGGCTCGACCGGCTCGATCCCTTCCATCGGCCAGAACGACATCCCGGCGCCTACGCAAGGCCGAGACGATTCGAGATCGCGGCGGCGATCAACCGGTTGCGCACCCTGCGTACGCGATGAAAGAATTGAATCGGCCCTCGCCTGGGATTCGACTAGACTCTAGGCTGGAATTCTCCAACCACCGCCGAGACCCCATGTAAGGAATCGTCATGCCCCATCCGTTCCGTTTCGGAGTCCAGATCTCCAAGCTGCCCGCAGCCACATGGCAAGCCGACGCCCGGCGCATCGAAGAGATGGGCTATGACTCGATTTTTCTGCCGGACCATTTCGGCACCCAATGGGAGCCTGCAACGGCGCTCGCAGGCCTCGCCGCCGCAACCGAAAATCTGAAGGTCGGATCCCTCGTCTATGACGTCGACTACCGACATCCCGTCATCTTCGCCAAGGCCGCGGCAACCCTTCAGGTCATGTCGGGTGGACGTCACGAGTTCGGTATCGGCGCCGGCTGGATGGAGACCGACTATGTCGAGGCCGGTATCCCCTACGACCGACCCGGCATTCGCATCTCACGGCTCGAAGAAGCGCTGGAAATCATCAAGTCCATGTGGTCCAACGAGCGCACCACATTCAAGGGCGACCACTACTCGACGAATGAGATTGCCCAGGCGACCGAGCTTGGCGACCTCGCCCCGCCCAAGATCCTGATCGGCGGCGGCGGTCCGCGGCTGCTGCGACTCGCGGGGCGTCATGCCGACATCGTCGGCATCAACCCAAAACTGACCGAGGGAAAGGTCACGGCAGAGACGCCTGCCGACAGCACCATCGATCGGATACGCGAAAAGATAGGCTGGGTCCGCGAAGCGGCGGAGAAGGCCGGCCGGGACCCCGACGAAATCGAGTTCAATTCACTCAGCTTCGTGACAGCCATCAGCGATGATGTCTCGGGTCTACGCGGCGTGCTCGCCAAGAACAACGGCTTGACCACTGAGCAGGTCGCCGAATGCCCGCTCTTTCTAACGGGCTCGGCCCAGGAAATCCGCGAGCGACTCCAGCGGCAGCGAGAAGAGACGGGCATCAGCTACCTCGTCATCCACGGCGAGGACGAGGCCGCCCTCGAGAACTTCGCAAAGGAAATCATTCAGCCGCTCTGCTAGTTGCGATCAGAGAGGAGACCGTTCGACGGATCCTCGTTCACCTGCCCCGATCAAGGAGAAATTCATGTCCACTTCCATCCATTCCGGCCAGTCCGCCCTCGTTACGGGTGGCGCCTCCGGCCTCGGCCGCGCCACGGCGCTGCTTCTCGGCCGAGAAGGGGCACGGATCTGCGTCGCAGACCTCAATGGCCCGGGCGCTGAGAAAGTCGCCCAGGAGATCCAGGATTCAGGCGGACAGGCCGTGACCTGCGTTGGCAACGTCGCGACCGTCGAAGGAAACGATGCGATGGTCGCCGCGACGCTCGATGCATTCGGAGCCCTCGACATCGCCTACCTCAACGCGGGCATCGGACGAGGCTCGACGATACGCGGTGGTGACGTCGACACCTGGGATGAGGTCATCAACGTCAATCTCCGAAGCGTCTTCCTCGGGATGCGCGCAGTCATCGAGCCCATGGCAACCGCCGGTGGTGGATCGATCGTCTGTACCGCTTCGGTCGCGGGCCTTCGCGGCGGTGCGAACATGCCGTCCTATTACGCTTCGAAGCACGGCGTTGTCGGTCTCGTCAAGGCGGCCGCAGTCGAATTCGCGCCACTCGATGTTCGAGTGAACGCCATTTGCCCGGGCGTCATCGACACACCCATCCTCGGTCCGGCCCATGGCGTCGAAGCCATCACGGATCGACTAGGCCGCGGCCATCTGCTAGGCCGCGTTGGCCAGCCGGATGAGGTTGCGCAACTCGTGTCGTTCCTGGCCAGCAGTCGTTCGTCGTTCATTACGGGTGTCGCCTACCCCATCGACGGCGGGATGACGGCCTCGATCGCAGGCGGAAGTAGTGGCAGCATGGATGAGGGAATGCAGAAGGCGCTCTTCGAGCAGGTCTCGGCGGGTGTGCCCAAAACTGGCGAGCCTGGCAAATAGGCGGCCATCGACTAATCGGTACTGATGGATTCGGCGCTGGCCCTACCAGCCCGCCAGATCGGCGGCGCGATTCTGGTGAACTCGGGGCGTTCCCATGAAGACGCGGTCGAACATTGCCCGCTTGAACCAGATCTGGGTATCCCCTTCCCACGTGTAGCCGATGCCTCCGTGGGCTTCGGTCGCATCTCGAGCAACCTGCTGATATCGCTCCGTAATATGACTCTTCGCAATCGCTGCACAGCGCGCACTTTCGTCCGGAACGTGGTCGAGAGCATGAGCCGCATACCAGTACAGCGCCCGGGTCGGCTCGATTTCGACCGCCATGTTCGCGAGCTGGTGTTTCAGGCCCTGGAAGTGCCCGATCGTCACTCCGAACTGCTCGCGATTCTTGGCGTATTCGACGCTCATATCGACGAGCTTCGCTGCTCCGCCGAAGGCATCGGCTGAGATCAAGACGAGGCCGACATCACGGACACGCTCGACCGCCTGCGAGCCGCCTTCTTCGAGCAGCTCGATCGGGGTGTCATCGAAGCTGACTCGCGCGATACGACGCGTGCGGTCCGCGCTCTCGACCCTTTGGATCTCGACGCCGGTCGCATTCCGTTCGACGACGCCGAAACGGCCGCCAGCCAATCCAACCACGAAGAGATCGGCATGCTCGCCAAATTCGACGATCTCCTTCGATCCCGTGATCACAGCGCCGGATCCAAGCGTCCAATCGTCGGGCATCCAACCGCCGCCCTCTTCCGCGAGCGCGACCGTCGCGAACATTTCTCCACTCGCGAGTCCGGGTAGCCAACGACTCTGTTGCTCGGTGTTGCCAGCGAGTGCAATCGCGAGGCTGGCGAGCGAATGGCTCAGGAACGGCACGGGCGCGGCCAGGGATCCGAGGGTTTCGGCGACGACGGCAAGGTCGAGAATCTCGAGCTCGCTGCCACCGTATTCGCCGGGTAGATGGATACCCGCGAGACCGATTTCAGCGAGGCCCTTCCAGAGGACAGGATCGAATCCGACCTCGTCGTCGTAGAGTTCGCGAAGTCGGGCGAGCGGACATTCGTTCTCGATGAATTGAGCGACGGTTTCCTGAAGCAGGCGTTGTTCGTCTGAAAGGTCGAAATCCATGTCTATTTGCTCCGATTCGCGGCTGCGTCACGCGGCAGGCCGAGGCCGCGTTCTGCGATGACGTTGCGCTGGACATTGGCGGTTCCACCGGCGATCGCGACGCCGAGCGACGCCATGGACTGGCTGATCCAACCCGCAGTCGAAGTCCCCTGAGCGGTCAACCCCAATCCACGATCGTGGGGAGCCAGGAGCCCGTCGTCGCCGAGAAGCTCCATCGCGAGCCGGGTCACCTTGTGTCCGATGTTGGTGGAGATCAGCTTGTTCATGAGCTGAAGCACTCCGACGTTCTCACCCTTCAGATCCTTCGTCATCTGCAAGAAGCCGGAATACTGATGCGAGCGGATATAGCCCTCGATCTCAATCAGCTCGCGGCGAATGCCGGGATCCTCGATCGCTGGACGGCCATCGATTTTTCTCTGTTTCGCGAGATCGACGAGCCCATTCAGCAAACTGAGCGTCTGCGCAGCACCCCCGATCGAATTGCGTTCATGTTTGAGAGTGGTCCGTGATACGAGCCAACCTTCTCCTCGTTTTCCGACAATCCAGTCTTTTGGCGTGCGCACGTCGTTCAGGAAGACTTCATTGAATTCCGACGATCCGGTCATCTGTCGCAACGGCCGAACATCGATCCCCGGAGTTTTCATGTCGATCAGCAGATAGGAAATACCGGCGTGTTTTTTGGCGTCGGGTTCGGTCCGCACGAGACAGAACATGTAGTCCGCGTGCTGCGCTCCACTCGTCCAGATCTTCTGGCCGTTGATGAGCCAGTCATCACCGTCGATCTCGCCCTTCGTCATCAGGCTTGCGAGATCACTTCCGGAGCCCGGCTCACTGTATCCCTGACACCAGGTGATCTCGCCGCGAATCGTCGGCCCTACGAATTTTTCCTTCTGCCATTCCTCGCCCCGATCGAGCAGGGTCGGAACCAACATCATCGTGCCGATCCCGCGCGGCTCCATCGGCGCATCGGCCGCATCGAACTCTTCCCGAATCACCTGGCCGCAAAGCGCGTCGGCGGGCTGCTCGGAACCGCCATATTGCTTCGGAATACTCCGGCAGAGATAGCCCTGCGCGATGGCACTCTCGCGAAAATGTTGGACCTGATCTGCGCGCGACGATTTCGCGGCGTCTTTCGTCGGAGGCCAGTTCGCTTCGAGGAAGCCCTTTACCTCCTGACGGAACTCTTCCATCTCACTGCCGTAGCTCAGATCCATCACGATCTCCCTTGCCCAGCGCGAACACTCGACGCAAGGGCGAGCACAGCGGGGTACAGGAGTCTCGGACCGGTTGGCGTCTACGTCAATACGAGTTCCGAGAGCCTGGCTACTCGCAGCCGAAGGCGTCGTTCAGGAATGCCTGAAGCTGGGCTCGATGAACCCGAGGGCTGCCCGCTGCCGGGCTCGCGGCTTCGGCCCGACCGGCATAGCTGAGATCACCGCTTTTTCCGATGATCGACTCGAGCCGGTCCCGAACGAAAGTCCAGGCACCCATGTTGCGGGGTTCTTCCTGGCACCAGATTCGCCGCTCGGCCGAGGCATAACGTCCAAAAATTTCGCTGAGTTCCGCCTCGGGCCAGGGATAGAGCTGTTCGACACGCACGACCGCGATCTCATGTTCACGGCCGGCCATTCGTTTCGCACGCTCCTCGACCAGGTCGAAATAGACCTTGCCGACACAAGCGATCACCCGACGAACATCCCCGGGTCGCGATGCGGCAATCGGATCGTCGATCACTTCGCGGAAACGGCCCGCCGTGAACTCTTCGACCGGTGACGCCGCTTTCGGATGCCTGAGCAGACTTTTCGGAGTGAAAATGACGAGCGGTGCGCGATAAGCGCGGTGCATCTGTCGACGCAGCACGTGGAAGAATTGCGACGACGACGTGCAGTTCACGACCTGCATGGAGTCTTCGGCGCAGGTCTGTAGGAAACGCTCGACGCGTGCACTCGAATGCTCGGGGCCCTGCCCTTCGTAACCGTGGGGCAACAACATCACGAGCCCACTCATTCGGCCCCACTTCACGTGGGCCGAGGTGATGAACTGATCGATAATGACCTGAGCGCCGTTCACGAAATCACCAAACTGGGCCTCCCAGAGAACGAGAGAGCTGGGATCTGCGAGGGAATAGCCATACTCGAATCCTAGGACGGCTGCTTCCGAAAGCAGACTGTCGTAGACCTCGAAGCGAGCTTGTGAATCGTTGATGTGATCGAGCGGCGCATATTCCTCGCCCGAATCCTGATCGACAAGGACAGCATGTCGATGTGAGAACGTGCCACGAGACGAATCTTGCCCGGAGAGGCGAACGGGCATGCCCTCGAGCAAGAGCGAGCCGAATGCCAGGGCCTCACCCATGCCCCAGTCGACGCCCTTGTCTCCCGAGATGGACTTTCCCCGCGCATCGAGGATCGTTTGAAGTTTCTTGTGAACATTGAAATAGCTGGGAACCCGAGAAACGCCCGCCGCAATTTCCGCGAGACGTTCCACTGAAACGGCTGTCTCGACCTCCTCTGCGGGTCGGGTCCGCGAGAATCCGATCCAGGGTCCGTGCGGCTCGTAGGGTTCGTCAGGCCCTGGCGGACGTGAGTGGATCACTTCGAGCGCTTCCTTGAGTGCGTCGCGCTGCGTGTCGTCGATCTGATTGGCTTCTTCTCGGGAGATGCGTTCCCCCGCGACGAGTTTCTCCATGTAGAGCGTCTTGACCGACTTCTTGTCTCGGATTTTTCGATACAAGCGGGGCTGAGTGAAGGCGGGTTCATCGCCCTCGTTATGTCCATGTTTCCGGTAGCAAACGAGATCGATCACGACGTCGTCACCAAAGCGTTGCCGATAGGCCATCGCGAGCTTGGTCACGTGAATCACCGCTTCTGGATGATCACCATTCACATGAAAGATCGGAACCTGGATCATCTTTGCGACGTCGCTGCAATAAAGCGTCGAGCGTGCCTCCGCGGGGGTCGTCGTGTAGCCGATCTGGTTGTTGACGATGATGTGGATCGTGCCGCCGGTGCAATAGCCGGCAAGCTGCGAAAGGTTCAACGTCTCAGCAACCATGCCCTGGCCTGCAAAGGCTGCGTCGCCGTGGATGATCACGGGAACGATCGATTCGCCATCCGAATCACCTGCGCGAACCTGCTTCGCCTTCGCGCGGCCTTCAACTACCGGGTCAACGGCCTCGAGATGCGACGGGTTCGAAGTCAAAGTGAGATGGACGCGTTCCCCCGTCGCGACGCGGCGGTCACTCGAGAAGCCCTTGTGATATTTCACATCGCCCGAGCCGAAGGGTGCGGCGACGTCTGGGGAATCCTCGAACTCCGAGAAGATCGACTCGTAGCTCTTCCCAAGAATATTCGCGAGAACATTCAATCGACCACGATGGGCCATGCCGATGACGATCTCGCGTATCCCAAAGGCGGGTGCATTTTCCACTACATGGTCGAGCAGGGGTATCAGGGATTCCCCACCCTCGAGTGAAAAGCGCTTCTGTCCGAGAAATTTCGTGTGTAGAAAACTGCAGAAGAGCTCGGCCGCAGTGAGTTTCTTGAGGATCACACGACGTTCGTCGTCGTCGAGATTGGGATGGTTCTGGGACTCTTCCATCAACTCCCGAAGCCACGCCTTGCGTCCGGGATCCTGGACGTGCGTAAACTCGACGCCGATCGGGCCGCAGTAGGTCTTGCCTAGCCGCGTCAGGATCTGGCGTAGCGTCTGTACCGAACCCCCGGGCAGGTCACCCGCGACATAGGGCTCATCGAGATTCTCATTTCCGAACCCGTAGTGGGCCGGATCCAATTCGGGGAAATAGGTCGACTGGCCACCGAGCGGATCGCTCTGCGCGACGCGATGTCCGCGGGCCCGAAAGGCATGAATGAGACGCAGAACGCGTGCGTGCCTGTCCGCAATGTGAAGCACAGTCGAATCATCGACGGGCACGCCGTCGGTCAGAGAACCGTTCGAAGCAGGTCGGGACGACGGAGCAGATACTCGAGAATCAACGTCCGCCCGATTGGGTTGGACGGGCTGTTGCTGTGGTTGTTGCCGCTGTTGAGGAAGACCAGGCGCCACGCGGGGCGATTCCCCCCGCGCGCGGCGAAGCTGATCGCGAATCGCGCGTGGCTCGACGACGCCACCGAATTCTGCGGACCAGCTCTCGTCGACCGATCGAGCGTCTACGCGATATTGATCCTCCACCTCCTCGACCCATCCCGCATTGATTCCAAAACGCTCGAGATAGGGAGAATTCGGAGCCTGTGGTGCGTCGGGATCGAGTTCAGAATTCGCTGACGTGTTTTCCGATTCCTGCCCGTTCTGGCCCCGCGACTGCTTCATCGACATGATCTCCGTTCTGTCTAGACCGATCCGCCCCCGCACGAAACCGACCACTTCGGTCCCCGATGTGCGAGCGGCGGAGCATACCGAGCATCGGCGAATCCGGCTCTACACTCAAGATGCGGGGGGCTCTCACGGACTCGCGGGGTGCGGAATCTGCCTCTTTCCCGATACTTCGGGTGTGCCCCTCGCCAAGCCAATTCGTCAGGCCTTCTACGCGCGCGACTGCCGGATCGTGGCCGCCGACCTGATCGGCTGCCGACTCGTTCGACGATTCGAAACTGGAGAACGATTGGTGGTTCGACTGGTCGAAGTCGAAGCCTATCTGGGCGATGGCAGCGATCCAGCGTCACACGCCCATCGTGGCATCACGCCTCGCAATCGGACCATGTTCGGACCGGCCGGACGGCTCTATGCCTATCGAAGCTACGGAATTCACACCTGCATCAACATCGTATGCGGCGTTCCCGGAAGGGCCACCGCGGTCCTGCTCCGGGCGGCCGAACCGCTCGAGGGGTTGGCTCGGATGCGGGCGCTTCGCGGCCTACCCGCCGATGCGAAAAACGAAATGATTGCGCGCGGACCCGGCCGACTTGCCCAGGCCCTGGGACTCGGGCTCGCCCACGACGGTCAAAGCCTCCTCCGCCCACCGCTCACCCTGCATGCCCCAGCGCGCGGACCGGACACGATTCATGTCGAACAGGGACCACGGGTCGGCATCACCAAGGCAGCTGGCCTGCCCTACCGCTACTTCGAAGCCGACAGCCCCTGGATTTCGCCATTCCGGAGGGGGGGCAAGCGGGGTGGCAAGAAAACCAGCGGCGATTCTGCCTCTCGTTAGCCCGGCTCTGTTCGGCTCATCCCGATTTCGAAACCTGTCCCGGCCCGGGTGCCAGAATCGCCACCACGACGAGCCGCTCGTCCCCATCATTGCGAATACCGTGGGGCACACCCGAGGCAGCAACGAGCATCACCCCGGGCTCCATCGGAATTTCCGTCTCCGCGAGAAGGAAGCGTCCCGTTCCGGAAATAACATGGTAGACCTTGTCCATGCCTTCGTGCGCGTGGAGCGCGTGTTCCTGGCCCGGCAGGAACGAATTCAGTCCGACCAGGATGCGCTCCGACTCGAAGATCGTGGCCTTCCCCATCTTCTCGGGATTGAAGACCGCATAGTCTTCAGGACGCAGCGCTTCGGGATGTTTGGGAGAATCAGGCATATCAGCTCTCATTTTCGAAGTGGAATCAATTTGTCGACGGCCTCGAGAACCCGCTCGGGCTCTTCCAGCGGAAAGAGATGACCGGCGTCGAGACCCTCGACCCGGGCGCTGGCCATCAGTCCCGCCAGAGCAGCGTATCTCTCCCGGGAGAAGTTTCCTTGCGCCGCGTGCAGAAACGTCACGTCTGCAGTCACCTTGTCCGCGTCGGGAAAGAGGTTGGAAGGAGCGGCGCTCGAGAATATGGCGGCCTCGACCTCGCGTTTGCACTTCAATGCGAAATCCCCTTCCGCTGTCGGGCCTATTCCTTCGCCGACGTAGAGCGCCAACGCCTCGGGCGTGAAATTCGCGAAGAATCTACGCGGACGAAAATGCTCGAAGGCTTCTGCGCGCGTCGAAAAGCGGTCGCGGCGCTTTCGCGCCGCCGCTGCCAGGTCGGGGCCACCAGAACGGCGCTCGACTTCCTTTGCTGCCACCGATTCCACGATCACCGGATCACACAGCAGAATATTTCCGAAGAGCGCGGGCGCGCTCTGTGCCGAATCCAGAATCAGCGCGCCACCGAAAGAATGACCAATCGCGAGTTCGACGCGGTCCCGCCCGGTGATCTCGAGAATCTCGCCCACCGCTGTACGAAGATCTGCGGCGAGAACTTTCCAGTCATAAGGATTAGGGTCTCCTGTCGGATCGACGGACGTCGATTCGCCATGTCCCCGCGCGTCGATCGCGATCACGCGATAACGATCGGAGAGCGCGTTTGCGATCGGCGCCAGCGTTGCGCCGCAAAATCCGGTCGCATGGTGAAGCAAAACGAGATCTCCCTCGCCGCCCCAGTCGAGCAGTGCGAGCTCGACATCCGACGTGCTGCCACGCACGCGGCGCCGGGTCACCCCGTCAAGCGTCTTTCGAGCCCGTTCCCAGGCGTCCTGCCAGCTCACGTCCGCAATCGATCCAGAACTCAATTCGATCCACCCTTCGTCTTGCCGCAATCTTGCTGCTGCACCACCGGCGGTCCTGCGCCCATCCCGGGGTGATGAGCCTCCGTGACCCTCGGCCAGTCCACGCTCCTCAAAACCGCCTATGCTCGGCCCCTGTGAGTCATCAACCCCATGTCTTCGACGCCACGCTTCGAGCGCGAATCGGCTCGAATCTAGCGAGTTTCGAGCGCCAGATTCTGCCGGATCCGACCCTGCGCCCGGCCGCTGTCGCCCTCGTCATCACCGCAAACGAACACAACGAGGCCTGTTTCCTCATCACACGCCGCTCAGCCCGCCTCAGACACCACTCACGCCAGTTCGCGCTTCCAGGTGGCCGCCTCGACGGGAACGAAACGGTCATCGAAGCCGCGATTCGTGAGACCCACGAAGAGATCGGACTCCGGGTCAAGCCTGCGGACGTACTCGGGCAGCTCGATGACTTCGCCACGCGCTCGGGCTTTCGAATGTCGCCCATCGTCGTCTGGGCAGAGCCGGGCCAGCCACTCCGCCCCAATCCCGACGAGGTCGAACAACTCTTCGTCGTCCCTCTCGCCGATCTGGACAAGCCCGAGGTCCCCGTCCTTCGAGAGATTCCGGAAAGCGATCGACCCGTGTTGTCGATCCCGATCCTCGACACGCTCGTCCACTCTCCGACCGCAGCGATCCTCTATCAGCTCCGCGAAGTGGCCCTCGCAGGCCGACATACGCGGGTAGCCCATTTCGAACAACCCGTCTTCGCCTGGAAGTAGCTGGGAGTCCTTGCCGCGGCCACAGCCGGGATCACGGCCGAAACGAAGGCACTCGTCGCGGAGCAGAACGCGCCTAACGCTTCTGTACGACGGGATCACCGATATTCATGAGCGGAAGCGGCTGTGGTGAGTTCGAATCCATGAAGTAGAGCTTTGCAGCCGGGTCCTCAGACATCTTCTTGAGCGCTTCGAGGCTCTGGAGCTGGATATAGGCGGGGTTGCCCGACGCCGCCAAGTTGATCGTCGAAATTTCATACGCCTTGGCATCGGCGAGAATTCGCAATCGCTTTGCATCTTCCTCTGCCGCACGCCGCGAGGCCATGGCCTGTGCGACACCCTGCTCCTGTTCGAGCTTCACACGTTCGAGTTCTGCGCGCTGGCGCTCGACTTCTTGCTCACGCTCCTTCTTGCGTCCGATCGCCTCCGCAAGTACGGGGGGCAGATTGATGTTCCTCAGCAAGACCGAATCGATGATGATCCCCTTGTCGGCCACGTATTCCCTGAGTCCTTCGGACAACGCATTGGCCAGCTGATCACGAACCTCGTCCTTGAACAGATCCTCGGCTCGATCGATCTTGGTTCCGAGTTCGCGAATCTTGGATCGCGCTTGCGGATGGAGGTGGACCTGAACGATCCGTTCTTTGTCGCCCGTGTCTCGGTAGATGAACGGTGCCTGCGACTGGTCGAGACGCCACTGAATGCTCAAGTCGACCTTGCTCAGAAGCTGGTCGCGAGTCGGCATCTCGAGCTGCTTGATCTGGAAGCTGTCCTGCCGCACGTCCATATCGACCCACGTCAGGAAGGGGTTCACGAGGTTCAGCCCTTCCGGGTAGGGATCGGGCTGGACCTCTCCAAAGAGAACGGCGACCCCCACATGACCGGCAGGCACGGAATGAAAAAAGCGCTGCCCGAACATGAGAACGAGTAGTGCGACGATGGCGACGGATGCAAGTTTCGGATTCACGATGCCCCCCTGAGTGACCGATGGGCCGGAACTCTACCCCATCTATCTCCTTTCGGGGCGGGCTAGACGACCGCCTTGCCCTTTCGCAGTTTCGCGATCTCGTCTGTTCCAAAGCCGAAGGATTCGAGCACGTCGTCCGAATGCTGGCCAGCATGCGCCGCAGGAAGGCCGAGCGCGGGCACCGTTCTGCTGAAGCGCGGAGAAGGCGCCGGCTGGAGCATGCCATTCGCCTCCACAAAGGTATTTCGATGTTTGATGTGGGGATGATCTGCCGCCTCTGACATCGCCAGCACCGGCGCAAAACACACGTCCGAGCCCTCCATCAGATCACACCATTCATCTCGCGTCCTGGACTTGAAGATGCCCTCGAAACGCTCCTTCAGGCCCGGCCAGCCCGATTTGTCCATCTGTGCCGGGAGATCCTCGTCAGTGAGTTCGAGCTTCTCGAGAAGCTCCGCGTAGAACTGCGGCTCGATCGAACCGAGCGAAATGTATTTTCCGTCGCTCGTCTCGAACGTGTCATAGAAATGTGCGCCGGTATCGAGGAGGTTCGTCCCCCTCTCCTCGCTCCAGGCCCCGATCGCGGCCATGCTGTGGAACATGCCCATCAACGTCGCCGCACCATCGACCATGGCAGCATCGACGATCTGACCCTTGCCCGACGTCGCGCGCTCGACGAGCGCCGAGGCGATGCCAAACGCGAGAAGCATGCCGCCTCCGCCAAAGTCGCCCACCAGATTCAGCGGTGGCGTCGGCTTTTCACCCTTGCGACCAATCGGCTCGAGCGCGCCAGCCAGCGCGATGTAGTTGATGTCGTGACCCGCGGCTTGGGCCATCGGCCCTTCCTGGCCCCAACCCGTCATGCGTCCGTAGACCAGCCGCGGATTTCGTTCGAGACAAACTTCGGGACCAAGGCCGAGGCGCTCCATGACACCCGGTCGAAATCCTTCGATGATCACATCGGCCTGCTCGATGAGCCGCAAGACGACGTCGACGCCTTCGGCTTTCTTCAGGTCGACCGCGATACTTCGACGACCTCGGGCGAGTACGTCGGCCGGCGGTTTGCCGGGATCGCCACCACGGACGCGATCCGCCCGATCGATCCGGATGATCTCGGCGCCCATGTCCGCGAGCATCATCCCGCAAAAGGGACCCGGGCCGATTCCCGCTACTTCCAAGACTTTGATTCCAGCGAGCGGTCCGTTTGCCATGTCGAGTCTCCATGTCCTGTCTAACAGGTGGGCAGGTAAGATGAGGTCCGCCATGTTACCGAATCGATCGCGGGACAGGAGGGCTGGGCCACAGTTTTACTGGGTGCGGTAGAAAACCTTGTAGACATGCAGACTTCGCAGCACTCGCTTGACATAACCCCGTGTCTGATCGTAGGGAATGTTTTCGACCCAGACGTCGTCTTCGAGCCGTCCGGCCGCTCCCCGAAGCCAGGTCGAAACCTTGTTGGGGCCCGCGTTGTAGCTGCCGATGGCTGCGGACATGCGGCCGTTGAAACGCTTCCCAAGCTGTGCGAGGTAGGCCGATCCGAGCGTGATGTTGGTTCTCGGATCGAACAGGTCCTCGGTCTCGAATGAGTCGAGGCCTTGCTTCGTGGCGAGTTGTGCGGCCGTCGTCGGCATCAGCTGGAGAAGCCCCAGGGCGCCGACGGCCGATCGCGCATCCACTCGATAATGACTCTCCTCTCGCATGATCGCCCAGACGAGTTCGGGATCGATCGACGCCCCACTCGGAAAGACCTCGTGGATCAATTCGCGATAGGCGGGCGGCCAGGACAACCACCACAATGCCTCGCGGCCTGGTTGCAGGCCACGCGCCAGGGAATCCTCGTACGCATTCACAACGAGTCTGTTCGCGCGGTGATAGTCGCCAACACGGGCGAGCAAGAACCCCACGCGCGTTCGGTCGGAGAAGCCCCGCGCCCGTATCGCGGCAAAACGCAGCTCATCTCGAGCGAGATCCATAAGGTCCGCTTCGATCAGGAGCGTGACGCGCTCGATCTCATCGTCTTCGATCCGCCGCGTACCCTCCGCTAGAGAGCCTTTCGACTCCATCCGATCCGCGCCCGCAATCGAGAGTCTCTCCTGCGCTCGCCAGCCGTAGTACGTCAGCGGGTAGTCCCGCGCGATCCGCTCGAGTTCGGCACGCCCTGACTTCTCGTTTCCCGATAGCGCCACGGCTCTTGCCGACCAGTAGCGCGGCCTAAGCTGCGCAAGCGGATCGCTCAATCGCTCGACCAGCTGTGTGAGAGTCGCGCGTGCGTCGGCGTAGGCGCCGCTTCGATATTGCGCCCAACCCTCACGCCAGAGTGCCAGGCGGACGCGATCCGGATAGCGCTCGTACTGCGCCGCTCGTCGGAATGCTCCAATCGCCTTCGCCGACTCGTCACGACCCTCGTACAACGTGCCCATCAGGTAGAGCGCCCAGCTCGCGAGCTCTTCGTTCGAGTCGCGGGTCACGAGTTCGAATTCTTCCAGGGATCCCTCGACGTCGCCAAACCGGGCAAGACTCCGCGCGCGCCAGAAACGAGCCTCCACATCGGGCAAGAGCGCGTCGAACGCCTTCGCAGCATCTTGATAGCGACGCGCCCGAAAGAGCCCACGCGCTCGGCCCATTCTTGCGACTCGCAGTTGCTCCGCGTCGAGCTTGCCCGCGATCGCTTCATCGAAGAGATCGATTGCACGCTCCGTTCGTCCGGCCTCGAGAGCCGTTGCCGCGCGTGAGAGCGCGATGGGCGCTGGTAGAACGACTGCAGGAGCCTCCTTCGAGGCAACGGCCACTTCGGCATAACTCTGATCGAGCAGAATCTGTGGATCGCGCGTCGGATCGAGACTGCCCGTACGTTGGCGCGCCGCCACGATGGAGAGCTGGATCGAATTCTGGACAGCCTCGTCGCGCGCACCGGGCTGGCCCAGGACCGCGTTCCAGGCAAGTTCTGCGCCCGACGTGTCGCCGCCCATGGCGAGCGCCTCGCCCTGAAGTACGCGCAATGCGGCACGCAATGCATCGCTCGCGGGCCCATCGATCGCGTCGCTGGCTGTGCGATACGCGAGAGAGTGACTCCCCTCCTTCATCAGGAGATGCACCCGAACGAGCTCGGCATAGCCTGCCAGTTGTGGAATTCCACTGACCCGGTCGAGGGCCTGACGCGCCTCGACGGTTTCCCCGTTTTCGACGAGTCGGCTCGCCTCCCCAAGAGCCCGGGCTGCCTCTCGCTGTGCCGAAGTCAGGGTCATTGCTGGATCAGCAACGTCGAGATTCTTGGCGAAGGGACCGGCCTGCGCCGCAGCTGTTGAAGTCTGGACAAGAATCCAGCATGCCAGCGCAATGTAGACAGGCATGAGGGCCGACAACCGACCGATCCGCTGCATGATATGACTCCCTGTCCGAGCGAACCCGTGCAAGACTAGCCCCTCGCACCTCCGACGGAAGAGGCGTGAGAGGACGGGAGAGATAGACACGTGAAGATTGCGATCTGGGGAGCGGGCGCAGTCGGCCTTGGACTTGCGAGTACGCTTGCTCGCCCGAACGAACAACTTCGAATTCTCGGTCGCGACGCCAAAACGCTGGTCGCGCTCGAATCCCATGGGATCGAGCGAACGGGCCTGTTCGGCGACGTCCATGTCCCCCCCGAGCAGCTTACGATAGATCGCTCGACACGAGGCCTGGCCGAGGACCCTCCCGATTGGCTGCTCGTGTGTACGAAAGCATTTTCCTCCGGCGCGGTCGCTCGGGCGCTCGAGCCAATCGCCAGGGAATGGAGAGCGGGAACCCAGCTACTGCTTTGCCAGAACGGCTGGGGTAACGAGATCCCGTTCCTGCATTTCTGGCCGCGGGAACGACTCTTTCACGCACGCATCATCACCGGCTTTCATCGAAGAAGTCCACACGAGGTCGAAATCACGGCCCATGCCTCTCCCATTGCTCTCGGGAGTGTCTTCGACATCGCACAGCGTTCGCACGATGGTTCCCAGCAGAGCTCCCTCGAACGACTCGCACAGCGATTTGCAGAGGGTGGAATTCCAACCGAGACGACCGACAACATGCGCGGCGTCCTCTGGGCAAAGATGCTCTACAACTGCGCATTGAACCCGTTGGGCGCACTCGCGGGCCGAAACTATGGAGAACTCGTGGACGAACCCACTACGCGGGCACTCCTCGAAGAAGTCGTCCAGGAAATCTTTCTCGTACTCACAGCGGCCGGCGTGGAAGTCGCCTGGCCAAATGCCGCCGCCTATCTCGAAACCTTCTATTCCGAGCTCATCCCACCGACCGCGGCACACGAGTCTTCGATGCTTCAGGATCTGCGTGCGGGACGACAGACCGAGATCGACGCTCTCTGCGGCGCGGTCGAGCGACTCGGATCCGAACACGGTGTTTCGACGCCCACCGTCTCCGCGCTCTCAGAGCTCGTACGCGTTGCAGAGCGTCGACCCATCAGCGGAAATCCGACCGAGTGAGCGCGGATTGGCATCGAGAGCGAAATCGTCGTTCCAAAGCTGAATATTCCGGCTAATACGCAACTGAGATCATCTAGAGCACGATTTCCATGTAAAAGAGTCGCCGCGTCCGACCGATGGAGAAAGATCACAATCGGAACTCGCCGGGCCGTCCCCTGGCGGTAGAGACCATCGCCGGGGACCTTTTTTGACCAACCTGCAATTTTCGTTCGCTGCCCTGCTCATCGCGGGTGGTGTATTGCTTGCGTGTCTTGCGGTCTTCGTCTGGCGGCGCCGATCGGTCGAGTCAGGGACAGAGCTCGCCGTGGTGCTCGCCGCCGCCACCATCTGGGTGCTAGGTGGGGCAGCCGAACACCTGTCGACCACACTCGCCGGCAAGGTCCTCGCGTCCAAGATCCAATACATCGGCATCATGACTTTGCCGCCGGCGGCATTCGTCACCGTTCTCGTCGCGACCGGACGAACCGCGTGGGTTCGGCGCTATCTCGCATTCGCGGCCCCAATCGGAGTATTCGGATTGATCGCCGTCGCGACGAATGGGCTACACGGATGGATCTGGTCGAGCGTCGAGCTCGATACGACCGGCTCGATGCCGGTCATGGCGGTGACTTACGGACCCGGGTTCATGCTCACCAACTTCGCAAGTCATGCCCAGTTGGTCGCAGCCGCTGTGTTCTTCCTTCCCCGCTCCCTGAAGACCTGGCATCTGGACACCACATTCGCGTACATCGGTTTCAGCGCACCCTGGGTCGCAAACATCATCTACCTTACGCGTTCCGGCCCGTGGCCCAACCTCGACTTGACTCCGCTCGGTCTGGTCATCACCGGTGTGAGCTTTACGATTTCCTTCCGCGGGGTAGGCAGTGTCTTCTCGACCGTCATGCTTGCACATCGCGACGTGCTCGAGCACATCGCGGACCTCATTCTCGTCTTCGACGGCTCGGGACGTGTCCTCTCCGCAAATCGCGCTGCCCGCAAGACTCTCGATCTGCCGCCGCTTCCGGTACCCGCGACATTGGCGTTCGCCTCCTACGTCCCACTTCAACGCTACGTCTCCGAGCCCGTCCTCGAGGAACGAGAAGACGTTGCCCTCGAGATCCAGGGGACGACAATCACGTTCGACGCGCGTTCGGTTCCGATAACGACATCGAAGGGACAGAACTGTGGCGCCGTCCTGGTCCTTCGCGATGTCACCCGCCAGCGCGTCTCCGAGTTGGAGAGCCACACCCACCGTGAGCAGCTCCGTCAAATCGTCGACCTGATTCCCCATCCTGTATATGCAAAGGATGCAACCGGCCGATTCCTGTTGGCCAACGACGCCTGCGCCCAGGCCTATCAGCGGAGTCCCTCAGAAGTCGCGGGCGCATCACAATTCGATCTCCATCGCAACAGAGATGAGGTTGTTCGGACATTGGCCGACGATCGCCGCGTCATCGAAAACCAGTCGCCTCTGACAACCGAAGAGACGTTCGGAGTCGGGACGGAGGCGGAGCGCATCTTCCGAACCACCAAGGTTCCGTTCATTCAGGACAGCTCAGAATTGCCAGCGGTCGTCGGCGTCTCGATCGACATTACGCAGGAAAAGGAACGAGAGCGGCTGCTCGAATCGCTCGCTTCGACCGACTCGCTCACCAGTCTTGCCAATCGCCGTTCCTTTCATCAGATCCTCGCGAGCGTGATCGATAGTGCCGCCCACAAGCACGAGCGAGCCGCCATCCTGTTCCTAGACCTCGATCGGTTCAAGACTGCCAACGACATCTATGGCCATCTCGCCGGCGACGAAGTGCTCCGCCAGGTCGCGTCGCGCGTGCAGGAGATCGTGCGATTCAATGATCCGATATTGGCGGCCGAGAACTTCAAGCATGAAACAACCACTGTCTCTCGATTTGGAGGTGACGAATTCATCGTCCTGCTTCCCAATATCGGCGAGCCCGGAAGTGCCGCGATCGTGGCCCGCCGCCTTATCGAGGCGCTCAATGTGCCCTTCGAGGTCGGCAGTGACCGCCTTCAGCTGGGCGCCAGCATCGGAATCGCGATCTTTCCAACGGACGGGACCGATGCCGAAGCACTCCTGCGTCATTCCGACCAGGCCCTCACGAGCGCCAAACAATCGGGTCGCGGGCGGTTCGAATTCTTCAACGAAGGAATCGGAGCCGCGGAAGAGCGACGTCACAAGCTCGAGAAAGCGCTTCGCCATGCGATCGAGCGCGACGAACTCTCGATGCACTACCAACCCATCCGAGATGTGCGTTCGGCGGAGTTGATCGGTGCGGAAGCACTTCTGCGCTGGACGAACTCAGAGCTCGGATCCGTGTCGCCCGAGGAGTTCATCCCCATCGCAGAGGAGTCAGGCCTCGTCATTCCGATCGGGCTCTACGTCGTACGGGCCGTATGCGAACAGATGGCTCGCTGGCAGCACCAGGGCTTCCGTGTCCCCCGGATTTCAATCAATCTCTCCGCCCGCCAACTCGCCGACGCCCAATCAGCGGCCAATATCTCATCCATTCTGGAAGACACTGGCATCAGCGGCAGCAATCTCGAGTTCGAACTCACCGAAGGCAGCATCCTATCCGAGAACCCGATCGTCGAGACCACCTTGAGCTCGCTCCGTCAACTCGGTGCCACCTTCGCCCTCGACGACTTCGGCACTGGATACTCTTCCCTGAGCCATCTCCGTCGGTTCCGCTTCCAACGAATCAAGATCGACCGCTCCTTCGTGCGTGGCATCTGTACGACTAAAGATGATGAAAAGCTCATGCGAGCCATCGTTGCCCTCGCCAAGCAGCTCGAGATGGAAACCATCGCCGAAGGCGTGGAAACGGAGGAGCAGCTGAAAATGCTGCGCACCGAAGACTGCGAGTTCGCGCAGGGTTTCCTGCTAGGCCGTCCTGTACCGGCTGTCGAATTCGATCGGCTCCTCGATCGCGAGAAGATGGACACGCAGGAGTAGCACCAGGTCCCGAAGCCGATCGCCAGGGCCGAGCGGGCCTGGCTCGATCTCGGCTCAGGATTCCCCCAAGGCGTCTTCCACCTGGTCCCAATTCGCACAACGAACGAGCGACGCTCGCGTCTTCCTCGAGAGCGGCTCGACCGCTCGATTCCAGGGTCTGTCCATCAATGCGACGGGAATCTCGAACTCCTCGATTAGGCGCACGGCCGTATCGAGACTGTCCTCGACCGCGAACTCGAAGCCAAATTCCGGAAGATCATCGAACTGAATCGCTGGCAACCCCGCGCGGTTCCAGCCCGGTCTATTCCACTTGTCGAGATGGTGAATCGCCTCGTGGCTGAGTTCGTGGGTATCGAGCCAACGACGTGACGCTGCATTCGTCTCCGGGGGCCGCCCCGTCACGAGCGTGATGCGGTGGCCGACCGCTTTCCAGCGCGAGAGAACATTGGCCGCACCCGGGATGGGCGCGATCGATTCGATGACATCGTCAGCATGCGCTCGTTCCATGAATGATTCGATCTCCTCTGAGTCGAGCCCAAAGGACTCCGAGAGGTCGAAATGTTCGACCCCGTCCGGATCGATGCGGCGATCATGCATATGTTCGAGAAGCTCGACGAGTCTTGCGATCGTCTCCGAAAGAACATCGTCGATATCGACGTATATTCGCCGCTTGCTCACGTTTTCTCCTGCCCGAGTGCTTCGCCGAGCGCCGCCAGCGGCGCCCTCGCCTTGTCGAGCGACTCGAGATACTCCGCTTCGGGAGACGAATCGGCAACGACCCCGCCGCCCACATGGAGATGCGCCATTCCGTCCTTCCAGACGATCGTTCGGATCACCACTGAAAGGTCGAGCCCTCCGCGAAGATCGAGATAGCCGAGCGCGCCGGCGTAGACCCCTCGGCGCACCGTTTCCAGTTCCTCGAGGAGCGAAATAGAGGCGAGCTTGGGCGCCCCCGTCATCGATCCAGGCGGGAATGTTGCCCGCACGAGATCGAGCGCGTCCCGTCCCGTCCCGAGCGTACCCGTCACCGTCGACACCATCTGAAACACGGCCGCGTACGCCTCGATGCTCATCAGTTCCGGCACGCCGATCGATCCCGGCGCACAAACACGCCCCAGATCGTTACGCACGAGGTCAACGATCATCAGGTTCTCTGCGCGATCCTTCTCGCTCGACGCAAGTTCGGTCGCGAGTCGCACATCTTCGAGTTCGTCGTCCCCTCGTGGTCGCGTTCCTTTGATCGGGCGACTTTCGATATGTCGCGACGCGTCCATGCGCAAGAAACGCTCGGGTGAACTCGACATCACGGCCGCATCGGGAAGACTCAAATAGGCGCCGAAGGGTGCCGGATTGTGCTCTCGCAATGCAGAATAGATCTGCCACGGATCGACCGGCGCATCCACCTTGAGGCATTGGCTGAAATTGGCCTGGTAGACGTTGCCGCCCCCGATCTCTTCGAGGATCCGGTCGACTGCCTTGGAGTAGCCACTCGCATCCACAGTCGAAAGGATTGGAAGGGACGCGAGCGGCGTTTTCCGATGTGCCTGAATCGGCCGAGCCGAGCGGCCTTCCGACAGCATGGCTTCGACCCGTAGGGCCAGCTCGTCGGCCACGTTTCTAGAACGCACGACGGCGGATTCACGCGGTCCCCGTCGGCTGGGCGACCGACCGTCGCCAAACCCGAGACCGATGATCCAGAGTCGCTCGGATTCGTGATCGTAGGCGAGGACCTGGTCGACGAAGGCCAACGACATATCCGGCAATTCGAGCGTATCCGTGTTGTCGAAACGAAGCTGCGGCTCGATCGTGCTGGCCAACTCGTAGCCAAAATATCCGACTGCCCCACCCAGGAAGGGAAGTTCGAGGCCAGCCGAGAGTCCGCTGGATTCATGCCAATGCGGATTGCCGGAAGCCGCTGTCGTCCTCGTCGAGTAGATGAGCGAATCGGTCCGCGGAAGGAGTGAGCGGACAGAGTCGATGGGATCGGCCTCGATCCGATGGAAACCCTTCGCGAGTCCAGGCCGCACATCCCGCCGCACATCGATCTCGACTTCAGAGCCCCGCGCATGCAGCCAGAGATAGGGATCCGCTCCAGCGAAGGAGTGCCGTCCGAGGCGCGAATCGGGCAGAGCACTATCCAGCCACCAGAATCCCGGTGCAGGCCGCAACCCCTCGACGACGCGTAGCCAATCCGCGGGCTTCGCCGGTCGGTCGAGCGCCGCCAGGGCGATTCTCAAAGAGGGTTGGAACATCGAGATCTCCGCGGGAGGCGGAATCTACCCCAATCCCCAACGCGAGTCACAGATCCGAACCATCGACCGCGATATTTCACGCGCTCCGCTTCCCGCTACACTTCAGCTCTCGCCTGCCACGATCCTCCCTTTAGCCTTCGTCTAGCCT
>CBFDDD010000015.1:0-64752 GCA_965603475.1 uncultured Myxococcales bacterium
TGCCGACGCGACTGACCACGAGCTCATTGCCTTCCGCTTGCAAGATCGTCGACGGCTCAGGCCACATCGGGCCGCCATCGAGCACGACTTCCACGCGACCTCGATACACACGCTCGAGCTCCTCGGGATCTTCCAGCGCGCGCTCGTCCTCGTCGGCAGTCAACGACCCCGTCACGATCGGCTCGCCCAACAACTCGACGAGCATGCGGCAAAGCGCCAGGTCCGGAATCCGTAGGCCGATTTCACCATGTCGATTGCGCATGTCACGAGGCACTTCGGCGCTTGCTTCGAGCACGACCGTATACGCACCGGGCAGAATTCGGCGCACCGTCCGAAAGACGCTCGTCCCCATGATTGCGTAGTGTCCAAAATCGCCGAGCTCGTTGACCAACATCGAGAGTGGTTTGCGAGATCGCGAATCGAAGCCCTTCAGCGATCGGATACTCGCGATCCCCTTTCGGCTCGAAAGCGCACAGCCGAAGGCGTAGCCAGTGTCGGTCGGATAGAGAACCACGTGGTCCCGATGCATCGCCTCGATGGCCGGACCCAGTTTGCGCGGGGCGGGACGTTCGGGGTCGACTCGAACTCGCATCTCTACCTTACCTCAGGAGCCAGCATCCGCCGCTGGCGCACGCTTCGGAAAATCGAGTTCCTGGAGCGTCCTCACGATGTCGGCCCCGGCCGTCGCCGGCGCGACCTGTTTGTCGATCGCGCGCAGGATGCCTGTGGAATCGACATAGAAGGTCCAGCGACGAGAGTAGAGTCCACCAATCCCGAGCACACCGAATCGCTTTGCGACGACACCCTTCTGATCACTGACGACCGGAAACTCGGCACTCATCGACGCTGCAAACTCAGCATTTTTCTCGGGCGTATCGAGACTCACATAGAGAACATCGACATCGAAGTCATTCAACTGCTCGGCGCTGTCACGCAGCGCCGCAAGTTCAGTCGTTCAACCAGGTGTGAAGGCCTTCGGAAACCAGGCGATGACCACGCCCTTCTTTCCGACAAAATCGGCCCGCTGGTACAGGGCTCCATTCTCCCCTTCGAACACGAAATCCGGGATGGGTTCACCGATTTGGGGTCCGGCCGCCGCCGCCACGAGTGGGATCCAGACAAAAAATCCAGCCAAGAGGGATCGTATATTCATGACTACACGTTCGCGCGCCCTGTGCGCGGCGGCAAGCCTCTGGTCGTGCTACCGAAAAGGCCACCGCGAAACCGATCTACCCCTCGGGCGCGGATCCCATTGGAGGTCTCGAATGGCTGGCAAACCCGGCTTTAATTGGTCCGACCCACTTCTGCTCGAAGAACAGCTGACGAACGAGGAGCGGCTGATCCAGGACAGCACTCGCGAATACGCCCAGGACAAGTTGATGACGCGCGTCTTGATGGCGAACCGCGAGGAGCGCTTCGACCGCGAGATCATGAATGAGATGGGCGAGCTGGGCCTGCTCGGTGCGACCCTGCCGCAGAAATACGGCTGCGCCGAGGTCTCTCATGTGGCCTACGGCCTGATCGCGCGCGAAGTCGAGCGCGTCGATTCCGGCTACCGGTCTGCGATGAGCGTGCAGTCTTCTCTCGTTATGCATCCGATATTCACCTATGGCACAGAAGCACAGCGCGAACGCTGGCTGCCCGGCCTCGCCAGTGGTGAACTCGTCGGCTGCTTCGGACTGACCGAACCGGACCACGGCTCCGACCCCGGAAGCATGCGGACTCGTGCGGAGAAGGCCGACGGTGGCTATTTGCTGACCGGTAGCAAGACCTGGATCACGAACAGTCCGATCGCCGATGTCGGAGTCGTATGGGCCAAGCTCGACGGTGATATTCGCGGATTTCTGGTCGAGAGGGGCATGAAGGGACTCAGCTTCCCCAAGATCGAGGGCAAGATGTCGCTCCGCGCGTCGACCACCGGCGAGATCGTCATGGATCGTGTGTTCGTACCGGAAGAAAATCTCTTTCCCGAGATTCGCGGTCTTGGCGGGCCCTTTGGGTGTCTGAACAAGGCACGCTTCGGTATCGCCTGGGGCTCCCTGGGCGCAGCAGAATTCTGCTGGCACGCGGCTCGGCGCTACACACTCGACCGCGAGCAGTTCGGCCGTCCCCTGGCCGCGAATCAGTTGATTCAGGTGAAGCTCGTCGACATGCAGACGGAGATCACGCTCGGCCTGCAATCTTGCCTGCGTGCCGGCCGAATGATGGACGAAGGTCGCCTCGCCCCGGAGAACATCTCGCTTCTGAAGCGCAACAACTGTGGCAAGGCCCTCGCGATCGCCCGGGTTGCACGCGATATGCACGGTGGCAACGGCGTCTCAGACGAGTACCACGTGATCCGTCACTGCATGAATCTGGAGTCGGTGAATACCTACGAAGGTACGCACGATATTCACGCGCTGATACTGGGGCGCGCACAGACTGGCATTGCAGCGTTCAACTAGGAACCCCATGCAAGAAATCGACGTCGAGGGCATTGGCGAGGATCTTCCTCTTCTCGAAGGAATTCGCACAGCCCGCGCGATTCGCCGACTGCGGCCTGATCCGGTCCCGCGCGCGCTGATCCGCAAGGTCTGCGAGGCGGGCACCTTCGCGCCGAGCGGCGGCAATCGTCAGCCGTGGGTATTCGTTGCGGTCGACGATGCTGACAAGCGACGCTGGATCGCGGATCGATATCGGCCGATCTTCGAAGATTATATCCGGCCGGCCATCGAGCGCGCGGAACGCGAGAACTTTCCCGATCGCCTGCGACGCAACATGAACGCGGCTCTCCATCTGGCCCAACATCTCCACGAAGCACCGGTCCTGCTCTTCATTGCGGGTTGGAAGCGGGGCGGAGAGGCTCAGCTTCAGGCGATCTTCCCTTGCGCCCAGAACGTATTGCTCGCTTGTCGGGCCACGGGACTCGGTGCTTCGTTCACGACGCTCCATCGGGCCTTCGGCAAAGAGTGTGACCAGATACTGGGGTTGCCCGAGAATATTCCGAGCGCGGTCATGCTGCCGATTGGATGGCCCCTCGGCAAACACGGCGTGCCGCCACGAGAGCCCGTAGACGGAAAGCTCTTCTTCAACGCGTTTGATCCAGCGAGCATGCCGACCAAGAGGACGATCGCATAGCGCCGGGGGCAAGAATCCTGTCTCGGGCGCCCGGAATGAGTCGCCGATCGGGGCGACGGCGAGTCAGGGCGTTGGTTGCCCAGAAGAATATTGTTTAGTACTTTACTAAATTGATTGGCCGCATCGTGACGTCGTGACGCATGAATGCATTCGGCCAGCAATTTATCAATGATCATCTTTGAGCCTGCGGGCTCCCAAGAGAGAGGTTCCCCCATGTCTGAACGAGAAGTAGTCGTTGTCGAGGCGGTTCGAAGTCCCCTGGGCAGGCGCAACGGAGCGCTTTCCGCGATGCATTCCATCGATCTGCTCGGCACCGTCCAGGCCGAGGCGATCGCGCGAAGTGGAATCGACGCGAAGCAGATCGGGCAGGTCATCGGCGGCTGTGTCGGCCAGGTGGGCATGCAGACCATGAACGTCACGCGAAATGCCTGGCTGGCGGCGGGGCTTCCCCTCGAGGTCGCTTCGACCACGGTCGACACGCAGTGCGGTTCTTCACAGCAAGCGACGAACCTCGCCTACGCGCTGATCAAGTCCGGTGTCGTGGACGTCGCGATGGGTTGTGGCGTCGAAATGATGAGCCGGGTCCCGATGGGCTCGACGGTTCCGGCCGAGCCGGCGGTCGGAAAGCCGATCAACGCGAGCTACTGGAACCACTATGAGATGACCTCGCAGTTCGAGGGCGCCGAGCGAATCGCCAAGCAATGGGGCATCACCCGCGCCGACACGGATGCCTTCGGCAAACTGTCACAGGATCGCGGCGCCGCGGCGTGGGCGGCAGATCGCTTCGCGTCTCAGATCGTTCCGATCGATGCGCCCGTCGGATTCGAAGACGGCAAGCCCACGGAGGAGACCCATCGGGTCGATCGTGACGGTGGTCTTCGAGACACGACTCTCGAAGCGCTGGCCCAACTTCGAACGAATATGCCCGACGGCGTTCACACGGCTGGATCCTCCTCGCAGATCTGCGACGGCGCCGGTGCGGTCCTCATGATGACGCGCGAGAAGGCAAACGAACTCGGCCTCACTGTGCGCGCCACCCTCGCCGACAGCTGTCTCGTCGGGTCGGATCCCGTGCTGATGCTGACGGGTCCGATCTACGCGACGCAGAAGCTGTTGGCCGACAACGGCCTGCAGATGGGCGATATCGACGTCACCGAAATCAACGAAGCCTTTGCTTCGGTCGTCCTCGCCTGGGAGAAGGAACTCAAGCCAGACATGGACACGGTGAACCCCAATGGCGGTGCGATCGCGCTCGGTCATCCGCTCGGGGGAACCGGGGCCATCCTGCTGACAAAGGCCATCCACGAGCTGGAACGTGCCGACAAGGAACACGCGATCGTGACCATGTGTTGCGGCGGCGGAATCGGGACCGGGACGCTGCTCCGACGAGGTTGATCGGTGGGTGCATCGGAAAACGTATCGGCCAACGACATGGGCGATACCCCGTGCAACACGTCTGACCACGACTTGGGCGATACCCCGTGCAACACATCTAACCACGAGCTCGACGCTCCGCCCTGGCGGAGGGTCGAGTCGACTCTGATGGCAACCGCACGCGTGATTCGCCGGGCCTATGAGATTCGGCTGGCGGATCTCGATCTCA
Organism: uncultured Myxococcales bacterium; assembly: GCA_965603475.1. Taxonomy (GTDB): domain Bacteria; phylum Myxococcota_A; class UBA9160; order UBA9160; family UBA4427; genus UBA4427. The sequence goes on from CBFDDD010000015.1 coordinate 4,721, forward strand.
ATCTGAGTCAGGCGAGCCTGCTCGCCTTTCTCTTCGAGGCTGGACCCATCGCCCAGTCGCGGCTCGCGTCGCGATTGGGTATGGGTCGGGCTGCAGCCGGACTGGTCATCGATGCGCTCGAGGAGCGTGGACTGATCGAACGCCAAACGAACCCGAATGACCGCCGCGCCTGGCTGATCGCGCTCCGTCCCGATGGTATTCGCGTCACCGAGCCGATCTTCGAGATCGACGAGACCTTGCGCAGCGAGCTGAGGACCGGAATTTCACACACTGAACGACAGCAGCTGGCCGGACTCCTGCTCCGCTTGCAAGCGAATCTGGCCAATGTCCTCGCAGAATCGGACTAGAAGGATTCGCGGTCTGGGCGAAGATCGAGTTCGAGAGTCCAGGCACTTCGGGGCTGGCTGTGCAACATCCAGTAGGCCTCGGCTATATCGTCCGGCTGGAGCATGCCTTCTTCGCCGAGATTCTGCTTGATCTGCGGAAGGCGCGTGTTGACCTGATCACCGTCGATCACGCCATCGATTACGATGTGACCGACGTGTAGGCCAAGCTTCCCGAACTCACGCGCCATCCCGTGTGCCACTGCACGCAGGCCTGCTTTGGCCGATGCAAATGCCGTAAAGGGTGGGCGGGCCCGCATCGAAGCGGTCGCGCCGGTAAAGAGCAGAGTCCCTCCGCCCGCTGGAATCATCCGTTTCGCCGCCTCGCGACCCGTCAAGAATCCGCCGAAGCAACAGACCCGCCAGAGGTCCTCGAAGAATTCATCGGTCATCTCGAGAAGCGGGGAGAAGCGATTGTTGCCGACGTTGTAGACGACGACCTCGGGAGGTCCATCGATCTGTTCAGCCGTATCGAAGAGCCGCGCCACGTCGGTCGCGACCGTCGCGTCGCCCACTGCGTGCGTTGACTTTGCCCCCGAAGCGCGAAGCGCCTCGGCCACCGCCAGCACTTTCTCCTCGCTACGTCCTCCGACGACAACGTGCAGTCCCTCGCGCGCGAAGCGCCGACAGACCGCGCCACCCACGCCGTTCTCCGACCCGACCCCGATCACCAAAGCCGTGCCCATCGTCGTCCCTCCCTGTGTCCTCTTCGAACTCCTCATCTCGACGCTATCCCCTCATCAGCAATGAAGACGATTGCGACTGGAGTGGTATCCTGAGCATCGCGCGCCAAAAGCGTAAACCACCCCGACCCATGCAGCGAGGCAGCTCTATCCATGTCAACCGTCATGTCGAACGATTCCAGCGCCAACCTCCCAACACCCGCAGAATTTCTCGACTCCGCCAAGAGCATACAGCCTCGCCTGATTGACCTGCGGCGGCGAATCCACGAAGAGCCCGAATTGGGCCTCGACCTCCCCGAGACGCGTTCGAAGGTGCTTGCCGACCTCGAAGATCTGGACCTCGAAATCCAGCTCCACGAGAAGTCGAGCGGTATCGTCGCCATTCTGCGGGGCGCACGACCCGGCGGCCGTGTCCTGCTGCGTGGCGACATGGATGCGCTTCCCATGCCCGAAGACACCGACCTCCCCTTTCGCTCGAAGTTTCCCGATCGAATGCATGCCTGCGGTCATGACGCACACACTTCGATGCTGGCGGGCGCAGCGCGCATCCTTGCAGAGCGGCGCGACGCGATCGCGGGCGAGGTCGTATTCATGTTTCAGCCAGGCGAGGAGGGCTATGGCGGTGCACCCATCATGCTCGCAGAGGGCATGCCCGAGATCGATGCGGCCTTTGCGATGCACATCTCACCCCTGATTCCATTGGGAATGGTCGGAACGAAGCCCGGCGCCATCATGGCATCCAATGACGACTTCGAGATCGATATCCAGGGGAGAGGCGGCCATGCGTCGATGCCTCATGATTGCATCGACCCCGTTCCCGTCGCCTGCGAGATCGTCCAGGCGCTCCAGACTTTCGTGACGCGTGAAATCCCCGCAACAGATCCTGGCGTTCTCACTGTCACGCAACTTCAGGCCGGCACGACGAATAACGTCATCGCCGATTCCGCATCGATCGGCGGAACGATGCGCGCGTTGTCCGAACGCACTCGTTCAACCATGCTCGAAGGTCTGCCGCGCATCGTCGAGAACATCGCCAGGGCCCATCGATCCACAGCGGATATCCGCCTCGCGCCGGGCTACCCGGTCGTCGTCAACGACGCAGCGTTCGAAGCTTTTGCGCGGGGCGTTGCGGCGGACCTTCTCGGCCCCAACGCCGTGTTGGCGCTCGATGCCCCGGTCATGGGCGCCGAAGATTTCTCGTACGTACTCCAAAAGACGCCTGGTGCGATGGTCTTTCTCGGCGTTCGGTCCCCGGGATCGAAGCGCCCCGCCCCCTGCCATTCGAGTCAGATGATGCTCGACGAAGAGGCCATGGCCCTCGGAACCGCCCTGCATGCCTGCGTCGCAACGCGATTCCTGGCTGGTTTCGCCTGCTAGACTGCGGCCGTTCGAGGAGACTTGGGTGAATTGACGGCAGGGAGAGTGGTCGTGCGGTCGAATTTCCAGAATGTGATCGGCCTCGGCGTGGCTGGCAACTTTGCCGGGCATCTCGAACAGGCCGGCGAAGCGAGCGACTTCGAGGATCTCGAAATCCAGGACGCCCGCGCACCAAAGGGCATCTTTCCGTTCTACGTCCCCGGCGAGGGCTCGCATTTCCTCCATCGATACCCGATTTCTTCCAGGCGCATCCGTCTGGGATCGGATGAGGAGAAGCATCAAATCGAACCCGAAATTTCGCTTCTCTGCCGACTGGAATACGAGGGCGACCAGATCACCGGAATCGTGCCTCGCGAAGCGATGGCGCATAACGACTGTTCGATTCGCCGTGAGGGCGCCAAAAAGATCAGCGAGAAGAAGAACTGGGGGCCCGAATCGAAGGGGACCGCGCACCAGTCCATCCAGATCGATCGCTTCGAGCCCGGTGGCGTACTCGATGAATATCGCATCGCGTCCTTTTTGCTGCGAGATGGCGAACTCGTCGAGTATGGTGTCGATAGTGCGGTCAAGAGCTACAGCTACATGTACGGCACGCTGATCACCTGGCTCATCGATCAGCTGAATGATCAGAAGGACGAAGGGCCCCTCGAGAACATGTCCGATTGGTTGGCCGTTTGCGACTACCCATCCGAGGCGCTCATCAGCATCGGTGCAACGCTCTACACGGATTTCGGCGAATCGACCTTTCTCGAACGGGGCGATCAGTCCATCGTCGCCCTCTACGATGCGAACCGTCATGACAGAGATGCCATACGCCGGATCGCGCTAGGCGAAGACTCCGAGGCCAACGTCGGCGCCGAAGAGGCGACCGATGGATTGTCGCTCCTTCGTCAGGAAGTTGTCTAGAAGCTCGTGCTCGGCATCAAACTCGCCCTTCTACTCACGATCCTTGTAGCGGGAGCTATCGGAAGCGCGCTCCCGCTCCTGAGAAGAGGTGCGACGCAGAACGACCGGATCCTTGGCTAGGGCAATGCGTTTGCCGCAGGCGTCTTTCTCGCAGCCGGACTCGTTCACATGTTGCCCGATGCGGACCAGACCTGGACGGGCCTGGGCTGGGACTATCCGATGGCCTTCGCGCTCGCGGGCTTTGCGTTTACGTTCATGCTGCTCGTCGAACACGTCCTCCTCCCCGAACAGGCCCATCAAGAAGTCCATGCACCATCGGGCGAACGCTTCGCCCGGATCGCGGGGCATCATCACGACACATTGTCTGCCTATGCCGTCCTCACGGCGCTCTCGATTCATTCGCTACTCGCGGGCCTGGCACTCGGCGCTCAACCAGACCTCGCCGGCGCGCTCGTGATTTCGCTGGCGATCGTCGCCCACAAATCGGCCGCCGGCTTCGCTCTCGGCGTGAGTCTGGCACGCAGCCCTCTCGCACCAGCACAGTCATGGCGATTGGTCGCCCTCTTTGCCACTGCCACTCCGATTGGAGGGCTGGCCGGTGCGCTGCTCGGCGAGACCCTCGAAGGGCGAATCGCTACGACGCTCGAAGCCAGCTTTCTCTCGATCGCCGCGGGGACCTTCGTGTACGTCGCGACCTTCGACATTCTGCGCGACGAGTTTCCCGCTCCCGGCGGGCGTTTCGCGAAGTGGCTGGTATTCACAGCCGGCGTCGCTTCGATGGGAGTGCTTGCACTATGGACGTAGACGACTTAGACGAAGTAGACGCAGCCGCAACGAGGCCTGTACCGTCCCCAGGAGCCCAATTCAGGAGTACGCCATGATCGATGTCCACTACTGGCCCACACCCAACGGGAAGAAGGTCACCATTCTCCTCGAAGAATGTGATCTCGAATATCGAATCGTGCAGTGCGCGATCGGTCAGGGCGACCAGTTCACCGACCAGTTTCTCTCGATCTCGCCCAATAATCGCATGCCCGCGATCGTCGATCACACACCGACCGACGGCGGCGAGCCGATCGCCATTTTCGAGTCCGGCGCGATCATGATGTATATCGCCGAGAAGGCGGGTCGATTCTATCCGCAGGATCTGCGTGGACGAGTTGAAGTCAATCAATGGCTCATCTGGCAGATGGCCAATCAGGGGCCGAAGAGCGGCGAATCTGGCCATTTCAGACGCCTCGGAAAAGACCAGGGCGACCAGGGCTATGCCCTCCGTCGCTTCGGAGACGAGGTCAACCGGCTCTATGGGGTGATGAATCAACGTCTCTTCGATCGCCGCTATCTGGCGGGAGACGAGTACACGATCGCCGACATGATCTCGTATCCCTGGACCGTCGGCTGGGAAGCCCAGGGCGAGAACCTCGATGATTTCCCCTACTTCAAGCGCTGGTTCAATGAGCTGAGTGCAAGAGAGGGCGTCGCGCGCGGCATGGCTGTGGGCTCTGAATTCTCAGTCGATTATTCGAAGCTAGGCGAAGACGAAACCAAGCGGCTTCGGGCGCTGCTCTACAATCAACGCGCTCGCCCGGCCCCTGAAGGCGGACTCCTTTAGCCGCGTTTAGCCGGCTACTAGCGCTGAGTCGCCGATCCCCAATATTGAAACGCTGCGATCTTCGGCGTGCCGGGCAGGTACATCGTATTGATGTCTTCGATCTTGAATCCCGACTCTTCGATCAACTGGGGTACGCGTCGGTTGATATTGCATCCGCCGGCGAAGCGCTTCCAGATCGGGTTGATTCGATTCTGCCATTTTCGAACATTTTCGTCGGGTGCTTCGCCGTGCTCCGAGAAGAGCAATCGACCACCTGGCTTGAGCACGCGACGCATCTGTCCGAGCGCCTTCGAAAAATCGGGGATCGTACACAGCGTGAAGGTCAACAGAACCGTGTCCGCACTGTTGTCTTCGAGGGGGATTTCCTCGCCGGGCAGACCGAGCCATTCGACGGGAAAGGCCGCGTTGGCCAAGCGGGGGGCTGCCTTGCGCCGCATCCCCTCGGAGGGCTCCAGCCCCCAGACCATCTCGACTCGACCCGCATCGTAGAAGGGAAGATTGATCGCCGAGCCCATGCCCACTTCCAGTACCCGACCTTCAGCAAAGGGGACGACCTTCTCGCGCTGTTTCAGGATCGGTGGGGTGCCACAGGCGAGATCGATCACTCGCGGTAGAATCCGATTCTCGTAGAATCCCATTTCGATTGTCCTCCCCGAACGATTCCGCTGACAGTCAGAACGAACCGACGGTACGACATTCGGAACCAATGCTTGCGCGAGAGCTTCGGTCCGGGACGCGCCTGCCGCAACACTCTACGACCAGAATTCAATCGAATCTAATGGAGCACAGCATGCGCAACAAAAGAGCTCGCCCAGCCGACCGCCGCATACCACGTCAGATCACGTACGGAATCTTCAGCCTCCTCATCGCGTTGCTGATTTCCTGCACCAACGAACCGAGCCCACCATCTGCTGAGACCCCAGAAGGCATCAACGCCAATTTCCTCTCCGCAGATCTCGACGTCAACGAGTACGTCGAACGATTCGAAGGTGAATCTCGCGAGATTTTCGCGGAACGCCATGCGATCGTCGAAGCCCTCGCGCTTTCCGCGGGGAGTCGAATCGCGGACATTGGGGCGGGCACCGGTTTCTTCACCGCCTTGTTCGCCGAAGAAGTGGGCGACGAGGGCACAGTCTACGCCGTCGAGATCTCCCCGAAATTTCTCGAGCATCTACGCGAACGATTCGATGTAGAAGAGTCGACTCGGGTGCGTGTCGTCGAGGGCACCCGGAACTCCGTCGAGCTCCCCCCGTCCTCGATCGACCTGGCCTTCATCTGCGACGTCTACCACCACTTCGAATCACCGCAGGACTCGCTCGCAAGCCTCCACAGCGCGATCCGTCCGGGAGGTTCGCTCGTCCTGATCGACTTCGAACGGATTCCCGGGGAGAGCCCCGAATGGATCTTCGAACATGTCCGAGCCGGAGAAGAAGTGTTTCGCGCAGAGATCGAGGCGTCTGGCTTCACATTCACGGAAGAGATCCAACCCGAGGGCCTGAAGAACAACTACATGCTGCGCTTCGAACGCCCCGAGTAGTGCACGGCCGGACTACTCCCCCGCTGCCCCGATACCTCGAATGGCCGCATGTCAGCGCCTGCCTCGTGATCTAAGCTTCGCCCCCACCGCAGCCCGATGTCAGGGACAGCCGATCTTGATCTACCTTCAACCATCGGACGGAGCAAATCAGAGTGAATCTCGTTTCAAGACATCGCGACAGCCTCGACACTTCCAAACGCGCGAATCCTGCTCGCGGCCGGTTCGGGCTATTGGGACTCTCGCTGCTGGTCGCGATGGCAGCATTCCTGCCCACCGAGGCCAACGCAGACGAACGATCACTGATCCTCGCAACGACGACGAGTGTTCGCGATTCGGGCCTGCTCGATGCCCTGCTCCCGGGCTTCACCGAACAATCGGGAATCGAGGTCCGGGTCATCGCGGTCGGAACCGGCGCCGCACTGCGGATGGGCCGGGAAGGCAACGCCGACGTCCTCCTCACCCATGCGCCCTCAGCCGAACAAGAGTTGGTCGACGAAGGCGTCGTCACTCGGCGCACTCCTTTCATGCAGAATTTCTTCGTGATCGCGGGTCCCCCTGAAGATCCAGCCGACTTAGCAGGTGCCGCTTCACCGATCGATGCAATTCGTCGAGTCGCTACGAGTCAATCGAATTGGGTCAGTCGCGCCGATGATTCGGGAACACACAAGCGCGAAAAAAGCCTCTTCGAGGCTGCGGGTGTCGCTGCGGATGCTGACTGGAAGGGCTTCGACCGTACCGGCAGCGGCATGGGGCTCTCTCTCCAGGTGGCCGGCGAGCATCGCGCCTACATTCTGAGCGACATTGCAACCTTTCTCGCTTTCCAGAAGCGCATCGACCTCATCGTAGTGTCGAAGCCTGCCGATTCGCTCCAGAACATCTACTCCGTCCTCCAGCTGGATTCGAAGCGATTCAAGCGACCAATCGCTTCCGCTTCCGCCGAAGCCTTCGAACGTTTCCTGATCGACGCGACGACGCAGAATCTGATCGCCGGATATGGCAATGCACGATTCGGACGCCCTCTCTTCACGCCGCTCCATCCCGACGGCGAGGCGATCACCGAAACTAACAAAGCCGCGCACGGGGACTGATCCATGACCGGAGTGGATACGGCTCTCATCGTAGAAATCACGCTCCGTACGCTCTGGGTTTGTGGCTCGGCGCTCCTCGCCGCGTTGGCGATTGGAATTCCGATTGGGATCGCGCTCGGCGGTCGGCGCTTCGCAGGACGCTCGCTCGCTGTCTCATCCGTCAACGCCGGAATGGGGGCACCCCCCGTCGTCGTCGGCCTTGGCTGCTACATCCTTTTTTCACGCAGTGGCTTGTTTGGCGGGATCGGACTCATCTACAGCCAAACGGGGATGATCATCGCGCAGACGCTGATCGCCGTTCCCCTCGTCATCGGAATCACCCTCGCCGCAGTTGGCGCGCTCGACGAGGAATGGGATCTGCAGGTTCGTACCCTGGGCATCGGCCGCGCGTGGAGGCTCTGGCTGCTGGTCCGCGAAATTCGAATGGGACTTCTCGCAGCGGTCATCGCGGCACTCGGCGGCATTCTCTCCGAGGTCGGCGCATCACAGATGGTGGGTGGCAACCTTGCGGGAGAGACGCGTGTTCTGACCACAGCCATCATGATGGAAACCAGCATGGGCAGCTTTGAGAATGCGCTCGGACTGGCCGCGGTACTGGTCGGATTGACGTTTCTCGTGGCCGGGATGCTCACGGCTGTTCAGCAAAGCGGACGAACCCGATGAGTGGCACCCACGATAGCCCCATTGCACTCATCGCAAAGAAGTTGCGCTGTCAGCTCGGCTCGGGCTCCTCGGGGTTTACGCTCGAAGTCGCCTCACTCGATCTTCGTGCGGGCGAGGTACTGGTTATCCTGGGGCCTAACGGTGCTGGCAAGAGCACGCTCTTGCGCGCGCTGGCGGGACTCGAGCAATCCGTCGACAAGGATTCCATTCAGGCTGGCTCGGGCCCGGTCACCCTCGTCTTCCAACGTCCTGCGGCCCTCTCGGGCAGCGCTCATTTCAACGTCCGAGCAGCTCTACTCGGAAAAGGGGTGCCGGAAGTGGTGTGCAGAGATCGGGTTGCGCGCGCCCTCGCCCGCTTCGACATCGCCCATCTCGCCGACCACAACGCGCGCACCCTCTCCGGCGGTGAGATGCGACGCCTCGCCCTCGCCAGGGCATTCGTTCTCGAACCGGAGGTCCTGCTTCTCGACGAGCCCTTCGACGATCTGGATGCCGAAGGACAACGGCTGCTCTCTCTGGATCTAGAGCAGGCCATCGCCGAGACGAATGTTGCCGTCGCCATGGTGACGCACGACCTCCGACGCGCGCTCCTGCTGGCCGATCGCATTGCGGTTCTCATGTCGGGCGAACTCGTTCAGCACGGACTCCGCGACGAGGTTCTGCAACGACCGAATTCGCCCGAGATCGCGCGCACCGTCGGCATGACGAATCTCGCGACGGGCCATGTCGTCAGACGGACCGATGGAATCTCCTGGGTCGAGATCAGCCATGGGTTCGAGGTCCCCACCACGGCCGATCTGGAGCTCGGGCGCGAGACCTGGATCGGGATTCGCCCAGAGCACCTCAAGCTCGACATCGGTCGGGGCGACGGTGAATCGATCGGCAAGGCCGAGGTCGAGAGTCTCGTCAGCGATGGGCTCGCGACCGTCGTCACCCTACGAGCCCACGGCCGAATCTTCACGACGCACCTGCTCTCGGGTCGTGGTCTGGCACGTCGCCTCAGGTCGGGCGACCCCGTGTCGCTCGCAGTGCGGCCCGATCACGTCCATGCGCGGCTAGTCGATCGCGATTCCTAGCAGCCGGCCTCGACCACCCTCGATCCCTCAGCGACACCCTACCCATCACTCTGTGATCGGGCGAGCTCAGCGAAACCGGCAACGAGCCGGCAAGCCTGACGCAATCGATCCGGGAAACTCCGAATTTGCCTCATGCCTCTCAGAGGTCATCCCGATTCCAGCCACTGGTTGAGTATCGAGACTTCAGCGAGAGGAATTGCCATGCAGAACAGACCGGACACACCGGACGAGCGCCTACAACGTCGGCGAGTTCGACGCTGGAAACGCCGCGCGCGTATTCTGGGCCCCTTCCTCGGCGTACCTCTACTGCTCCTAACCCTTTCTCTATCGGTCGATCTCATCGAATACCAGCCGCATGAAGAGCCGGACCGGCTGGTTGATCGCCCCATCCGAATTTCACAGCGGACACAGCAGCCACTGATCCGGCCGAGCATGCGGGCGGAGCTGTCGACCGCCATCTCGACCGACTCGCCGAATTCGATCGAGACCGACGAGGCAGCAGAAATCGACAACGACCCAGTCGACGTCGACTTGACGCTCCCGTCGCCCCCCACTGCGCGGCCGCCGACGCCGCCTCATGCACTACTGCACTAGGCCAGGCTTGCTAGGCGCGACCGGATTCAGTCAATCGAACCACTCATCGCTTCGCTATTCCAGCCGTATGCAGCAGATGCGCGACAGCCATCTACGGCTACCATCGACTTCAAGATCAGACGAACCGAAGCCGATTCAAGGAATCGAACAGGGCAGGCTACGCCCGCCCAAGTGAGACCCGATTGCGCAAGAAAGCCTGGATCCTCCTGATCTTGCTCGGCCTTGGCTTACTCCTGGCGAGCCAGGACTTCGTCTCGCTTCCAATCGTCCGCGAACCACTGGCCGACTCCGTCGTGATCGAGCCTTCCAACGACTCGCAGCCGCAGAAAGCCTCGCCGCTCGCCGGGAATCAGCCTTCCGCCCGGGGGGCAGAATTCAACCCACAGCAAACACCGCGCGATACCCACGCAATGTCCGAGGAACAAGATCTCGACCTCGCTTCCGAAGACGAGATCCGCCGAACGCTGATGAAGGCGATCGAGAACGCGCAGCAGAGTCGATCGCTCTTCGTCGCACCGGGAATCGTCAATGCGGTCGCCACCCAGAATCGTGTGCGAGTCATTTTCGAGACCGACCCAGGTTTGATCAAGCAGGCGGCAATCTCGCTGCTCGGGGGCGCCTCCGGACGCGCCCAGTTCGATTCTCTACGCGTGTTCCCGCTCTTCGATCGAGGCGCCGCCGCAGTGGGTCCCCAGGCGCTTCTCCATCTCATTCAGAATGAAGGAACCGGGCATATCGAACTCGACTCGGTCCACCACACCAGCCTCACGGAAACGATCCCGATCATTCGAGCCGATCTTGCACATCAGGCGGGGCACGACGGCGATGGCTTCGCCGTCGCCATCCTCGATACCGGCGTCGATCCGACGCATCCGATGTACGCAGACCGCATTATCGAAGAGGCCTGCTTCTCGACCCAGAATGATTGTCCAAATGGCCAGTCCGAGATGTTCGGCCCGGGCGCCGCCGTGCCTTGCGTGATGAGCGGTTGTGGCCACGGAACCCGAGTCGCGGGCATCGCGCTCGGCGACGAGCCGGGCAACGGCCTCACTGGCTCCGCTCCCCATGCAGACCTCATCGCCATCCAGATCTTCAGCAACAACGCTGGCAGGCCCGGCGCATATTCATCAGACATCCTGGCCGGACTTCAACACGTACTCGGCCTCGCTCCCTTTCACGAGATCGCCTCAGCCAATCTCTCGCTCGGCGGCGACCTCTTTACGTCGGAGAGCGATTGCGACCAGACCGTGGCTTCACAGTTCGCCGCTGTCGCAGTCCTTCGAAATGCGGGCATATTGACAGTGGCTGCCTCGGGAAACGAGGGTCTGACCAATGCCATGACGACCCCGGCCTGCCTCTCGAACGTGATCAGCGTCGGCTCGACTTCCGACACTGACGTCGTATCGAGTTTCTCGAACTCCGCGTCGTTTCTTCGGCTTCTGGCACCGGGCGAATCCGTCGAGTCCGCGAGTGTTGGCGGTCGCACGGCCATTCGCACCGGAACTTCGATGGCTTCGGCCCACGTCGCCGGCGCCATCGCCGCGATTCGAGAGGCGTTTCCGAGCGCGAGCCCCGACGAGATCGACAACGCCCTCGCCCTCGCGGGCGTCGGCATCCTCGATTCCCGTAACGGCATCACCAAGCCGCGCATCCGGATTCTCGAAGCGATCACTCTACTCGCAGCGGCCACTCCGCCGCCTGTTGACCCAAATGATCCACCGCCGGGTGGCGGAACTGGAGGAAGCACGCCCGCAGCCACGACAGGTTCGAGCGGTAGTCGCGGGTGCGGACTCGTAGGGATCGAAAGCTTCCTGGTTCTCGGCCTCGTGAGACTCGGAAGGCGTCCGCGATTCACCGGACGTCGACACGGATAGAGCAGACCGCGTCAGGTGCCCGGTGTGCGGATCACCATCAACCGCACCTCGGTCATGTCCTCGATTGCAAACTTCACACCTTCGCGCCCCAAGCCACTTTCCTTGACGCCGCCGTAGGGCATATGGTCGACTCGCCACGAGGGCACATCGCCGATCACGACACCACCGACCTCCAGGCGATCCCAGGCCGCATGAGCCTTGTACAGGTCACGGGTGAAGATTCCGGCCTGAAGACCGAAAACCGAGTCATTGACTTCATCGAGCGCCGCGTCGAAATCATCGAATTTCGACAGGATCGCAACGGGACCAAATGCCTCCTGACGGGCGACGTCTTCATCCCGGGGCACATTTTCGAGCAAAGTGGCCTCGAGCATCGCGCCCTCACGCTTGCCACCGCATAACAGAGTCGCGCCCCCGTCGACGGCCGCTTCGACCCAACCATGTAGTCGAGACGCCTCTTTCTCGGAAATCATCGGCCCGATGAACGTCGATTCCCGCTTGGGATCGCCCATCTCGAGGCCGCGGGTCTTTTCGACCAGCATCTCCCTGAATACCTCGTAGACCGTCGAATGAACGATGATGCGCTGGACACCGATGCAGCTCTGGCCGCTCTGATAGAACGCGCCGAAAACGATCCGTTCGACGGCATCCTCGAGATCCGCGTCCTCGTCGACGATGACCGCCGCATTTCCGCCCAACTCGAGCACGACTGGCTTCTTTCCGGCCTTCGCCTTCAAGTCCCATCCGACGCCAGGCGACCCCGTGAACGAGAGCAATTTGAGTCGATCATCTTCGGTAAATCGTGCCGCACCCGCTCGCGAGCACGGGAGAATCGAAAAGGCGCCTTTCGGTAGATCGGTCTCCGCGAGGATCTCTCCGATCACGAGCGCCCCAATCGGGGTCAAGCTCGCGGGCTTCAGTACGAAGGGACAGCCGACAGCCAACGCCGGGGCGACTTTGTGAGCAGCCAGATTGAGCGGAAAATTGAAGGGCGAAATGAACGAGCACGGGCCGATCGGAACACGCTTCCACATCCCCTGGTATCCGCGCGCACGCTGGCTGATATCCAGCGGCATGACCTCACCGCCAATTCGAACGGATTCCTCTGCCGCAATCTGGAAAGTATCGATCAGACGCGTGACTTCACCCCGCGCATCCTTGATCGGTTTGCCGGCTTCGATGCAGAGCGCCATCGCGAGCTCTTCGAACCGCTCCCGGAAACGGCTCACGCAATGTTCGAGAACCGCCTTTCGCTCGTACGCGCCCAGCGCCGCCATCGGCTCCGTGGCTTCGACAGCCATCGAAATCGCTCGATCGATGGCAGCATCGTCTGCCAGGGCGACGCGTGTCGCGACCTCGCCGCTGTACTTGTCGATGACCTCCAGATCTTGATTCGGTGATTCCGGCGTGTTGGCCAGATAGTACGGATAGGAAGCGGCCAGAGACATCGATCCTCCTCTCATCTCGAGCTTCTGTGGTGAAAAACGTCCAATGCTTCCCGGATGCGCTCGAGGCCTCCACGCTAGCTCAGTCGCCGTAGCGTCGACCCGAGCCGCCTCGAACTGTAGATTCCAGCCGCATTGACCGATGAGCAAGGCGTATGGATGAAGAAAACTTCCTACCACTACCGCGATGGCTGCGTCACGGTCTGATCGGTGTCGGCCTGTTCCTGGCGGGCGCTGCTCTGGCGTTCGGGTACTCGTACCGCCCGCTGCACGGTGCGCTTTCGTGGCAGGTCGATCAACTCGAAGCAAGGCTCGACGAACGCAACCGTGAAAATGTTCGATTGAGCGACTCACTCGCCAAGCAGAAATCGAATCAGGCGACTCGAATCGATCCGGACACCCTGGCGCAAGTCGAACGCGAGCTCGAACAGACCAAGCGTGTCTTGAATCAGGCCGAAAAAGATCTGAAGCGGGCGGAGCGAAAACGTAAAGAGTCGGCCACGAGCGCTACGAAGTGGCGCAAACGCTACGAAGAACTCCGTGATGCGCCACCCGCCATCGCCGACACGGCGCCCGGCCCCATCGAGAATCACGACGCAGTCGCGCCGCTACTCGAAGCGGCTCCAGCCGCACCTGCGGTCACATCGGGTGACCCGGGCCAGTCGTCCGCCCCTGATGGATCGCAACGGCCTCTCGAACGCGGCATCCTCTTGCCGAGCGAAACGGCGGATCCCGGGACTCCCTGAATCCGAGCCGCCTGAAACACCGCTCCTAGAGGATTCCCGATTCATGTCCGTCCATGGTGAATACGGTCGTGCTCTCGAAGCACTCTTGATCTCCGTGCAGAGACTCGAGACCGCCACCGCGAAGCAATGGGCGACCGGGCTCATCCAGGCACGCGCCAGTCAAAACCCGGATCTTTCCAGCGCCGCGAAGGCTTGTATGCGCGTTCTCGATTCGATCGACGCCGAACGCTCATTTTCTTCGCCGGCGCCAGCCGGCCCGGATCTGGATCCCCTACGGGAACCCTTCGCAACCCTGCGGGCGCATTGCCGGGCCGTGCTCGGAATTTCTCAATCACCGACCGAAGCCTGAGAATTCGTCCGATCCTCCCCACCCGAGCGTGATAAACTGGCGGCATCATCCAAGCCGGTCTCCCGGCCTTTATTGGCCCGTCCGGACGGGTGAACCCTATTTCTGCTGCCTGGCCTACCCACCGATTGATGCTGACCCTGCTCCCGTCTACGAATAGAACCACTCGCATTTCGACATCCGGCAAGCGCATCGTCCGCATCGCTGCGGCCGGGCTGACCGCCGTTCTCTGTCTCCTGATCACTCTCGCGACCGGCTTCGACGCACGAGCCGTGCTGATCTCGACTGGCGACGGAACAGGCAACACGACGCCCCCCGTCGCGGACCCCGGCTTCGACAACGTCGGCAGCATCTCCAATTTTTCGGGCGTCTACGTCGGCAACGGTTGGGTTCTGACAGCCAATCACGTCGGAGAGAATCCAATCGTGCTGCTCGGGGCCACCTACGATCCCGTGATCGGCTCGGGCGTGCGGTTCCGGAATCCTGATTCGAGCGCCGCGGATCTGAAGGCCTTCAAGCTCCTCGGCCCAGACCCGCCGCTACCCGCTCTCGCGATCACCGACTCGGCACCGACCGTGAACTCGCTCATCACGATCATCGGCAACGGCCGAGACCGCGGCAGCGCCACAGCGTGGGGGGGACTCACCGGGTGGAATTGGGAAGCTGCACGGACGATCCGCTGGGGCACCAACAAGATCTCAGATGAGGATCTGCTCGTGCTGGGCACCCAGGCCTTCTCGATCGTCTTCGACAAGCTGAGTCCGGGTCAGGCTCACGGCCAGCACGAAGCGGATATGGTGAACGGCGACTCGGGAGGTGCAGCCTATACGGGAAGCAGCACGACGGCAGAGCTGATTGGAATTCTCTTCGCGCGCGGAGTTTTCACGGACCAGCCGACCGACACCTCCCTCATGGATACGCAGGGGCTCGGGAATCTCGGGCACATCGTCGACCTCTTCGCGTACCGAAACGACATCCTTGCGATCATCGACCAACCGGACTGCGACGACGGACTCGACGATGACGGAGATGGGCTCACTGACTACCCGGATGATCCCGGATGCATCGATGAATTCGACACGGACGAGCGCGGCGCGAGCTTTGAATGCGACAACGGGATCGATGACGACACCGACGGGTTCACCGACTTCCCGGACGACGACGGTTGTCTACACCCGACCAATCCGATCGAGGCGCCCGAGCCCGGCCTGACCGCCATGCTCAGCGTGGGCGTACTCGCACTCTGCACACTCCGGAGACGCGCCCGCGAGCTCAATGAGTGTCAATCCTCGTCGAGCAGCTCGACGCGATAGTTTCCGCGCCGCTCATCATACTCGAGCCGAACACAACCCTCTCGCTCGGCAGCCTGGAGCAACTCCGCAAAGTTTCGAAAGCCGGCACTGGCTTCATTGAAGTCCGGATGCACTCGGCGAAGTGCCTGCTTGATCATCGAACCCCAGACAGCGTCATAGTCCTTCGACAGATTTTCGACGATCTCGAGCATGAGATCGATCGCATCCGGTCCCTCGTCTGTCTCGGGCGTGCCTCCAGACTTCGCAGCTCCGACTTTCTTGGCCGCCTTCTTCTTCGCCGAAGGTTTCTGCTTCGCGCTTCTCTCGCCCTTCTCCGCCTTCGTCTCGGCTGCCTTCGCGAGATCGTCGTAGTAGAGGAATTCGTCGCAGCTGCCCATCAGCAAACCCGAAGTCGAATTCCTGACTCCACATCCGATGACTCGCTTGTCGTTCTCCTTGAGCTTCGACACGAGTGGCGAGAAATCGGAATCCCCAGTCAACAAGGCAAAAATTTCGATGTGATCCTTCGAATAACAAAGATCCAGTGCATCGACGACCATGCGGATGTCGGCGCTGTTCTTTCCGCTCATCTTCGATCGAGGTATGTCGACGAGCTCGATTCCACGCGAATGAAAATCGCGAACGTCGCTTTGATACTGGCTCCAATCGCAGTAAGCGCGCTTGTAGACGATTCGCCCCTTTTCGAGAAGACGCTTGAGAATCAGATCGATTTCCAGATGCCGCCACTTCGAATCCCGAGCGCCAATGGCCAGGTTTTCGTAGTCGACAAAAACTGCAATCAAGGGTTCTTCTGACATTTTCAAACCGACCTTTGCCTAACGATTGTCGATCGGATTCTCGCGGGTCATCGTGTCCCGGAGATTCCGCCGTCGACGGGAATCACTGCGGCATCGACAAAGGCGCCGGCACGTGACGCCAGAAAGATTGCGATGCCCGCCATGTCCTCCGGTGATCCGATTCGACCGAGCGGCACCATGTCATTCATCGCGTCACCCGCCCTCTCGAGCGTCACCCGCATCATTCGACTCTGAAAGGGTCCCGGTGCGACCGCGTTCACTGTGATCTTCCTGGGCGCGAGCTTCTTCGCAAGCACCCTCGTGAGATGATGGACCGCCGCCTTGCTCGCGGAGTAAGAATAGGTTTCGAGTGACGGAGCGCCAATCCCATCGATCGACCCGATATTGATCACGCGTGCTGGATCTTCGGCACTCGCCGATTTTTCGAGCAGCGGTGTCAGCCGGCGCGTGAGTTGAAAAACGCCCTTCACATTCACGTCGAGTACGCGATCCCAGGCCGATTCCGGAAATTCTTCGTAGGGCGCACCCCAATTCGCACCGGCATTGTTGACCAGGATATCGAGCTTCCCCTCGCGGCTCTCGAGTTCATCACCGAGCGCGTTGCACCCGGCTTCGGTCGAGAGGTCGGCCACGATCGCCGAGCATTCGCCAGCGTCCCCGAGTTCCGCGATACGCGCCTCGAGTTCTTCCTTCTTTCGCGATGCGATGTAGACCCGGACGCCCGCTCGCGCATAGCCCTCGGCGATCATCCAACCAATTCCGCTACCGCCGCCGGTCACCAGCGCGACCTTTCCTTGAATCGAAAAGAGGTCTGTCATCTCATCTCCGCTTTGGCATCACCCTTCGGCGAGGCTCTCGATTTCGGGCCCGAGTATAGGGGCGACATCACATTGTGCTCGAACTGATCACGAAGTCGGTTCCTGACCGGACTAGGCATCGACCGAAGCGCGCGTTAGCCTCCCGCGCCATGTCGTCCGATGCTTCCGATTCCCAAGAGACCGCCAATCCCGTTCCCGGCCGGGCGACCGGCCTGGGCACCCGACGATTCGCGGAGAGGCAGAGCTGCGTAGAAGATCATTTCGCCCGTCCGGACGACCTCTGGCTCTCGTCGATCGCCCTCGGCACGCTGCGAGGGGATCCGGGCGGAATCGATGATCTTCTCTACCGAAGCGTCGTTGGCGATTTCCTCGAGTGGTCGGGAAATGTATTCAACACCGCTCTCTCCGATCGAATGCAGACGAGCGAACGCGCGATCGGACATGCGCTCCGACGCGCCATTCGCGAAAAATCCGTCGCACGCGATGAGATTGTGGTCGTCTCCAAGGGCGGTCAGCTCACGCCCAATCCGGACTTCGTTCGCGACCCCGCTCGCGCACAGCACGATCTCTATACCAGCTATATCGACTCTGGGATTCTCGACCCGAGCGATGTCACCCGCGGACATTCCATGGCTCCCCGCTTCCTGCTCGACCAGATCCAGCGAAGCTGCCGCAATCTGGGGCTCGAAACGATCGATTGTTATCTGATCCAGGAACCCGAAATTCATCTGCGCGCACTCGGCGCCGACGGCTTTCGCACGGCAATGGCTGCGGCCTTCGAAGCGATGGAGCTCGCCGTCTCGAAGGGATGGATCGCGACCTACGGTCTTGCCACCTGGGATGGGTTTTTACTGCCCGACTCCGACCGGAGCCACCTCTCGATCGTCGATCTGTTCGACATCGCCCTCGAGGTCGGCAGCGCGGATCATCATCTGCGCGCACTCCAACTCCCCTACGGACTCGCGATGGGTGAGGGAGCCGTGCTCGAAAGCCAGCTTGGTCCAGATGGACATAGCCGGGCGATTCTCGATAGTTTACACGACACCGGTACGGCGGTCTTTGCCAGTGCTCCGCTCTATGCCGGACGACTCGTCGGGCACATTCCGCGTTTCGTTCGTGAAGCCTTCCCCGAGGCTCCCTCCGACGCGACGACGGCACTCCAGTTCGTACGCAGCACAGCCAATGTCACGACCGCGGTCGTCGGCATGCGCGAGGCCTCCCATGTGGAAGACAACATGCGTTTACGATCGATCCCGCGTGCCAAACCAGAGCTTCCCGCCCGACTCTTCGAAGAGGCACATCAGCAGGACTCGGCGCAAGCCTGAGTGACCAGAGAGCACTACGCGGCCAGCAGACAAGCCCTGACAACGAAGATTCGGACGATCCAGTAGACTACGCCGTCATGTCGGACGAAATCGCGAAGACCGGTGAAATCACGGGCCTGCTGCGCGTCGCGCGCAACGAACCCAGCATGGCAGACCAGCTCTGGGCGCTCGTCTATCCCGAACTCCGCAAGCGCGCTGCCTATCTTGTTCGAAACGAGCGCAGCGACCATACGCTCTCTGCAACCGCCGTCGTCAACGAGGCCTTCGTCCGACTTTCATCGCGAATGGCGCACGAGTGGGAGGACCGTTCACATTTCTACAACGTCGCGTCCGGCATCATGCGACACGTGCTGATCGATCATGCGCGTAGCCGCCTGGCGGACAAACGTGGCGGTGGCGCCAAGAAACAAGAGCTGGACGAATCGCTCTTCCCTTCCGTCCAGTCCGATGCGGACGGCTTTCGGGTGGCCGAACGAGCGCTCGAGATCTTCGCGCGTGAACACGAACGCGCCGCTCTCGTCGTCACCCTCAAGGTCTTCGGCGGACTCACCATTCCGGAGATCGCCCAGGAAGTCAAAATCGCCGAACGTACTGTCAAGAACGACTGGGCCCTCGCTCGCGACCGGCTCGGGGCCATTCTCTCCGCCTAGCAAATTTTAAAGGGTTCATGCCCTCGGAAGGGCCGTCGCCTCGCAAACCCAACGGGTCGGGTAGAATGCTAGGCGATCAGCTGGATGCCCCGGTCCTCGAGTCGGGCTTGCATCGCTCGGCGGGTCCGAAAGAGGCTGATCTTCACCGCCTGGTTCGACTTTCCGAGCTCCTCCGCAATGATCCTGGTCGGCCGATTGTCGCCGTAGTAGAGATCGAAGATCTCCTGTTGCGCCGGCGAAACATCTTCATCGAGCGTATCCGCACAGACCTCGAGAATTCGCGCCGCATCGACCCGACGATCCGTGGGGACTTCGGGCGACACGGGCGGTGAAACTTCGAGCTGGTCGAGAGAAACGCCGATCGGCGCCTTGCGGCGATAACGACGACAGATCTGATGGTGCGCGATCCCGAACATCCAGGTCAGAAGTGCCGAACGCCCCTCCCAATTTCCGAGACAGCGATGGACTTCGAGAAAAACGTCCTGCACCACATCCTCGGCCTCAGTCGCATCCCCGAGCCGCTTCACGGCAAATCGGTAGAGCCGCGTAGCGTAGAGTTCATGCAGGCGAGTGAAACCATCCCCCTCACCCGAAAGAATGTCACCGACCAGCTCCCAATCTTTCCGGCGGCCTTCGGCGACAGCCGGATCAAGCTTCTGGCCTGTCGCGAATGACAGAATGGGTGCGGCTTCAGTCTCTGACTGATGGGTTTTCGATACGACGGGGATCAGATTCGTAGCGCTCATGGGATTCTCCTCTTCAGAGGTGCCGCGCGGCGTATTGGCTCCGCGCTCTTTCCCTTCATGGCGAGATGGGCGCCGGAATCGGGCAATGGACGTGAGATCTTTTCGATTGAACTCGATCCCGAGGGGAAATGAAGGCGCGACGAGGATCCTCGCTGAGTCATTCCGATGCTCTCGATAGAAATGCGAACACGGTCGCTTCAGCTCTAACAGAGGGCGTGCTCACCGAGGAGGGATACGCCGTAGCGAAGGCCAGGCTGCTGGCCTGAGGCTTTCGACCCGCGTGCCGGGAATCACGACCGGGAAATCGCGACTGAAGACCGGAGAAGACCAAAAAAACCCGGAATACCTAAAAGGCATTCCGGGCCATCCCTGGGAAGGGGAATTCGGCTTTTGTATTAAGGAAGTGGGACCCAGCCTGGATTCGTGTCAGAGAAATTTCACCAATACGCAAAATAATCTGATTCGGTCGCTGAGACGGCGTGAGGCGGCTTTCCGGGTGGCCTCGTCAGGTTCAATGGGCCTCTCGCCAGTTGTCCCCAAAGCCCAGATCGACGGTGAGGGGTACGCGAAGCTCTGCGACCCCCTCCATTCGTTCGCGTACGATCGTCGAGAGATCGGTCTGCGCTGCCTTTGTCGTCTCGAAGACCAGCTCATCGTGGACCTGAAGAATCATCGTCGCCTCGATCCCTTCCGCCTCGAGAATCCGATCCACCTCGACCATGGCCTTCTTGATGAGATCGGCAGCCGTTCCCTGAATCACTGTATTCGTCGCCATTCGTTCTGCCGCCTGCCTGAGAACGCGATTTCGCGAGTTGAGGTCCGGCAGGCGCCGCCGCCTTCCCATCCAGGTCTGTACGAAGCCATCTTTCTTCGCCTGTGCGGTGGTCTCGTCGAGGAAGCGCCGGACTCCTTCGTAGCGAGCAAAGTAGGCGTCGATCGTTTCCTGGGCCTCGCCGGCAGCAATTCCGAGCTGCTGCGCCAAACCGAATGCCGATGAGCCGTAGATGATTCCGAAGTTGACCGCCTTCGCCCGGGCGCGCTGTTCGTCCGTCACCTCCGCGAGCGGAATTCCGGCGACCTCCGCCGCCGTGCGCCGATGGATGTCTTCGTCGTTCTCGAAGGCCTCGATGAGCGAAGCATCCCCCGAGTAGTGCGCGACGATCCGTAGTTCGACCTGTGAGTAGTCCGCGGACAGCAGGATTCGACCGTCCGCGGGCACGAAGGCCTCGCGAATACGTGCGCCCTGGTCTCCGCGAATCGGAATATTCTGGACATTCGGGTTCGAGGCAGAAAGGCGACCGGTTGCGGCGCCGAGTTGGTGAAAGCTCGGATGGATGCGACCTGTGCGCTCGTCGATCAGCTTCGGAAGTGAATCAATGTAGGTGCTCTTCAGCTTGGACAGCTTTCGCCACGCAAGAACCTGTCCCGGCAATTCGTGATGCTCGGTCAATTGTTCGAGTACGCTCTCGTTCGTAGAATATCCCGTCTTCGTTTTCTTGAGGATCGGCAGGCCAAGCTTCTCGAAGAGGATGACCTGCAACTGTTTCGGACTTCCGACGAGAAATTCCTCCCCGGCCAATCGGAAGATTTCACGTTCGAGGCGCGCAAGCTCTTTCTCATACTCCTCGGAAAGATGTTTCAGATGTCCCTCGTCGACACGAACGCCGGCGCGTTCCATACGCGAAAGCACCGCCGTGAGCGGAATCTCTACGTCATCGAAGAGCGCGAACAAGCCTTCCGCTTCGAGTCGCTCTCGCACGGGAAGCTCCAGCCCCAGAAGCGCTTCCGCCTGGATCGCTGCCCAACCCGATACGGCCTCGATCCCGAGGTCTTCGGCTGTTTTTGCTTTGGCGCCCCGCCCCGCGAGTTCTTCCCAGGACGGAACGGAATAGCCAAGATGGAGCGTCGCCAGGGCGGACAATTGGTGTGCACCCGTCGAATCGAGCATATGCGCAGCAATCTCGACATCGAGAACCGGAAGCGGTAAATCGAGTCCCGCTTCTGCAAAGAGACTCTGAATACCCTTTGTGTCGAAACCAATCCAGCCCGGCGGCGCTCCGGATTCGAACGCGAGCCGAAGCATCTTGCAGACCGCCTCCAGGGAGACACCCTCGCGATCAAAGAGACCATCACCGCAGAGGGCAAGGTAGACGGTGGGAGCCTCAGGGGAGGCCACGGCGAGTCCCGACATGCGACGGGATACTGCGCTGCCTTCGCTCGTTATGGCATGCAAAACAAAGCGCTTCGAATCCGCGAGCCGTCGACCGAGCGCGTCCATCTCCGCGTCGTCGCGAATGACTTCGACCGTCTCACTTGCTGCGGCGGGCGTTTTCGAAGACGACGCCACAACGGAACCGGAAGCAACACTCACCTCTGCGTCGAGGGCGTCCAACAACCGCGTGAAGCCGAGCTTTTTGTACAAATCGCGCAACCGTTCACGGTCAGGCTCGCAGACTTCGAGCGTTTCCCATCCCTTCTCCATGGGCACGTCGGCGCGTAGAATGGATAGCTCGCGCGACAATCGAGCGTCGTCCGCGTGTTCCTGCAGGCCCTCCCGTGCGCGCTTCGCCTTGACCTGGTCGGCCTCGGCGAGCAGTCGATCCAGACTGCCATATTCTTGAATGAGTTTGGCCGCACCCTTTTCCCCGATGCCCTTCACGCCGGGAATGTTGTCACTCGGGTCTCCCACGAGAGCACGCATATCGAGAAGCTTCTCGGGTGACACACCAAAGCGTTCTTCGACCGCGGCCGAATCGATTCGTCGCCCCTTCACACCATCGAGCAGTTCGACCCCAGGCCGCACGAGCTGCATGAGGTCTTTGTCGGTCGAAACGATGCAGACCTCAGCGCCTGCCGGCGCAGTCTCGACCAACGTCGCGATGACGTCGTCCGCCTCGAAATCGGGTACCTCGAGCATCGGCACGCCGAACGCCGCACAGAGTTCTGCGACCAACGGGAGCTGCGCCGTCAGGTCCTCGGGTTGGGCATCGCGTCCCGCTTTGTACTCCGGATAGATCCTGCGGCGGAAGCTGCCGCCCTTGGGATCCGACGCCACGGCCACGTGGGTCGGCTTCTCGTCGCGCAGAACCTTGGCCAACATCGTCACGAAGCCGTAGGCCGCCCCGGTCGGGCTGCCATCCGGAGCGCGGAGATTCGGGATGGCAAAGAACGCGCGATAGATGGCGTTTGCACCATCGATCACAACCAGGCGTGCGTGGTCCGCACTCTTCGACGATTTGGCTCGATTGGTCACGCCACATGGTATCGCGCATGCGGGCGCAGCAAGCCATTCCGTGCTCGGCGGTGCGAGGACGTTTTCTGAGTTCTTCAGCGATTTTCAGTGGCTGTCGGTTCGGATGAGCGTCGAGGCCCTGGGCGTCGAAACCGGCGACAATTCGATCTGGGTCGGATCGACCAGGATTCCTCGAATCACTGTGTCGATCGCGTGGGTATAGAGCGGCTCGAGCGGGCGGCGGCGGATCTGACGACGTGCCTTCGTGCTGTCGGATTCGATCAGTGAGTTCGCGATCGACCAGAGCACATTGGCGATCTCCCAGGTATCGCAGGGAACGAATTCGCCACTCTCGACGCCTTCTTCGAGAACGCTGTGCAGAACGTTCAAATTGGATTCCCAGAAACTCGCGATCTTCTCGATCACCTCACGCGGGAGGTCACCGATGACGCTCTCGTTGTCGATGGCCCAGAAGATCTGGAAATAGTCTGGATGCTCGAGCCAATGCGAGAAGTAGAAGCGGCCGATCGCGCGCACGCGCTCGAGAGTCGAATCTCGCGGCTTCGCAGCCTCCTCCATCCGTTGAAGGAAGAGCTCGAGATTGTCCGCCAGGACCGCAACGTAGAGATCGGCCTTGCTCTCGAAATAGCGGTACAGCGTCCCTTTGGCGACGCCCGCCTTTTCTGCCATCTCGTCGAGATTGGCCCGCATGAAGCCGTCTCGGAAAAAGACTTCACGGGCGGCGTCCAGGATCCGACGGCGGCTTTCCGCCTTTTTCTGATCTCGGGACATAAAGAAGTCTCTTCCCCGGTCGAATCTCCGGACTATGCGCTCGATCCTGCGGACTGGCAAGGAGAAGACAGGGCATGGCTGCGTGCCGTTTCGATGTACTGCAGGGTGCGATCGCGCTGGAGTTCGATCTCCTGACTGTCGAGTGCGCGCAATTCGCGGGCGGGCATCCCCACAGCGAGCATTCCGGCGGCGATCGTCGACCCCGGGGTGACAACAGCTCCCGCGGCGATCAGAGCGTTCTCACCAATCTCGGCTCCATCGAGAATAATCGCTCCGATCCCGATGAGCGCGCCGTCTCCAACGCGACAACCGTGCACGACCGCGCGGTGCCCGACTGTGACCTCGTTGCCGAGAAGCGTTGGAAAGCGACCTGCCGTGACATGCAATGTCGCCTGGTCCTGGATATTCGTGCGCTCGCCAATGCGGATTCGCTCGACGTCGCCTCGCAGGACGGATCCATAGAAGACACTGGAATCGGCGCCGATCTCGACGTCTCCGATGATGGCTGCGCCCGGTGCGACCCAGACGCTGTCATGCAAGCGCGGATGAGCGTCCCCAAAGCTACGAATGATTGCGCCCGCCCGAAGATTCGTCATCCGATTCGGAGTACCCGGCTCAGGAACCGACCGCATCGCTACCGTCGTAGCGCAGATTCTCGAAGAGAATCGTCTGGATATATCGCTCGCCGAAGTCGCAGATGATCGTGACGATCGTCTTTCCGGCGTTCTCGGGTCGCGAGCCATATTCGACGGCCGCTGCGACGTTGGCACCGGCCGAGATTCCGCAGAGGATGCCCTCTTCGCGTGCTAGTCGGAGCGCCATCTCGACTGAGGCGTCGTTCGACACAGTGACGACGCCATCGAGATTTCCGGTATCCAGAACGTCCGGCACGAAGCCGGGCCCGATGCCCTGGATCTTGTGCGGACCGGGCGCGCCGCCCGAAAGAACCGGACTGTCCTCGGGTTCGACGGCAATCGCCTTGAAGTCGGGCTTCTTCGGCTTGATGAAGCGGGAGACACCCGTAATCGTGCCGCCCGTCCCGACGCCCGCAACGATCGCGTCCACTGTGCCATCCGTATCATCCCAGATCTCATGGGCCGTCGTATTGCAATGCACTTCCGGGTTGGCGGGATTTCGGAACTGCTGGGGCATGTAGGCGCCCTTGATCGACTCAGTGAGTTCCGTTGCCAGCTCGATCGCAGCACGCATTCCCTTCGCGCCCTCGGTCAGCACGATCTTGGCACCGAAGGCGCGCATCGTGGCGCGGCGTTCCGGGCTCATCGTGTCGGGCATGACGATCACACAGGGATAACCCTTGACCGCCGCTACGAACGAAAGCGCGATGCCAGTATTTCCGCTCGTCGGCTCGACGATCGTGGATTTCCCCGGGACGAGATCACCTGCCTTCTCGGCGGCTTCGATCATCGCCAGGCCAATTCGATCCTTGACGCTGTTTCCGGGATTGGCCGACTCCATTTTTGCGAGAATCGTTGCGTGGCAATCCCCGACAACACGATTGAGTCGAACGAGCGGAGTTCCGCCCACCAGATCCGTCACGCTCGATGCAATTTTCATTTCTGTCGATCTCCCCGTCGATGAGATTTCAAGTGCTCCATGATAGACGATCGCCGTCGCTCGTCAGCCAGACTCATTGGATGTTCCCTCCGCATTCTCCGCTTCCAGAGCGGGTTTCTGGGCGCGGGACACATCGATCACCGAACCGACGAGCAGCTCGAGAAGGACGGTGACGTAGGCGCCCGACGGAAGGCCACACTGCACCCGTAGCCCGCCTCCGTCTGTCAACGGCTGCACTTCGAGTCCCTCCGGTCGAATTCGCAACGGACGCCGACTACCCCGCGCTCGAATCCCTCGCGGCAACGAAAGACTAGACAAATCGGAGGGCAGACCGAAGCGGTCGAAAACGTCACGTTCGAGTCGAGCCACCTGACCCATGGGCGATCGCATTTTCTTCCCGAAGATCGGCCCGGTCGCGCTGATCTCGAAGGCTTCTGCGCGCGGCCCTTCGCGATCGAGATCGTCGACCCAGAAGAGGCCTCCGCTCTCCTCGACGCGGGCGAGATCACCCAACTCGACTCGATCGAAGGCGTCCGCTCGCTCCTCGAGCACAGCGTTGAAGACCTCCGATTGCAACGCGGAGATGAGAAAACGTGCCGCGCGGCGATCCCTTGGCGGCGGGCCCCCTTCGAGCAGCTTTCTTGCCTGCAGAGCGTTGTCACCTGTGCGACCGAATCGCTGTTCTCCGTATCGGTTCGGCATTCCTCGTCGCACCAGATCGTCGGCGCGCTTCTGGATCGATTCGATCTCGCACTCCCCCTCTCGTCGCAGCGTGATCTCGAATCGATTTCCACGCAGGTGCCCGGTCTTCAATTTGTGCCCGTGCCGTAGGGCCTCGAGCACTTTCGCGCCCTGAAGATCAAAGTCGAGGGCCCGCTCCGGCTCGACCCCCTCTAGCGAAAACCATTGGCGCGTGACGGCATGGCGATCCTTTCGACCGGCATAACCCACATCACGTGCGGACACTCGACCCTCACGTGCGAGTTCGCGCGCGACTTGCTCGGTCGTTCGCCCGCGCTTCTCTACGTAAAGAAAAGTATGGTCGCCCTCTCCCGACGTCGGATACAGCGGCTCTTCGATTACGACGAAGTCTTCGGGTTCGGTCCGAATCGCATACGCCTCGGGGGCGTCTCCTCGCGACATCATCCGTACGTCGGCAAATGCTTCATTGCGCGCCGTTCGGCATTTTCGACCGGCGCGAAGGAACGACGATGAATCGGACACGGCCCATAGCGTTCCAGTGCCTCCATGTGCAGCGCCGTCCCGTATCCCATGTGGCGTTCGAATCCGTAGGCGGGATAGCGCCGAGCGAGCGACTCCATGTGTGTGTCGCGATGGACCTTTGCCACGATCGAGGCGGCGGCGATACTCGCATCCTTCTGATCACCTTTGACGATCGAAGTCTGGGGCAGCGTGACGCCTGGAACCGTCCTCGCGTCCACCAGCAGGTGTCCGACCTCCGTCGTCCTGGCGAGACTGGCGACTGCGCGACGCATCGCTTCGAGTGCCGCCTGATAGATTCCGATCTGATCGATCTCTTCCACACTGACCTCGCCGATCCCCACACCGATCGCGATTTCGCGGATGTCCCGCGCGAGCGTACGACGCAATGCGGGCCGGACACGTTTCGAATCATCGATGCCGTAGAGTTCGACCCGCGCCGGAAGCACGACTGCGCCCGCCACGACGGGCCCGGCGAGCGGGCCGACGCCCACCTCGTCGACGCCCGCGATTCCACGGACCCCACGGCCAGCCATTTCGTCACGCAGAGCCAGCAATCCGGAGAGCCGTTCCCGTTCACTGCGCGCACCCTCGAGTCGCCCGCGCGCCCGCGTTTCGAGTGCCCTCGCACCCGCTCGCGAATCCCCCGAGAACACTTCGATGAGCGCTTCGAGTTCCGCATCGCTCTGCGCGTCTCGTAGCGCTTCACGAAGAACAGAAAGGGGACGGGGGCGACCCTCGGTCGGTTGATCGGTCGACATGCGGGATGGCTCCTGGACGAGTTCAGTCCGGGTCCGAGTCTCCCCCGGAAGTCGATCCCCCGCCACCGTCAGCGTCTCGTGAGCGCTCGAGACGCCGCACCCGTCGCAGCAACTCCGGCAATCGCTTGAGTGCCGAAACCGAGCGATGCCAGGCGTGTTCCTCGACCGCCGGGCTCCCGAACACCCGTGCGCCATCCGGCACGTCGCGATGCAGCCCTGCACGGGCGCCGATGAAGGCGCGCTCTCCAATTCGCAGATGGCCCGTCGTACCGGCCTGAGCCATGACGATCGCCCCGCGCCCCACGACCGTCCCCCCAGAGAGACCCGACTGTGCCACGATCAAGGCGTCTTCACCGACGTCGCAGTTGTGAGCGATCTGGACCAGGTTGTCGATCTTCGCACCCCGTCGAATGCGCGTCTCGTCCAGGGTCGCGCGATCAACAGTCGTATTCGCTCCGATTTCGACGTCGTCCTCGACGACGACGCAACCGCGCTGAGCCATCGCGACGGGACGACCGTTTTCGTCCGGCACATAGCCGAAGCCATCCGCGCCGAGCACGACTCCGGGTTGGAGTACGACACGATCCCCGAGTCGAGTGTCCTCACGCAGGACAGCGCCCGCGTGGATCCAACAATCACTGCCGATCTCGACCTTCGCCACCAGGGTTGCATTCGACGCGATGACGCTGCGGGCGCCCACGCGACATGCCGGCCCAACGACCGCGCCGGGTTCGATCGACGCCGTCGAGTCGACCACCGCACTCGCGTCGACATGCGCGCCGATCGCAACGCCCTCGGGCGGGCGATCGGCCGGAGCAAATTCTCGAATCAGTCGCGAAAAATCGTGGGCGGGATGATGGCTGCGGAGGGCCGTTCGACCCTCGACGTCGACCCCCGGAGGTAGGACGAGCGCCCGGGCCTGGCTCAGCCGTAGAGCGGGCAGGTGTGCGGCATCGCGAAGGAAGACCAACTCATCGGGTTTCGCCTGACCCAGCGATGCGAAGCCAGAGATCTCGAAACTCTCGTCACCCTCGACGGGACATCCGAGCAGCGTCGCCAGCTCAGCCAATCGGATCGGCCGGAGCGTTCGCGGCACGATCTAGCGGGCGAGGAGCACGGACACGGGCGAGGTCCGTGCCACTGAAGAAGCGTTACTACCGAGGAAATACTCGGTGATGCGGTTACGACCATAAGCGCCCATCACAATCAGGCTCGCTCGCACCTCTTTGGCGGTATCCACGATCTTCACGTCCGGTCGACCCAGGGTCGAAGAGGTTTCACGCACCGGAACCGAGAGTCCGCCCACGAGCTGTCGAACCTCGTCGAAGCGCGCGACTGCGCGGCCCTTGTCCTTCGAATCGACGAAGACGTGGACCGCTTCGTTCAGACCGTTCGCAAGAGTCACCGCAATCTTGGCTGCGATTCGAGAGCCCGGAGACCCATCGAAGCCGAGCACCAGTGGCCCGGTCAGCGGGGCACCGGCGGGAACGAGAATCGTGGGCTTGTTGGTCTTGCGAAGGATCGAGTCGACGGTTGCGCCAACCAGACCACCCCGATCACTGACGGTCGTACCCGTACGGCCCACGAGGAGCAGATCGGCGCCCTGGACTTTCTCGACGATCCGATCATCGGGAATCCCTTGCAGAACTTCGCAGCTTGCCTCGAGGCCCTCGCCACGCGCGCGCTCACTGAAGCGCCGCGCCACCGCTTCGGCCCGTGCTCGGTAATACGTCGAAATTTCTGCCTCGGGAAAGGACGGCAGAGCCAGACCATCGCCCGCGGGCGCACGAAGCAGTCGATCGTCGATCACCGCCACCGCCGAAAGGCGCGCTCCCAACCGCGATGCCAGACCCATCGCCGTTTGTTCTGCGGCGCTCGAGTCTTCTGAACCGTCAGTCGCTACCAGTATCGTCTCAATCATTTCGTCTCTCTCCAGGATCGCACCCGCAGGATCGAAGGCTACCCGCAGGATCGGCAGAACGCCCCCGAAGGTTTTGACCTTCGGGGAACGAATCTCACAGAAACAAGATTAGATCACCCCCGTGGGAACTGCAAACAGCGGTCAAATGTCTGTAACACTGGTTTGAAATTCTCAGATTGCATCGATCGTCGCGGAGGGGTGATAAGGTCGGACCGTGCCTTCCGAAAAGCTTGATCCCGCTGCTCATCTCGACGGTCGTTCGACCGGATCCAGCGAAGCCAAGCGAGCCTGGGGGCTCGAGAGACCTCGCCTGGGGCTCTCTCTTGGCGGCGCCCATTCGGCGCCGCAAGTCGAGCGCCACAGGAGCTGGGTGGCATTGGCGGAGGCCCGGGGCCTTCACTCGGTCTGGCTACCGGAAATGCACTTTGCACAGGGAGCCTGCTCGGCGCCCCTGATCGAACTCGCCGGATTCGCGGCTTCGACCCAGAAACTCCGCTTCGGAACGACTTCGCTACTGCTCCCGCTGCATCCACCCGAACAGATCGCCGCCGAAATCGCGGCGCTCGACCAGCTTTCGCGCGGGCGACTCCTGATCGGCCTTGGCCGCGGATTCAACAAGAAGATGCTCGCGGCCTTCGACGTTCCGCCCGCGGAAAAGCGTGACCGGTTCGATGCCGCCCTCGACCGGATCTTCGCCCTCTGGAGCTCAGGCAACGAAAGGAACACCGCGCTCGCAACCTATCAGAAGCCGCACCCGCCACTCGCCGTCGCCGCCTTCGGTCCGAAGGGACTCTCACAGGCCGCCCGGCACGGCCTCCCCTATCTCGCCTCGCCGGTCGAGACGCTGGACCAGATCGCCAACAATCAACAACGACATCGCGAGCAACTGCCAGATCCGAGCCAGCGCGCACTCTCACTCGTGATGCGAACGGTTTTCGTCTCCGACGATCCAGCTGAATTGGCCGAGGCGCGGGAATCTCTCGCCCAGGAAATGACGGGACGCCGGGAGGGCATGCCAGAAGCGGTCCGCAAAGCCCTCGACGCGCCGCTCGACGAACGCGCGGTCATTGGAACGACGGCCGAAGTGACGGAGAGACTGATTTCCGATCGCGCACGATTGGAAATCGATCTACTCATCGTACGGCCGCAATTCGCGAAAATGGACTCTGCCAGCCTCGAACGCTCGCTGATCTGCCTGGCGGAAGAAGTCTGGCCGACCGTCTCGTCGTCCGCCGATTCGTAGTCCACCGGATTCATAGTCCGCCGGGTTCGCAGGTGGCCAATCCGTAGTTGGCCCACGCCAGGTCGAAAGTCAGTCGGCCTCTTCGCGAGTGAAGGTCACGAACGCCATGCTCGGCCGTTTAGAGGAGTCCCGCATCGCAAACTGCATCGTATCGAATTGCCAGCCTGCGGCGGTCCACTCGTTGAGGGCCTTCTCGATCTCATCGTCGGTGACCGTTCCAAGTTCGACGACCTTGTAGCGAAGCGACACGTTCTCTCCTTCGAAGACCGAGGCCCGTTACAGCTTCTCGGCCAGATCTGCTGCGGCGTAGGTCAGGATCAGGTCCGCACCGGCGCGCTTGATCGACACCAACGCCTCTTCCATGGCGCGATCCGCATCGAGCCAACCACGCTCGCCCGCAGCCTTGATCATCGAGTACTCACCCGAGACATGGTAGGCGGCGAGTGGAACATCGAACTCCCGACGCGCATCGGCGAGAATGTCGAGGTAGGGCAATGCGGGTTTCACCATCAGCATGTCGGCACCCTCCTCGAGATCCAGTCGCATTTCTCGTAGTGCCTCACGCCGATTCGGTGGATCCATCTGATAACCACGGCGGTCACCGAATTCCGGCGTGCTCTCGGCCGCGTCCCGAAAGGGTCCGTAGAACGCACTCGCGTATTTCGCCGCATAGGACAGAATGGCAACGTCCTCGAAGCCGTTGACATCGAGCTCGCGACGAATCGCCGCCACCCGACCATCCATCATGTCCGACGGGGCAACGATGCTCGCGCCGGCCCGCGCATGGGACACGGCGGTACTCGCGAGACGCTCGAGACTGGCATCGTTGTCGACCTCTTCTCCATCGAGGAGCCCACAATGTCCGTGATCGGTGTACTCACAAAGGCATACATCCGTGATCACGCAAAGCGAGGGCAGTGAATCCGCAATCGCCCGAGACGCCCTCTGAACGATCCCATCGGGCGCGTCCGCGCCCGAGCCGCGAGCGTCCTTCTCGCCGGGTATGCCAAAGAGAATCACCCCGGGAACACCGAGATCGGCGACCCGCTTGGCCTCCAGAACGACCTGGTCGACCGAATGTCGATAGACGCCGGGCATCGAAGCGACCGCTTCACGTATTCCGGATCCTTCGACCACGAAGAGCGGCAGGATCAGATCCTCCCGCGCCAGCCGATTCTCTCGAACCATCTCGCGCAGGGTTTCGTTTCGTCTCAGACGTCGCATCCGCGTCACCGGAAAGCTCATTTGCCGACTCCCTTGGCCGCAGCTGCGGCCACCAGCCCCGCAACCATTGCGGACACATCGGGCCGATCCGGTACGACCCCTGCCGTCAGCCCGACGCTCTCGAGTCGTCTGGCTGTCGTTCGACCGATCGCGGCGATCATACACTGGCTCGCGGCTTCTCGGCTCTCATCGTCCAGACTGGCGATAAAATGATCCACCGTCGACGGGCTCGTAAAAGTCAGCGCGAAGAGTTCGCCGCCAACCAGTCGCCGCCGCAACCCGAGGACATCGATTTCCGGCCGCCGATTCACGTAGAAGGGAACGGCGTCGGCCTCCGTACCGGCGGCACGCAGCCCGTCGGCGATGACGGTGCGGGCGATCTGTGAACCGGGAACCAGTACGCGCTCGCTGCCGGCGGGCAGGGATTGCAAGAGTTGTCCCAGCAGGGCTTCGGCATCGCTTCGACCGGAGGCGACGACGTGGACGGGAAATCCGGCCGCCAGCGCGGCCTCTGCCGTTCGATCACCGACGCAGAAAGTCCGCGTTCCCGGCGCAAGGCCAACGCCCAAGCGGCTCTCGGCCTGGAGCGCGCGGGCAAAGAAGCGAACGGCATTCGAACTCGTGAAGACGACCGACCGATAGCGGTCGAGGTCCTGGATCACGGCTGCGATCTTCCGAGCGATCTCGGGATCGTCATTGGGAACGAGCTCGATCATCGGTTCGAATACAGGTGCCGCACCGACTGAACGAAGCGCCGCCGCCAGCTCTGCCGCCTGCTCGCGCGCACGCGTCACGAGGACTCCGCGTCCGAAGAGCGGCTGGCGTTCCCACCACGAGAGGCCCTCGCGCAATCGGACGACATCCCCGATGACTACGACCGAGGGCGAACCGAGTCCTGCCTCGAGAACCGCGGAAGGCAGCTCGGCGAGCGTCGAGACACAGGTCCGTTGTTCGGGCAGCGTCCCATGCATCACGGCCGCGGCGGGTGTGTCAGGCGCTTTCCCACCCGCGAGCAGCTCCTCGACCAGGCCCGACAGGTTTCGCATCCCCATCAAGATCACAAGGGTATCGACGGCCCCGCCGAGCTCGCGCCAGCGCGTCTGTTCGGATACGCGGCTCGGATCTTTGTGCCCGGTCACGACAGCAAACGAAGCGGAGTACCGTCGATCGGTCACGGGAATGCCGGCGTACGAAAGTGCCGCAACGGCCGACGTGACACCGGGAACGACGTCGAAGGGAATCCCAGCGGCCGCGCAGACACTCATCTCCTCGCCGCCTCGACCAAACACGAGCGGATCGCCCCCTTTCAATCGAACCACCATCAGACCGTCACGCGCGTAGTCAACCAGAAGTTGATTGATCTCCTCCTGGGTTCGGGTCGGCCGGTCATGCCCGCGCTTCCCGACATTGACGAGCTCGGCCCGGTCCGGTGCAAGGTCGAGCAGCTCGTTCGTGGTGAGTTCGTCGTAGAGAACGACATCAGCCAGGGCCATCATCTTGGCACCCCGAACCGTGATGAGATCGGGATCACCTGGCCCGGCGCCGATCAAGACGACACGACCGGATTCAACCACTGGCTTCTGACTCCGCGGCCAGCGCGAGCAGGATATCCCGCCCCCCGGACTCGAGAACAGCGTCGGCGAGACGCCGACCGAGCAACTCGGCTTCCGCCTCCGGCCCGACGAGCTCGGCCTTCGCGATCGTCAGACCGTCGAGACTCGACACGAGTCCGCGAATACGCAGCCCGCCCTCGGATGTGCGCTCCGCGAAGCCTGCCAGGGGAATACTGCAATCGCCTCCGAGCGCTGCCTGATAGGCGCGCTCTGCCCGCCCAACGACGCCCGTCTCCGGGTGCTCCAGAATCTCGATCTTCGGGCGCCATTCGCAATCAGTACGCGTCTCGAGCGCCAGGAGTCCTTGTCCAACCGCTGGCAACATCGTGTCCGTCGAGATTCGCTCGTCGATTCTGTCCGCCAGCCCCAGTCGATCAAGCCCCGCACAGGCCAGGACCACGGCGTCGAGTGCATCGCTCTCCAGCCGGCCGAGCCTCGTTGGAACGTTTCCTCGCAAAGGGACGAGCTCCAGATCGGGACGATGGGAACGCAATAACGCCATACGACGTGTACTGCCCGTACCGATCTTTGCGCCGGAGGGTAGATCTGCGAGGGTCATGCCTCGCTCTCGGCAGGCCAGCGCGTCGCGCGGATCGACGCGTTCGGGATACGCGGCCAGCACACAACCCTTCGCAATCTGTGCGGGAACGTCCTTCGCACTGTGAACCGCGACATCTGCGCGGCCGTCGAGGAGCGCTTCCTCGATCTCCTTCACGAAGAGACCCTTGCCTCCGATCTTTGAAAGCGAACGATCCTGGATCCGGTCGCCGGTCGTGCGCAATACGACGAGTTCCGTTTCACAGTCGAGTTCCTTCTTGATGCGTGTCGCGATGTGTCGCGCCTGGGTCAGCGCAAGATCGCTGCCTCGAGTGGCTATGCGAATAATGCTCAAGAATCGGACTCCACATCATCGCCAGCGTGATCGCCGAGACGGCCTTCAGCAACAGAATCGTCTGCGTCCGACTCATCGAGCGCAAAGAGCGAGCGTGCCTCCTCGAGCCGGGCGAGGCCGACCTCACGATCGGTTTCGTCCCGAAGACGCGAAATCGGCGCATGCATGATCTTGTTGACGATTCCGCGCGTCAGCTTCTCGACGGCTTCGCTCTGTTCGGCATCGAGCCCCAATCGCCCCGCATAACGTTGGACCTCGGTCTGGCGAATTTCCTCGGCACGGCTGCGCAGATCGCGAATCGTCGGCACGGCCTGCAGCGTGACGAGCCAGCCATCGAAATGCTCCCGTTCCTCGAGGATGATCCGCTCGGCGCGTTCCGATTCGCGGCGACGCTCCTTTTCATTCGCAACCGCTACGTCCTGCAGATCGTCGAGGTCGTAGAGATAGGCACTGTCGAGTTCATGCACACCGGGGTCGATGTTGCGCGGCACTCCGATGTCGATCAGGAAAAGCGGTCGACCGCCTCGTTTCGCAAGGCTGGCTTCGACTCGCTCTCGTGTGAGAATCGGGTCGTCGCCGGCAACACATGCAAGCACGACGTCGCTCAGCGGTAGCAGTTCGTCGATTTCACCGAGACCGTGGGCGGTCCCGCCAAATTGCTGGGCGAGGGATTCCGCATGCGCGGATGTTCGATTGACGATGCGACGCTCGCCCAGTCCATGGTCGTCGAGCGCGACGAGTGACGCTTCGATCATATCGCCCGCACCGAGCAACAATGCGCTCTTGCTCTCCAGGCTCTCGAAGATCTGCTTGGCCAGATCAACGGCGACGCGCGCGACCGAAATCGGTCGTTCTGCGATGCCCGTCTCGTTTTTCACACGTTTGGCCGTCGCGAACGCACGCTGATAGAGCCGCGACAGGATCGGACCACACGCGTCCACCTCCGTCGCGTCACGATAGGCATCTTTCACCTGCCCCAGAATCTGCGGTTCACCGACGACCATCGAATCGATCGCCGAGGCCACCCGGAATACGTGCTCGACGGCGTCACGGCCATGTCGCAAATAGGTCAGGTCGGTGAGGGATATCCCTGAGGGCAGCTCGCCCTCCGCGAGATCGCGGGCAAAGAAATCGTGCAGCACGTGTTGTGCAGCATCCGAATTTTCGGTTGTCACGACGACTTCGACCCGGTTGCAGGTCGAGAGCAGAACCGCTTCCTGGATCTCGGGGCGATCGATGAGCTTGCGCAGCATCGGCCCGGTCTGGGCAACCGCGAAACGCTCGCGCACTTCGATCGGTGCCGAACGATGGTTCATGCCAAGAAGCAGGACCTTCATGAAACGAGCCCGACGCCGACCACGGCGAAGAGCAGAAAAGCAAAGCCAGCGACCGCGCTTGCCGCGGCCTGGCGCGCGCCCTGATGACCAATGAATCGCAGAGAAACCAGGCCCAGATAGATCATCCATGCGATCAGCGTCCAGGCCTCGTGCAGACTGCCACTGAAGACCTGCCCCGTGCGAGCCTCGAGCCAGAGAGAGCCGGTGAGCACACCGAGTGTGAGCAGTGGAAATCCGAGGACGAGGGCCAGCCGATTGACGCGGTCGAGCGCCTCCAATGAAGGCAGCGGAAAACGCCCGGCGAGACGCCGTCGTCGCTTCAACACGCGGTGTTCGAGCAAGAAGAAGAAGCCAGCCAGACATGCAACACCGAGCGCGGCGAACCCCGCACTGGCCAGCAGTACATGGGCGTGAGGAAGCGATCCCGCCGATGCAGCGTCCGAAGCCACTTCCGGACTCGAGAGCGTGGCGCCAAAGGAAGCCAGAAAGGCAACGAAGGCCAGGGGCGGGACGAAGCCGGGTAGTCGATAACGCGAGAGCAGGGCCAGGGTGAAAACCACACCGAGCCACGCCATGACGGCAATTGCCTGAGCGAGATCGGTCAATGCCGGAGCTGGATCGAGGCGATGGAGCGTCGCGAACGCGACAGCCTGGGCGATGGCGCCGAGCGCGAGTCCCCAGCGCGCGCCGTGCTGCACGCGCGGCGCGGCGAGTGTCAGCCCGAGAATCGCACCAACGCCGGCCGCCAGATAGAGCGCTGCCGCCATGTGTTCAAATATGTACAAATCGTTCCTCGATCAGATGACATTCGGCCGAGGCTCTCGAACGAGTTCCAGGCCCGGTAGAGTATACAGCGGTGTGCGAAGCGTCCTTCCAGCCAGCTCGCTGGACCACTGGATAGGGCTCAGCGCCCCTGAAGCTTGCGCATCTGTGCTTCGACCTTGGCCGCGTCGTTGACCATCTCGAAGAGTCGAAATGCCGGTTCGCCGAAGAGCACGAAGCGGATTTCCTCGATCTGGCCGCCTGCTTCGGTAAATCGGTGGGCCTCGTCGAGGGAGATCTCAGCGCAGGTCCGCATCGAGAGCCCGCCAACCCCGGCGCCAAGCGCGGGACAGGCCAACGTGCGAAAGCCCTCGCGATCCGCAAGGGCAAGGGCCGAGCGCAACGAAGCGCGCACACTCTCTTCGCTCGCGCGGCCGCCGAGCGGCATCCCCGCAGCATGGATGACGAAGCGCGCAGGGAGTTCCCCGGCACCGGTCACGGCCGCCTCCCCGACCTCGATGGGCCCCAGGGCTCTACACTCTTCAGCAATCGAGGATCCGCCATGATCTGCAATCGCTCCGGCCACACCGCTTCCGAGCACCAGGTCGCTATTGGCGGCGTTCACGATCGCATCGACTTCCTGCGCAGTAATGTCGCCCTCCTGCAGCACGATCTTCGTCACGATTTCTTCCCCCCTGGCCGGCGTCGCCCGTCCGGAGTCTTGCTGGCCGCCGACTTCCGCCGTGCACGCGTGGGCTTGCGGGAAGCCGCTTCATATCGCGCGATCACGCCTGCCGCCATCAGTGGGATCAGCACCTCGTGCTGCCCAATCAGTGAGATCCCCCGACCCGCCAGGCGCGTCGGCCGCTCGACGACATTCACCTGGGGTCGGTACTGCCGAATGAAATCACAATTCACGGTCGTCAGGCGCGCTACCGAATGTCCGAGGTTGCGCGCCAGGGCAAGCGCCTTCAAGAAAACCTCCGGGAGGATCACCGCCGAACCGACATTGAGCAGCACACCTCCATCGAGTCCCGCGACGAGCGAGGCGAGCTGTTCGAAGTCCCGGTAGCTCGTTTCGCCAATCGCGGCCCCATCGGCACTCGGATGCATGTGATGAATATCGGTACCGATCGCCGAATGAACCGTGACGGGAATCCCCAATCGCCAGGCAGAGGCGAGTACAGAGCGCGATGCGTAACGATCAGTCGATTCGAAGATATCCCTACCGATCGCGGCGCCCATCCCGAGCCCGTCATCACGCCCCTTCGCAATGGCGCCGTTCAATCGCTCGGCGGTTTCGCGAGCCATCCCGAATTGCCCCCGGTCGAGGGATTCAGCGACGTCCTCGCTCGTACGCCCCATCATCGCCAACTCGAGATCGTGGACCGTCCCAGCACCGTTCATCATCAAGCCCCCGATCGCACCCCGCTCCATGAGATCCACGACGATGGGCGCGAGCCCGACCTTGATCAGATGGGCGCCGAAGCCAAAGAGTACGAGCTTCTCGCGCCGCCAGGCACGAACCCAGGCATCGATCGCATCGTTCAGATCAGCCGCTCCGAGCAGTCCTGGGAGCGATTCCAGGAGCTCCGACACGCTCGCTCCCGGGGCGAGGGGCCGCGCCTCGTCCAGCGTCTTGACCTTGCTGGCCCGACGACGGGCCGGTTGCGTCCGAATTCGGCTGCGGTCGATGGTCGGCGGCGTGCGGCGGGTCACGCGATCCTCCTCGTCTCGGGTCGATCTGATGAGCTGCTATATTGGTTCGCCCATCTGTAGTACGACTAGAGCTTGACAGACGAATCGCCGTGAACAAGTCGGCATCCAATACTGCGTAAACCTAGACGGAGAATCCAGAACATGGCCGAAATCAATGACGTAACCGATGCGACGTTCGAGGGCGAAGTGCTGAAATCCGAGACTCCCGTTCTCGTCGACTTCTGGGCTGAATGGTGTGCGCCCTGCCGCGCCATCGCGCCGATCGTGAAGGAGCTCGCGGAGGAGTACGGAGACAAGATCAAGGTCGTCAAGATCAACATCGACGAGTCGCCCCAGACGCCCGGAAACTACGGAATCCGTTCGATTCCGACCGTCCTCGCATTCAAGGACGGCCAGGTCGTCAGCCAGCTGACCGGTGCTCGACCGAAGGGCGACTTCAAGGAGCTCGTCGAAGGCGTTCTCTAGAAGACGTACCGCCGCATCGAGATATTGAGCAGCAGCCCAATCGTGAGCGCCGCCGAAATCAACGCGGATCCACCGTAGGAAAAGAGCGGAAGCGGCACCCCAATCACAGGGGCCAGCCCGAGCACCATCCCGACGTTGATCGCGGCGGGCCAGAGGAGTATGCCGGCCAGACCAATGGCCAGCGCGGACCCGAAGGTGTCCTTCGAGTTGCGTGCGATCAGCAATGCCCAGAGCAGCATCGAGGCGTACACGACGAGTACCAGTGCTGATCCGAGAAATCCCCATTCCTCGGCCAGCACAGAGAAGGCGAAGTCGGTGTGCTGCGTAGGGAGGAAACGCAGCTGAGTCTGTGTGCCCTCCTGCCAGCCCGTTCCGAGAAGTCCGCCAGAACCGACGGCGATCCTCGATTGCATCTGCTGATACCCGGAGGCGAGCGGATCCCGAGACGGATCGAGGAACCCGAGGATCCGTTCCTGCTGGTAGCCCTTGAGCCCGAATTGGTAGAGCGCTGCAAGGCCCGCTGCGCCCACGAACGCGATCCCGACCCATGCGCGGAGAGGGACGTTGACGAGCGGAAGCAGGGTCAGCCCGATGAGCAGCGTCAACACAGCAACACCCAGGTCTTTCTGCGCGACGATCAAGCCGACGGGAAGCGCAACGATCAGGCCCGGCAGGAAAAGATCACGTAGCCGGCGAATGCCGGACGGTGGGTTGCGTCCGAGGTAATGGGCCAATGCGATGACCATCCCGAGTTTTGCGAATTCAGAAGGCTGGAAGCGTCCTGAAAAGAGCCACGCCCGCGCACCTCTCGTCTCCTCTGCGATGGCCAGGGTCAAGAGAAGCAGAGCAATCGATCCAGCGTAGATCACGTAGGCGAATCGATCGTAGTGGCGGTAGTCGATCACGAGCACCAGGCCGATCACGAACGCGCCGAGCCCGAGCACCACCATCTGCCGGCCGACGATATCGGAGCCCCCTTCCACCCCGGATGCCGCAGCGGACATGAGATTCACGAGACCCATCATCGCCAGGATCAATACGATTGCCGCGAGCGTCCAATCAAAATGCTGGCCTCGACTCCGATCGACCCGAAGATCGTTCATCGCAACCCCCGGAGCGAAACGAGCGCAAGCTGGCTGGGCAGCCTGCGCTCGGTCTTTTCGAAATATTTTGCAAGCACCTTCTGCACCATCGGTGCGGCGACGGCACCACCCCCTCCACCCGCGTGCTCGACAATCGCCGCCACCACGATTTCAGGAGACTCGACCGGTGCAAAGGCGACAAAGAGCGCGTGATCGCGATACCGAATCGGGATTTCCTCGGGTTCGAGACCCTCCACGAAATCGAGACTGACGACCTGGGTCGTCCCCGACTTGCCCGCGACGTTGATTCCCGACACCTGGGCGCGACGTCCCGTCCCACTCGGGTCCATCACAACACGCGCCAGCCCGCTCTTCACCATATCGAGGATGGGCTTCGCAATGATGCTCTCGGCCCGAATGACGGGCTGGGTTTCTTCGACGACGACACCATCCCAGGTTTCCCTCCGCAATACGACGCGCGGCTGGACGATCTTTCCGCCATTTGCAATTGCGGCATACGCCACGGCAAGTTGAATCGGAGTAGTCAGATTCGCGCCCTGACCGATCGAGAGCGAAATCGTCTCCCCACCGATCCAGCGCTCCCCCCGTGTGCGCATTTTCCATTCGGGAGTCGGGACCAATCCAGCGACCTCTCCTCGAATGTCGATGCCCGTGGACGATCCAAGGCCGAAGAGTTTCGCATAACGTGCAAGCGTCTCGACCCCGAGTGTCTTCCCGAGTTCATAGAAATAGACGTCACAAGATCCGGCCAGCGCACTCTCGAGGTTGACAATGCCATGACCTCCACGCTTCCAACAGCGATAGACCCTTCGTCCCAGGCGAAAATGCCCAGGACACAGGACTTCCGTCGTCTCATCGATCACCCCTTCTGCGAGACCCGCGGCGGCTACGATCGCCTTGTAAGTCGAGCCGGGCGGATAGACCCCCGCGATCGCACGATTTTGAAGGGGTCGCCACTCATCGAGATTGAGGGCCTGCCAGGTCTTTCGATCGACCCCCCCAGCGAACGCATTCGCATCGTAAGACGGCGCCGAAACCAGAGCGAGTACGTCACCGTTGCGTGGATCGAGTGCGACGAGAGCGCCCATCTTGTTGGGCTGTTCGGGATCCTCCGAAAGAAAACTCGCCTCTGCGACCCTCTGAAGATCGAGATCGAGACTCAACACCAATCGTCCGCCGGGCATCGGTTCACGTCGGTCTATTTCGTCGATTTCCCGTCCAGCCACATCGACGATCAGGTTCACACCCCCAGCACGACCTCGCAGATGAATCTCGTTTGCCGCCTCGATGCCCGTTTTTCCGATCGTCTCACCCGAAAGATAGGCTGAGAACGCATCGCTCTCGAGTTCCCCCGGGTCGATCTCACCGATGGTTCCGAGCAGCTGAGCGGCCAGGTCTCGATAGACATAGTCACGAAGCGGCTTCCGATAGAGTTCGACGCCCGGCATCGCATAACGATGCGCTGCGATCTTTGCGCGTTGCTCGAGTGCCAGGTCCTTCGATAGCGAGACCGGCTTGAAGCGTCGTCGTCCGC
This sequence comes from uncultured Myxococcales bacterium, assembly GCA_965603475.1. Classification (GTDB taxonomy): domain Bacteria; phylum Myxococcota_A; class UBA9160; order UBA9160; family UBA4427; genus UBA4427. Next base: position 46,094 of record CBFDDD010000015.1, read on the forward strand.
TTGGCTGGCCCACACTCGATGCGATCTCGACGGGGTCGCGGCCAAGGATCGAACCCAGAACGGAATAGGTCCGCCACGGATTCTGGATTTCATACGGAATCAGATCGACGGCGTATGCGGGCCGGCTCGCCGCGATGGTCCGACCCTCGCGATCGACGATCGAGCCTCGCTGGGCCTCGAGCCGGACTGTACGGACATAGTTTGCCTGCGAGCGGCTCGCGAGCGCCTCGCCTTCGAGGATTTGAAGTTGGAAGAGTCTCACGATGAAGACCAGAAAGATCGCGACCACAACGATGGCCGTCGGCCAGATTCGGAGCTGTCCCGGCCCATCACTGGTATTCGATAGGCGTGAGTCGCCGAAGGGATCGTTCATCCGATGCTCCTTCGCTGGGTTCCAATGGGAAGCACTCCGCGTTGGGCAGACTCTTCGTCAGAAAAGCGCGAAAGGACGCTCTCGACGAGTGCAATCATCGGGCCCGCAGCGATGACGTTGGCGATCGCATGCCCGATCGCGGACGTGAGCACGTCAAAACCGATCGCATTGGAGCCGATGAAAAGGGAAAGCGTCGCAACGATGCCCAGTCCGTAGAGGATCGTCATCCCGAATACGAAAATCGAGACAGGCAGCCCTCCTGACAGATCGAGCTGACGCGACGCGACCGCGGCGATGAGATACGAGATCAAACGCATGAACGCGTGCTGGCCCATCAGCGAACCGGACAAGAGATCCATCGCATACCCGAGCGGAACGGCGACCAACGCCCCGGACAATATCCTGGGCCAGCGCAACCCGACGCCAATTACGACCAGCCAGGCTAGATCCGGGCACCACGGAGGCGGAATCGTCCGCGCCAGGGCGCCCTGTACGACCAGGGCCGCGAAGCCCAGCGCGAGTACGGCGAGAATCGACTTCACGATCCGTCCTCGGCAGCGGTCGGCGCTTCAGCGTCCGACGCCTGCTCGGGAGGCGGACTGCTCACCGGGATCGGCCCCTCCAGATCCTGTTCGGCTCTATTCGCCCGATAGAGCAGATCCATGGTCGGCCCGCGACGCAGCATCACGAAGACCTGTTCGAGCTGCCCCAGATCAACGGCCGGATCGATCACGGCGATGCGTGTCAGTCGTCCACCCGCGTCGCGCAATTCTCCGACGCGGCCCAGGCGAAGACCCTTCGGATAGATCCCCCCCAGACCCGACGTCACGATCTCATCGCCCACCACGACATCCGCGCCGCGCACGACGAACTCGAACTCGAGTCGTTCGCGCCCGATCCCACGCAGCACGCCACGCGCACGACTGCGCTGTACGACGGCGTCGACGGAACTTTGACGATCGAGCAGCAACATTGTCTTCGCAGCGTGGCTCGAGGTCGCAGTCACGACGCCCACTACGCCTTTGTGCGTAATCACGGGATAGCCCGGCTCGACACCGTGCCGTGCTCCTCGATCAACGAGTACCGAACGAAACCATGGAGCGACGTCGAGGCCCACTACCTCAGCCGGCAACATCGGAATCTCGATTTCGTCGCGCATCGAAGCGATCCGGGCGAGATGCCCGCTCGAAACCAATGCTTCACGAAATTGCAGATTTTCCGATTCGATCTCGGCGATCCGCCGCCGCAGCCGCCGATTGTCGGCCCGCACGCCGAGCAGATCGACATACTCTTCGAAGAAGCCCGTCACACCATCGATCGGCGCAGAAATCACGCGCTCGATCGGCGCGGCGATTTCGAGAACGACCGCCTGCCACCATGGCAGTTCACTTCGATCGTCGCTGGGCGAACGGCGGCCCATGACCATCGATACGATTGTCATGAGAATCAAGAATGCAACTACCAGTGGCGCGCCGACGCGCTTCAGAAGATCGGGCATACCCCCGCGACCCGTCCCCTTCCCTACCGGCTCGCAGCCGGCCGCGAAATTCCTGACAACCGATGACCCGATCGACGACCCCTAATGTCGTCGCTTCAGGAGATCGACGATCGAATCGTCACCTCCTTGAGAAGTCCAATCTCATCGAGGCAGCGGCCGGTCCCCACGGCAACGGCGGTCAGGGGATCTTCGGCCAGCATCACCGGCAGTCCGGTCGTTTCGCGCAACAGGACGTCCAGATTCGCCAACATCGACCCACCACCAACCAACACGATTCCCTTGTCGACGATATCCGCGGAGAGCTCCGGGGGCGTCTTCTCGAGCGCCATCTTGACGCTTTCGACGATCGCATTCACCGGTTCGGCCAACGCTTCGCGCACTTCCTCGGACTTCAATTCGAGCGTCTTCGGCACACCGGCGACGAGATCGCGCCCCTTGACCTCCATCGTCTCGATGTTGTCTGTCGGATAGGCAGTGCCGATACGAATCTTGATCTTCTCGGCGGAACGCTCCCCGATGAGCAGATTGTATTTCCGTTTCACGTAGTTGATGATGGCATCGTCCATCTTGTCGCCGCCCACCCGCGTCGAGTTCGAATAAACGACTCCCGACAACGAAATGACTGCGACCTCGGTCGTTCCTCCGCCAATGTCGATGATCATATTCCCCGACGGCTCGGTCACGGGCAGTCCCGCACCGATCGCGGCCGCCATCGGCTCTTCGATGAGGTAGACCTCTCTGGCACCGGCGAGCATCGCGCTCTCTCGAACCGCTCGCTTCTCGACCTCTGTGATACCGGAGGGAACGGCGATGACGATTCGGGGTCGCACCATCGTGCGGCGATCATGAACACGTCGAATGAAATAACGAAGCATCGCCTCCGTGATGTCGAAGTCGGCGATCACGCCGTCCTTGAGCGGGCGAATAGCAACAATGTGGCCGGGCGTCCGGCCTAGCATCTCCTTGGCAGCCTTGCCGACCGCGCGCACTCGATCGGGGCCGCGCGAATCACGCGACACGGCCACGACACTGGGTTCCGAGACGACGATCCCGCGGCCCTTCACGTAGACGAGCGTGTTGGCTGTACCGAGGTCGATCGCCAAATCGTTCGAAAACCAGCCGAGCACGGTGTCGATGATCAAATTCCTACTCCTTGTCCTTGTCCGTGAACGTCGCCTCTGGACGACCGACGACTCGATCGACGATTCGGACTTGCGAGTTGGCCTCGCGAGTTTCTCTCATGAAACGATCCGCTGTCCCCCGAAGGGCTACAAAATAGCTAACTACCTGAAACTCCGACGCGTTTCGCCCCAAAGGGAGGGGGAGAAAATAACAGCGAGGTGCACGCCGGGCAACGTGAAAGTGGCCCTGTGGGTCCCATCGGTCCGCACGAGCCAATCCGGGCTACCGGAAAAATCTGGAGCTGTCGGCACCCGCCACACCACAAAGGGTTGATCTCCCTTGGCCGGAGCGGCACAGGTTTCGTAAGCTCCGCGCGCCGCACGTTCAGCGGCTTGCGCCACTCGGCCAGTTTCCCTTCAGCGAGGTCCCCATTGCTCGATTCCTTCCGCAAAGGCCAACGTTGGCTGAGTCTGATCTTCGTGAGTGTGATCGGGCTCGTATTCGTATTCTTCCTCGGTGTTGGGGGAGGCGGGGGCCCATCGACCCCCTCGGGAAACGCGATTGTCCAACTCGATGACATCCGACTGACCTCCCGGGATCTCGCTCGTGAAAAGAGCAACCTCGAAGCGCAGTTACGCGATCAGCTGGGCGATTCGTACGATCAGATCGGTGCGGATCGCTATATCGACAGCCAGGCACTCGGCCGAATGATGAACTCCGTAGTTCTGGCCGCCGCCGCGGAAGAGATGGGACTTCACGTCACCCAGGACGAGCTTCGACGCCTCGTTCAAGCCAGTCCCAACTTCGTCGACGAGAACGGTCGATTCAGTCCCGAGGCCTTCGAGCGCTTTGCCGAGTACCAGTTCGGAAGCCAGCGCGCCTTCATCCGATCATTCACCCGGAGCCTGCTCGGGCAGAAGCTGATCTCATTGCTTGCCGATCAGACCACCCTCTCCGATGCCGAGGTCGACCTTCGAACCCGTTACGAACTCGAAGAAGTCCGCATCGCGTACGTCTCATTCGACACGAACGTCCTGTCCGAGGATGAGGCCCTCGAAGACGCCGAAATCGAAGCCTATTCCAACGCCCACGAGGAAGAACTCCGAGTCCTCTTCGAGGAACGAGGGAATGCCTTGTCAGAGCCGGAGCGCGTCCGCGCGAGCCATATCCTCATCCTGGTGGCCGCAGATGCGGCCGCAGAGGAAGACACCGAGGCGCGTAGCCGAGCCAGCGCAGCGCGCGACCGAATCGTGGGGGGTGAGGACTACGCGACGGTCGCACAAGAGGTCTCCGAGGATGTCGGCACGGCCCCGAATGGCGGTGAAATGGGGCTCTTCGCTCGGGGCGACAACGACGCGGCGCTCGATGACGCGGCGTTCGCCCTGGAAGCGGGCGAAATTTCCGAGCTCGTTCGGTCTGCCTACGGATTCCACATCGTGCAGGTCGATGAGAAGATCGCCGCTGCACCCGCCACCTTCGAGTCCAATCGTCTGGCACTCGCTCGTGAAGAGGCGACCCGAGTCGCGGCGCTCGAACGGGCCGACCTGAAGAGCGCGGCACTCATCGCAGCGATCGCATCCGGCCTCAATCTCGAAGACGCGGCTCGCGCCGAGGAAATCAACCTCGAGCGTCCGCCCGGCCTGAAGCGCCGCAAAGACGGCTTCATTCCCGGTCTCGGCGCGGCGGAGGAGGTACTCGTGACGGCTTTCACCCTGGAGGCCGGAGAGAGTAGTCCCGAGATCTTCGAGCTTCCCGGACGACGCGTCCTGATCCAGGTCCTCGAACGCATCAACCCCAGCGTCGAAACGGTCGCCGCGGAGCGAAACGGCCGGCGGGAGCAAGCCCTCGCTGAGAAACAGAATCGAATCCTGCAGACCTGGATGAACGACTACCGGAGTCAGCTCGAAGCGTCAGGACGACTCAAGGTGAATGCAGAACTCGCGCTCGGCAGCTGATCGCTCGAGATGCGCTCGTGTCTCCGGCTCTGGGCCCCGGCCGAGGCAGCAGGATCAGGCGAATGATTCGGTTCGGTGGTGGATCAGATCCATGAACTCCGCGCGTGTCTTCGGGTCGGACTCGAAGACGCCGCGCAGCGAACTCGTGATTGCGAAGGTGTTCTGCTTCTGGACTCCGCGCATCATCATGCAGAGATGCTTCGCTTCGACGACGACGCCAACCCCTTTGGGCTTCAGGACGGCTTCGATGGTCTGTGCGATATCCATCGTAAGGCGTTCCTGAACCTGGAGCCTTCGCGCAAAGATCTCGACCGTGCGCGGAATCTTCGAGAGTCCGACGACCTTGCCATTCGGGATATACGCAACATGAACCCGTCCGAAGAACGGCACCATGTGATGCTCACACAAACTATAGAAATCGATGTCGCGGACGACGACCAGCTCGTCGTAGTCGACGTCGAAGAGGGCCCCCGTCAGGACCTCGGCTGGATCCTGCTCGTAGCCCTGCGTGAAGAATCGCATCGCCTTCGAAACGCGGTGGGGCGTCTTGTGTAGACCATCACGGCCCGGATTTTCTCCCAATTCCTTGAGAATCCCCTCGACATATCCCTCGATCGGATCCAGCGGCCCATCGCTCGAACTCATCCTCTTCGTCTCCACTCAGATCTTGAGCCCACAAGGCTAGCCCGCAACCCTCGCCCGAGTCGAGCGCAAGTCGGGAGCGGGTGGAGACCCAGGCCGATACTGGAGACAGCTCCGAGCTTCAGGGGAGCATCAGAAGTGGCGGATCAGTCCCCGCACCACGCCCCGGATTTCGATCTGCGAAGCATGGAACTCCATCGGCAACATCGTCTGATTGGCCGGGACGAGCTTCACCTGGGCGCCGTTGCGGTAGAAGCGTTTGAGCGTCGCCTCTGCTCCGTCGACGAGGGCCACGACCGTCTCGCCATTTCGCGCTTCTCGCTTTCCTTCGATCACCACCAGATCTCCGTCGCAGATCTGGTCCTCGATCATCGAGTCTCCGCGGACGCGCAGGACGTAGTGATCCTTGCTGGCCGGGGCCATCTCCGCGGGGACCGCAAGTAGATCGGCCGTACCGGCGTCGGGCTCGATCGCCTCGATCGGGCAGCCCGCGGCAACCGTCCCCAGAATCGGCAGATGGACGCTCTCGACGGCCTCCTCGGCCGGAACAGGCTCGACCGAGCGGGAACGGTTCCAGGCTTTGCGGAGATAGCCCTTGTCCACCAGATGCTTCACATGCTTGTGGACGGTCGCGACCGAGGAAAGCCCGAACGCGGCGGCAATCTCCTCGAGGCTCGGTGAGTAGCCCTGCTCCTCGACGAAGCCGGAGATATAGTCGAAGATCTGACGCTGCCTCCTGGTGAGCGCCAACGTCTTCGCAGTTGCGGTCGCTGTCTCGATGGTCGTGCTGGTCATGCCGGGTGAGTCTCCTTCGACGTTCTTTCGCCCCGGAATGCTGACGAAACCGAGGCGAAAGTCAACCGATAACAACACACTTGCAACTTTTTAACGTCTTTGGCCCGGGTGGCGGTTGACGCGCCCCCTGGAATGCTTAGATTGCCGCGCCTTGGCACTCGGAGGCTTCGACTGCCAAGATGCCGCCCGGGCAACCCGGACGGCCTTCGATAAATATTCTGGCTGACCCCGTCGTCACACCCCATGTGTGGCCGCGAGTCCGCTACCCAACCCGGCCCCGTCGAGTCTTCGATGAGGCCATAGAGAGGCGATTTATGAAGATCCGTCCGCTCCAGGACCGCATCCTCGTCAAGCGTGTGGATGAGGAAGAGACCACCAGTGGGGGCATCATCATCCCCGATTCCGCCAAGGAAAAGCCGCAGGAAGGGCTCGTCGCAGCCGTCGGCCCGGGCAAGACCCTCGAAAACGGCAACGTTGCCGAGGTCGCCGTCCAGGCTGGTGACCGAATCCTTTTCAGCAAATATGCCGGCACCGACGTCACCGTCGAGGGCGCCGAGCACATCATCATTCGTGAGGACGACGTCCTCGCGGTCTTCGAATAGATAGGAGCTCCGAATCATGGCCAAAGAAGTCATTTTCGATCAGGAAGCCAGGGCAAAGATGCTGGCCGGTGTCGACGGACTCGCGAATGCAGTTCGCGTCACGCTCGGCCCGAAGGGTCGAAACGTCGTCATCGACAAGAGCTTCGGCTCTCCCACGATCACCAAGGACGGCGTGACCGTCGCCAAGGAGATCGAGTTCGAGGACAAGTTCGAGAACATGGGCGCCCAGATGGTGAAGGAGGTCGCTTCGAAGACTTCCGACATCGCAGGCGACGGAACCACGACGGCCACGGTGCTCGCCCAGGCGATCTTCCGTGAGGGCAGCAAGCTCGTCGTCGCGGGCATGAACCCGATGGACCTGAAGCGCGGCATCGATCGCGGTGTCCTGGCCATTTCAGACCAGCTCAGCAAGATTTCGAAGCCCACCCGGGATTCGAACGAGATCGCGCAGATCGGCACCATCTCGGCCAATTCGGACGAGACGATCGGCAAGATCATCGCTGAAGCGATGGAGAAGGTCGGCAAGGAAGGCGTCATCACGGTCGAAGAGGGCAAGAGCCTCGAGACCGAGCTCGATGTCGTCGAGGGTATGCAATTCGATCGCGGTTATCTCTCGCCCTACTTCGTCACGGATCCCGACGGCATGGAAGTCGTTCTCGAGGAGCCGCTGATCCTTCTTCACGAGAAGAAGATCAGCAACATGAAGGATCTCCTTCCGTTGCTCGAGCAGGTTGCTCGTGCCGGGAAGCCCCTTCTGCTCGTTGCCGAGGACATCGACGGGGAAGCCCTCGCGACCCTCGTCGTGAACAAGATCCGCGGCACGATCAACGTCGCTGCGGTGAAGGCACCGGGCTTCGGTGATCGCCGCAAGGCCATGCTCCAGGACATGGCGATCCTCACGGGTGGTCAGGTCATCGCGGAAGAGCTCGGCCTCAAGCTCGAGAACGTGACCATCAAGGACCTCGGACAGGCCAAGCGCATCTCCATCGACAAGGACAACACCACCATCATCGATGGCGCCGGAACCAAGAAGGACATCGAGGGTCGATGTGCCGAGATCCGCAACCAGGTCGAAGGCACCACTTCCGACTACGATCGCGAGAAGCTCCAGGAGCGCCTCGCCAAGCTGGTCGGCGGTGTTGCAGTCGTCAAGGTCGGCGCGGCCACCGAGACCGAGATGAAGGAGAAGAAAGCACGCGTCGAGGACGCACTCCACGCGACACGAGCGGCCGTCGAAGAGGGCATCGTGCCTGGCGGCGGCGTTGCGCTGCTTCGCAGTGCGAGCGCCCTCGATGGCGTCTCGGTCGAGAATGACGAGCAGGCAGCGGGCCTCAACATCCTCCGCCGTGCCATCGAAACCCCGCTCCGCTTCATCAGCGAGAACGCCGGAATCGAAGGTTCGATCGTCGTCGACAAGGTCAAGGGCCTGAAGGGAGCCAACGGCTTCAATGCGGCCACCGAGGCCTACGAGGACCTGATCAAGGCCGGCGTCATCGACCCGACCAAGGTCGTCCGAACCTCGCTGCAGAACGCAGCGTCGGTCGCAGGCCTGTTGCTCACGACGGAAGCCATGATCGCCGACAAGCCCGAGCCCAAGGGCGCGGGTGGCGGTGGCGGCATGCCGGACATGGGTGGCATGGGCGGTATGCCGGGGATGATGTAGATCCCAGGTCAGCACCTGACACGATCTGATCTTCCTTCGAGAATTGGATCGTGGCTGGACCGATGAATGAATCGAACCCCCGCCACCGTGCTAACGCACGGGGCGGGGGTTCTTTCTTTTGAGAGGGCAAAGCGGAGTGGATCCGCAGTTTTAGAGCCCCATTTCTTCCACGATCCGGTCGATCTCGGCACGTTCGCTTTGCGTCGAGACCCCATCGGCATCCGCGACCGCGTGAAGCGCGCGAACCAATCGCTGCTTGTCGTTTGGAGCAAGGAGTTCAAGGCTCGCGGCCCCGCTAGGTTCGCCCTTGCTCCGCGCACCCTCTAGCGCAATCGTGATCACAAACTCGACCTCTCCGGGTGCCAGCTCGGCCATCTCGCTGAGCACTTTGCGGATCACGTCGATCTCCTGCTGCACGAGCACCCTATCTGCGTGCGCGACACGCGACAGAGCGAGTGCAAAACTGAGCAACGTGCGACGGCCACTTGGATCGTGCTCCGCGAGCAAGTTGAGCATGTGGCTGGCCTCCTTTGCGACGGCCTCTTTGAGCGGCATCAGGCGTCCGTCTTCGAGATGCAGAATGCGATCCGCAATGTCGAGAATACGGTTGTCGTGAGTGACGAGGACGACACTGGCTCGTTTCTCTCGTGCGAGTTCCTGAATCAAATCGGCGACGTCGCGGCCCGACTCCTTGTCGAGAGACGCTGTGGGCTCGTCGGCCAGGATGATCTCAGGCTCGTTGACGAGGGCCCGGGCAATCGCGACGCGCTGGCGTTGGCCGCCAGAAAGCTGATCGATTCGCTCGTGCACGTAGTCGGACATGCCGACTCGCTCGAGTACCCGGAGAATTTGCTCACGTTGTTGCGAGGCCGATCGACCTTTGACGAGCTGCGCCGCCATTCGCACGTTCTGTGCGACATCGAGGGACGGGAGTAGGTTGTGGCTCTGGAAGATATATCCGATCCGACGCCGCACAAGAACCAGGGCCTGTTCGCGCGCGCCGCTGAGCTGCTGGCCGTAGATGCGCAGACTGCCCTCCTGTGCGGCGCGAAGCGCTCCCATCAGAGTGAGCAGCGTCGTCTTTCCCGACCCCGACGGTCCGGTCAGGATCACGATCTCGCCTGCCTGGACCTCCGCCGAGACGTCGAAGAGGATCTGCTTGCGAAGCACGCCGCGGCCGTATGCGTAGGAAATTTTGTCGGCGATGATCGGTGATTCGTTGGGCATCTCAGAAGATCTCCGCCGGCTGGGCCGAGCGTAGCTTGCGCATTGCCAGAGCCGCCGATGCGCAGCACATGCCAAGCGTGAGGGCGAGCACAATGACTGCCCTCGTCGTCGTCATCACCAGCGGCAGGTTTGTGGCTGCCGCCGCCTGCTCGTAGAGGAGCCAGGTTACGCCGAATGCGGGGATATAGCCGAACACGCCTAGCAGAACGGATTGCCGCATCACGACTCCCACGAGATAGCTGTTGGCATAGCCCATCGCCTTGAGTGTCGCGTACTCCCGAAGACTGTTCTGCACATCGGAAAAGAGAATCTGATAGACGATCACCATGCCAACCACGAGTCCCATGATGACCCCAAAGCTGAACACGTATCCGATTGGCGTCCCTTCGTTCCAGTATTGAAACTCACGCGCAATGAACTCTTCTCGGGAGAAGACCTCGACATCTCGGGGCAGAACCGAAGCGATCGCATCGCGAACCTGCACTGGATCCGCGCCTTGCTCGAGATAAATGAGACCGACGTCGACGTGGGAAGCGGGGCGATCGGGGAAGAGGCGACGAAAATTGAGGTCGCTCGTAAGGAGACTCCCATCGATCCCGAACGAGGTTCCGAATTCGAAGAGTCCGACGATCTCGATCTGGCGACCGTTGACCTCGGTCGCGATCTGGCTGGACTCGTCGAGCAAGAGCGGGACAGGTCCGTATTCAGGACGTGAGGCACGATCGAATAGCATGCGATCGGGCAGCCGGAGTTTTCCGAGTTGACTCGCAACCCCGTCCCATTCGAAAGCGCGGTCGTTCGGGTCGACACCGAATACGAAGATCGTCTTCGACTCATCAGAACGCGTTGGGTTGCGCCAGGTCGCGTTCCCCATGTACACCGGAGTCACCGATTCGACGCCATCCACGCCCAGTGCCTGGAAGACACGCCTTCGGGGGAAGGAATCGGCTTGTATGATCGTGTCGGTCTTTGGGCTGATGACGGCGATGTCGTAGCCCAGGGATGTGTGGAAGGTGAGTGCGCTGTCGAAGAGTGCCTCTTGGAAACCGAGTTGGACGAATACGAGCACGACGCCGAAAGAGACCCCGGCGATCGCGGCGAGCAGGCGTAGTCTCTCTCGTCGCATCTGCAGCCAGGCGAGAGGGACTCGATGGATCACGGTTCGATCTCGACCTCGACCTGGAGGTTGGTCAGTCGAGCGACGGTCTCCGATGAATCAAGCTTGATGCGGACCTCGATGACCCGAGCATCCGCTTTGGCGACTGGATCGGTCCCTAACACGTCCATCCGTCCAACCTTGAGCCCCACTCGTCCCACGATTCCGGAGAGCGGCGTTTCCAGGGCCGAGCTATGGATGATCGCGCGTTGGCCCTCTACAACGGACCCGATGTCCGTCTCGTAGACCTCTGCAACGGCGACCATGTTATTGGTATCGCCCATCTCGAGAACACCATCGGCCCGAACGCGTTCGCCCGCTCGTGCGTGGATTTCGAGAATCTGCCCGACGATCGGAGCGCGAATTCGCGTCAGCTCTACCCGCGCGCGGGCGGCATCAAGATTCGCCTCTGCAATGCGAAGATTCACCTCTGCCTCATCCAGTTTCGCACCGGAGGTGGCGGAGCGGCTCGAGAGGCTACGCATCCGCTCCGCATCACGAAGCGCATTGGCACGCTCTGCCTCGAGTCTTGCCACCTCGGCTTTACGGAGTGCATGATCATCGAGTGTCGCCAGGATCTGCCCGTGCTCGACCCACTCCCCCTCCGAGACCTTCAACGAGGCGATCACACCGCCTCCCTCCGCCGGGCTCGCTACGCGCACCACGCCGAGACCCGGCTCGAGTCGGCCGAGGCACGAGATGCGGCGTTCTCCTGCGGCGGCAGAATCTGCCACGATCGGATTTGCGAGCGCGATGTACACGCCCAAGACGACAGTCGCTATTCGAATGCTGCGGCCCCGCGGTCTCTGTAGTCGCTGTTGAAAAAGCACAGTCTCGATCGACCTTAACATTCATATCAGGATATGGACCCAAAATCTGATTGTCTAGGCCTTCAATGAGGGGGGGGCGGGAGGGAGGCGCACTTGACCGGAAGGGCCCCACAGGCAAGAACCACCCATATCCCATATAGAGAAGATGGCGATCGGCCTCGGCATTAAGCTGGGCGCGATGGCGAATGTCGAGGCAAGAACTCGGCAGCGTCACGGATTCTGAGCCGCGAGCGTCGTCGCGACGAGCCGCTACGTCCGCCCAGGATCATGATCGATCCGATCGTTGGCTGAGTCCGAACCGGAGTGGTCCATAATCGGGTAGTCTGGAAACGACGATGAATACCGAACACGAGGCAAAGCCTTCCCTCAAGCAAGCGACCGTGATGTTCCTGGACGTCAAGGGATTCACCGCGCTCTCCGAGGAAGTCGGTCCGGAGGCGGCCTATTTCGCAGTGGCCGGCTGCATGAGTCTCGTCGAGGGCGTCGCGCGCGCTCACGGGGGGGCTGTCGATCGCTACCTCGGCGACTGCATGATGGTCGTGTTCGGCCATCCGGTCCGTCTTGCGGAGCCCGAACGCGCCGCACTCACGGCTGCACTCGAAATGCGTCGTCTGGTCGAAGATTACGATCGGGAGCTGGACTCCGACGTGTCTCTGAAGGTGGCCATCGGCATCAACACGGGCCCGATGGTGGCGGGGACCGTGCGGGGCAACGTCGTGCGTGAGTTTCATGTGCTGGGCGATGCCGTCAATGTCTCGGCCCGCATCAAGGCCCGCGCTCCACTCGGACAGATCCTGGTGGGCGACTCGACACGGGAAGTCGCCGCCGCCGATTACGATTTCGAGCCGCTCGGAGCGATTCCGCTCAAGGGCAAGAGCATGCCCGTCCCGATCTTCGAGCTGAAGGGTTCCAGAGAGAGGCGATGGCGATGGGTTCGTGGCGTTCGCGACCCTGTCGAAATTGCCTTCCTCGGCCGAGGAGAGGAGCGCGCCTGGCTCGGTGCCTGCTTCAACGATCTCGCGGGCGGAAGGGGAGGAGCGCTTGCCCTGGTCGGCGACGCCGGGATCGGAAAGTCGCGTCTTTTTGAGGAGGTGGCCTCCCAGCATTCGGAGATCCCGGTACTGGAGATTCGCGCCATGTCCGCAGCGGGATCGGAGCGTCGACTGATTTTCAGGGATCTCGCTGCGGCGCTCGAGCTTCCCGAGCAGACCCCGATCGAAGAATGCCTCGCGGGTCTCGAGCGACACGCGGGCGGCGAGCCGATGATTCTCGCCATCGAGGATGCGGGTCGCCTGGATGCGGAATTCGTCGCCTGGCTGCCTCGGCTCGTCGAACTCGCCGGTCGAGTCCCGATTCTCGTGGTCGTGCTCGTCCGCACGCCCTGTTCGGGCCCGATCGAGTCGGTGCTCGACGCGGCGAGCGACCCGTCTCTCGACGTCAGGCGGCTCGAACCGCTCGGCCCCGCCGATTCGCAGACGCTGGTCGAAAGTGTGGCCCGCAATTCGAATATCGATGTCGAGTCGGTTCCCCTGATCCAGGCGCGGGCCGCAGGCAATCCGCGACAGCTGATCCTGGCGACCCATCTCGAACCGGCACTGCGCACGGAGCAGGTGCGCGGCAGGCAATCGGGTGAGGGCGAGACCGAACGGCGTCGTGCGACGATCCTCTTCGCCGACATCAGCGGCTTCACGGCGATGACGGAAAAACTCGGCGCCGAACGCGCCTATCCGATCGTGGCCGGCTGTCTCCAACTCCTCGATGAGATCGCCACGCGACACGGCGGAACGGTCGAGAAGTATCTCGGCGACTGTGTCATGGCGCTCTTCGGGGTGACCGAGGCGATGGAGGACGCGCCGCGCGCGGCGATCAATGCCGCAATCGAAATGCGTCGCCGCGTACGAGAATACAACAAGGGCATCGACGCCCCGATGGATCTCGACGTGCACTCCGGTATCAATGTTGGTCTCAGTATCGCGGGTGAGGTCGAGAACTCCTTGTTGGGCGAGTTCACGGTCATGGGGGACCCGGTCGACGTCGCCGACGCCCTGACCGACATGGCCCCGAGTGGTCGCATCTTCGTCGGCGGCGAGGTTCAGCGCTTCACAAGGGACGTCTTCGACTTCGAGGCAAGAGAGCCGCTCGAAGTGAAGGGGACGGGCGAACGCGTGCCGGTCTTCGAAGTGACGACGCAGCGGGAGCATCTCTATCGATCGAGCGTGGGGAGCGAACGTCAGGTCTACTCGGCGTTGGTCGGCCGCGAGAACGAATTGACGTTGTTGAAGCGGGGCCTTTCAGAGCTCTGCGCGGGCCGCGGTGGCGTCGTGAACATCATCGCCGAAGCCGGCCTGGGCAAGTCGCGGCTGATCACCGAGGTCGAGGACAGCCCGGCCGCCGAGGGCACGCGATGGCTGCTGGGCCGTTCTCTCTCCACCGGGCGTCGACTGGGTTTTCATCCATTCTCCGATCTGCTTCGCTCGTTCGCCGCCATCGACGATGAAAACGACGACGCCGCGATACGCGTTCGGCTTCTCGATGCGATGCAGCGCTGGATGGGTGAGGAGGCCATCGAAGCCTTCCCCTACGTCGGACGCGTGCTGGGCGTGCCGCTCGAGACCGCAGACCAGGAACGACTCGACGCCATGCCGGGCGACGCCATGGAACAGAGAATCCGCCGCGACCTGACGGCGCTCCTTCGCGCCGGCAGCGGAGTCGAGCCGCTCGTCGTCGTGATGGACGATCTCCACTGGGCCGACCAATCCTCGTTGGAATTGCTGATGGAGCTGCTCGGGGAATGTCGCGAGCGAGCCATTCTCTTCGTCAACCTTTTCCGACCCGGCTCGCTCGACAGTTCCGAGCGGCTTCGGGCCTTCGCGGCCGAGACGCTTCCGGCACATACCTGCGAGATCGCGCTGAAGCCCCTCGAGCCCCGGGCTGCGCGGGACCTGCTCGCCAACCTCTTCGGACCAGGCGACCTCCCCCATGTAACGCGGCTGCTGATCGAAGAGAAGGCGTCCGGCAATCCCTTCTACATAGAAGAAGTCGTCCGCGCCCTGGTGGACGCCGGGGCGGTCGAGACCCATGCAGGTCGCTTTCGTGCCACCGACCGCATCGATACCGTCGAGATTCCGGGGAGTATCCAGGAAGTCGTTCAGGCACGTGTCGACGGCCTGGAGCGCGGCCGGCGCCGTCTGCTCCAGATGGCTGCGGTGGTCGGCCAGACCTTCCATCTCGACGTGGTTTCGGAGGTGGCTTCGGGCGGCGGGACGGACGCCACGCACGAGATTCTCGAGCAGCTGCTGGCCGCAGAATTCCTGGTGCCCTCCGACCGTCTTCCCGGGGAGGAGTACGCGTTCAAGCATCCATTGATCCAGGAAGTCACGTACGCGGGACTTCTCGAAGCCCGCCGGGAGGAGTTGCATCGCCGGGTCGGAGAGGCCGTCGAGGCACATCTCTCCGAGGACATTCCCGGCTTTCAGGGCATGCTCGCCTATCACTTCAGCAAGGGGCGCGACCTTGCCCGGGCGGAAGAGTACCTGTTGCTCGCCGGCGAGGACGCCGCGCGCGCTGCCGCCTCCAACGAAGCGCTGCATTTCTTCGAGGAAGCGGCGGCTCTCTTTCTCGAAATCCACGGAGAGACCGGCGACCCGGAAAAGCGGGCGATCCTCGAGGCGAATATCGCATCCGCGCTCTACCACCGCGGTCGATTCGTCGATTCCATCTCGCACTACGACGCGGCGTTGGAACTTCTCGGTGACAAGGTCGCCAGCAGCGTCCACGCTCAGCGGCTTCAGTTTGCATGGGACCTGGCGCAGATCCTGGGGCGCCTGTATCTGCCGATCCGACTGCGCCGAGCACGCGTGCCGAGCGATCGGGAACGCCGCGTGATGGCGCTTCGTTATGCGAGGGTCGAATCGACGACCTACGCGTCACCCGAGCGACACGTCTTCGACGCCATGCGGACGCTCGCGATGCTACAGCGTCTCGACGCTCGACAGATTCCGGAGGGTGCCAAGCTCTATGGGGGGGGGGTGGCCATCTTCGCCTTCGCCGGCGTCTCCTTCGACGCGAGTCGGAGATTGGCGACGGTGGCCCATGAGCTGGCCGCCGGAGCCGGTCCGCCCGAGCGACTCTACGAGCAGGCGATGCGCTTCGTGTACCGCGTCCTCGAGGGCGACTGGAGTGCCGAGCACGAGATCGATCCCGCGTTGGTCAGCGAGACCGTAGAGCTCGGACACCTCTATGCCCCAGTCACCTACCTCGGTCTGCTCGCCGAGAAGCGGGTCCATCAAGGCGACTTCGCTGGTCTGGATCAGGTGCGCAGCCAGATCGAAGAGATCTGGGAGGTCTACCGATACGACCTCGCCAAGACCAATCTCCTCTGGCTTCGCGCGATCGTGCCGCTCGCACACGGCCGACTCGAGGAGGCGCGGCGGGGTGCCATCGAGTACTACGAAGAAAACCCCGAGGATCTGCTCCACCTGCTGGGGCTCGGCTTGCGGGCCCAGATCGAAATCCTCCTGGGCGAGCTCGACGACGCGGAAGAAACCTTGGCCGAGGCGGCCGGGATCGAGGCCCGATCGAAGCCCGTGCCTCCATTCCACGCCAGTCGCTATCTCGGGGCCAGGCTTCTGCTGGACATCGAGCGGCTAAAGGCTGCCGAGGGCGATCAATCGGCAGCACGCAGGTCTGCGCGCCGTAGAATCAAGGCCGTGATCGCGAATACGGGGAAAATGGCCTTCGGTCGCGTCGAGATGTTAGCTCTGGCCGGACGCTTCGAATGGCTGGAGGGCCGCTACAAACGCAGCCTCGCACACTTCGAGCAGAGCATCTCTGCCGCCGAGGAACTCGGTGCGATACCGGCCCGGGCGCAGATATTCGGGGAGCTGGCGGATCTTCTGGCCGAGGCCGGGCCGGGACCGGATCGATTTCGAGACCTCGATGAAGAGGCGTGCAGGGTCGAGGCGCTCTCGGGCATCCAGGACCCTGATGTCGATCCCCCCACGGGCGGAAGCAGCACCGACGCAACGGCGATGAGAGTGCGCGAGACTCAGCTGGAAAGCTGAGGGGCAAACGCGGTAACTAACGAATTTTGTTGCAAAAAAATTCTCTGCGCATAAAATGAATATCGGTTAATCCAGATTCAATTATTATGAGGGATGAGATTATGCGCCGGAATCTTCCGAGTCGTCTGCCTTTCTTCGGTGTGGCATCCATCCTGACACTGGGCATGGCTCTCGGCGGGTTGTTCGCGCGCACCGCTCAGGCAGCCTGTGATGTCATTCCCGGGGAGTTGAGTGTCTTCCCGGGCGCGCTGGGCGAGACCAACACCCCTTATGCCGCCCCCGATCAGCTCATTCAGCTTCGCGTTCGACCCATGGTCTGCGACGAATCGTCTGTCGGACTCGGTGATCCTGATCCCGCGTTGGGTGGCTGCACGCTCCCCGAAGACCTGCGCGCCACGGTCCTGTTCTTCGACCAGAGCCTCGGTAGTGAGGAGCCCCGGGCCGTCGTGATCGCGCGCGACTGCGGTCTCGCGACGGATCCGACCTCCGCGGCTTTCGCCGCCGAGAATCTCGCAGGGGTTTCCGGTGCCGAATGCCGCTCCGTCGCAGCCAATGCGCTCGATGTCGTCGAAGTGCCGGTCACGGGCGGCGCCGAATGTCGCCTCAACTTCAGACTGCCGGCCACACCGAACCCCGCCCTCGGGCCGGATTTCACACTTTCGGGCCCCGCGCGGATCTTCGTCGACAATGGCGGTGCACCCTTGCCGACCCTTCTCAGCAGTACGCGCTGTGCCGACCTGTCGTCCGATGAACAGATCGCCTGCATCGACGAGCTCTATCCGCTCGACGGGACCTGTGACCGCAGCGCCTCGAATCGTGGCGACGTCTTTTCGCATTTCGTGGCGCTGCCGCGACCCAACGTCTACGCCGACATGATCTCGGCGGATCCCGCGACCCGACCGACCGTGCGTTTTGCGCTCGACGATCGTGGAAATGTGCTGGCCAATATGAATTGGGAGGGCGTGCTCTTCGACGGAGGCAGTAGCGAAGTCTTTCCCCCGCCCCAGCTCGTCAACTTCTTCGCCGAGATCGGATCTGGCCAACCGGGCCCACCACCGGGTGAGATTCTGAGTGCGCCCGAACACAATGTCTGGAGCTCCTACAACAAACAGGGGATCCGGCTCCCTCCCCTCTTCGAGCCGCGCCCGGACCGCACCGAGTCGGTGACCCTCTTCGGGAGCACCGACGCCCTGTTGAGCGTCGTGCGTGTCGAGAGACTCGCCGGCCAGTGCGTCGACGACGGCGAGGCCTGTTTGACCGATGCCGGTTGTGGCACTTCCTCATGCGATCTCTCGAGCCTCCAGCCGCTCTTCGATCTCCGCTACTGCATCAGTCCGGAGGGCTGCGTGCCTCCGGGCGATTCGCCCGAAGCGCCGACCGATCCTGCTGCGAGTGGCCCGGGAGGTCCCGGCGTCATCCTTGCTGCCAATTATTCCGCGGAAATCGATGGATTCGTCCCGCTGGAAAACCTGAACGTCTGCCGCAACGTCGATGACCTGAATTGCCTGCTGCGCGATGAAGGCCTGCCCGTGCGCTTCGGCGACGCCAGCGCGGATCTTCTTTCGACCGAGCAGGACTGCCTGGTCGATCCTAATCCCGGAGACGGGCGAGATCCCCTCTGCTCCGATCGGAACGCAGACGGCGACATCCTCGACACCACGCTCACCCTGCGCGAAGCACGCAGCGGACAGAAGCTCTCGCTCCCGCCCAGCGGGGCCGAGGGAACGGCCGTG
>CBFDDD010000016.1:0-64255 GCA_965603475.1 uncultured Myxococcales bacterium
CAGTGCCGTGGTGGTCTTTCGAGATCGGCGTGAGATCGATGCTCTTCGACGTCGGCTCCTGACGTCCGGTCGCCTGGCCGCGATTGGCGAGCTCGCGGCGGGCATCGCGCACGAGGTGAATAATCCGATCGCCTTCATCCGCTCCGACTTCAATCTTCTTTCACGGCGACTCGAGGAAATCCGCGACCAGGCGACCAAGACATCGATCCAGGCCAGTGAAATGGCGATCTTCGAACGTGTGGGTCGTCGAATCGAGATCGGTCTCGAAGGCATCGAACGCGTGGCTGAAGTGGTCGGGGACGTGCGTGGCTTTGCTCACGTGGGTGGGGCGGGGCAGGGTGGCAGCGATCCGGCAGTACTCATCGAAGGGGCCATGCGTCTAGCCAGGCTGCAGCGCGGCAACGATGTCGATTTGCGAGTCAGCGAGAGCGATTGCAGTGAATGGATCGAAACTGGCCAGGAGCTGAAGCAGGTGTTGCTGGCTCTCATCTTGCTTCTGGTCGAGGGCATCGAGAAGGGCGGGGCCGTCGAGGCCACACTCGAGTCCGATGGCGAATCCTTGCGGATCACGCTCGCCGGACAGCGACTCCTGAAAGATGCGAAAACGACGATTCAATATTTCGAAATGCTGGCGGCGGGAGAACGGGGTACCTCCCAATCGGAATTCGGACTCGCGATCGCGAAAGAGTTGATGGATCAAATGGGCGCCTCTTTCAGTTTCGCCGAGATCGGCCCCGATGCACTTTCGATTGCACTTGATCTTCCGCTCGACGCAGGTGCGATCTGATGTTCTGGTTGCTTCTCTTGAAACTGACGAGCGCGACTGTTTCCATCGGTCTTGGTGCGGGAATACTTGCCCGAGACCATGGTTTGAAAGCCAACAGGCTGATCGCGGGATTCTTGTTCTGCAATACCTGGTGGGCGACAGGAGAATTCTTCCTCTATCAACAGACCGATCCGGAAGCGGCTGCGACGATCCTGCGTCTGATGACCATTGGTTGGGTGCCTCTCGGCGTTTTCTGCATGCATGCGTCCGTGACGCTTTCGTCGATGGATGACCATCCGATCACAAGGATGCTTCCGACGCTCTACCTGTCGATCGCCTTCATCGTACCCATTGCGATGTTCTCCGATTTCGTCATAGCCGGTGCCGCCGCCGCTGATATTGGCTGGCGACCGATCTTCAATCCAGGGATGGTCCTGACCTACGGTCTGATGGTGACGCCCGTCGTTGCGATTCTCGCGTGCTGGCGTGGCGTAATGGCACTTCCGGAGAACGGAGGGCAGCTCCTGCTCGCCCGTATCGTCTTCTTCGGGATCTCGGGTGCCCTGGTTGCGGGCACAATGACCGCAGTCATCCTTCCTTTGTTCGAGATCACAGCGGTTGGCCTCACGACGACGCTGCTCGCCCTCGTTGGTGTGGCCGTCGCTCTGACTCTGCGTCGATTCGGACATTCCTTGATATCGCCTCAGGCCCTGGCACGAGAGATACTCGACACTCTCGAAGATGGTGTCGTGTTAGTCAGTGAGGGAGGCATTCTGCGAGATGCCAATCGCGCATTCCTTCGCATGGTGGAGGTGCGGGAGCTCTACGCCAGGGGTCGACCGATCACAGATTGGATACCCGAATTTCAGGAGCGTCGTGGATCGGCTGAGATGCCGACGTTCATGGAGGTCCGAGCGCGAGAGGGAGAGTCGATTCCGGTCGTCGTGTCTGCACCCGTAGCCCTTCACCGGGCGGGTGGACTCGTCGGACAGGCATTCCTTGTACGCGACAGACGAGAGATCGTTTCGCTCCAGCGTCGTCTGGCCGTTTCAGCGCGGCTGGCGGCGGTCGGCGATCTTTCCAAATCGATCTCTCGCTCGATCAACGACCCGGTCGCTCGTACCCACAAAGAACTCGAAGGGCTGGCATCGGACTGGCGTGCGATCGAGCAGATACTCGAGCTTGCCGAACTAGACGGTCCCTGCGGCGAAGCCGTCGAGGAAGGATTTGAACTCATCGAAGAATGTGTCGAGGGGGTGGACCGGATCTTCTCGATCGTGCATGACATAATTGGCTTCTCCTCGGAATGCCCGCGCGAGAGCTTTGCACAGCACCCACTTGGTCAGATCGTGTCACGCGGGCTTCGCGTCGCAAAGGTTCAAGCTCCCGCCTGGCTCGACATCGAAGAACGTCTCGATCCCGACGTCTGGATCGACTGCAACTCCTCTGAGATCGAACGCGTCGTCACGAATCTCGTGGTGAATGCGATTCAGGCGCTCGAGGAATCCTCCCGAGAGAATGCGCATCTGGTCATCGCGGTCGCGGCCAAGGGCGGGCGCGCGATGCTTCACGTCGAGGACGACGGCTGTGGGATCGAACCCGAAGTTCTCGATCGGGTCTTCGATCCATTCTTTACGACAAAGCCGGTGGGGAAGGGTACGGGTCTCGGGTTGGCGATCTCGTACCACATCGTGAAGGACCACGGCGGGGATATTCGAGTCTCCTCGATTCGGGGTCGCGGTACGAGCGTGACCGTTGAGCTGCCGCGAGTCATGAGCAGCGGAGACTGAGCTGGCTCAAGTCTGCCCCTTCGACGACCGATTTCAGGGATTGCGCTGATTTTCGAACGGGGGGGGTACTCATGGAATCGATTCATTTAGGCGGCCTTCTCGTGGCGCCGATCGCCCAGCGCATTCGCAAGTGGAATCTCGACGGGAAGATCAGTGAGGACGACCTCGAATATGCGCTGACGACCGATGCCCGCGCACTCGTCGATCACTCGATGGGTTTTGTGGACTGGGCGCCGCTCGAGGACGTAGAAGCGCTCGTCGGTCTGGTCGCAGAGCAGATCGGGGGCGAGACGGGCCTCGCCGAATGGGCGCAGGATCTGGTTGAATGCTGGCAGAGCGAGGCGCCGATCAGCGATCTTATTCGCGGAGGGCGATCGTTGACGGATACCCGCGGTTTCGTCGTGAGTCAGGCGAGCGAATTATTGGTGCGCGACGCGGACTGGGTCTACGACGGCGGTCGATCAGAGTTCAGTGTGCGCCTGCGCGGTCTGGGTCATGCGACTCCGGCGCTGAAGGTGTTGCTCGGCGCGATTCTCGCCCGACTCGCGATGGCACCAGGCGGTCGGGAGTTCGACGTGCGCTTCGACGGAATCGACGACGACGATCTTGTCGTGTTTGGCGAAGCGCTAGCCTTCGACGACCCCAATGAAGAGAGTCGGCTACATCAGGCAGCATTGATCGCCTAGTCGATCGATCAGTGTCCGGCGTGCAAGGCGCCCTCGAACCGACGGTCTATCCGCGTACGCCGATCATTCGAAGCATAGGACCTGCCGGCATTCGCGGTTCTTCCAGGACGACCTCCGCTTCGATCTGGAATTCACCTTCGCCCTCGAGGTTGAGCAGGGTTTGGACGACGTCGAAGGCGAGTTCGCTTCGCCCGTCGATCTGCGTCCAATGGCCACGACGCGCATCAGGATCGTGGCGCACTTCACCCTGCACATCGAAGAGCGATGCAAACTCCGATTCGAAACGAGCGGGATCCCAGTCGTCATTTGCGACGCAGGTCGTGGCAGCCTCGAAGTCGCGTTTCGATAGTGCTTGCATCAACTGATGCATCTCGGCTCGGATGCGAGCGTTGAAACTCTTCTGGTCCAGCCGTCGCGGTGCCCGATCCGGGATGGGTACATCAGGGCGGGCGGGTCGCTCCTCGGGATTGACCAGATTCTCCCATTCTTCGACGAGGCTGGAATCGACCCGCGCGAGCATTGCACGGAAGAACGCGATGATCTCGAGCACTTCATCGTTGCGAGCCGTTTCAGGAAGATTTCGAGACAGTGTCGAATGGATTTGACTGAGATATCGCAGCAGCACACCCTCCATGCGCGAGACCTGATAGCGACGCACGTAGTCTTCGAAGGAGAGAAAGCCCTCCCAGATCTCACGAGCGATTGATTTGGGTCGGATTGAATCGTTTCCAGCCCAGGGATGATGCTCTGCAAAGATGTTGAACGTCGAATAGAGAAACTCGGCGTTCGGCTTGTCCCAGGTCACGCTCTCGAGCTTCGCCATGCGCTCCTCGTACGGAACACGTTCAGCCTTCAGTTCGGCAATCAGCTCGGATTTTCGTTGCTGAACCTGTGCATGGAGAAGCGCTCGCGGGTTTTCGAGGATCGCCTCGACGACGGAGAGAACGTCGAGGGCATAATCCGTTGCCGCAGGATCGAGCGCGGCAACCGCGTCGACCAAGAAGAGCGATAGGGTGTGATGCAGGCCGAAATCGCGTTGAAGATCAGCGTTAACACGAGCAACAGGACAGGTCGAGCCCTCCGGCCGTTCGATATGCACGATTCCCCCGACGCGAAGCGAGCGAAAGAGAACGGCGGCTTCGCGGCGAAGTCTTTTCTTTCGGGTCTCTGATTCAAAACTCTGATTCGTGAGTTCTATCAGTTCGCGATAGCCGGAGCCGGGGAGCGATTGGTCTTCTCCGCGCTGGAGCAGGGCAACGATCGCGGCGTGGCTCAGGGAGAATTGCGAACGAAGGGTCTCCGGGGGTTGATGGGTGAGCTGTTCGAAAGTCTCGGCGGACCAGCTGACAAAACCGCGCGGCGGGGGTTTTTTCTTCTTTTCTTTTTTCCGTCCAGTTGTTGCGGCTCGAGCAGCGGCACGGAGGTTGTCGATGACATGCTCGGGTGCCTGGCAGACGACGCTCCCGGCCACGTCGAAGCCGCGACGGCCTGCACGACCGGCAATCTGTTTGAAGTTTCGGACGGACAGGATCCCGACCTTCTCCCCGTCGAACTTCGAGAGTTTCGTGAAGAGCACTGTTCGGATCGGAATATTCACGCCGACGCCGAGTGTGTCGGTCCCGCAGATGACCTTGAGGAGACCTCGTTGCGCGAGCTGCTCGACGAGCAAGCGATATTTCGGAAGGATGCCGGCGTGGTGAAGCCCGATACCGAATTTCAGAAAGCGTTGAATGTCCTTGCCGTAGGGCGAGTCGAAACGAAAGTCGCCGATGGCATCGGCAATGGCTCGCTTTTCCAGTTTGTCGGTGATCTGTCCGCTGGTAAGGCCTTGTGCTTGTTCGGCGGCGTCACGCTGTGTGAAATGGACCATGTAGATGGGCGCATGTCCGGAAGCGAGCAAAGATTCGACCGTCTCGATGGTTGGTGTCTCTCGATAGCTGTAGTCGAGGGGGACCGGGCGTTCGTCGCTGTGGATATGGGCGACCTCGCGTCCGGTTCGGTCCCGAATACTTTTTTCGATAGCCGCGGTATTCCCGAGCGTTGCCGACATCAGCAGGAAACGACTCTTCTGAAGAACGAGTAGTGGGACCTGCCACGCCCAGCCGCGGTCGCGATCCGCGAAATAGTGGAACTCATCCATGATGACGTAGGGCGCATCCGTCTCGAGGCCCTGTCGGAGCGCCATGTTCGCAAGGATTTCGGCTGTGCAGCAGATGATCGGTGCGGCCCAGTTGATGGCAGCGTCGCCCGTGAGCATCCCGACGTTCTCCGGGCCGAACTCATTGCAGAGTGCGAAGAATTTCTCGCTCGTCAGTGCCTTGATCGGCGCCGTGTAGAAAGATCTTTTGCCTTCGCAGAGTGCCTTGAAGTGGAGTCCGAGCGCGACGAGTGATTTGCCCGAGCCCGTCGGGGTGTTGAGCACGACGTGGCGGTTCGTCATCAGTTCGAGCAGCGCTTCTTCCTGGGCCTCATACAGGGAAAGATCCGCATCGCCACACCAGCGGGTAAAACGATCGAGGATCGTGTCCGGATCAGAGAGTCCACCCTCTGGAACCCAATCGATCAATCTTCGATGTTCTTGCTTCATCGGGCTCGTACTCTCTGATCGGTTGCTCGATCGATCTCTGGATCGGTCAGATGGAGCGTCGGCACGAGAACCTCGGGTTGAGAGTTGAGTAACGGATGGAGGTTGTCACAAGCTGACCGAGATGAGCCGCTTCGGGCGCCGACGGGTCGGCCTTGGGTATGCTGCCTCGTTCGAGGCGAGCCGACCATGGGTTCGCGGAGGAAGTCGAGTGAAGCGAGCGGAAAAGGCGGAGCGCATCCTTCGAATTCTCGACGACCTCTATCGCGAACCCCCGATTCCGCTCGACCACGAGGATCCCTTCACGCTACTCGTCGCCGTAGCGCTCTCGGCGCAGACCACCGACCAAAGGGTCAACCAGGTTACGCCCGGACTCTTTGCGATGGCCCGAACGCCTGCCAAAATGGCAAAATGCTCGGTTTCGCAGATTCTCGAGCAGATTCGATCCTGTGGGCTCGCGCCGGGCAAGGCGAAGAATATCAAGGCGCTCTCCGAGATTCTCGTGCGCGAACATGGCGGGATCGTTCCCGCTGACATGGAAGCGCTCGAAGCGCTGCCGGGCGTCGGCCACAAGACCGCGAGTGTCGTACTCATCCAGGCCTTCGGCGTTCCCGCCTTTCCGGTCGACACACATATCCATCGGCTTGCGGCGCGTTGGGGGCTTTCGGACGGGAAGAGCGTCGAGAAGACCGAGCGAGATCTGAAGGCGATCTTCGCGCGCGATGATTGGGCTCGTCTGCACTTGTCGATGATCTATTTCGGTCGCGAGTACTGCCCGGCACGGGGTCATGATCTGTCGACCTGTCCGATCTGCGGTTGGGCCGCCACGAAAAAGCGCATCGCCGAGGAAATGCGCTCGGGCGGTGGTGGGCCGGTTTCGCGCAAGGCGGTTGCCCGAAGGAAGCGGCCGTAGCCGACGTCGCCCGCGTCGCCAATGTCGCCAACGTCACCAACGTCACCAACGTCACCAACGTCACCAACGTCACCAAGGACGGTCGAGTCAGGCGCGTCGGATGAGCACGATGCGTCCGAGTAACTCTGTCGGAGGTTGCTCGGACGGTTCCGTGATCTCGACACGACGACCCACGACCTGAACGAGGCGCGTTCCCTCGTTGGTCGTGACGAAACCCTTCGCCCGCAGAAGTCCTTCGCTCGTGAGCCTGGCTTCTATCTCCGCGCAGGAAATCCCGTCCTCAGGGTTCCACTCGCTCGTTTCGAAATGCTCATGGTGATGCGGTCGAGCTTCGGGGGCCGGGCCGCGCCGTTCGAGTTCGGATGCATCGGGTGGGAAGAGTAGGGCCAGATCGATCTCGCCGCGTACGGCGTGGACGACGGGTGCCTCGGGTTCGATCTCACGAAGGCGCGCCTCGATCGTCGGCCATTCGGCTTCCGGCACGAGGTCGATTTTGTTCAAGATCAACAAATCCGCAGATTGGACTTGATCGGTAAAGGTGCCTTCGAGGTCGCGGCCCTCGAGCAGCTGTTCTGCGTTGACGACCACGACCGCCATGTCATCTCCGATGAAATCACACGCCGGCTCTCGCCAGAAATTCAGCTGGGTATCGTAGGGCAGGGCAACGCCGGAGGTCTCGATCACAAATCGGTCCGGATCGACCTCACGATGCAGGTCGACCAGCGTTTCCAGTAGATCATCGCTGAGTTCGCAGCAGACACAGCCGCCTTCGAGTTCGACGTAGGTCTCGCCACCCTGACCGAGCAGCGCGCGGTCGATGCCAAGCTCGCCGAGTTCATTCGAGATCAGTGCGATGCGAATTCCGTGCTCTTTCGCATCTTCGAGTAGCCGCTGAACGAGCGTTGTCTTGCCCGAGCCCAGAAAACCCGAGAGAACGAGCGCTGGGACTCGCCGCTCGCGGGCATACGGGAGGTTCTCGTTGGCTTCGTTCTCGTCCATCGGGGCCCTCTCGAGCTTCATCAGCACAATCCGGTCAGAAAGAAAGGAGATAGCACCTCCCACCTCATTCGGAACTCGAGCCCCGGCAATGCTTTGAGGCATCGAAGCGAGGCGAGCTATCGTCAGCTCAGGCCAAAGGCGCAAACGGGAGGCTATTGTGGCGGATCGAGAGTTTGATCTCTTTGTGATTGGGGCGGGTTCGGGAGGCGTGCGTGCTGCTCGTTTCTCGGCTGCGCGCGGTGCGCGGGTTGCCGTGGCTGAGGATCGCTACCTCGGCGGAACCTGCGTCAACGTGGGTTGTGTGCCGAAGAAGCTTTTCGTCTATGCCTCACACTTTCGCGACGAGATGGAAGACGCCACTTCGGGTTTCGGCTGGAGCCTGGGTTCGTCGAGCTTCGACTGGCCGACGCTTCGGGACAACAAGACCCGCGAGATCGAGCGGCTGAACCGATTCCACGAAGAGTTGCTCCGTGACGCCGGCGTTCAACACGTCGAGGGGCGCGCGACGATCATCGATCCGCATACTGTCGAGGTCGAAGGCAAACGCTACAGCGCGGAGAATATTCTCGTCGCCACGGGCGGCTGGCCGACGGTGCCCGAAATTCCGGGTGCAGAGTTGGCCGTGACGTCGAACGAGATGTTCTATCTCGACGAACTGCCACGCAAGGCCATCATCGTGGGCGGGGGCTATATCGCCGTCGAGTTTGCCTGCATATTTCACGGTCTCGGAGTCGACGTCACTGAACTCTACCGCGGCCCTCTCTTTCTACGTGGGTTCGATGGTGACGTCCGAGAACATCTGGCGGAACAGATCCGCGGGCGTGGAATCGACCTGCGCTTCGACACGAACGTGACCGCCATCGAGAAGACCGACTCGGGGATTCGGGCGACGCTGACCGACGGTTCGAAGCTCGATGGCGATCTCATCCTCTTTGCGACGGGTCGCCACCCGAATACCGCCGACCTCGGTCTTGAGGAGGTCGGCGTCGAGTTTGGAAAGGCCGGTGCGATCGCAGTCGATGAGTATTCCCGTACGAACGTGCCGAGTATCTGGGCGATTGGGGACGTGACGAACCGGATCAATCTGACGCCCGTCGCGCTCCACGAAGGCGTCTGTCTTTCGGAGACACTTTTCAACGACAACCCGCGCTCTCCCGATCACGAGTTCGTGCCGGCGGCCGTGTTTTCCCAACCTCCAGTAGGGACGGTCGGGCTGACCGAGGAGGAAGCCGCTGAGAAATTCGAGGCGATCGATGTCTACCGATCGTCGTTTCGAGCTCTCAAACATACGCTCACGGACGGGAAGGAACGGACGATGATGAAGCTGATCGTCGATCGCGTGAGCGATCGTGTCGTCGGGCTGCACATGGTCGGGCCCGAGGCGGGCGAAATAATCCAGGGATTCGCAGTGGCGATCAAGGCCGGGGCAACCAAGGCCGATTTCGACGCCACGATCGGAGTCCATCCGACCTCTGCGGAAGAGTTCGTTACGATGAGGACGCCGGTCGGCGGCTGAGATGCGTGCCAAGCTCGTTCTGAGCGCGCTGTGTCTAGTGCTCCTCGTGAGACCCGCCTTCGCGCAGGACATGAGCACGGACCCTGCCGCTCCGGAGATGGAGTCCGTCCACAATCCCTACCTGGGTATGGAACTCGATGGGCGCATTCCAAAGATCGACAAGTCTGTCTACGTCGATCGACCCGAACGGTGGCGTTATGTGCCCGAGGGCCGAATCAAGCCTGGTAATTTCTTTCAGCGCTTCCTCGTTTCGAGCTTCGTCGTCCCGCTGGTCTTCAGCAATTCCGATATTGGGACCGGATTCGGCCTGGCTCTGACCGACATCGATTTTCGAAAACAGCGTCGGCGTGAGTTTCTCGGTGGTTTTTTCTCGTACACCACGAAAGGGCAACAGAGCTATGTGCTCAGGTGGCGCCGTTGGTTGAAGCATATGGATGTGCCGGGTGGGGGTGTCCTGCAAGAAGAGCGAAGCTACCTCCGGGCGGGTGGTGGTTACCGGAAGACGCTCACGCGGCGCTTTTTCGGCATTGGCCCAGCGACTGATGAAAGAGACGAAACCAGCTACACCGATGAGGTCGCCTTTCTCGATATCGGACTGTCCAGGTCGCTCGATGGCAAGCTAGACGATTTAATCGTCGAACTCGGACTGATCGCCGAGGGCCACCGTCTGGACGACGGCCATGTCGGCGGGGACCCCAACACCGAAGACGCATTCCCGAGGCTGTTTGGCGACGCGGACCGGATTGTATTGGGTTGGCTCAGCGGGGGGCTTCGATGGGACACCCGCGATAGTCAGAGAAACGCCTATCGGGGGACCGCCATCGGTGCAAGAGTCGATGCGGCTCTCGGTCAGACCGATGGCAACGTCGGTGCGATCTATACCTTCTTCGCGGATCAGATTTTTCCGACCTGGCCACTCTTCCACTCTGGCGGAACCGACGACGAAGAGCATCCGCCGACCGACAGCATTGCCTTTCATTTCGAGAATCGGTTGAGCTCGGGTGATATCCCCTTTTTTGCTCGACCGAGTCTCGGCGGATCGCGAATTCTGCGTGGCTATATCGAGGGACGTTGGCGGGATGACGCGGTTTGGGCCGCGGTCGCCGAGTATCGATTCTGGTTCATTCCCCGTGGCTTCACGGTCTGGCGCCATATACGCGTCGAGCGCGTCGGTGCTGCCCTCTTCTACGAGGTGGGCGGCGTCGCGGAGGATGGCTTCGGGCTCTTCCATTCTGGCGTCTTGCAGAGCTATGGCGTGAGTGCGCGTGCCACGATCGAACGTGCGGCGCTCTTTCGGGCGGACTTCGGATTCTCGAAAGAGGGGTTCAATTTTTCTGCCGGTTTCGGGCTTTCGTTTTGAAGGCACGCCAATCGTACTGCTAGCTTCGCAGGATGGATCGCGCGGACCTGATGCAATTGCTCGACCGGTACCGGGGCCGTCACCCGGACGAGATGGCAACGATCGATCGGGTCCGAACACTCCTCGATGACTACGAGCGCTGTTTCTTTCGAGATTGTTTTCCAGGTCATATCACCTCTTCGGCCTGGATCGTTTCGCGCGAGAGTCGGTCGGTACTTCTCACTCATCACCTCAAGCTCGAGCGTTGGTTGCAGCTGGGCGGCCACGCTGATGGGGAGTCGGACGTACTTGCCTCTGCACTGCGTGAGGCAGAGGAAGAGTCAGGCTTGCGCGACTTCTCGGCGATCCCGCGAACGGGCGCCTGCGAAATCCTCGATATCGATGTGCACGACATCCCAGCGCGGGCTTCCGAACCCCTCCATCAGCATCATGACATCCGTTTTCTCTTCGAGGTTTCCGAGGCCCAGGTGATCCGTCACCAGGAAAATGAGTCGAAGGAAGTTCGCTGGTTCTTGGGGGACGCGATCGAGACTCACTTCGACGAGGAGAGTCTGCTGCGAATGGCTCGGAAGGCTTCGCAATGGCTTTCACGCTCTCCGGCTGGGCCCGGCTGAGACATCCGGTGATGTCCCGTCGGGGACGATATATTTTGCCCATTGATGCCGTCACAATGCTGCAGGTCGGGTGAATCGAATCGCCAAGTCGATCCGAAGTGCGCTCTCCTGGGCCTCAAGGGGCCGAGAAGATTTCTAGGTACGCTCAGCTTTTGGCTCACCACTTGCAGTTGTTCATATGGTACAATCCCCTCACTTGAAGAGGTAGGTGTCGCATGCAGCGACGAGAGGCCATAGAAACGTTCCCGAGGCCCGCCGATACGGCGGCGGCCTCACCAAGAAGGCTCGATCCCAGGATCGGTCTGATTGGGCTCACAGGGATGATTCTGTTGCTCCTCATGAGTGCTCCGGAGCTGACCGCCGAGCCCGCCGATGCCCTCGATGAAGGTTTGCCTCACGTCTCCTCGCCGCCCCCCGCCGCCGTGATCTTCTCGATCGACGCGGCCGCTGATCTTGCGGACTGGGCCGGCGGTGCTGCCGGCCACCCTGACGGGACCGATGCTGCACCGGACGCAGCGATGACACGCGAGGACACGGACGAGGCGGCCCATGCCCCACCGGTGGCGGCGGAGCCGTCGTCCGTCGCTCTCGAAGAACTCCTCTCCATGCGCAATCCTGGGATGAATCCATGGCGGCCCACGTCGGCCGACGAAGCCCTGGCCGTTGCGGTCGCCAATGGCTCGAACCCCGATCTCGAGCCCCGCAACCCCTTTCGCAAGCGCAGTACGGATCTGTTTCGTACAGATTTCGTACCCGTCTCGGTCGGCAGGGCGGAAATGCTGATGCGCTTTCGCTTGCGCGCGAAGTCGCGTAACGCGGTTTCTGTGGAAGTCCGCTTCTAGACCCACCCGGTCGCTGACGTCCACACGCTGGGGCCGCGACGCCAGCTATGCTCCGGCCCCATGCCAGACCGTGTAGACGACCTGCTTTCTTTCATCGATCGCTCACCCACGCCCTACCACGCGGTTGTGGAGGTGCGGACACGCCTCGAAGCCGCGGGCTATTCACGCCTCGACGAGTCAGATTTCTGGCCACTCGCAGCGGGGGATCGCCGCTATGTCGTGCGCGCCGGCGGAAGCCTCGCGGCCTTCGAGGTCGGGGCAACATCGCCCGCGGACGCGGGCTTTCGTGTCGTTGGGGCACATACCGATTCGCCCAATCTTCGCATCAAACCCAATCCCGATATCCATGCCCAGGGACTCCACCAGCTCGCTGTCGAGCCCTATGGCGGAGTGCTCTTGCATACCTGGCTCGATCGCGATCTTTCGCTCGCTGGCCGCGTGACGCTCAGGGACGGCACTGGAACAAGGACAGAGCTCGTCGACTTCGCGCGCCCGCTCCTGCGGGTCCCGAGCCTCGCGATCCATCTCAACCGCGAACTCAATCAGGAGGGATTGAAACTCAACGCCCAGAAGCATCTGGCTCCGCTGATCGCCCTGGGCGAGGACACGACGCTTGCGGGGCTTCTGGTAGACGAGCTCGATCGGACGGGGGGCGCGAAATCGAGCGCGTCCGACATCCTGGCCTACGACCTGATGGCCTACGACCTCCAGCCCGCGGCGCGGTCCGGTGCGAAGCGCGAGTTCATCCACGCGGCACGTCTCGATAATCTCGCTTCGAGCCACGCCGGGCTGTGCGCCCTGCTCGAAGCGGGCAGCAATGGAAACGCAGGCTGCACTCGAGTGGTCGTCCTCTACGACCACGAAGAAGTCGGAAGCCGCAGTACCCAGGGTGCTGGCGGAACGTTCCTCAAGGACACGCTCGAGCGGATCTCGAGCGCTGTCGGCGCTGACGAGGGACAATCCATGGCGCGAGCCGTGGCACGATCGTGGTTGGTGTCGGCTGACATGGCGCATGCCGTTCATCCGAATTACGCCGATCGGCATGAGCCCGGACATCGACCGAAAATCGGTGGTGGTCCCGTCATCAAGACCAACGCGAATCAATCCTATGCGACCGATGCCGAGACAGCGGGATTCTTTGCCGCTCTGTGTCGTCGCGTCGATGTCACGCCCCAGGACTTCGTGACCCGAAGTGACCTTGGTTGTGGCTCGACGATCGGACCGATCAGCGCTGCGCGCGTGGGAATTCGGACCGTCGACGTGGGTAACCCGATGCTCTCCATGCACTCGTGTCGGGAGCTGGCCGGAGCTGCGGACGTCGAGCCGATGATCTCTGTCCTCACAGAATTCTTCCGCTGAACATCTTCGATTGGTCGCGTTCGGCTTCCCTGACTCGCGAGTTTCCCGGGCCTAGGCCGCCAGCAGCGCGCGTCCGATCACCTTCAGCTCGAGGATCGGCTTCACGCCTTCGAAGATCGGGAGTACTGTCGCGTCGACGACATAACGGCTGATCGGATATTCCTCAGCGTAACCCCAGCCGCCGTGCATGAGCTGCCCCATCTGCGTCGTCGTGACGGCGACGTCGCAGGCGAGCAGTTTCGCCTGGGCTGCGAGCGGGCCAGCCGCGCGTTCGTCCTCGTCGAAGGCGCGCGCGGCGGCGTAGGTGATTGCTCGGGCACCCGCGATCTGTGCGGCCATCTTGCCCAGCGTGAATTTCGTGAGCTGGAACTCGGAGATCGGCTGATCGAATTGCTTGCGGTCGACAACGTATTTGGCCGTCTCCTCGAGGGCTGCCTGGGCCAGGCCACAGGCGCGACCACTGGTCTGCAAGCGACCCGCGCCAAAGCCCGCCATCTGGAGATAGAAGCCGCGACCTTCGCCTCCCTCTTCCCCGACGAGATGGTCCGCCGGCACGAAATAATTCTCGAAGTTGATCGTATACGAATGCATGCCGCGGTATCCCGGCGTGGCGTCGGCCTTTCCGACGAGTCGGCCGCCACCAGGCTGCTTGCATTCAAATGTGTGTTCGCGAGAAGCTTCCTTGGGAACGATGAACAGTGAGAGTCCCTTTGCGCCTTTCGAGAGATCAGGATCCGTTCTGAGTAGGACTGCCAGTACATCGGCGCGACCTGCGAATGTGCACCAGGCTTTCGCACCGTCGATGAGCCATCCGTCCACGCCGTCGACCGTACCACGCGTCGCACGACATCGAGCGGAAGACACGTCGGAGCCCATGTCGGGTTCAGTGACGGAGATGCCCGCCATGACTTCGCCCGAGGCGAGCTTGGGGAGCCAGTGTTTCTTCTGTTCTTCGGTCCCGCCGCCCAGCAAGGCCTTGGCGAGAATCTCGGGCCGCGTGATGAGTGAGCCTGCACCCGCAAGGGATGCCCGTGAGAGTTCCTCGGTCGTGATGATCATCGCGAGATTGCCCATCTCGACGCCGCCGTAGGCTTCGGGAACCGACAGTCCGAAGAAACCCAGCTCGGACATCTTTTCGATGAACTCTTCGGGAATCAATGCGTCGGTGCGATGGATGTGTTCGGCGTGGGGCATGATTTCCTGAGCCGCGAACTCTCGAACCTGGTCACGAACCTGCTCATGCATTTCGTCGAGAACCCAGTCGTTCGTTCCACGCGTCTCGGCGACGGCGGTACCGATCTCGCGCAGGCTGGCTTCGGCGGTCGTGCGGCGGAGGGCAGCGCGGACATCGACCGGAAATGCAGTCTCGACCGCTGCGTCGCCGATGCCGAGATCGTCGGCGGCGCAGGAAAGGCGGTCGCGCAGATTCGACATCAACTCGCCGACGGCGGCGATCGCCGTCTTCTCACGGATTGGAGTCAGTTTCCCGTCGGCTGCCCAGGCGTCCAGTTCGGCGAGGACTTCGTGGGCCGCGACGGCTTCGGTCGCGGCGTAGGCGACCCGCTCGGTGATGACCTGGTGGTCATCGATCGTCTTGCCGCCGCCGGTCATGTCCTTGGCAGCCGCAACGGCGTTCGCCAAGAGTTGTGAACCAGCTTCGAGGATCAGTCGGGCGTCTTCCTGGGTGGCAGTCATCGTCTGGGGTTCTCCTGGGGATTTCGAAAGGGCTCACGATTGCGTGTAGAGCGCACCGCGGAATCGAGGCGGCCGGAACATAGCGCGAGGATCGCGGTGCCGTGCCGATGGTGGTGCGGAATCCCACGCGAATTCCACAGAATTCTTACGACTTCGTCGGCGCTTTCTGACTGCCGCCGGGTCCCGGCATCGGGGCACGCACGGTGTCATAGCCCGCCTCCTCGGGGATCACCATCATCATGGTGCCATCGGGGTCCTTCGAGAATCGCGGAAGGACCGTGACGATCGTGTCACGGCGCGCATTCTCGAGCGCGCCCTCGACCGAGGGGCTACGCCCGAGCTTCTTCATGTTCTCGAGCGTTGGGAAGATGATCGTCCTCTGACCGGTTTTCTCGAGTTCGAGCGCGCTCGGGATCGTCGTCCAGAGCGAGTCCACCGATTCGAAGCCATCGTGGACGGCGAGCTGGTCTGCTGGTGCGGCCACGAGGAAAAAGTGTGTGTCGAAGCGCTTGGGCATGAATTCCGGCGTAATCCAGTGCGCGAAGGGGACGAGCAGGTCGAAGGCAAGTTCGAGTTCCTCAGCCCTGACCATGTCGAGCATGCTGCTGCCACCATTCTGCAAGGCGTCGCGATACCGAGCCGAGATGGACTCGAGGTGACCTGCATCGATCAGATCCCGCGTTCCGCGAGGTCGCGCGAGCAGAACGCCACATTCTTCGAAGGTCTCGCGTATGGCGGCCACTCTCACGGTGTTCTCGTTCGCGGACCCGGGCTCCGCGCCACGACAAAAGGCCTCGAGTTCGGGTTCAGCATCAGTGGCTTCGACCTTGCCACCGGGAAAGACGAGCGCGCCCTCTGCAAAGTCGATCTGGTGATGGCGTTCGACCATGAAGACTTCGAGCAGGTCGGGGCCATCTCGAAGGAGCAGAATGGTGGCGGAGAGCCGGGTTTCAGCGGGCTTCTTGGATTCAGCAGACATTTCGACTCGCAGACTTCGGTTGCGACATTGCGCAACACGAGGCGGTGCTCGACGCGACTCAGCGGGCCAGGATCGGCCGTGAGCCCGACGGGCCAGGCTGCCGGAATGATAGCCGAGTCAGAGCCTCTTCATCTCGAGTCCAATGGCGGTCAGTGCACGACGATGACGTCTAGTTTTCCGTCGTCGGACAGCTTTCGAAGCCGTTCGAATGGGTAGATACCCGTAGAGTGTCCGTCACTCCATTCGATCTGAATCGCATAGCGCCCGACCGATTGGATCCCGACCGGCGCTACGTCATCTGGCACGTTGTTCGGGGCCAGGAGCGCTTCGCCACTCCACTCGTCGACGCAGTTTGCGCAGCCGCAGGCGAGGCGGAGGGCACGCACGTCGAGCAGGCTTTCCGCGCCGTCCGCCCAGCGGATGGAGAGGGTGCGGGCGTCATGTTGCTGGATCTGGGTCGGTGTATGTGTGTCGGAACTCGGCATTCGGAGAGAATAGGGGTTTCTTCGATCTTCGGAGCACGCTGTGCGTTGCGTCGGCTCTGGCCTGCTAGCCTCCGCGCCCATGACAGACTCAAACGAAACGATTGCAATTCTGGGCGGGACGGGCGACCAGGGTCTAGGCCTGGCGCTGCGTTTCTGTCGATCCGGAAGACGTGTGGTGATTGGCTCTCGAAAGGCCGAGCGCGCGTTGGAAGCGGCGGAAAACGTACGAAAACAGGTGTCGGGCGCGGACGTGGAGGGGCTTGGTAACGAAGAGGCGACCGCTGCCGCGCAGATGGTGATTCTCTCCGTCCCCTTCGAACATACAGCCAGTACGGTCAAGGGGATCAAAGAGTCGCTCCGCGACGGCCAGATCGTCGTGTCGATGACGGTTCCGCTGGCAACTGCCGTCGGCGACGGGGCGGTTCGGACCGTTGGAATCTGGCAGGGTTCGGCAGCGGAACTCGTGAAATCCTTGGTGCCGAAGGGCGTCGACGTAGTTTCCGCGTTTCAGAACGTGTCGTCGCATCGGCTCCAGCATCTCGCAGAGCCTGTCGAGTGTGACGTGGTGGTCTCCGGACCGAAGGCCGCTCGAGAGAAGGTGATGGCACTGTGCCCACTGGTGGAGGGGCTCCGAGCGCTCGATGGTGGGCCGCTCTCGAACGCACGCATCGTCGAGGAGATGACGGCGCTGATCATCGGGCTGAATATCCGACACAAGTGCCCTGAAGGCCTCGGCATTCGCTTCACTGGACTTCCGGGCGAGGAATAGTCCTTCGATCCAACGGACCTTTCTGCGCGAATCTGGCCTTCTGGCGGTCGGATCGGGAGCCGTTGGCGTTGTCGGATAGGCAGTATCCCCTCAGGGCCTGAAAAAACTGGCCTGAGATCGAAAACCCCTGTCAAAACAATAGCTTGCAAACGCTGTTTGGGGATAAGCTGATTCCCCTTCAGATTCGAGGATTTGCGAGGCTCAAGCGGGGTCACGAAACTGTGTCAGGCACAAGGGGTTGTGGTTGATCACCCAGTCTATCCCAATATTTTGTGTTTTTTCGGTTGACGAATACTCTCGATGAGTGCAATTTGAGCCTCAACGGGGATGTGAGGTTCCTCCTGTAGCCTGGGGGGGTCGCAACTTGGTGGTTGCGGGGAGGAACGCGAACCTTGGGTGGGGAGTCGCCAAGTCGGAACTGATCGGGACTGGAAGGATTTGGGGTGACCCCGTGTTGCAACTCATCCGAAAGGTCTCGCGTCGTAAACGCTGATGGACGTGACAATTCACTTGCTGTTCGAGGGGCGCCGGGAGATTTCTCGGCG
The DNA here is from genome assembly GCA_965603475.1 of uncultured Myxococcales bacterium. Classification (GTDB taxonomy): domain Bacteria; phylum Myxococcota_A; class UBA9160; order UBA9160; family UBA4427; genus UBA4427. The sequence goes on from CBFDDD010000016.1 coordinate 17,903, forward strand.
CCCTACTCATCTAAGCCGTCGAGCGGGTCGGGCCGGATCGGATACATGGGATACATAGGATACGACTGAGGGGGGTGGGTGAATCGTGAGCGAAGAACTGACGAGCGATAAGAGCGATAAGAGCGATAAGAGCGCTGAGAGCGCTGAGGGTGAGACGATGGAAACGACGAGAACCAAGAAGACCACCGGCCTGACGATCTCTCGCCATTTCACGAGCCCGGATGTCGACCCCTTCGATACGGTCGAATGGGAGATTCGCTCCGCAACGATCGCCAACGAGAAGGGCGAGAGCGTCTTTGAACAGAACGACGTCGAGATCCCGAAGAGCTGGTCCCAGCTCGCAACGAACGTCGTCGTCTCCAAGTATTTTCGCGGCCACGTCGGAACGCCAGGACGCGAGTACAGCGTTCGTCAGTTGATCGGGCGCGTTGTAGGGCGAATCCGGGAGTGGGGTGAAGAGGGCGGCTACTTCGCAACCGAGGAGGATGCACGCGCCTATGCGGACGAGCTGACCTATCTGCTGGTTCACCAGAAGATGGCCTTCAATAGCCCTGTCTGGTTCAACCTGGGCGTCGAGAATACCAAGCAGCAGGCGAGCGCTTGTTTCATCAACTCCGTCGAGGACACGATGGAGTCGATCATGGATCTGGCCAAGACCGAGGCCATGCTCTTCAAGGGCGGCTCGGGAGCAGGCAGCAACCTTTCGACGATCCGTTCCTCACGTGAGCAGCTCGCGGGTGGGGGCGTCGCATCGGGCCCGGTTTCGTTCATGCGCGGCTTCGATTCTTTTGCCGGCGTCATCAAATCAGGTGGCAAGACGCGCCGGGCGGCCAAGATGGTGATTCTGAACGTGGATCATCCCGATGTGATGGACTTCATCGGCTGTAAGGCCTCCGAAGAGAAGAAGGCGTGGTCGCTGATCGAGGAGGGATACGACGGCGGGTTCAACGTACCCGGCGGAGCCTACGATTCGGTGTTCTTTCAGAATGCGAACCATTCCATTCGAGTCACCGACGAGTTCATGGGTGCGGCGGGAATCGGTGGGACGTGGGAGACGAAGGCCGTTACGAGCGGCGAAGTCGTCGATACGATGCGCGCGGACGAGGTTCTGCAAGAGATGGCCGATGCGGCCCATCTCTGTGGTGATCCTGGAATTCAATACGACTCCACGATCAATCGTTGGAATCCGGTCAAGAATTCCGGTCGGATCAACTCCAGCAATCCCTGCTCCGAGTACATGTTCCTGGATGACACGGCCTGCAATCTGGCGAGCCTGAATCTGATGACGTTTCGCAATGAGGTGGGAGACTTCGAGGTCGAAGACTATCGGAAGGCAGCCGGCCTCACGATTCTCGGCCAGGAGATCCTCGTCGATTTTGCAGACTATCCAACGCCGCAGATCAAAGAGAATAGCCATCTCTATCGGCCGCTCGGTCTTGGCTACGCGAATCTTGGCGCGTTGCTGATGGCGAATGGACTTCCATACGACAGCGTTAAGGGCCGCAATTTGTCGGCCGCGCTGACCTCGTTGATGTGTGGCGAGGCCTATCGGATGAGCGCGGAGATCGCCGAAGCGATGGGCCCGTTCTCCAGGTTCGAGGAGAACCGCAAGCCTTTCCTCGACGTCATCGAGATGCATCGAGATGCCGCTTATGCGACCCCGCCTTCGGGTGTGCCGGTGGATCTGATGAAGGCCTCGCGGCACGCCTGGGATGACGCTTACGAGCTTGGCGCGGAGCATGGATACAAGAACGGGCAGGTGACAGTACTTGCCCCGACAGGCACGATCGCATTCATGATGGACTGCGATACGACGGGCGTCGAGCCGGATATCGCGCTCGTCAAGTACAAGAAGCTCGTTGGGGGTGGCTTCCTCAAAATCGTGAATAACACGGTTCCGATGGCGCTGGCGAAGCTCGGGTACAGCGACAGTGAATCTGAAGCGATCATTGCCCACATCGACGAACGCGAAACGATCGAGGGCGCGCCGGGTCTCAAGGACGAGCATCTTACCGTCTTCGATTGCGCGTTTCGAGCACAGAACGGCGTACGATCCATCGATTGGATGGGACACATCCGGATGATGGGTGCGGTTCAGCCCTTCCTTTCGGGCGCAATCTCGAAGACCGTGAATCTTCCTGAGGATGCCACCGTCGAGAACATCATGGAGGCCTACACGCAGGGTTGGAAGCTCGGTCTCAAGGCGCTTGCCGTCTATCGTGACGGCAGTAAGCGGACGCAACCCCTGAACGCTGGTCTCGACCAGAATGCGGATGCTGGGAAATCTGGTGACACCGACAATCTCGTCGAACTCGATCAGTACCGACCGCGGCGTCGCAAGCTCGACGATGAGCGCGAAGCGTTCACGCACAAATTCTCGATCGGGGGGCACGAGGGATACCTTACGACCGGCCTCTACGATGACGGACAGCCCGGCGAGATCTTCCTCAAGATGGCCAAAGAAGGAAGCACCGTTTCGGGGTTGATGGACACGATCGCAACGATGACCTCGATCGCTCTTCAATACGGCGTTCCGCTGAAGGCATTGGTCGACAAGTTCAGCCATACGCGCTTCGAGCCTTCCGGGTTCACAGGGAACAAGCAGATTCCGATCGCAAAATCGATCACGGACTATGTTTTCCGGTACCTCGGAAATCGCTATCTCGAATCTGAGGAGACGACTTCGGCCGAGGTTTCGGACGAGACGGGAACGACAGTTCCGATCTTGTCTCTTCCCGTTCAGAAGGAGGGAGTCGGACAGGACGCCGCAAGCGCAACTCCGCCTCAGGCAGCTGGCGCGATCGCCGGTGGATCGGGAGACGCGACGACTTCCGCTTCAGCAGCCGCGGTCAACCTGGTCGGGAGCTTCGTGAATCAGGCGGACGCGCCGTCCTGTATGGATTGCGGCTCGATCATGATTCGAAATGGCGCTTGTTATAAGTGCCCGAATTGCGGAAGCACGAGCGGCTGCAGCTGATCCTCTTGAAAGGGAGGCAAAGAGGGAGGCGAATGCGCCGAACGACCGTGTTACGCGGGTTGATCTGGGCGGTTCTGTTCGTCTTCAGTACGGGTTGCATTACCGTCGACCTTCTGGGCGGAGGGGGGCCGGAGGCGCAGCTCGTCGAGACTGTCGTTCGAGGTGACGAGGGTCCGAAGATCCTACTGATCGAAATCGATGGCGTGATCGGCATTTCGAACGACGTTGGTTCTCTCTTCGGAGAGGCTGAGTACAGCATGGTGGCCCGCGTCAAAGAGGTCCTCGACCTCGCTCGCCGCGACGATGATGTGAGCGCGTTGCTGCTGCGCATCGACAGTCCCGGGGGCACGGTGACTGCGAGCGAGCAGATCTATACCGAGATCAATCGTTATCGCAAAGAACGTCGCGTTCCGGTCATGGCGCAGTTTCTTGGGACTGCGACTTCGGGCGGTTATTACATCGCGATGGCCGCGGATGAGATTCAGGCACACCCGACGACGGTCACGGGGTCGATCGGCGTGATCTTCTCGAGCCTCAGCTTCGCGGGTCTGATGGAGAAGCTCGGCGTCGAAGACCAGACCATCACAGCCGGCGTCTACAAAAATGCGGGCTCTCCGTATAGACGCCTCAGTGACGTCGAACGTGATCAATTCCAGTTGATTGTGGACGATCTTCATGCCCGCTTTCGTGAGATCGTAGTGATCGGGCGACCCGATCTCAGCTCCGACCAGGTCGCAACGCTCGCCGACGGGCGGATCTTTAGTGCTCAACAGGCGCTCGCGAACGGCCTCGTCGATCGGATCGGGACTCTCGAGGACGCGGTGGGTGCGCTGGAGAAGCGTCTCGGTGTGCGACAATCACGCGTGGTGACCTATCACCGACCCCGGGAGATTCGACGAAACCTGTATACGCGTGCGACGCTGGTTCCGTCGATCAGCGGGGGTGGCGGTCGTGAATTTTCGGCCGAAGCGTGGGCACTGAAGCGGCTCGAAAGCATCCTTGCGCGCCCCGGATTCCAGTATCTCTGGTGGCCAGGACTCTCTGGGGCCTTCACCGGTCACTGAGGGCATTGGCTCGGCCTCTACATCTGAGTGTAGTCGGGTCCTTCTCCGCCCTGAGGAGTCGTCCAGGTGATGATCTGGTATGGATCCGCGATGTCACACGTCTTGCAGTGGACGCAGTTCTCGTGATGGATGAAGAGTTCTTTCTCACCGGGCTTGCCAGACACGTCGACCATTTCGTAAACGGCCGCGGGACAGAATTTTTCGCACGGATTCCCATAGTCTCTTAGACAGCTCGTCGAACACACATTCGTGTCTGCGACCTTGAGATGTGGCTGCTGATCCGCTTCGTGTTGGGTGCCGGAGAATCCGACCAGATGCTCCTTCGAGAATGTGAGGACGCCATCGGGTTCGAAGGGCGGCGGGTTGCGCCGTTCCTTCGGGAGTTCCCAGATCTTCTTCATGACAGTATGACCGGGCTCCGTCTTGATGAAGGGGATGAGCCCGCGTCCTTTGGTGATCAGCATCAAAGGGATATTGATCAGCATTCCGAAGAGTGGCGAGATTTCGTTGGAGCCCGTGAAATTTCGCGCTTCCATGTGCTCCTCGTAGGCCCAGCTGTCCTTGAACAGCTCTGCGTAGTTGCCGAGGGTCTTCGTGCTGAAGTCATCGATTTTGAGCGCATCCACCAGGGTCTCGGCCGCCAGCATTCCTGTCTTGATGGCCATGTGAACGCCGGCCAGCTTCATGATGTTGAGCATGGAAGCTGAGTCACCGACCAGCATCGCGCCATTCGTGTACAGCTTGGGCTGTGCGTGGATCCCGCCCGTTGGGATGCATTTTGCTCCGTATCGAACGAGCTCGGCGCCATCTAGTAGGTCGCGCATGAACGGTGAATCGCGTTTGAATTCCTGTGCTGCGCGATGCGGATCGTTATTCGGATCTTCACTCGCGAGGGGAGTGACAAAACCGTACGTGATCAGATCGTCCTTCATGTCGTAGAGAAACATTCCGTTGATCTGCCCGAAGAAATCCGGAAACATCGAGCCGTGAACGACACGTCCGGGCTGGTGCTTCTCGGGCTTGACGCGCCAGATTTCCTTGACGCCAGTCTCGAATGTCTGAGGATTTTTTCCGTGCATGTCGAAACGGTCGATCAACTGCTTCGACATCGATCCGCGTACGCCTTCGCCGAGAATCGTGCACTTCGCAATGATGTCCATGCCGGGTTGATAGTTGGCCTTCGGCTTTCCGTCCTTGCCAATCCCCATGTCGCCGGTTCGAACACCGACCACGCGATCGCCCTCTGTCAGGATTTCGGCGCCGGCAAAGCCCGGGTAGATTTCGATACCGACCTCTTCGCATTTCTCGGCGAGCCATTTCACGATATTCGAGAGGGAGGTGACGTGATAACCCTTCTTCTTGAACATCGGCGGCGTGATCGGGGATTTGATGGTGCCCTTGCGGGTGAAGAGCCAGAAATAGTCTTTTTCGCAGACGTATTCTGTCGGGAAGCCCTGCTCGACGAAGTCGGGCATCAACTCCTTGATCGCACGGGGATTCATGACGCAGCCGGAAAGCTGGTGATCACCGACGCCGGCCGCCTTTTCGATGACGAGAATCGTCGGGGGCTCGATGGGGGCCTCGCCCGTCTTTTCGCAGGCTTCGTTGTGGGCCTCGACTTGCTTGACCAGATGGTACGCGGAGGCGAGGGTCGCAGGTCCCGCTCCGACGTACAGGATATCGACTTCCATGCTCTCGCGTTCGGGCTCGGTCATCGCTGATTTTCCTTTCCAGAGGCGGTACTTGCCGATTTTTTGTTCGGGCGGAACGTAGGAGAAGGCCGCTCTCCGAACAACCGATACGGGCGGCTCAGCAGCAGCGAAGAGTTGCACATTCCCCTGGGGATCGCGGGTTCGCCGCTGCGTGATCCAGCCACTGATTCGAAGGGGCGATAGGTCCTTCATCGGTTCCATTGGCCGGCCGATTCCGCCATTCTATTCTCGACCGGCCCGTGTGGGCAGCAAAAGTCCGGTGTAATCCGGTGTCTGCGAGTCAAGGATCCGAAATGAGCCCCTCGAATCGCTATGCCGATGATCGATCGATTCAGTCGAGGGATATTTCGAATTTCGTTCAGCTGCTGCGAGAATTTCTGACGGCGCATGCGGAGCTTCGCGGAATCTTCTCCGAGCACGCGGAAGACAATATCCCCTTTGCGAAAATTCGGGCTCTGGTCGGCGACGATGATCGCGCTGTCCTGTTCCGGCTGAAACAAAAGAGCCACAAACTCTTTCGAGCCCATGGGATCGCTACGCGGGCCGTTCGGCGAGAAGCGCTCTTCGATCTTGCCGTGGGTTCGCTCTTTCACGAGGCGATGAAGCTTCGCGAGACGCTCTATCAACGCGAGGTCTACGCACCGCGGGTCGCATCACTGCGCGAAGCGGCGGACGAGGAATCGGACGAACTCTTCGATGAGTTCGATCGAATTCTAGAAAGCAGTGTGTCTCGACTGGGCGAGGTCGTCTCCGAAGTGCGAGCCCTGCTCGTTCAGACTCGAGATCAATTGCGACGTCTACTCGTCGAGCGTTCGGGGGACAGGGTGGTCACGCGCTGTCTGCTGAGCCGCCGCGAACAGGTGGATGCCGTTTTCCCGGAGGGCTTCATGGGGGTCCTCGAGGCAATGCATGGCAACACGGTCACGGGTCTCGTCGAAGGCGCTCGAGCGCTCCTCGAGAGCGCCTACTTCGAGGAAGCGGCCGACGCACTTCGCGAGGCGGGCCTGGATACCAATGCGCCGCGCGCCGAATTGGAACAACTCAGGCTCTACGCCAATGGTATGCAGGCCTTCCTGAACGGGGACTATGCGACGAGCATCGCAACGCTCGACGTCTGGGCCAATCTGGGCGCCCACGACCAGGAGCGGGATTTCGCGCGCCTGGCCGCGTCGGTTCTTGGTCGTCTCGGTCGACTCGTCGAAGACGACGAGGAGGGCGCCGCACTCGTGGATAGCGCCAAACAACTTCAGCTTCGACTGGAGTCAACCTCGGTGTGAACTGCTGAAGCCCCGCGAGCTCGAACGAGCAGAATCGCGCCGAAGAGAACAAGCCCAACGCCAATCCATTGCGCTTCGGAAAGATCGAGTGCGACGCGAGCATTCAGCCGCCAGTGTTCGACGACGGTGCGCCCGATGCCGTTCAGGATCAGATACTCGCCCATCAGTGAGGGGCTTTTCTTGCGTCTTTGCCACAGGTACAGGGTGACCAGGAAGAGCCAGGCGGACTCATAGATCTGGGTCGGATGGACTGCGTAGTAGACCGGCGGCAATCCCTGCGGAAACGCGATGCCCCACGGAAGATCTGTCGCGCGTCCATAGTCGTCGCCGACCAGGAGGCAGCCGATTCGCCCGATCGCCTGGCCGATCGCGAGCGAAATGGCGCAGGCATTTGCAAAGGCCACCACCGGGATCTTGTAGAATCGACAGCCGGCATAGCCCGCAAGCGCTCCGCCGATCAGCCCGCCGTAAAAAACCATGCCTGCCCGAGAAAAGAGGGAGGACCAGAATTCGGCTTCGCCACGCAATGAAAAATCGGTTGCGTAGTAGAGCTTGGCGCCGAGAACGCCGCCAAACATGATCCAGGTCAGCATGTTGGCAGCGTCGTCGGGGTCGAGACCCTCTTCGGACATCCGCGGAATCGCGATCCAATATCCGACCAGGAAAGCGACAGCCATCGCCGCACCAAAACTGCTGACCGGCCAATCTAGAAACGGAATTGTAAAGAGTTCCGGATACATCGAGTCCCCCGCATAGCGCAGCGCGCACGGTACGCGAAGGCCATAGCCAGGGCAAACGACATGGAAGCGCTCCGGCGTGAAGCCTTCGGTGGAGATTCCTCGGTCTTCCGTCGTTTCTGCCGGGGGTCAGCCCTTCGGCAACCAGACGAAGAAGCGAGCTCCGGCGTCCAGATCGCTCTCGACCCAGACTCGACCCGAATGCGCCTCGACGATCTTCTTGACGATCGCGAGGCCGAGTCCGCTCGTCTGATTGCGGTTATCGGGCCTACTCGCCGTCTCGTAGGCTTCAAAGATTCGATCGCGATCTTCGAGGGGGATGCCGGGTCCGCTGTCGCTGACCGTGATTTGCCAGCCATCCGACACGGTCTCGACCCCGACGTCGATCTGGCCCTTCGTCTCCACCTGCATGTGCTGAATGGCGTTCCCGATCAGGTTCGAAAAGAGTTGATAGAGCCGCGTTCGATCACACAGGATGGTCGGGGGATCCTCGGGCAGGTGTAGCTCGATATTTTTCTCGTCGAGCTGCGGTTTCAGTTGCGAGAGCAGTTGCTGCAGGATCGGAGCCGGGTTGACGTGAACGCGACAATGCGAGGTCTCTTCGATTCGAGAGAGCTCGAACATGTCGTGCAGAAGTTGTTTCATGTGTCGCCCGGCCTTCTCGATTCGATCGAGAAAATGTAGACCGGCTTCGCCCAGGGCCTCGTGGTAGTCGTCGCGAAGAAGTCGGGAGAATCCGAGCAGCGAGACGAGTGGCGATCGCAAATCATGCGACACGCTTCGCACGTAGGTTTCGAGTTCTTCGTTCTTCTGTTCGAGGGATTCGTTCGTTTCGTGGCGATCCGCGACGCAGATGACGAGTTCGTTTCCGACCGAATCGCGCACGGGAAACGCGCTGACCACGAGTGGAAGGGCGGTGCCGTTCTGTCGGAGGTCGAACCGCGCACCGGAGACTCTTTTCCGGGCAACCATTTCATCGACGAACTGCTGTTTCTGGTCGGTAAAGCCTGCGACATCATTGGGCCAGATGTCGTCCAACAGGGACGAAGCAGGCCTTCCGATCGCTGTTGCCCCACCGCCGAGAACGATGCCTAGATCGTCGCTCAACCAGACCACGCGGAGTTTGGAATCAACGGCCAGTACGAACGAGTGCGGACCCGTGAGGCCATCGAGCATCGATGTGGTCGCGGCATCGGGGAGCGCAATCTTGGCTACTTCCCGAAGGCGACCGTGCGAAACCGCCTCAACGGAATTTCGTTCTCGTTGGCCCACGACGTCGGCCCTCTCCAGATCGAAGCAATGCGGGTTGGGAAGCCCACCCGAGTGTCTAATGGCGATCCTACCAGGGAAGGAGTCGTGAGTGAAGCAAAACCGATTCGATCGAGTCTGGATTCGTGGATGGCCCATCGCTTCGGGCGTCGGTATCCTGCAGGACTCACGATTTCACTGCATCTTCACGACACCCTCAGCTGGCTAATGGGCAGTGCTTCGATGTTTCTTCTGATGGTCCGTCAACTATGGATCAGCGCAGTTGCCGCATGGATCGATAGGGCTTCAAACTTCGCACGACGATCATGGGGAAAACCGAGTGGGCCAACAGGACGAAAACGAGAATCGCCTGTCGGCGAGGCGTTCGCCGCTCTCGACACGCTCGCGCCGTGTGGGAACGTGGGGCCTGGTGCTCCTCGGTGGCTTGCTCATTCTGGACGGCCCATTCGCGCAATTGGGTGGAGACGAGACCTCCAGTTCGGTCCTGCACGAGTCCGATGGCGTTCGGTCGGCGATCACTGCGGCCTTGGTGGCGCATTTGAATGACCGAAACTCCTCTCTGTCCGTGGAGGAGCAACGGCGTGTCATCGAAGCTGTCCTGCGCAGTAGCCGTCGATATGGACTTGATCCTTTCCTCGTGATTGCGGTTCTTCTCGTCGAGAGTGATGCAAGGCCATGGGCCGAGAGCGGGAAGGGCGCGATCGGGTTGATGCAGGTGATGCCCTATATGGCAGAGAAGCTGCCGCTGGCCGGAAATCTGACGACGATCGAAAGTAATGTCGACGCCGGATGTTTCATCCTGGCGGACAATATCCGTCGCCTTGGAGAGGCGAAGGGGATATCCAGCTATTTCTGGGGTCGCCGGATTCGCGGTGTCGCTTATCTCGAGAAGGTTCAGGAAACGCGGGCGCGGGTGCGCAAAGCGAGTCATTCCTGAATGCGAAACGAAATCTGGCGGCGTGAAACCCAGGTCCAGCTCTCCGATGCCGGGGATCGCTACCGGCGATCGTGGTTGCCGTCCGATCAGCCGAGCCGAGCGATGGTGATCGTTCACGGTTATGCAGAACACACGGGTCGATACGACGAGATGGCGATGCATTTCGCTGAACGTGGATTCGCAGTGCATGCCTATGATCAGGCGGGACACGGGCGGACGGCGGGGCCCAGAGGTCATGTAGATCGTTTCGATCGCCTGGTCGACGAACTCGCGGAATTCGTCGAACTCGTTCGGCTCGACCATCCCGGCTTGCCGCTCACGCTCGTTGGCCACAGTATGGGTGGGCTCGTGGTCGCTGCGACGGCGGCCTTCCGGAATCCGGAGGTGGAACACATCGTATTGTCGGGTGCTCTGCTTCAGCTCGGAGGAGACAGTGCTGGGCTCCGGCAATCGATCAGTCTCGGAATCGCACGAATCGTGGCCGTGTTCGCGCCGCGTGTCGCCCTTTCTACCGGACTCGACCTGCAGGGGTTGTCGCGGGATCCCGAAGTCATCAGACGTTACGAGCAGGATCCGTTCGTAAAAGACCGGATGTCCGTTCGCTTCGCGGCAGGAATGAGTTCGATGGTTTCGGCGGTACGCGGAGCGAGCGAGCGAATCGAGCGGCCGATCATGATTCTTCATGGCGGGGCAGATCCGATCAGTCCACCGGCCGGAAGTCGGTACCTGCACGCGGGGCTGGAAGAGAAGATTGCGACGAAGAGCGAGCTTCAGATCTATCCAGAACTCAGACACGAAATATTTCAAGAGCCGGAGCGCGAGCGGGTCTGGGGGGACATGCTGCAATGGCTCGAGTCCTGAACGACGACTTGACCGACGACCCGACCGATGATCAACAGGGAGCGAGAAGAGCTTGGCAGACGAATTGACACATCTGGATGAACGTGGTCGGGCGCGCATGGTCAACGTCGGCGAAAAACCGATCAGCCATCGGGTCTGCATCGCGCGAGGCGAGGTTCGAATGGCGGCCGAAACGCTGGCCCGGATCGTCGAAGGGCGAGTCGCGAAGGGCGACGTGCTCGCAACCGCGCGGATCGCAGGTATTCAAGCCGCCAAGAGGGCGGGCGACTGGATTCCACTCGCGCATCCTATGCCGATCGACTCGGTGGTCGTCGACCTCGAACCTGCGCCGGACGGTCTGGCTCTCCTGATCGAAGCCCGAGTCGAGGCGCATTGGCGTACCGGGGTCGAGATGGAGGCCCTCGTAGCAGCGTCGGCCGCGGGCCTCACGGTCTATGATATGTGCAAGGCGGTCGACCGGGAGATGGTGGTCGATCACGTGCGACTGGTGGCGAAGCGCGGTGGGAAGAGCGGGGTGTTCGTGCGCGAAGGCGAGGAGGCGGTGAATATTCCAGGCGATTCGTCCGATGGCTCCCAAGACCCCCAACGCCCCAAAGGATAGTGACAACGGGTACCCGAGGGGAATGGATTCCATCCCCGGGGAGATTGGGCGACGAGACGATGAGGCGTGTGTGAGCGGAGCCAACGGCGACGAGACGATTCCGAGTCCGACTGAATCCGGGGAACCCCCGGCCGAGCGTCGGGGTCTGTCCGCTGAAAGGCTGGACATGACCTACGAGATTGTTGAGCGGGGGGGGATGAGTACGACCTCATTGGCACGGGAATCCGTGCCACCACGTGTCGTCATCGATGATCCGGATCAGGATCTCGTTGCGCGCTGGCAGAAGGGCGACGATGCCGCTTTCGAGGAACTGATCACTCGCCACGAGCGGCGGATCTACCGCCTGCTCTATCGGATGATGGGAAACAAGGAAGATGCCGAAGATCTGACTCAAGAGACTTTCTTGAGTCTGCACCGCTACGGCCATCGGTTTCGTGCCGAGGCGCGATTCTCGACGTTCGTCTACCGCGTTGCGGCCAACGCCGCTTTGAATCGGCGTCGTTCGCTCGGTCGTGGACGTGCGCGGGTCGAGAAGCTCAAGCATCGCCAGGCCGCCGGCGATGATCTGCCAAGCTCACCTCGTGATCCCGAGGACTCGACGTCGGGCGCAGAGCTTACGGGTCACGTCCGCGAGGCGTTGGATCAGCTCTCACCATCCCTTCGCATGCCGGTAATTCTCTATGACATAGAAGGGCTCGCCTACGGCGAAATCGCCAAGGTGCTCGGAATTGCCGAGGGAACGGTCAAGTCGAGAATCCACCGCGCGCGGCGAGCGCTGCGCGATCAGCTGAAGGATCTGCTGGTTGTCCCGGCAGCCGAGGGCACTTGAAGTGAATCACGCTGATATCAAGAAGCATCTGGCTGACTATCTCGAAGGGGATCTCCCGATTGGCGACCGCGCGCTCGTCGATGCACATCTCGACGCTTGCGACTCGTGTGCGGGGGAAGTCGAAGAAATGCTGCAGACGATTCGTCTGCTGCGCACAATGCCCGACCCGGAAACGCCACCGATGATCGCAGCAGACGTGATGCGTCGAATACGATCGGGTGAAGGACAGCTCGGATTGTTAGGGCGTATCGGTCGGATGCTGAGCGGAGTACTCGAGCCCGGCTTCGTTCTTCCCGCATCGGCCATCGCAGCGGCAGCTCTGGTCGTCACTGTCGTCCAGAGCTTTGGCGGAATTCCGGGTTTTGATGGCGCGCGCGACTCTCGTGATGTGAGCGAAGAGGGCTACTTGCTCGATCGAACCGAATCTTCGGTTGCATCTCTGCCGGCGTCGATTGCGGCGGATCGTCGTGGAGAGCAGCGTGCACGCGCGTTGCGCGCACGTCGCGCTTCGAACGGAATGGATTTCGTGGCCAGGGTCGAGCGTCGTGCCAACCAATCCGATCGGACTCTTCGGATCGGTCCTGTTCAGGGAATTCCGCTCACTGTCGTTGGATCCGGTACGCGAATTCATATCAAGCTCGAGGGATTGGGATTGGGATTGGTAGAGGAGTCGACGTCTCAACCGTCCCGAGCGCATCAGAACTCGCTGCCTTCGGGGGGCCGTCTCTTCACATCGCGAAGCCCGGATGGCTGGACGACCGATCTCTCCACCAGAATTTCCCAGATGTCTTCCGACTCGACATCTCCGGGTACGCTCGTCACCACCGAACGGCTGGGCACGGGCGACTTCACGACTCGGTCTGGCGTATGGCCTCAAACGGTTTCGCAGCGTGAATTTTTCACGAGTACTGGCATTGGAGAGGCCGAGCAGAGCGATCCCCGCGATGCATGGCTGGCTCTCGGCCTCGAGGACCCGGCGGAGTTTGCGGGCTATATCGCTGGGCGAAATCTGGCCGAACAAGAATTATGGGCTGCACGCCTATCCGAACGAGCCGAGGCGCGGGGACTTCTGGGCGATCTACTAGCGGCACTTCGCGCGAGTGGCGATCCGACCGCCGCCTGGGTCGCGGATGATTTTTCTGCGCAGGCTGAACGCGCCGGTTCGTCCATCAGCGAGGCGGAGGATCAGTTCAGCCGCTGAACGCCTTCTACGCGTCCAGTGTCTCTGCCGATCGAATCCACTGGAAATCGCTGCGCGTGAACGGGTCCTTACCGGACGTGGATTCTTGGTCGCTCCCGGGCGCTGTGCGGCGCAAGCACTAGATTTGTGCTCCCCCCAGCGGAGCGACCTCTTTGCCATCCCTACCTTCCGATTTGTTGTCGATTTCACCAACGGCATCTCGGCGACCAGTGGAATCGGCGGATCGACCGCGTGAGCGACTGGAGCAGAAGGGGGTGCGCGCGCTCGCCGATGCTGAACTCATCGCACTGGTACTGAGAACTGGAAATCGCACGCAGGATGCCTGGACGATCGGGCGTGCGGCAATCGATCGGTTTGGCGGACTCGCTGGGCTCGCGGAGGCCAGTGGTCGCGCACTCGAAGCGATGCCAGGGCTCGGCCCGGCGAAATCGGCGAGTTTGCGTGCAGCGATCGAGCTCGCGCGACGACTCGTTGATGAGCCCCTCGAACGCGGCCAGCCGATTCGCAGCCCGGCCGACGTTCAGCGTCACTTTCGTGGCCGCCTGCGCGATTTTCAGCGGGAGTCTTTCCATGTCCTGCTACTCGATGGACGTCACCGTCTGATCACCACCGAAGAAGTCTCGGTTGGAACCTTGACCGCAAGCCTGGTTCATCCGCGTGAGGTGTTCCGTGATGCGATTCGCAACGCGGCGGCTGCGCTCGTGCTCGTTCACAACCATCCAAGCGGGGACCCCAGTCCGAGCTCAGAAGATCGATCCGTCACCGAGCGGCTTCGGTCGGCGGGCCTTCTCCTCGGTATCCGCGTTCTCGATCACGTAATCGTTGCGAATTCTGGATACTTCAGTTTTCGTGAGGCTGGGGACGGATTTGACGACGAGAGGTCGCTTTCGTCGGCCTGACTCGGGTTAGGCGGAATCTCTTGCGAATATCACTCCCCCTAAACGAGGGGGGCGGAGGGAACCGCCCACAAAGCGCGCACAAACGGCCCTCAAGTCTCGGGGAGAGTACGGTCGAAGAAGACCATAGGAGCTATCCGGTGGCCAAGCCGATCACGTTCAGGTGGGTCGTCTCGGGCACTGGCACGGAGAAGCTGCCATGGCAAAGGTGAGTTTGGACTCAGATGGAGCAGACTGCCCGGACGGGGTCGCCGACGATGACCGACGACGCGCAGGCCGCGCCGGAGTGACCGTGCGAATCGACTATGCGACTGTCGACGAAATGTTTTCCGAGTTCACGCGAGATATCAACGCAGGTGGCCTCTTTATCGAGACCGAAAAGCCACATCAGCCCGGAACCGAGGTCTCGATGCTATTCCATCTGCCCGGGAGCAAAGAAGTCTTGCGAACGATCGGCCGAGTCGTGCGCGTCTCCAGCGGAGGCGTCACCGCGCCAGCGGGAATGGGAATCGAATTCGACGAGCTGACGCCGGATGACCTGGCAAAGATCGATCGGATCGTCCGCTCGCTTCGCACGGAAGGTGCGAACTAGCACGATCTGCCAATACAACGCAGGGCTAGACCCGACGACGAAATCAGAACGGGATGTTGTCGTCCATCGGCGGGCCAGGATCGCCGGACGGGCCGCTACCGCCGGAACGTCCGCCGCCCGAATCGCCACCGCTACCGCCAGAAGGTCCGCCGCCCGAATCGCCACCGCTACCGCCAGAAGGTCCGCCGCCCGAATCGCCACCGCCACCACCGGTGCGCGGTCCGATGAAGTTGACGGTGTTGGCGTTGATCTCGGTCGTGTACCGCTTGTTTCCGTCTTTGTCTTCCCACTCTCGGGTTTGTATTCGACCTTCGACGTAGACAGTTCGTCCCTTCGACAGGTACTGCGCACACATTTCGGCCGTTTTCCCCCAGACGACGATTCGATGCCACTCTGTGCGTTCGACGCGTTCACCGCTCTTGTCGGTCCAGTTCTCGCTCGTTGCGAGCGTAAAGTTGACGACGGACTGGCCATTCGGCGTAGTTCGCAGCTCGGGATCTCGACCGAGATTGCCTACAAGGATGGCTTTATTGACACCTGCCATGGTGGGGCTCCAAAGGGACTCGTTGTGAGGAAATGATATGGAGAGTGTCCCGCCGTGGTCGAAATGCGTCAAGGGAGGACCGCCAGGGCCCTTTGCGCGACGGGATGGTCACGGTATCCTGCTGCGGTTCTCCTCTCCGGGGGGTGAGGGAATGCAGACGCACTATTTCTACATCAAAAGATTGACTCAGCGCACGCTTCGCTTCATCGGTCCTCTTGGGAGTGGCCTTGGCGAGAGGCTTGCGCGAGCACGATTGGACGGCCGTCATGGCTAGGGCAGCAGCCAAATCACGATCGCGGCGCGCAGGTGCGCGCTCCGAGCGACAAGCGGCGAAAGAGGACGGCGAAGAGCCGATTCTGGTCGCGGTGGGCTCCGAGATCGTCGGGCTCGTGTTGATCGGTTTCTGCCTTCTCGGAACCCTGGCGCTCGCGACCTATGCGCCGCAGGACCCGATTGGCGAACTCGTCGAGGTCAGGAACAGCGCTGGTCCAGCCGGCGCGACCCTGGCCGGACTCCTGCTGAGGTCTCTCGGCGCCGGCGCAATCGTGTTGGTGGCGTCCTGCGCATTTCTCGGTGGGCGACTCGTGATGAGTCTGGGGCTTCCAGGCCCGTTTTCGCGCTTCTGGATTGGGACATTCGTGCTCATTCCGACCGTCGCTGTGATGCCGCCGCTGCTGTTCAACCTTGCGCCCGAGAGTGTTCCCTGGGTCGAGCCTGGCTGGCTCGGGGCGGAATGGTCGCGATGGCAGACCCTGCTCTTCGGAAGCGCCGGCGCGCTCGTGCTGACCACGCTTCTCCTGGCGGTGGGCCTCCTCTCGCTGACGGGAATCTCGACCGGCACCACACTGGGTGCGCTCGGGCGTGCGGGGACATGGACCGCGGGGTGGGCGTTTTGGATCGGGGATTGGTTGCTCGGCCAGCTACAGGTCCTTGGTGAGCAGTTGCTTCTGCTGGCCCAGGCCGCCGGAAGGCGAGCGATGGGAAGCCTTCTGCAGCTTCGCGAGTCCGCGAGCTCGATCGGGGTCTGGAGGGAGCGTCGGGCGCGTCGCACACGTGTTCAGGAATTGCGCGAGCCCGAGTTTTCATTCGAAGAAGAATCGGGCGAGCCCGAGCCTGAACTCGCGCAGACGGAGATCGAGGAAGAGCAGGAAATCAAGCGGGAGCCGACGCCTCGCAAGCAGCGTGGCGGCGAAGAACCCGACATCGTCGATCATGACGAGGAGCGTCGAAGCACGCGGAAACCCGAGCAGGAAGCCTTCCACTTCAATGATGGTGCTTCGAGCGGACCCTTCGAATTGCCCGATCCGGCACTCTTTTCGTCGCCGCCCGAGAACGAGCGGTCGTATGATCGCGATTCGCTCCTGATGAACTCGAAAATTCTCGAGAAGAAGCTCGCGGATTTCGGTGTGACGGGTCGAGTGGTCCGCGTTCACCCCGGGCCTGTGATCACGATGTACGAGTACGAGCCTGCGGCTGGGATCAAGGTCAATCGCATCGTCGGACTGACGGACGACCTGGCGATGTCGCTTCGGGCGATCTCGATTCGGATCATCGCGCCGCTTCCGGGCAAGTCGGTCGTCGGAATCGAGGTCCCGAATCCAGATCGAGAGACGGTCTATTTGCGTGAGATTCTCGAATCCCAGAGTTTTCGAAAGACCAAGGGTCGACTCGCGGTTGCGATGGGCAAGGATATCTTCGGCAACGCAGTGACTTCGGATCTGGCGAAGATGCCCCACCTTTTGGTGGCAGGTTCGACGGGAACCGGAAAGAGCGTCTTCCTGAATTCTCTGCTTTGCTCCCTGCTCAGCCGTGCGACACCGAATGAACTGAAGCTCCTCATGGTCGATCCGAAGATGCTCGAGTTGTCGATCTACGATGGCATCCCACATCTGATTGCAGACGTCGTCACGAGCCCGAAACGCGCTGCGGCAGCGCTCCAGGGCGTCGTTCGGAAAATGGAAGACCGCTATCAGATGATGAGCGCAACCGGCGTTCGAAACATCGATCAGTTCAATGAGAAGGCCCGCAAGTCTCTCGCCGAGGGCGAGGAGTTCTTTACCCTGAAGCCCAAACCGGGACAGACTGAGGGTGAGGAAGTCGAATGGCAGATCCTGCCCAATATCGTCGTCGTCATCGACGAACTCGCGGACCTGATGATGACTGCGGCGAAGGAGGTCGAGGAATCACTCCAGCGCCTCGCGCAGATGGCACGTGCTTCCGGGATTCATCTCGTGCTGGCGACGCAGCGTCCGAGCGTCGACGTCCTCACGGGCGTGATCAAGGCAAACTTTCCGGCGCGCGTATCCTTTCAGGTCTCCTCCGGCACCGATAGTCGTACGATCCTGGACCAGAAAGGTGCCGACGACCTTCTGGGCATGGGCGATATGCTCTTTCTCCCACCTGGAACCGCTGTCTTGCAGCGTATCCATGGACCTTTCGTGTCGGAAGATGAAGTCCATGATCTCGTGAAGTTCCTGAAGGGTCAGGGACGTCCGGTCTTCGATGAGGATCTCGTTCGGGCGGATGCTGAGGCGGAAAAGATCGAATCGCGTGGCGAGGATGTAGACGAGATGTTCGACCAGGCGGTCGCGATTGTCGCCGAGACCCGGAATGCGTCGATTTCCTATGTCCAGCGGCGTCTCAAGATCGGGTACAACCGCGCTGCCCGAATCGTCGAACAGATGGAACTCGACGGTATGATCGGGCCTCAAATTGGCTCGAAGGGGAGAGAGGTCTTCATGCCTTCTCCCCTCTCCGACGACGAGTAGCGGCGAAGGGTTCGCGCGAACCGCGTCATGACTGCCATGACCGGGGAGGCTGTCGTGAAGAGGCTTTCAATGAAGTTCGCTGGTTTAGTTCGTACAGAGCGAGCGCGAATGGCGCGTGTCGTCTTTCGGCCTGGCGCCATTTTGTCGACCGCAGTTCTGTTGGCCGCGTCCGGGGCCTATGCCGAGCCGGAGGCCGAACCGAAGGCGGAAACGGCGATCGAAGCAGGCGAGAAAGAATCGAGTTGTCCGGCGGGAGCTGGCGTGAACACGGCGAAGCTGATTCAGTCGCGATACGAGGGCATTCGAGACATCCACGCGAATTTCGTGCAGACCAATGAATCTGCGACGTTCGCCGGGCAGCCCCTGATGGCGCCGGAGCCCAAGAGCGGTCGCGTCATCTTTGCCAAACCTGGAAAGATGAGATGGTCCTATCTCTTGCCCGAGCCGAGCGTGGTTGTGTCGGACGGTCAGATCCTATGGATCTATGACGTCGATGGCGAGTCGATCACTCGCCTCGAGGTCACAGCGGGCTACCTGAGCGGCGCCGCCCTCCAGTTCTTGCTTGGGGATGGTCAGATTCTCGAATCATTCGAGGTCGAGGCGACTGTCTGCGAGATGGACCACACCACGCTCGATCTGATTCCGAAGGCGGAGGCCACCTACGAGCGGCTGGGACTCGTGGCTGACCGTGTTTCGGGCGACATCGTCGCCACGTCGGTGCTCGATCTCCTCGGTAATCTGACCGAGATTCGATTCAGCGAGATCGAAGTCAATCGCGATCCCAAAGCCGAGACCTTCAAGCTCGAAATTCCCGAGGGCGTAGAGGTCATCGATTACGCAGGTTCGCCCGACGACTGAGTCCCTCAGGCCGCAATCGATGGTCCTAGACCAGAAGCCAGAGGGGGCCATGACGCTCAACGTCCCAATTCTCCTCGAAATTTGCGCCCCGAAATAGAATGCACGGCAGTCAGTGCGCATGTTCGAGCGGTGCAATCTCGACGATTTCGTCTAGATATCGGCAACTTTTGCGGCAGGATGCCTCCGCAGTTTGCACATCAGATTCTCGAAACCAGGCAATTCGATCTGGGTACTAACCAGAGTCTGTTAGCCAGAGTCTGCGGCGCGCGTGGTGAGCGTGCCTGAGGATGGGTGCGAGCGTGAATTCTGCACCGATTGGAGCCCAGGTGTTCGCAATCGAACGACGAAACCATTCTAAAACAGGAGTTTATGAGGATCTCTGCATGCGAGTCCCGGTTGACACGATTTTTGCAGCCGATAAACTGAAAAAGGCTGAAAAGGGCTTCAAATTCGAGAGGTTCGACGTTTCATTCCAACCGATCGGGTCGTTATTGAATCGGCAGGGCTCAAAAGACAGGCTAGAGCGAGGGTCGGCGAGAATGGGTGGCCTTCCCTTCGAATCGGGGTCCCCGAATCGGAGGTTGCCATCGCGACGGTGCAATCTGCAGACCGCCTCTGGCCCCGCTTTCTTCGGGCTGGACGCGCCCTCGATCGGTGCACTTCAAAATCGATCGCGGAGTGCGCAACCCTCCGAATTCCCAACTCTTTTGTGTCGCCTCCCCGCTGGATCGAAAAGTCTGTTTGCCGCGGCGATTCGAATTGCGGAAGGTTGGGTCAGAAGAATCGGTTCCAATCCCCCCGGGTCGAAATCGAGAGATTCCGAAGTCCTCTTTCACGCAGAAGGCGGACACGATCTCTTGCCGAGCCGCCAATCAGCCAAATCAAGTGCGGCACAGCGCTTGCAGTATGGGTTGGGTGAGGGTTGGGATGACTGCTCGTTTCCGCAAGAATCTGCGGGGCGAGACAACGAGGAGACGGCGTAATGAGCGAACATGATTCGGACTCTTCCTCGGGCGCGGGACGCAAGGGATTCGTGCGCGACGTAATGCGGCGGATCACCCCTGCGGGCGGCCGACCGGGCGATGACCCGGAACTCGATCCGACTCGCCCGGCTGCGGGCGAACGGTCGGCGAGCGAGGCCGAACGACTGCAGGATGCGATGCGATTCTTTGGAAGTGACTCCAGCGAATTTCGCCACCGGCTCGATCGAATGCTGGCGGACTTCGAGACTTTGCGACGTCGCTATGAGCAGGCGCGAAGCCAGCATCACGACGCCGAGCGCCAGAACGAAAAGCTCGTCGCGATGCTCCAGGAAGCGAAGCAGCAGATCGAGCTTCTCAAGGAAGAGGTCGACAAGCTGTGCGCTCCGCCGAATAGCTACGGCATCTTCATCCGTGCGAACAAAGACGGCACTTCAGAGATCCTGATGGAAGGTCGGCCGATGCGGGTCAACGTTCATCCGAATCTCGATCCCTTCCAGCTGGACGAGGGGCAGTACGTCGTGCTGAACGAAGCCTTCAACATCATCGAAGGCGCCGAGTACACCCAGCGCGGCGAGGTCTGTACCGTCGTCGATTCGATCTCGGACAGTCGGGTGATCGTCAGCGGTCACACGGATGACGAACGGGTCGTGACGCTCTCTGAGCCGTTGCGTCGCGAACACATCAAGGTCGGTGATCCACTGATGGTGGATATGCGAACGCAATACGCGTTCGAGAAGCTGCCGAAGTCGTCGGTGGAAGAGGTCATGCTCGAGGAAATCCCGGACGTGTCCTACGAGGATATCGGTGGGTTGGGCGATCAGATCGAAATCCTGCGTGATTCGGTCGAATTGCCCTATCTGCACCCGGAGGTCTTTTCGGATCACAAGCTCCGGCCGCCCAAGGGCATCTTGCTCTATGGCCCGCCGGGATGTGGCAAGACCCTGATTGCCAAGGCGGTGGCGAATAGCCTTGCCAAGCGCATCGAAAATGAAACCGGCAAGACGACGACCGCCTACTTCCTGAACGTGAAGGGTCCCGAGCTCCTGAACAAGTACGTCGGCGAGACCGAGAGCAAGTTGCGCGACGTCTTCAAGAAGGCCCGCGAGAAGGCGAGCGAGGACGTTCCGGTCGTCGTGTTCTTCGACGAGATGGATTCGCTCTTCCGGATGCGCGGATCGGGGATTTCCTCGGACATGGAAGCAACCGTGGTGGCTCAGTTCCTGTCGGAGATCGACGGCGTCGAAGCACTCGAGAACGTCATCGTCATCGGAGCGAGCAATCGGCAGGATCTGATTGATCCTGCGGTACTCCGCCCGGGACGCCTGGATCTGAAGGTCAAGGTATCCCGACCGGACCGCGATGCGGCACGCGATATCTTCAAGAAATACCTGACGCCGGATCTGCCACTGCACGAGGACTCGGTCAGCAGGTACGGCAACGATACCGACTCGGCCTGCTCGAGAATGATCGATAACGTCATCGAGAACATGTACTCGACCGGCGACGAGAACAAGTTCCTCGAGGTGACGTACGCCAAGGGTGAGCGAGAGATTTTCTACTTCAAGGATTTCGCCTCGGGCGCAATGCTCGAAAATATTGTCGCGCGTGCCAAGCGAAAGGCGGTCAAGCGTCTCATCGATGGTGGGGAGCGTGGCATCACGGCGGACGACCTGATCCAATCCGTGCGGGAGGAGTTCAAGGAGAACGAGGACCTCCCCAATACCACGAATCCGGACGACTGGGCGCGCATCTCCGGACGAAAGGGTGAGCGAATCATCAACGTTCGAACGCTCATTACCGGAATGGAACGCAATGAACAGACCATCGAGAACGTCTCGAGCGGTCAGGGTCAGTACCTCTAGGATCGATCAAGAACTCTCCAGATCAGCCTGAGCGAGTCGGCGGACTCCGGGGCGGGATGCACGAGCACCGGCCCGCCGATTCGACAGGCTGGGGAGAAACGAAGGCAAGATGGCGATTCCGACTGTCATGGGAACTGAAATCGAGTTTGGGATCATGGTCAAGAACGATCCTGACTTCGACCCGATCTCGTCGTGCGTCCTGATCGTGAATGCGTATCGCGAAGACCCGGACGGACAGATCCTCTGGGACTACGATCAGGAGAATCCGCTCGCCGACGCACGTGGTTTCCAGGTGGAAGGCGAAAAGTACACGCCGAACCAACAGGAAAACATTGCCCGCAACAAGACGCTCATCAATGGCGCGCGCTACTACGTCGATCACGCCCATCCGGAATATTCTTCGCCTGAAGTGACGAATGCACGCGACCTCGTGATTCACGAGAAGGCCGGTGAACGCGTGATTGAGATCAGCCGTCGAGAAGCCAACAATCTGTTGCCCGAAGGGGCGGAGATGTTGATCTACAAGAACAACAGCGACCGAAAGGGCAACAGCTACGGATGTCACGAGAACTATTTGATGGATCGCCGAACGTCCTTCAAGAAGGTCGTGGAGCCGCTCCTGCCATTTTTCTCGACACGACAGATCTGGTGTGGTGCCGGAAAAGTAGGTAGCGAGAGCCGCAATCATCCGTGTGACTATCAGCTTTCCCAGCGCGCAGATTTCTTCGAGACGGAAGTCGCGTTGGACACGATGGTCAAGCGGCCGATCGTGAACACGCGAGACGAACCTCATGCGGACCGAGAGAAGTACCGGAGGCTCCACGTCATCGTGGGGGACTCCAACATGTCGGAGTTCACGATCTATCTGCGCAACGGTGTGACGGCGCTGATTCTCTCCATGATCGAGGACGGTGCAATCTCGAAGGATTTGACGCTACGCGATCCAGTTCGATCGATTCGCGAGGTTTCGCACGACCTCTCTCTCCGAAACGAGCTGACGATGGACGACGGCAGCGCGCGAACAGCACTCCAGATCCAGGAGGATTTTCTGGAGATGGCCCTCGCATATACCTCTTCACGTTCTCTCGATCCGGTCCAGAAGGACGTTCTGCAGAAATGGCAGGACGTCATCGAGGCGCTTGGTCGAGATCCGATGGAACTCGACGGAAAGATCGATTGGGTGATCAAGAAGCGCCTGATCGAGCGTTATATGAGTCGAAAGAGCCTCGATTGGAGCGATCCACAGGTTCAAATGCTCGATCTCCAGTACCACGACTCACGACCGGACAAGGGGCTCTACTATCTTTTGGAGCGCCAGGGAAAGGTCGAGAGAATCGTTTCGGACGAAGAGATTCAACACGCGGTGTACAATCCGCCGAGGGATACGCGTGCCTTCTTCCGTGGTGAATGTCTACGTCGATATCCGAGCGAGGTCTTCGGTGTGAATTGGGATTCGATTTCGTTCGGACTCGGAGACGAGTCGATCAAGCGAATCATGATGGCGGAGCCTTTGAAGGGTACAAGTGAATTTGTCGAGGAGCTGCTCGAGCGGTCGGACACGGCTGCGGCGCTCCTCGAGAACATGGGCTCCTGAAGCCGCCGTTCGATCGATGATTTCGATCGGCGGTTGTGTCGGGACCAGTCCGGAGGACTAAACGATGGCGACATTTATCAGAGATCTGAAGCGTGTACGATCCGGCGGCTACGCCGACCGGCAGGTCGGCGGACAGGCCGATCCAATCCCGCTGTATATGGCCGCTGGCGAACAGAAGCAAAAGAGCAAGGGTGGCGGTGGCGATGACGGAGATGGCGAGAAGGACGAGGGCGGTCAGAAACTCGCCGAGAAGGGCGAGGACCTCAAGGAGGAGATGGACGATCTCCTCGAGGAGATCGATTCCGTCCTCGAAGAGAACGCCGAAGAGTTCGTCAAGAATTACGTCCAGCGAGGCGGCGAGTAGATTAGCGGGAGAGTTGAGTACCCGTTTGATGGATTGATTGTTTTCTGAGGGGGGAACAGTGCCGCTTCGAGGCAGCTACGACGGTTCAAGTTTCTTCGAGCTTCTTCAGCTCGAACAAAGACATCTTCTTCCGGATCTTTCCGCCTGGGGAAAAGGTACGGCCGAGATGGTGCCGCACGGGACGACTGTCCTGGCCATGCGTTTTGGGGACGGTGTCCTCGTGGCTGGCGATCGGCTTGCGACGGCGGGGCATTCGGTGGCTTCGCGCGACGTCGTCAAGGTATTTGAGACCGACCCGTATTCAGTGATGGCGATCTCGGGCGCGGCAGGTCCGTGTATCGAGATGGCGCGTGTGCTTTCGGTCGAGCTCGAACACTACGAGAAGATCGAGGGCGAGCAGCTCGAACTCGAAGGCAAGGCCAATAAACTTTCACAGATGATTCGCGCGAATCTGCCGGCCGCCATGCAAGGGCTCGCGGTCGTGCCTCTTTTTGCGGGCTACGACATGCGCCGCAAGACCGGGCGTCTCTGGAAGTTCGATATTACGGGTGGTCGCTACGAGGAAACGGAGTTCGACGCGACGGGTTCCGGCGGGCTCTACGCTCGGGAATCGCTGAAGCATGGCTGGGACGCGAATCTCCGGCGCGACGATGCGGTCCGAATCGCGGTCGCCGCGCTGACTGCCGCCGCCGACGAGGATCGCGCGACCGGGGGTGTCGATCTCGAGCGCGGGATCTATCCCGTGATCAAGGTCTGTACGATCGAGGGTCAGACCGACGCGAGCGAAGAAGAGATCGCCACTTGTTACCGCAGTATTCTGGAGGCTCGTGCCGCCGGGGGAAATCTCTAATGTCGATGCCCTTCTACGTTTCTCCTGAGCAAGTCATGGCCGACAAGGCCGAGTTCGCGCGCAAGGGAATTGCGCGTGGCAAATCGATCGTCGCGATCGAGCATCAGAACGGCATCTTGTTGGTCGCCGAGAACGCGACGAGTCTTTCGAAGGTCGGCGAGATCTACGATCGAATCGCCTTTGCGGGCGTTGGGAAATTCAGCGAGTTCGACCAGCTGAGAAAAGTGGGTGTGCGCTTCGCGGATACCAAGGGGTATGCGTACAGTCGTGAGGACGTGCGCGGACGGGGCCTTGCCAATGCGTTCTCCCAGGTCATGGGGGAGGTCTTCACGCGTGAGATCAAACCGCTCGAGATCGAGATCATCGTTGCCGAAGTCGGCGACGATCGATACGACGATCACAAGAAGAACACGATTTATCGAGTGAAATACGATGGGTTCATCAGCGATCACCCGGGCTACTGTGTGATTGGCGGAAACGTCGAGGACGTCGAATCCGTGCTGAAGGACGAGTATCGCGATGACATGCCCGCGGGGGAAGCACTCAAGCTCGCACGGCGCGCGCTCAATTCGGGAGCAGAACGCAGTTCTGAATTGGGCGTAGAGAGTCTCGAAGTCTGTCTACTGGATCGGATTCGAACGGGTCGCAAGTTCTGCCGCCTTTCTACCGAAGAAGTTCAAGGTATGCTGGACGCTTGAGAAGGCGCATTGTGTGTCTTTCTAAGCCTCGCAGAAGCGGTCAGGCGGCTTTGTGCAAAAGCGCATTTATGGCATCGAGACCGAGTATGGAATCATATTCACACCGGAGGGCCGCAAGACCCTGCCCGTGGAGAAGGCCATTCGCTTTCTCTTCGAGAAGCTGATCACGACCGAACATTTCCTCAACGTCTTTCTCGAGAACGGCGCCCGTTTCTATCAGGACACCGGTTGCCATCCCGAGTACGCGACGCCGGAATGCGCCTCGCCCAGCCAACTCATCATCTACGACAAGGCCGGTGAGCGAATCCTCGAAGATCTCCAGATCTATGCGGAGGAGAAGATTCGTGAAGAGCGTATCCCCGGAAAGCTTTCGATCTTCAAGAATAACACCGACTTCGTAGGCAATAGCTACGGCTGCCACGAGAATTATCTCGTCGACCGGGATGTCGATTTCTATTACCTCGCGGAGCAGCTGATCCCGTTTCTCGTGACTCGCCAGATCTACACGGGTGCGGGCAAGGTCTTTCAGACACAGGACGGCGTTCACTACTGCGTGAGCCAACGTGCACAGCACATCTACCAGAAGATCTCGGGAACGACGACCAACGATCGGTCCATCATCAATACTCGAGACGAGCCTCATGCCGATCGCGAGAAATATCGACGGCTCCACGTGATCGTCGGTGACTCCAACATGAGCGAGTACACCAATTTCATCAAGGTCGGAACCTGCTCCGTCGTGCTCCAGATGATCGAGGACAACTACATCAACAAGGACTTCACGCTTCGCAATCCGGTCAAGGCGATCAAGGACATCACCTATGACTCGACCTGCAAGCGACGTCTGCGACTCGACAATGGACGCGAATACTCACCGATCGAAATTCAGCGCGAATACTGCGAAATGGCTCAGAAATACATCGAGCAGTATCCCGTCATGGACGACCACAAGAAGGCCGTCATCATGTGGCAGTACGTACTGGACAGCCTGGATAGCGATCCGAACAAACTCGATCGTCAGATCGATTGGGTGATCAAGCGGAAGCTGATTCAGTCCTGGATCGATAAACACGAAACGACCTGGACCGATCCGCGTGTGTTGATGCTTGATCTCCAGTACCACGATATCCGACGTGAACGAAGCCTCTACTATCTGCTGGAGAGGAAAGGTGCGGTAGATCGCCTGTTCACCGACGAAGAAGTCGACGCCGCAAAGACCGAGCCGCCGCAAGATACGCGCGCTCGAATGCGCGGCGAATTCATCAAGCTCGCTCGGGAGAACTCGATCCAATACGATCTCGACTGGTCGAATATTCGCCTCGGCAACCTTCTGAACGTGCGCGTGATCTGTAACAATCCCTTCGAAACCGACACAGAGAAGGTCGCCGAGTTGGTACGCACGATTCAGAAGACCAATCTGCGCAAGACGAGCCTTTCGAAGCTCGTCATCCAGTCCTAGTCGAGCTCGGAATGCCTCCCTCAGACCCGTCTGCGCCTGAAGAGGATGAGACAGTCGGCTTGAAGCTGGTGAACACGACATCGGAATCCGGGACCTCTTCGGACACGTCAGACCCACAGAGTTCGACACCCGACGGAGGTTCGGCCGAACCGCGAAGCGACCGACGCAGACTACCTGTCTGGCTCTTCGTGCTCGTCCTGATCCTCTTTTTCCTCGTGATCGGCAGGCAGGTCCAGCTCGCGAGCGAACTCGAATCCCAGGTGGCCGGCCTCGAAGTCCAGCTCGAGCGGACGAACGCGCTTCTCGACTCCCATCGCACGCATCTCTCCGAGGTTCGTGGAGGAGTGCACGAGCTCTCAGAGCGTCTCCAGAGCCTCCGCGCTCTCGTGGATCGTGACCCGACCGGCCGGGTCTCCGAAGGCGTCGTGCCGGCCCCGTAGGGCAGCTTTCCCGCCATCTCTGAACTCCTCAAAGCCTTCTGGAAATGGGGGCAGGGGCGAGTCTTGCGCACGTGTGAGCTGCCTCACCATCAGGTGCGTTGGTTTTACCTTGCCATGGCGCATTTTGGCTCAACCTCTGCGCATGCATGCCGATTCACAAGGACGGGCATGGCCGCTCCCCCTCGCCAGCGCCCTGGAGACTCGGATGTTCCTCGACGCCATTGCTGGAATCTTCTCTCACGATCTCGCGATCGATCTCGGAACCGCGAATACGCTGGTCTACAGCAAAGGCAACGGCATCGTTTGCTCGGAGCCGAGCGTGGTCGCCGTGACCCACGAAAGTGGCGGGCGCTCACAACGGGTGCGCGCGGTCGGGCATGCAGCCAAGGAAATGCTTGGACGCACGCCGGGAAATATCGAAGCGATCCGCCCGATCAAGGACGGTGTCATCGCCGACTTCGAAATCACCGAAGCGATGCTCCGCTACTTCATTCAACGTGCACATAATCGCCGGACGCTCGCGCGTCCGCGGATCGTGATCTGCGTTCCTCCCTGTATTACGAGCGTCGAGAAGCGCGCCGTACGTG
The DNA here is from genome assembly GCA_965603475.1 of uncultured Myxococcales bacterium. GTDB lineage: Bacteria > Myxococcota_A > UBA9160 > UBA9160 > UBA4427 > UBA4427. Next base: position 45,863 of record CBFDDD010000016.1, read on the forward strand.
AGTCGGCACTCTCTGCCGGTGCGCGCGAGGTCTTCCTGATCGAAGAGCCGATGGCCGCAGCAATCGGTGCTGGACTCGATGTGACCGCACCGACCGGAAACATGGTCGTCGACATCGGGGGCGGCACGACCGATGTTGCCGTCATCTCACTGTCTGGAATCGTGACCTCTCGCTCCATCCGTACCGGCGGTGACAAGATGGATGAAGCGATCATCAACTACGTCAAGCGTAAGTACAACATGCTAATCGGTGAGCGCACGGCCGAGCAAGCCAAGATGACGATCGGTACTGCCTCGACGGAGAGCAAGACGCAGGAAATGGAACTCAAGGGTCGCGATCTGGTCGCGGGTATTCCGAAGGTCGTCGTGGCGACGAGCGACGAAATGCGCGAAGCGCTGGTCGAGCCGATTCATGCCATCGTCGAAACCGTTCATCTCACTCTCGAGAAGACGCCGCCGGAGTTGGCCGCAGATATCGTCGACAGAGGGATCATGCTCGTCGGAGGTGGTTCGCTCCTGACGGATCTGGATCACCTGCTCCGACAGGAGACGCGTCTGCCGATCCTGCGCAGCGAAGATCCATACACCGCTGTTGTCCACGGCGCTGGCAAGGCACTCGACAACATCTCGCTCTTGCGCGAGGTCGCGTTGGTCTGAGGTTCGGCGCGTAGCGCGCCCCTCGACGCATTCACGCATGATCCTCTGCTATCGAATGGCTAAGCTTCGGTCTGCCATGGATATCCCGCCGTCAGAGAGACGTGAATGGGCCGGCTTCGGCTCGTCGCTGTGCTCGTCGTGGTCGTGGTCGTGGTCGTTGTTGATCGGATTGATTCTCGCTGCGGCGTACGCAGCAATCCTGACCGGTTGTGGCGAGTCGACGCCCGGCGCCCGGCCGCCGATTCGCAAGATCGTGCTGATATCGCTCGATACCCTGCGCGCGGATCATCTGGGTGTCTACGGCTATCCGCGTGAGACGAGCCCGAAGATCGACTCGTTCGCTCGGCAGGCTTTCGTATTCGACCGGATGCTCGCTCCGGCGCCCAATACGCCGCCATCTCAGATGGCCATGATGACGTCGCTCTACCCCGGCCGACACGGTTTTACAGGCAAGGGGGACAAGCTGGCCGCCGGAATCGAAACCCTGGCCGAGCGGCTGAGTGCGGCAGGTCTGCGGACAGCGGGCTTCGTCGACGGTGGCTATCTGCATGCGGCCTTCGGATTCGATCGAGGCTTCGACACCTACAATCATCAAGGGGGCGGGCTTGCGGAGATCCTTCCGCGGGCAACGCGTTGGTTGGATGCGCACGCTGACGAGCCCTTCTTCCTCTTCCTGCACACCTACGACGTTCACGCACCCTATTCTTCGCCACCCCCTTTCGGCGGAATGTTCCATGAGCAGCCGTATACAGGCAATCTCGTCCCTACGGTCGAGCGGCTGGACGCTCTCTTCCTCGAGCAGGCCGAACTCGATCCCGTGGACGTCCAGCACCTCGTTGATAGTTACGATGAGGGCATTCGCTACACGGACGCCCAGATTGGGCGGTTCCTCGACGAACTCGAGCGGCGTGGACATTTCGATGACACGTTGATCATCTTGACTTCCGATCATGGTGAGGAATTCGGCGAACACGGCAGCGTGATCCACTGGCAGCTCTACTTCCAACCGAATTTGCGTATTCCATTGATCGTGCGTCCACCCGGTGGCGCAGAGGGCCCCTTGCGAATTGCAGCCCCTGCTCAATTGATCGACATCCTGCCGACACTGCTCGCGCTCGTTGGAGCCGATCCCCTGGATGCGGCTCAGGGGCGAAGCCTGGTGTCGACGATGTCCGCGCGACGGGATGGCGAGAGTGCCTCCCCACTTCGTGAACTCGCAGGTGAAGAGATGGATCGGGTGGCGCTGGGGTGGTGGCCCGACCCCGAACAGCTTCCCCTACGATCGATCGTGCAAGGTGACTACCAACTCATCTTCAACGAATTCGCCGCCGGCCGGGATGAACTCTATGACGTCGTCGCAGACCCGATGACCCAGCGCAATCTGGCCCTGCAGAAGCCCGAACTCGCGGCGAAGCTGCGCGAGCTGGGACTTCAAGGGATGCGCGAAAACAGACCGGTCGAGGCTGGCGAGGAAGTCGGGGAGCTGAATCTCGATCCCGAAGTCCACGATCAACTCAGGGCGCTCGGCTACGAGCGCTAGCGCCCGAACTCGTCAAATTCCGAACGCACGCACGCTATGAATGGATGACTGGCCAGTTTCGTCGAATCCCTATTGACAACACTATTGTCAATATGACATTATTATTGTCATGTTGAAGATGACGCCCCTGGAAGAACTGATCGACGAGCTCCGACTCAGCCTTCACCGAGTCACTCGGGTCAGTGAGGAGCTGCATGCCGACGAACCGATATCGATCGGCATGCGGGCCGTGCTCGAGTATCTGCTGCGGAACTCGTCTGCGACCGTGCCGACGATTGCACGCAGTCGCGACGTCAGTCGGCAACTGATCCAGACCCTTGTGAACGAACTCGTCGAGCAACGAATGGTGACGCTCGTCGAAAACCCAGCTCACCGTCGCTCGCCGTTGGTCTCGCTCACGACGAGTGGAGAAAGAATGATCCAGCGTATGCGTCGGAGGGAGAGCGAATTCCTCGAATCCATACAGAGCACGATCCCGGAAACGAGGGTCGTATCCGCCACTCGGACGCTACGAGCGCTTCGCGCGGCCTTCAAAGGAGAGGGGTGATGGACTTCCAGGAGATGATGTTGGAACGAGGAGAGATCCTTCAGTACGGCTTGTTCTTTGGGTTCATGGTCTTTTTTCTCGTACTCGAGACGATCATTCCCCGTCGGAAAACCCCTATGAATCGGCGTCTGAGGTGGCCGACCAATTTTGGAATGACCGCAACCAATGTGGTTGCGCTTGGCTTTGTCCCGTTTTCATTTGTCGGAGCGGCTCTATGGGCGCAGGGCGCACACATTGGACTCTTCAATCTCATCGAGCTGTCCCCTTGGATGCTGATTCCGTTGACCCTGCTGTTGCGCGGACTGATCTCCACTGGGACTCACATGATCAATCACAAAGTTCCGTGGCTCTGGCGCATTCATCGCGTTCATCACCTCGATACGGAAATAGACGTGACGTCGACCGTCCGTTTCCACCCACTCGAATTCTTGATCAACCCCTTCATTGGAGTGCCCGTGGTTCTGTTATTCGGATTACCAGCCTGGATCCTCGCCGCCTACGAACTCCTGGATGTCGTGATCACGCTCTTTTCCCATTCAGACCTGCGCGTTGGTACAAAACTGAATAGCGTCTTGCGTTACGTGATCGTGACGCCAGACCTGCATCGGATTCATCATTCGTCGTGGCAGCCTGAGACCGATAGTAACTACGGCGCGGTCTTTCCTTTGTGGGATCTGATATTCGGAACATTTCGTGCCAATCCGAGGGGCCGACATGAATTCATGCAGCTGGGACTGCAGGAACTTCGCGAGCCTGATGCCAATTCCTATTTCGGATTGCTGCTCTCACCCATTCGGCGGGACCTGCGAGATAGCGGCGCCGACAGGCTCGGCGAGCCTCAGGCGGGAACCCGGAGCGCTGTATGAGTGCCACCCCGAAAACTTCGGCCCCGTCGGCTCTTCGTCGCCGGCTGGCAGACCAGTTTCACCATCCGCACGGGATGCTAGGGCGGCTGGCGGGATTGATCCTGGCGAATCGCAAGTCGAACCGACTACGGAACGCGTGGACCGTCGGGCTGCTGGACATTCAACCGACCGACAGCGTTCTCGAACTCGGTTTCGGACCGGGTGTCTCGATCGCAGCCGCAAGTCGTCTCGCTCCCGAGGGCCGTGTCATCGGGATCGACCATTCGGCAAGCATGCTTCGAGCCGCCACCCGACGGAACAGATCAGCCATTCAGTCGGGTCGAGTCGTACTCCACGAGGCGTCTCTGGAGATGCTGCCTGAATTCGAGCGGGTCTTCGACAAGGTATTCGGGGTCAATGCGCTCCAGTTTGTGAGCGAACCGCTAGAGGTACTGGGCGTAATCCGTGAGCGCATGGCCAGTGGAGCACGTATCGCGATCACTCAACAGTCGCGGCGACCCAACGCGACCGATGGTGACTCGGTTCGAGCTGCGGAACGCGTCGGAGAGCTCCTCGAGCAAGTCGGCTTCGATTCGGTTCAGATCGAGACACTGCCGCTTCAGCCCGTGTGCGCCGCTTGTGTTCTCGCCGTCGCGAATTGAGTCGGCCTTTCCACGCATTTCATCGGCAAGCCAGAGTCGCCCGATTTTCAACCTTCGATGCGGCCCTGATGGACGAGTTCACCCGGGGTCATTCGGGGGAGAGTGCTGCGAGCGCGAGCCCGACCGCCATCTCCATATCCCCATCGATCTCGATCTGCCCGTCGAGAAAGGCATCCTGGGGATCGAGTTCTCCTGCCCGAAGTCGTCCGTAGACTGCTTCGTCGAGTCGAATTGTCGCGCGTGGTTCGGGCTCGGACGTCTCGATACCGAACGACGCGACGAGCGCGAACCCCCCCGGCCCAACGCGCTCGAAGACGAGACATCCGTCGAGTTCTCGTAGGCTGCGGACTCGCTGGGATGTAAGGCGCATTTCATCGCCGAGACCGGCCAACCCGCCCAGGAAGCCGAGCAGCGAATCTCCGCATTCACGTCGGATACTCGGGAAGTCTTCGAGCGTATGGCCCAGAATCAGAAAGGGTGCGCCAGTGGGTGCGTCTACGCATCGCATCTCGCCGCGATCGATCTCGTAGGCATGACGATGAAGCGCGTCGCCGCTGTCGACCTGAACGATGATCGCGGTTCGAACCGCTTCCATTTCCTCGAGCAGCCGTGCCGCAGCGGGATCGTCGCGCGCGGCCGCACGCTGGCTTTCCAGGGTACGGTTGAACTGTTCCGGAACGCGTTCTCGGTAAAAGACCTGCTGCTCCTCGAGAAGGTTCATCGTCGACGTCGTCTGCGTTGGAACTGGTCGACCGCCGCTTTGTGTTCCACGTAGGTCTTCGAAAAAACATGTGTGCCGTCGTTGCGGGATACGAAATACAGGTAGGCCGTATCCGCAGGCTCGAGCACAGCTTGCAGCGCTTCTCGACCCGGGCTGGCGATCGGGCCGGGCGGCAGTCCGCGGATCCGATAGGTGTTGTAGGGATTGCTGTCGTCCTTCAGGTGTATGCGTCGCAAGTTCCCGTCGAAGTCCTGGATGCCATAGATCACTGTCGGATCGGTCTCGAGACGCATTCCACGCTTCAGGCGATTCAGAAAGACTGCGGCGATCAGGGGACGCTCTTCCACTGCGCCCGTTTCCTTCTCGACGATCGAGGCCAACGTGACGAATTCGCGCATCGAGAGCGGAGAGTCGCCCGGTCCGAGGTCGCGATAGACGCGCAAGAACTCCTCGACCATCGCCTCTGCGATCCGCTCCGGGGGGAGACCGCGCGAGAAGCGGTAGGTATCGGGATAGAGGTATCCCTCGAGACTCGAGCCCTCGACACCCAGTCGAATGGGTGTCTCCGGGTCGAAGACGACGTCGAGAAACGCCTCGCGATCGGCGAGACCAGCGGCTGCGAGCCGATCGGCGATCTCGCTGGCCCGCTGGCCCTCCGGAATCACGACGGCGTGTGTGCGGACTCGACCCTGCGCGAGGGTTTCGAGGATTTGCTTCGTGGATTGCGCGGCAGAGAGCTCGTACTCGCCAACCTTGATCCGTGAAGACAGATCCTCGGCCTCAGCGAACCAACGGGTCACTTTCGCGTTCCGGATCAGGCCCTTCGCTTCGAGTGCGTTGACCACACGCGTGAGCGAGTCACCCGGCTCGACTTCGAATGCGACAAGGCTCGCTTGCCCTCCGTCTTCCTCGACCGGGGCGAGTGAGCGCTGAACCCAGAGCCATCCACCGGCGGCAAGGATGATTCCGCCGACCGCGGCACGGACCAACGCCTTTCTCATCATCGAAATCGACTCCAGGCTCGCATCAACGGGAACGCTCGTCGCCGTTTCGGTTCGCGCTGTCCAGCGTACGTCGAGCAAGATAGGTACGCAAAATGATAGAGGCCGCCATTTCATCCACGGCACCCTTCTTTCGTCTCTTGGCGCCACGCTTTCCCGAAGCGGGTTGCAGTAGTCGCTCCGCCTCTCGAGACGTCCAACGTTCGTCGAGGGTATCGACCGGAATTTCGGCGGCCTTACTCAGATCCGCGGCGAATCGGATCGCCTTCTCCGCTTCGGGACCGCGGCGGCCGTCCATGTGAATCGGGAGACCCAGGACCGCTCGGCCGATCTGCTTTTCGACGATCAATTCACGAAGCGCGTCGATATCCCGCTTCCGCCCGCGGCTATCCAGTATCCCAGCGGGAAACGCGAACTCCTCTTCCTCGTCGGAGATCGCGAGTCCGATTCGTTTGCTGCCAAGATCGACGCCGAGTACACGCACAGCGCGGAGTGTAGCGATTCGCGGGGTGCGTCGTTCGCTGGCTGGTCTTCTCTGCTGGGGAGTAGGCAAGGAGGAGCCTACCATGCGCCCATGAAGATCTATACGACCGCTCCCCTCGAAGACCCACGCGACGCGGGAGAATGCTTTCGGCATCTCGAAGAGATCGGTTATGACGGTGCGTTCAGTTTCGAGGCGAAACACGATCCCTTCCTCCCCTTGGTGTCCGCGGCGGAAACGACTCGTACACTTCAACTGGGGACCGCAGTCGCGATTGCCTTTGCGCGCAATCCGATGAACCTGGCCAATCTCGCCTATGGGATCCAGTCTATTTCCGAGGGACGCTTCATCCTTGGACTCGGATCTCAGATCCGTCCGCATATCCAGAACCGGTTCAGTATGCCGTGGTCCAGGCCCGCGAAGCGTATGCGAGAGATCGTGCTTGCGATCAAGGCAATCTTCGCGCGCTGGGAAGGACTCGAGCCGCTCGATTTTCGAGGTGAGTTCTATCGTCACACCCTGATGATTCCCGCTTTCGATCCTGGGCCGAATCCCTTCGGTCCCCCGCCGATCTATGTGGGCGGATTTGGTCCGTTGATGACCGAAGTGGCTGGTGAAGTCGCTGATGGCTTCTTCGGTCATCCGTTCAATACTCGAAAATCGCTAGAGACGAACACGTTGCCGGCGATCGACCGTGGACTCGCACGATCGGGACGGACTCGCGAAGACATGAATCTGATCCTCGCCACCATGGTCGTGACGGGAGATACCGAGGAAGCGTTCGAGCAGTCGAAGCTCGCCGCGCGCAAGCATCTTGCGTTCTATGGCTCGACGCCTGCGTATCGTCCAACGCTCGATTGTCACGGCTGGGGTGATTTGCATGTCGAGCTGAATCGAATGTCGAAAGAGAACCGCTGGGACGAAATGTCCGACTTGATCGAGGACGAGGTCCTCGAAGAGATTGCCGTAGTCGGTCCTCGCAAGGAGATCGCCGTGAAGCTGAGCGTGCGACTCGCCGAAATCGCCGACGGCGTCAGTCTGACGCACAACCGTGCGCCGGATCCGGAGCAGTGGGCAGATATCGTCGCGGACCTCAAGGGCGGCGCGTAGAAATGATGGCGAAGCGCTTGGGTCAACCGGCAACGAGGTTGCGGCGAGCCCAATCAACGCGGGGTACGGATTTCGTCGAGATGCGTTTGGGCGCGATCGCGTACGGGGCGTGCGCCATGACGTGCCGCCCGTTCGATGCTTCGTCGAGCTTCTTTGGTCGGCAGAATCGCGAGTGCATCGATCGCCGCGAGCTGAATTGCATGGTGATGCGCGCGCCGCAGCATCGGCTTTCGTTCGAGAATTGCGGAGAGTCGCGGAACGACGCGTTCATCTCCGATGCGTCCGAGCACCTCGATCAGTGCACGGCTCGCGTTCGTTCGGTTCGTGCGCAAGCTTGCGGAGAGCACATCGAGCAGCACGGGGACCGCGTCGCTGCCTTCGGAATTCGCGACGGCCTCGGTTGCGGCGACGACGATTTCCTCGAAGTTGCTTTCGAGCGCGCCTGCCAGGACGTTCTTCGACTCTTCGCCCGGTAGGAGGCTGAGGGCGCGGATCGTTTCGATGCGTCGCGAGAGGTCCGAAGTACGGAGTACGTTCGTGAGAGCCGGCAGCACGGCTGGATTCTGGAGTTCACCGGCCAACCGGATGCCGATCTGTGCGCGCCGATCGTTGGCGCCTTCGATCGCCTCGATCAGGGTTGGAATCGACGCCTCTCCAAGGGCGAGCACGAGGGAATGGAGGGGTGCCGATTGGTCCGGATCTTGTTCCTCACAGATACGATCAACAAGGGCGGGAACGACGCCTGAGCCCAACTGGAGCAAGAGCTGTGCGGCTCGTATGCCGGCTCCTCCCGGTCCGGTCGCGCGACGGATCAGGTCGCCCAATCGATCACCATTTGCGAGATCTGCGAAACAGGCGGCGGCCGTGCGGGCCTGGGCTTCCGGACGTCCGCCGCGGCCCACAGCGTGGTCGGCCAGGACGAGCAGTGCGCGATAGCACTCATCGCTGAGCCCGTCGTTCCAGAGATCCAGGGCCCAGATCGTAATGTCGGATGAGCGGCGCTGGTAGGCCCTATCCTCGACGGTTCGGTCGAGTTCGATCAGACGGGCCCGCAGGCGTTCGCCTCGATCGTCGGCTGCTGGGGCAAGCAGGGGATCGGTGTCGAGAGTGGGTTTGTCCTCTTGCGATTCGATGTCCACGACGGGTTCACCACCGTGTTCGTTCGAGAGCAGTACCGAGCCGAGGGAGGCCGATGCGCGAGGGGGTGTCGCGCTCAGCTTGGGGGTTGTTTCCGTATGCTGGTCGTCGATGTCGTTCAGTCGGAGTCCTTGGGTATCTCGTGCGCCGAGAGCTCGGGCGAAATCCTTCGCGCTATCGAATCGATTACAGGGTTGGCCAAGCAGGTCGAAGAGCCCGTGCAGCGCGTTGCCGGTCAGACTCTGATCGATGCAAAGGCGGTTGAGGCCATGGCTGCGCAACGCGGCCTCCAGCGGACCAAGGACGGCATCGGATTCGATCGTCTCGGAGAGCCCCGCCACACAAAAGCCGGCCTCTGTGAGCTGGAGGTCGATTTCACCGGATCGAGACAGGTCTCCGGACACCGCTCGGAAGGCTCGATCGAGCAGGCGCCGACGTTGCACGTCGGTCTCGCTATAGAAGGAAAATCCCCTCAAAGCGCGCGTCAGTTCCAACAGGAGGCTCGTCACGTCTGTTTTCGTGCGTGTGGCGCGGCCGACGGCCGCTCTGGCCGGCGCGATGCTCGCGTTGTCGATGTTGGGTTCTGAATTGCGCATTGGGTTCGCATTCCCATCGGCTTTGGGGCCCGCTGGCTGAACACGTGCGGGCTGTGGATCCAAATCTCACAATTTTCGTCAAATTTTCGCCTTTCGGATTGACGCTATCCGAAACCGATCGCTACTTTCCGCTGTGAATCGACGCCCCCCCGCGACGAAGAAACCGCGTTCTCCACGCAGTGTTCCCAAATAGGTGGGTTTTCCCATCAAGATCGAACTCGAAATCGAAGAAGCCCCCGAACTCGATGCGTTCTGTGGAGGGTTTGGGGCGGCTGGGAGCGCCGGGGCTGGGGCTGTTCCCAATTCCGCCACCGCCACCGCCACCGCCACGAACGTGGGTGTGGGTGTGGGTGTTGATGTTGTAGTCGCTCCGGTGCAACTCGGGATTGGGCGCTGGTCGCGCTGGATCGCGGTCGCCGGTGGCCTGGGATATGTCCCGATCGCGCCGGGTACCGCCGGCTCATTCGGCGGTGTTTTTCTCTTTCTTCTGATGCTCTACGCGAGTCCCGGGATCTCTCGAACAAGCTTTCTTGTGCTCTATGCGTTCGTTGTCGGGGGGCTTCTACTTCTCGGGATTCGGGCCGCTGGGCGCGCTGAGGTCGATTTTGGCCGCCGCGACGATGGTCGTATCGTGATCGATGAAGTCGTCGGTCAACTGATTGCGCTTCTGCCGTTGGCGTTGCTGGTGCCGTTGGGTCGCATTGCAGACGAGGGTCTTTTTCTTTTTTTTCCCGGGGTCGTGACCGGATTCGTCTTATTCAGGCTGTTTGATGTGTGGAAGCCGGGGGCGGTCCGATGGGCGGAGCGTCGATTCGAGGGGGGGCTTGGTGTGATGGCAGACGATGTGGTGGCGGGCCTCTACGCCGGATTCGGTTTGTTCGTACTCCAGCTGCTCGTCTTCGAACGATTTCTTTCGTCTTCTAGCGTGTCCAGTGTGTCGGGTGTGTCGGCGTGAAGGCAGAGATCATTACGATCGGAGACGAGCTGTTGCGCGGCGAAATCGTCGACTCGAACAAGGCGCGAATCGCGGAGCGATTGCTGCTGCTCGATCTTGAATGCCGCTTTCAGGTCTCGGTCCTGGACGACCCGGCTGATATGCGTGACGCGTTTCGGCGCGCGGCTGAGCGAAGCGATTTTGTGCTCGTTTCCGGCGGGCTCGGACCGACTCGAGACGATCTGACGACAGAAGTGATGGCGGAGACATTTGGTCGCCAGATGGAACTCGATGACGATTCGCTCGCGGCGATCCAGGCCTTTTTTACGCGGGTGGGTCGCGAGATGTCGGACGTCAATCGCAAGCAGGCGTTCTTTCCGACCGATGCGGACGTGCTTCGAAATCCGATCGGAACTGCCCCCGGGTTTTCGATTCGGGAGGGCAGGGCTGCCTTTTTTGCGATGCCGGGCGTCCCGCGCGAACTCGATCTGATGATGGATGAACAGGTTCTGCCGCGAATCGAAGCATTTCTTTCTACCGCAGGCGCTCTTTCTACCGAAGGGGCCGCGGGCGCCACCGAAGGCGCCGCAGGCGCTCGTGTGGCGGAGCGGCGGGTTGTTCGGGCGGTGCTGTTGCGGACGTTCGGAATGGGCGAGTCGACGCTCGAGGCGGAGCTGCTGGACCTTGCGCGCGATGGCGATGTGGATCTCGGATTTCGAACGAGCTTCCCGGATAATTTCTTGCGTCCCGTGGCGCGTGCGAAGACGGCCGAGGAGGCTGATGCGCGTATCGGCCAGGTGACGGAGGCCATCCGCGCTCGGCTCGGTGCGATCGTCTACGGCGAGGGTGGTGACACGATGGAGAGTGTAGTCGGCCGCCTGCTCACGGAGCACGGTCTCTCGGTGGCGACCGCCGAGTCGTGTACGGGCGGCCTGATCGCAGAGCGGATTACGGATGTACCCGGCTCCTCGGCGTATTTTCTGGGCGGAATCGTGGCGTATTCGAATGCGGCAAAGGCTTCGCAGCTCGGTGTGTCCGAGGCGCTGATCGAGAGTGAGGGGGCTGTTTCGGGACCGGTCGTGCGGGCAATGGCCGAGGGGGCTCGCGCGCGTTTCGGTAGTGACTTTGCGGTCGCGACCTCTGGAATTTCTGGACCGGACGGGGGGACGGCAGAAAAGCCGGTCGGTCTGGTCTGGATTGCGATTTCTTCGGCAGAGGGAACCCACTCGGATTCTTTCGTCTTTCAAGTCGACCGGAGTCGACACCGCAGCTTGACGACCCAGGTGGCTCTGGACTGGGTTCGAAGAAGCATGCTCGGGGCCGAACTCGTAGGTCCGAGCCTTTTGAGGCGTGGCGGCGGTGGTTCTGCGCCGGGTGATTCTTAGATTCAGCTTTGATTTTTTTATTTTTGGCAAACGAATGATGGGGAGGCAATGACGATGGCACGAGGCAAGGCGACAGCAACACCGAAGGCGAAGGTGGAACGAGGAGGCGTAGCGGAAAGCGCAAAGGAGAAGGCCATCGAGCTCGCGGTTTCGAGTATCGAGAAGCAGTTCGGGAAGGGCGCGATCACGAAGATGACCGACGACGCCGTGAACCACGAGATTCCCTATTTCTCGAGTGGTGCGCCGAGCATCGACATTGCGCTCGGAATCGGCGGTCTTCCGAGGGGTCGCATCGTCGAGATCTATGGTCCGGAGTCGAGTGGCAAGACGACCCTGACGCTGCACGCAATCGCCGAGATGCAAAAGGTGGGCGGTGTGGCCGCTTTCATTGATGCGGAACACGCGCTGGATGTGAATTATGCGCGGCGACTCGGTGTGAATATCGATGAGTTGCTCGTTTCACAGCCCGACACGGGGGAAGAAGCGCTCGAGATCGCAGATGTCCTGCTGCGATCCGGAGCAATCGATCTCGTCGTTGTCGACTCGGTGGCGGCCCTGGTGCCGCGCGCGGAAATCGAAGGCGAGATGGGCGATACGCATGTCGGCCTGCAGGCTCGCTTGATGAGTCAGGCGCTGCGCAAGCTGACGGGGACCGTCGCGAAATCGGGTGCAACGATCATCTTCATCAATCAGATTCGCATGAAGATCGGTGTGATGTTCGGAAGTCCCGAGACGACGACGGGCGGCAACGCACTCAAGTTCTACTCCTCGGTCCGGATCGATGTCCGGAGGATTGCGGCCATCAAGGAGGGCGATCTGGTCACGGGCAATCGAACCCGGGTCAAGATCGTCAAGAACAAGGTCGCGCCTCCATTTCGGCAAGCGGAGTTCGACATCATCTACAACGAGGGCATCTCGAAAGAGGGTGATCTGATCGACCTCGGCGTCGACGAGGGCATCGTGGAGAAGAGCGGCTCCTGGTACTCCTACGATGGAGAGCGCATCGGCCAGGGCCGAGAAAAGGCACGGACCTTCCTGAAGGAAAATCCGGATGCCTGCCAGCGACTCGCGGAGGAGGTCTACCTGGCCAAGGGATTGAAGCTGGCCGCACCGGCAGCGGATCCGGCTGGCGTCAATACCACGGAGACCACGGAGACCACGGAGACCACAGACACCACGGGAGCTGAGGAAGCCAGCTCAGAGGAAGCGGACGAGTAGTCGTAGCAGGTCGGGTGCGGGATCTTCGGGTTCCGCACCCCCGCCCGTCTGCTCGCTCCCGGTTTCGAGTCGGTCGCCCGAGTGGCTTCTGAACTCGCCCGAGAGGCGAATTCCCTAAATTTTACAGCGACTTGACGTGTGAGTTGCCGATCGGCGAAATCGTTTCCGTATCGAAATTCGTGAAGGATTCCCCCTGCGCGCATCTCAAGGAAGCGTTCGAATCGGTCGAAACGGGAGGACGGTCGAAGATCACTCTAGACCCATTCTAGATTCACCCTAGGCCGAAGATCCTGAATGAAATCAGGGGTTTTCGAGGGGCAGCATGGAACTCAACGAGATCTTGAAGGTCGCCATCAAGGGCGGCGCATCCGACATCCATCTGAAATCGGGATTGCCTCCGATGTTCCGGGTCGATGGTGCGCTCGTACCGCTGAAGAATGGCGAGCGGGTCCTTCCCGACGAACTCCAGAAGATTGCCTTCTCGATCATGAATCCGCTTCAAAAGGCACGCTTCGATGAGAACCGTGAGGCCGATCTGGCTTACGGCATTCCCGGGCTAGGCCGCTTCCGTGTGAACTGTTTTCAGCAGCGCGGAACTGTGGGCATCGTCTTTCGTGTGATCCCGTTTGGCGTCAAGACGATCGAGCAGCTCTATCTGCCCAAGATCATCGAGAAAATTGCGCAGGAGCAGCGCGGACTGGTTCTGGTAACAGGTACGACGGGCTCGGGTAAGTCGACGACCCTGGCCGCGATGATCGAATACATCAACTCCGAGCGAACCAGCCACATCATGACGATCGAGGATCCGATCGAGTTCCTGGTTCGCGATCGGCGATCGATCGTGAACCAGCGCGAGATCGGCGTCGATACGCATACCTTCTCGGCGGCTCTTCGAGCTGCGCTGCGCCAGGACCCGGATGTGATTCTGGTGGGCGAGATGCGCGATTTCGAGACGATCGAAACCGCCATGACGGCGGCCGAGACGGGCCATCTCGTCATGAGCACGCTGCATACGCTCGATGCAACGGAGACGATCAATCGAATCATTTCGGTCTTCCCGCCCTACCAGCAGAAGCAGGTGCGACTGCAACTCTCGACGATCCTGAAGGCCGTGATCAGTCAGCGTTTGGTTCCGCGCGCCGATGGGAAGGGCCGAGTTCCGGCCCTCGAGGTACTGGTCTCCACGGCGTTTACGCGCGAACTGATTGGGGACAAGGATCGGACCAAGGAGCTGCCCGATGCGATTTCGAAGGGCCATACGACCTACGGAATGCAGACCTTCGATCAATCGTTGATGGGTCACGTCAAATCAGGACTGGTCTCCTACGAAGAGGCTCTCAAGCACGTCTCCAATCCGGACGACTTCGCGCTTCGATTTCGCGGGATCGAGTCGACCTCGGACTCGGAATGGACGGACTTTGCCAGTGAGGGCGAGGGCGGCGATGCATCCGAAAAAAAGCCGGAGAATGATGGCGTCGACGGTCTGGACGAAGACGACTTCAATATCGACCGATTCTAGCTCTGATGCGATGAACGCGAGACCGGAGACGAGGAGCTAGGTCCCGCCTGCACGTGAGGCCGGCCCGCGAGAGTCAGGGCGAAGTCGCTTGGCGGCGCCACCGCGCTTACGCACTCAACACGACGAGATCGACCACACTCACGACAACGCGCCGAAGTCCCTCGCGAATCGCGTCCTGGAGGTTCGCGATCAGCGCGATCGGGAGCGTTTTCGCTACCCGTCTCAGTGTTGGGCCGGTTGTTAGAGACTCCTTTCGGGGGGCCGCTATATTCCCGGCCGCAATCTTCGATTCACGTTCTCATTCGAGGTGTCCCATGTCGCTCCCGTCTCGGGAGGTCCGCGAGATTTTTCTTCGCTTCTTCGAGGAGCGGGGCCATAGGCGTGTGCCGAGCTACTCGCTTCTGCCAGAATCTGATCCGACTCTGATGTTCGTGAACGCGGGCATGGTGCCCTTCAAGCGGACCCTGCTCGGCGAGGAGACTCGCGACTACGTTCGTGCGACGACCTCGCAAAAATGCATGCGTGTTTCCGGCAAGCACAATGATCTCGAAAACGTGGGTCGAACCTCGCGACATCACACGTTCTTCGAAATGCTCGGCAATTTTTCGTTTGGCGATTACTTCAAGGAGAAGGCGATCGAGCATGCCTGGACTCTGCTGACGGAAGGAGTCGGTTTCAAGCCGGAGAGTCTCGCGGTCTCCGTGTTTCGAGAAGACGACGAGGCGTACGAAATCTGGCGCGACCAGATCGGGCTCCCCGAGTCGAAACTCTACCGGCTCGATGAGGATGAAAATTTCTGGTCGATGGGCGATACCGGTCCCTGTGGTCCGTGCTCGGAAATCCACTTCGATTGGGGGGAACTGGCCGACCATCCGAATGACGATCCATCGAGCGAGACCGGTCGCTTCATGGAAATCTGGAACCTGGTTTTCATGCAGTTCAATCGAGATGCCGCGGGCAACATGACTCCCCTGCCGAAGCCTTCGATCGACACAGGCATGGGTCTAGAGCGCCTCTCCGCGCTCCTACAGGGTAAACGATCGACCTGGGATTCGGATTTGTTCACGCCTCTCATTGCGCGTGCCGCCGAACTGTCGAATGTCACGCCGGGAGAGGATGCCGAGACTGATGTTTCGCTTCGCGTCGCGGCCGATCATGCACGGGCGCTGGCGTTTCTGATTGGCGATGGCGTCTTGCCTAGCAATGCCGGACGCGGCTACGTCCTGCGGCGCATTCTGAGGCGCGCGTCGCGCCACGGAAAGTTGCTCGGTCAGGACACACCCTTCATTCATTCCGTTGCGGACAAGGTCATCGATGAGATGGGCGAGGCGTTTCCGGAATTGTCCGAACGACGCGCCTTCATCACGGATCGCATCCGCCGCGAGGAAGAGCGTTTTCTCGAGACGCTGTCCAAGGGACTCACTCTGCTCGAAGGGGAGATCGGGGAACTCAAGGCAAAGGGCGCCCGAGAGTTGTCGGGTGAGACGGTCTTCAAGCTCTACGACACGTTCGGTTTTCCGATGGACCTGACGGCCGACATTCTGGTCAGTCACGACATGACCCTCGACCAGTCCGGCTTCGACGACGCGATGGCGGGCCAGAAGGCGCGGGCGCGCGCCGCCTGGAAGGGCAGTGGAGACACGGCCGTTCAAGAGGTCTACGGTCGAATCGCATCGGATATTCAAACGACCTTCCGTGGATACGAGGCACTCGATCTCGAGGCGCCGCTGGCCGCGATGATCAGGAACGGTGAGATGGTCTCCGAGGCTTTGGCCGGAGACGAAGTCGAATTGATCTTCGAAGAGACGCCCTTCTATGCCGAGAGCGGTGGGCAGGTCGGCGATCGCGGACGGATCGAAACAGACTCCGGCGAGGTCGAGATTCGAGATGTACTGAAGCCGGTCACCGGTCTCTTCGTCCATCAAGGCGTCGTCGTTTCGGGCGAGGTCAAGGTCGATCAGGAGGCGCGTTTGCTAGTGGACTTCGAGTCGCGCAACGCGACCGTTCGCAATCATACCGGGACGCATCTGCTGCATGCTGCGCTGCGCGGCGTACTGGGTGAGCAGGCCATGCAGAAAGGCTCGCTCGTCGGGCCGGATCGCCTCCGCTTCGATTTTACGCATGACTCGCCTCTGACGACGAACGAACTCGACGCCATCGAGGACCAGGTGAACCGATGGATCGAAGCGAACCATTCGGGCTCGACTCGGGAGATGGACTACAAGTCGGCGGTCAAGGCGGGTGCCATCGCCATCTTCGATGAAAAATACGGTGACCTGGTTCGCGTCGTGTCGTTCGGCGAATGCAGTACTGAACTGTGCGGCGGGACTCACGCTCGTGCGACCGGTGATATCGGGCTCCTGAAGATCGTTTCCGAGTCCGGAATCGCTGCGGGCATCCGTCGCATCGAAGCTCTCACAGGCCTCGGCGCACTCAAGCACATTCGTGAACAGGAACGGCTTGCGACCGAAGCGGCGGAAACGCTCAAGGTGCCGCTTGCCGAGCTGCCCGCTCGCGTGGGTCGGCTCCTCGAGGAGCGGAAGCAGACTCAGAAGCAGATCGACGACCTTCGCGCACGCAAGCAGAGTTCGGGCGCGGGGGATCTCTTTGAGTCGGCACGCGCCATCGCCGCGTTGCCGGGTGCCAAGGCGATCGCCGGACGCGTCGAAGATGTCGACGCCAAGGCCATGCGGTCGATGGTCGACGACTTTCGGAATCGATTGGGGACGGGCGTCGTCTGTCTCGTCGCCGAGAGTGGGGGGAAGGCGCTTCTCGCGATCGGCGTCACGAAGGATCTGACCTCCGAACTCAAGGCGGGCGATCTGATTCGTGAGGTGGCCGGCGTGGTGGGCGGCGGGGGTGGAGGTCGTCCCGATTTCGCTCAGGCAGGCGGGAAAGATCCGAGTCGACTCGATCGGGCCCTCGAGAAGTTCAACGAGTTGGTAGGAGAGTAGGGCAACCGTGTTTCAGCCCTTTGGAAATGCATTCCGTCCCGAGCGCCGTCGGACACGCGTCGTGCGTGTGGGCAATGTCGAGATCGGGGGTGATAATCCGATTCGCATCCAGTCCATGACCACTACCGACACGATGGATACGCTCGCGACCGTCGAACAAGTGGCAGAACTCGCTTCGGCGGGTTGCGAGATCGTTCGGGTGACGGCGCCGTCGATTCGAGATGCCGAAAATTTGCGTGAGATTCGACGCCAGCTCGTCGAGCGGGGCATCGACGTTCCACTGGTTGCCGACATTCATTTTACGCCGAACGCTGCCATGATCGCCGCCGACCTCGTCGAGAAGGTTCGAATCAATCCGGGAAACTACGCGGACAAGAAGAAGTTCGAAGTGCGCGACTACGATGATGCGCAATACGAAGACGAGGTTGCGCGAGTTGCTGAGCGATTCCGGCCGCTCGTCCAGCGTTGCAAGACGAACGGCGTTGCCATGCGCATTGGAACGAATCATGGATCGCTCTCCGATCGGATCATGAATCGGTACGGCGACACCGCAAAGGGAATGGTCGAAAGCGCTCTGGAATTTCTCGATGTCTGTGAGGACGAGTCCTATTACGACGTCGTCTTCTCCATGAAGGCGTCGAATACCCAGATCGCAATTGCCGCCTATCGACTGCTCGCCGCTCGTCTCGAAGAGCGCGGACCGGGCGAGCCCTCCTATCCCTTTCATGTTGGTGTGACCGAGGCGGGGGATGCCGAGGACGGACGGATCAAGAGCGCGATTGGTATTGGATCTCTGCTCGAAGACGGACTGGGCGACACGATCAGGGTCTCTCTCACAGAGTCGCCCGTTCGCGAGGTGCCGGTCGCGCGCAGAATCGCGGCGGTCGCGAGTCTCCACGTGAAGGGGCGGACGCCAGCCGAGAGGGCGATCGATGTCAAATCGACTCACGTCGACGATCCCTTCGCGCACACACGTCGCGAAACCAACAAAATGAATTGGGGCGGACTTTCTGTTGCGAATGATGCGCCCGTTCGCGTCGAACTCGAAGTGGAAGGTGCGCTCGAACGCCCCGCTGAGGTTGCGGCG
>CBFDDD010000017.1:0-63842 GCA_965603475.1 uncultured Myxococcales bacterium
GACACCCGTATGGGTCACCGGCTGAAGGGACCACAGATTGCCCTGGGTGATGTTGAAGTTCCCGTTCGTCTGCATCACTTCGGCGCCGAGCGGAGTCGCCAGGCGACCGCCGTCGATCTGGACACCGTCCCCGATCGGAGCGAGATAGCTGACATAGCCGGTGAACATATAGGGCTCGTTCGCGCTTCCGCCCCAGACGTCACCCGTCTGACCAGCCAAGAATTCGACGTGGAAACCACCTCGACTCTCTTCGTTCACGGGCTTTTCCATGGTGATCCAGAACTGATCGAGGGCAAACGTATCCGCATCCGGATGTCGGAACAGACCGTTGCCGCCGGCGAGATCGCCGTTGTTGTCGGAGTCGACAACGCGGTGGTTGTAGCTGGCCGCGACGACGCCACTCACGTCGATCATCTCGATGAAGTCGCTGACGCCGGAACGGATTCCGGAATCACTTTCATCGACCAGGCCGGCATCGGAAAGCAGCCCTTGCTGCTCGTCGACGACGGCTTTTGCTGTGCGTAGCTCGTTGGAGGTCGCCTGCAGACGATCTTCCATCTCCGCCATCCGTTGTTCCATGAGCCTGAGCTGCTCCTGGACAGGGTCCGCGGCTGCCATCTGCGACGCGAGAACGAGACTCGCGACGGCCGTGGCAACGATGATCAATTTGGAACGCATTGGGTTTCTCTCCTAGTAGGTTGTCGGACTCTCCACTCGAACCCCGCCAGGTTCCGGAAGTCCGGAATCAAGCTGGGTACCGAGGGAACTGGACGAGGCACAGGGCCTCGCTTCTCTTCGCTTCGCTCTGCGAAAAGTGAAAACGCTTTGGCCGCTGTGTTCGCCTGTCGCTTGTTTGTTGACGCGAAATTGCAAACGACGTGCCGAGGAAATTCGTTTCCAGAAGGCAATGCGGGCACGCTGAGGGCAATACTCCAGTCGCTTGCGACGGAGTCTGCTCGACGATCGTTCATCAGATGCACGTCTTCCGTGCATGCGTGCTGATTTGTGCGCAGTCCGACCGCCAGCGCGCACGAGCGAGCGCTCCGGCCGCAATCGCGCGGTGTCTCTTCGACAGAGACAGCGACAGCGTCGAATGACTCGACTCCCTGCATGTTCAATGGAACGTGCACGTCCGCTCGATGCTCCGACCGGGGGGTCGTTTACATTCGACTCGCGCACGAAAATTTGAGCGTGCGCGAGTTCATTCAGCAGTACGTGGGGGGTATCTGAATTCGATTCAGAATGTGATTTATAGCACGTTGTCGAGTGGCAACGACGAAATTAGTTCGACTGTACGAGGGCAGAGGTCCGATCGCTGTTCCGAAGACAACACATCAATACAGCGAAAGTCTTCCACTGTATTGAGATCGAAACCGGGTGTGGTGATGGAACTGCGCAATCCTTTCGACTGTGCGGCCAGTACAGTCTGTTCCATCACCAGGTCTGTCGACATAGCAAGTTCAAAGAGCTCCGGATGCGGTGCACGCACCCCGATCATTGCATAACCACCGCTCTGGTCGGGTGTCAGGACCAGATCATCCCCCCCGTCCAACCGCCTCATGGCTTCCTCGAACACAGATCGCTCGAGCGCCGGACTATCACTTCCCCGAAGAAGGATGCGGGAAACTCCAGCGGCCGCAGCTTCTGCGAACGCGTTCGCCATTCGTTCCCCGAGGTCGGCGCCCCGTTGTACCTGCAATCGGAACCCGGGCGGTGTGCGACCGATCAGCTCCGCAACTGCATCCGGAGGATGGAACGCCAGAACCGGAATCAGATCGAGTGACGCAGCAAAGTCGGCGCTCGCTTCCAGGACATCGACGAGCATCGCTTCATAGAGTTCCGCGCATTCTTCTAGGCTCAGTGGGGGAGACATCCGCGTCTTGACCAGCCCCGGTCGCGGCGCCTTCGCGAAAACAATCAGCCACCCACGGCTCACGTCACACCGGACGCCTGCGCGTCGACAGAGACCAGGTCAGCCACGAAGGGCAACGCCGCAATGCTGGCCCGACCCCCTTCGAATTCGATCTCAGTTCCTGTTTCCGCATGCTCTCGACGGACGAAGCCGAGTGCGATCGGACCCTCGGTCGGCGATAGGGCGACACTTGTCACTTCCCCCGTCACGCGCCCCTCGGCCATGAGTTTTGTGCCGACGATCGGCAGCGCCGGCGATTCGAGTCTCAGTCCGACGAGCAGATGATTGACCTGCCCTCGCGCCCGCAATCGGGCGACGATTTCCTGTCCGACATAACATCCCTTGCTCGTCGATATCGCGCGCTCGAGTCTCGCTTCGGGGGGAAGCACCTCGTCGTCGAGTTCCGAACCAAGCGCCGGAAGGCCCGCTTCGACGCGCAGGATTTCGAGAGCCTCGAGGTCGCCGCGAACGAGTCCATCCCCTTTCGCAGCGGCCGCCAGAGCCTTCTCGACAGCGTCTCGATCGCCCGGCTTCATGCGAATCTGAAAACCACACTCACCACTGAAACCAAAGCCCCCGACGAGAACGTCTCGACCCCCGATCGTTGACTCGGCCCATTGCTCGGGTTCGAGATTCGCGATCCGGCCATTCGTCGCCATCTCGAGGACGACGGGCGCCCCCGGGCCCTCCAGCCCCAGGCTGGCGAACTCGGCACTCCGGTCCGTTAGCACGACGTCGTCGGCGATCACGTAGCGCTCGAGCGTCTCGACGATTCGTGGCATCTCGCTCCGCAGGCTCTCGAGCAGATAGCGGTCTTCGAATCGCGCCACGTGAAGGTCCGCGATGATCGCACCGCGATTCGTCAGCAAGACCGCATAGCATCCCGCTCCTGGCTCGGCGCGCTCCAGGGCCTCGATATCACCCGAGATCATCCCATCGAGCCAACGCACGCGATCCTCACCACGAACCTCGAAAAGCCCTCGATGGGCCATGTCGAAGAGCCCGACGCCTACACGGGTACGCGAAACGACGTCTTCGGGGCTCATGGCGTTCGTTCCTCTAGCTGGGCGGGTAAGGGTCCGTAGAGCGCCTCTGCGCGCATTCGTTGGGCCGTAGACCATTCCACGAAGCGCTCGCGGAACGCGTCGTATTCTTCTTCCGTATCGATATCGAGGCCACAGCCGCCGCTCTCCGTAATCACGAAGGCAAATTGGGTATCCAGAATCTTGGAGATCGTCGACTGATTGATCTCGAGAGTCACTGTCCGAGCCAACAGTCGCGCCAAGCGCGAATATCCATTTCGGTCGGCGATGCCCGCGGCTTGCATCATGCCAAAGAGTACGGCGATCTTGAAACCACCCACGCGCGCGGCCAAGATGCGAATCGCGAGAGTAAACATGTTCCAGAACCGGCGTTGGTAGCGCAATTCGTACATCTCTTCGATCCGATCGAGTCGGCCGATTCGTCCAGGCTTTGCATAATGGAGATTATTCTGGCGAAATCGACCATCCCACACGTTGAAATAGGCGACCGAAATTCCGGTCTCATCCGGCCCCTTCGCCCGAAACACGTCGAGCGAGTCCGCCGGGCATAGCCCAAGCGCGTAGTCGACGTTGATCGCCTGGGATTGCTGCACGAATGAAGAAAATTCCTGCGCAGTCGCAAGTGGGATATCCCCGGAGAGAAAGAACACTTCGGTGTCGAGCTCATCGGGCAGCGGATCACGCCCTTCGAGTACAGTGCCCGAAAGAACGCGGCGATAGGTCTCCCAGGCATTGGAGATCAAGTCTCGCTGTTGCGGAACGATGTGCAGCGGCTTGCGAAGCGAATCCTTCAGTCTCTCGGAGCTCAATGCGGCCTCGAGCTTGCCGGTGTCGCCCACGACCCAGACCGCATCGATTTCCGGACAGTCCTGGAGCGTGCGCACGACGTGGGCGACGAGAGGGAGTCCATCGACTTCGAGATAGACCTTGCTCTGACCGTAGACCGATTTCGCCGCGCGGCTATCTCCGGCCATCACGATCGCGGGGACACCCAACGCTCAGTCTCCTTCCGACTCATCGAGCAGGAAGATCACCTGAAGCGTCACGAGGTACTCGACGATTTCGCCGTCTTCGACCCGGGCTCTCTCGTCGACGAGCTTGATTCCGGTGATGCCGCGAAGCGTTTGGTTCGCGCGCTCGAAGCCGAGCTCGGCCGCTTCTTGCCAGCTGTTGGGCGACGCTGAGGTAATCGTTGAAACCGAAGCAACTGCCATATCGGAACTATTCCTCGTTTACGTGCTCGTTTGCGAACGGCAAAGTCAAAACCGGGAAGCCAGTCCAACCCGGATCCAGGCAAAGGGTCGGCCTACCAATGCGACTCGGTCCTGGGCGCCACGTCGAAACTCAAGCGCAAGCGCACACGATATTCGGCAATCTCACCCGCTTCGACCTTCAACTGCTTCTCCACGACCTCGATTCCGGTGATTCCACGCAGGTTCAGATTTGCACGCGCCACGACGGACCTGGCCGCGCTCTCGAAGCTCGTCGGACTCGATCCGATGATTTCACTGACCTTGCTCACCCACACTTTCAAAGACTCCCTTCGAGCTGACAGACGCGAATCTAGCGCGACGTTCACACCACCGCCCCGCAGCCCACCCTCGATCGCCAATCGCTGCCTCCCCGAGACTCTGCCATACTGCGGTCGAGACTCTGGCCCCCCGTCCGATCGAAACTCAACCGAATGCCTCCTCATCAATCACCCGATCGCCCCCCCAGTGTCCCCGACGCCTCGCAGGCATCCAGTTCGCCATCGCGCGTGGTACCCTCGCTTGGCACCCGAGTCGCTGACGGCTTTGCATTCTCGAGCGGACTTGCCGCCGCCATTGGTGGCTCGCTCTCCCTGGTTTCGAGTGCCGTCCTCGATGCACCCAACCCAGGATCCTGGGCCTTTCTCGCTGCCAGTGGGACCTTCATCATCTACAACGTCGATCGGCTTCGGGACATCCCCCGCGATCGTTCGACCTCACCCCTGCGAACTGCCTTCGTGTTACGAAATCGTCGGTGGCTCTATGCCGCGGTCGGGGCCATGGGGATCGGTTTCGTGGCCATTCTCCAGGCCGCACCCGCCTCGATCGTCTTGCTGTGTCTGGCGATCGGCCTGGTCGGGCTATTTCATCGGCGGCTGAAGGACGTCGAAGCACTGAAGACGGCCTATGTCTCACTCGCCTGGGTCGGCGCATGCGTGGGTATGCCCTGGCTTGCGAGCGGCTACAACCCAGGCGGTCCGTGGGTTGCGGGCATCCTTGTGGCCAGCCTCGCCGCAAATCTGATTGCCTCGAATCTGCGAGATCAGGAGGCAGGAGTCGAAGAACAGAATACGCACAGCGCCATGGCGCCAAGGCTCTGGATCGCCCGCGCGATGGCGGTTTTCGCGGTCGGCATCAGCCTGGTTGCGCCCGCACCGCTTCACTCGCTCGCTTGGATCCCCGTCTGCGAAGGCCTCGCGCTCGCGTACTTCCGGCCCACCGAACGCTACGGCCACATCGCCGTGGATGGCGGACTCTTGATCGGCGCCTTCGCTACGTCGATCCATCTTCGATGGGCCGCTGGCGCTGGATGAGCGGCCTAGGCTGCATGGCGTAGGTTGCGCCCGATCCAGAAAAAAGGGCGGCGTGCGCCAGAGCACACGCCGCCGATCAGAATGAATGGTGGAGCCGAGCGGGCTCGAACCGCCGACCTTCGCGTTGCGAACGCGACGCTCTCCCAGCTGAGCTACGGCCCCACAAGAAACAAAACGCTGGATCGCTCTCGGGGCTGGATCCTCCCTCGAGCAAGATTTTGAACGCCGGACCTTAGAATCCGGCCTCCCAAGCGTCAATGGCGGTGCACTTTCAGATCACTTGGACCCCACGGGAATCAAGCATTTCCGTGGTCCAGCAAAACCCGCGCCGCCTCACGAAATTCGGGATTCGAACCAATCAGCCCCGATGACATCCTCGGGAGCTACTCGCCACGCGCTTGCTTGCCAAGGGCGCCCGCCGGGTGGCGCGAGGCATAAGCAGCTTGATCGAGGCCACGGCGATCCTGCAATACGGCGCCGAGCGCGGCGAGGACCAGAATTTCGGCGGCCACGCTCGCCCGTGGCGCAAGGCCGAGTGGTCCGCCTTCTTCTTTTACACCCGCATCCAGGGTGACATCCGCCACGCCCGCAAGTCGGGACTCGAGACCACCCGTCACCGCAATCAGCCGCCCCCCATATCCCCGAATGGCTTCCGCCGCGAGCAGACATTCGGAGGTCGTCCCGCTATTGCTGATGGCGATGACGACATCGCCTGGCACGACCTGGCCGAGACTGCCGTGAAGCGATTCCGTCGCGTGTAGAAACGTTGCGGGCGTACCGGTCGAAGAAAGCAAAGACGCGGCGTAGTGTGCAACGTGCTCGGGCTTCCCGACGCCGGTCACATGAACACGACCTCCGACGGCTTCCGCCGCCTCGATCAGTTCGGCCGCTGCCTGAAGCGACACACCATCATGGCGCTCTGCGAGGGCAGCGAGTTCACGCGCTGCGACCTCGAGTACGCGCCGACCCGGTGCACCCGGAACGACTTCCGTCGACGCCGCGACGCTCTCCCAGCGTTCATCCGTTGGCGTCTGTCCGTCATAGAGCGCCACTGCGCGCGCGCGAAGTGCTTCGGGTTCATCGGGAAACGCACCGATCCGCTCGACACAAGCCGCACCGCAGGCGTTCCCCAGTTTCGCCGCATCGACTGGACCGAGCCCCAACGCCTCAGCGGCCAGAAAGCCACCCAGAAACGCATCGCCCGCACCGGTCGAGTCGACGACGCGCTCCGTAGCGTAGGCGGGAATCCAGCGCTCGCCGTCTTCATTCGAGAGCAGCGAACCATGAGCCCCATCCGTGAGCACGACGGTCATGGCACCGAATTTTGCGCGCAACTGACGGGCGATCTCCTCCAGTTCGGAAATTTCCGGAAAGAGTTCCCGCGCTGCTGCCGAGGTCGGCTTCAATAGATCGGCTTCGCCTAACACAGCGTCGAGCGTCTCACGATCGCCGAGCCCAACAATTGCGTCGCTCGGTAGAACGTCGAGGTCCACCACCGTCGAAAGACCTCGTTCGTGGGCAAGCCGCAATGCGGCCAGCGTCGTATCCAAGGGCAGTTGCGAGACTTCAGTCGACAGACGATTTCCCCGGGCGATGAACTCCGCATGATTCTCATGAAGATGTTCGGGCCGCGTCTCCGCCGTTGCACCGGCTGCCATGTAGATGGCCCGCTCGCCCTCGGCGTCGACGAAGATCTCTGCGATCGAGCTGGCGCTGCCCGTTAGATCGAGATCGGTCGCGATATCATGTCGCGCCATGGCAACACGCAGCAGCCTTCCCGCATCGTCTTCGGCCTGACGCCCGAAGAGGCCCACCTGCAATCCGAAGAGACTGGCCCAACCGAGCTGGTTCAGCATCAAACCACCGATGCAAGACTGGACGGGTCCCTCGCCACCGATCGACTCGAGCAGCCCCTTCTCGTTGGCTGCCAATACGCGGCGCGTCCGATGCATCCGGTCGAGGACCATGCTGCCAATGCCCACGAGATCGAATTTGTCGTTTCTGGTCTCGCTCATGACACTCTCCGCTCGAACCGCGTCAGCCAGGGTGCTCCAATCTCGCTTGCCGCCAACGCCTTGACCTCCGCGAAGGCCTCATCGAATCGCTCGGCGTCGACGTTTGTGAGTGGTGGCGTACCGGGTGCGACACATGGACTCGAAATGACACCTTCGCGATAGAGCGCACGCTTTAGACAGGCCAGCGTGCGCCGCCCCCCGGCCGCAACAGTTCGATCGCGAAACGCATCAACGACTCGCAGCGCACTGTTCATCCGCTCTTCGTCACCTGCGCGACAAACTTGCCAGGCCCATGCCCACTCACGCGGCAGCGCATTCGCCGGGCCGGACACGACACCGACCGGCAGCCCCCCCGACAGTCGCCAGCGATCCCAATGCTCGCGCACCGGTCCGAAGAATCCGCGATAGGGTCGATAGAGATC
This sequence comes from uncultured Myxococcales bacterium, assembly GCA_965603475.1. Lineage (GTDB taxonomy): Bacteria > Myxococcota_A > UBA9160 > UBA9160 > UBA4427 > UBA4427. Next base: position 7,956 of record CBFDDD010000017.1, read on the forward strand.
GAAAATCAACTTGGCGTTGCCGACGTAGATTCCAAACTCGCCACGATCCTTGAAACTCTTGGCGGCGCGTGTGTAGTTGCCGAGCACTTTGCGCGATGCCGAAACCTTGATGCCCCGAATGAAGTCGAGACGGCTCATCGCCTTCACCTGCTTCGTTCGGATATGCGGAATCTTCGGATCGATCGCGATATCCGCGTTGTCATAGAGATAGATTGGAATCCGACGTGACCGTGCATCGAGAAGATCGGCCACATCGCGCAGCACGAACCGAACGGGATCCTCGACACCCTGGATCGAGAGCGGTGCGAGGACGGCTGCATCCACACCACATTCGATCGCGAACTCGAGATTGTCGAGCGTCTCGCGTGCGGTCGGGGCAGTCACGCCGGCCCAGCTCTCGACGCCGCGGCCATCGCCCGCCGCGAGTTGAACGTTCAGTTTCGCGACTTCCTCGGCGCAGACCCGGATGACAGCCTGGCGTGTGTCGTTGTCGATCTTGTCCCACTCGCCAGTCGTGCCGGCTGAGAAAATGATATCTGCGCCTGAGCCGTCCTGAACGACATGACGCACGACCGCGCGCTGATCCTCTTCGAGAAGGCCACCCTCCTCGTCGAGAATCGTCAGCACGGGAACCGACAATCCCGGCTTCGGTCTGGACTCCTCGACACTCCGAATCGTTCTACCCTCCGCGCGTTTCTCGCGCGGCTGGATCATAGCGGTCGGCGGAGCCCGCACCTACCGAATGGCGTCCCCCAGTCCCCGAGGACGGTTGAGACGCAACCACTAGAGGGTCTCGAAGAAGAATGTCATTTTCACGCCGAGCGCCGCCGCCAGCTTGTGCATCGTCGACATCGACGCAGCGCTCTTTCCGAGCTCGATCTGTGAGATCAAGCTGACCGAGAGCCCCGTTCGATTGGCGAGTTGCTTGAGAGTCAGATCCAACTCATGACGCTTCCCACGGATTCGACGGCCGATCTCGCTGTTGAGGTGGGTCTCGAGATCGACGAGCAGCCCGCGCTCTCGAATGGCCTCTTGCACGACCAGCAGAACCTCCTCGGACTCGAGTGGCTTCTGGAGATAGTGGAAGGCCTGATACTTCATCGTCTCGACTGCCATCTCGACCGACGCAATACCGGTCGTCGCAATCACGCAGATGTCTGTGTCGAAAGCACGGATAGCAGCCAGCGCCTCACCGCCGCCGGTCCCCGGCGAAACATCGAGGACGATCAACTGAAAGCGATTCTGGCGAATTTCTTCGGGCGCGCGCAGCGGCTCAGAAAGACATGTCACTCCATAACCCTGTTCCGACAGGAGCTCTTTCAGCTGGAGCTGGGCTTCTTCCTCGCGGTCGACGATCAGAACGTTCAATCTCTGTTGGTTGGCCATTTGGTTTCCGCAAATCCTTCGACCCGTTTCCTGCGACACCACCCCCACCTGGGGAGAGATCGCAATCGGGCCGGGCAGTGCAGCGACCCGGACGAACCTGCTCGCTACCTGCGCACGACTTGCCGATCGATCGGCCATATTTCGTATCCGCATTAGGAAATTATTGGAATCGTTCAGAAATCTTGCGAGATTGAACCGAGAGGCGAACAGAATCGCCCTTGATGTGTTTCGGCTACAACCGTGCCTTCACCAGCGGGTGGATGAATGGATGGAATCGCTATCGAGGCGCCTGCTCTGCGTCGCCAACGGAGTCCGGACGAGCCGCCGGAGCGCCTTTCCCATCCGATGAAGAAGCAGAGGACGGATCGACCGGAGCCATCAGCCACTTTTGGCTGAACGCTTGCGGCGGCGCGTTCATCTGAACAGCGCGGTCGACATCGAATCGGATGACCTGCTCCCCGGGCTCGTGGATCTCGAACCAGGCCGGGACCTTCAGGTCATCGAAGTTCACGATTGGCCCAAAGACGGTGAAAACGCCGCTTCTCCGATCAATTCGACGAACCTGGAGTTCGCGGGTATCCACCCAGAACCGCGGAATCAATCCATCTTCGGGCAGAGCCAGTACCGGGCCGGAAAGTCGATCCTCCTCGACAGGCGCTCCCTGATTCATTCCCGATTCTGATTCCAGCGAACCCAGCGGATCGTCCAACACGTCTTGCTCGTCGACCACCGGCTCGACGGGCGGCGGGAGCGGCGCCGCGAGTCGTGGATCTCCGATCACGAAACAATCTTGTTCGCCGCACGGAGCCAGACCGATCCACTCGCTCTGCATCCCAAACGCTTCGAGTGCGGCGCGCAGCGTCGTTTCCGTCGCGGGCTGCAATAGAAAGAAGGGCTGGAGCATCGGCTGGGGCCGATCGAGGCGTCGACCGTCCTTGGCCGCGAGTAGCTCGCTGCCCGAGAGCAGGTAACGATCGACCCGACCACCGAAGCCGCGCAACTCGAGACGGGCCAGACCACTCGGATGGCTGATCAGTTCGCCGACAGCGACCGGCTCCGCGTCACCCAGACGCATCGTCAGCTCGAGCTGAATCGCCTGAGTGCGACCTGACGCCCGATTCGTCTCTGCGATCGCTTTCAGCGTGCGTTCTGATGCCGGAACGAATGCCCAGGCACTCGGGCCCAACAGCAATCCCGAGACGAGACCCACTACGAGCGCAGCAGACACCCCGCGCAAAACGGAGTCCGCGACGCGAGCGATTCTGCTCGTCGTCGAGCGAGTCAAATGCCCTGTCCGGAAAGGCGAGATGCGCCCGCATAACGAGCTCGATCCCCGAGCTCGGATTCGATACGCAAGAGCTGATTGTATTTGCAGATCCGATCCGTACGGCAGAGCGAACCTGTCTTGATCTGGCCCGTCGAAGCCCCGACCGCGAGATCCGCGATCGTCGTGTCCTCGGTCTCACCCGATCGATGTGACGCGACGCAGGCGAATTCAGCTGCATCCGCCATTCGAATCGCATCGAGCGTCTCGGTCAGCGTCCCGATCTGATTGACCTTGATCAAGATTGCATTTGCAGACTTCTCTTCGATACCGCGCTTCAGGATGCTGGGGTTCGTCACGAAGAGATCGTCTCCGACAAGCTGGATCTGATTCCCGAGCTTCTTTGTCAACAGTGACCAACCCGACCAATCGTCCTCCGCGAGTCCGTCTTCGATCGATACGATCGGATAACGCGAGACCCAGTCGGCCCAGAACTCGACCATCTCGGCCGAATCGAGACTTCGCCCCTCGCTCGCCAAAACGTATTTCCCGTCCTTGTAGAATTCACTGGCCGCGGGATCGAGCGCGATCGAAATTTCTGTACCTGCTTTGTACCCCGCGCGATCGATTGCCTGAAGGATGAGTTCCAGGGCCTCATCGTTGCTGCCCAGGTTCGGCGCAAAACCACCCTCGTCGCCGACCGAGGTCGAATAACCCTTCTCGAGAAGAACATCTTTCAGGGTGTGGAAGACCTCGGCGCCCCAACGAAGTGCTTCGGAGAAGCTCGGTGCACCGAGCGGATAGAGCATGAATTCCTGTACGTCGACACTGTTGTCCGCATGCGCGCCGCCATTCAGCACGTTCATCATCGGCGAGGGCAAGAGTGTTGCGTCGTCACCGCCAATGAAGCGATAGAGAGGCTGCTTTGCCGTCACGGCCGCCGCGTGTGCGGCGGCGAGCGACACACCCAGGATGGCATTCGCACCGAAGCGTGATTTCGTATCGGTTCCATCGAGCTGAATCAGCGCCTGATCGAGCGCGGCCTGATCGTCGAGACCACCGAGCGCACTTCCTACGATGGCCTTCCCGATTTCGCCGTTCACGAAATTGACGGCTTTGCGGACACCCTTCCCGAGATAACGCGACTTGTCCCCATCTCGAAGCTCCAACGCTTCGCGGGCACCGGTCGATGCGCCCGACGGAACGGCAGCGCGCCCGAGCTGACCCTCGGAAGTGAGGATGTCGACTTCGACCGTCGGGTTGCCTCTGGAATCCAGAATCTCGCGTGCCTGGATCCGGTCTACGCGAACCTGCGTCATCGACTTCAGTCTCCTTCATGAATCGACATGTGGCCACGGAGCCAGAGTCATCCCGCAGCGCTCGAACGATTTGGGCGGCCGAGTCTAGCAGCCCGGTGATGAGCGCCCCAAGAGCTACGCCGAGTTTGAAGTGCCTTCCCCCAGATCCGGAACGATCACGAGCGCACCATCCGGCCCGGGAAACGCAAACGCCTCGATTTCGAATGCCGAACGCAGATTTTCGGGTGTCAGAACGTCGGCGGGGCACCCCACGGCGGCAACCCCACCCGACCCGAGCAGAACGATGCGATCACACGATCTGGCGGCAAGCGACAGGTCATGAGAGACGACGAGCGCCGCACGGCCGGAACGGGCGAAGGCGCGCACCTCTCTCAGGACATCGACACGATGCTTGAGGTCTAGGAACGCCGTCGGTTCGTCGAGCAGGAGCACGTCCGGATCCTGTACCAGGGCACGTGCGAAGAGTACGAGTTGACGTTCCCCCCCCGAGAGAGTGGTGATCGCCCGATCCGCCAGATGGCGGATCCCGAGACGTTCGAGCGCTTCCAGCGCGAGCTCGACATCGCTGTCACTTTCGAGACCGACCATGGGCTGGTGGGGCGCCCGCCCCATCAAGACGAGCTCGCCTACTCGAAACGGGAAGGGCACATGCAGATCCTGCGGAACGAGAGCGATGCCTTGTGCGAGCCTGCGACGCGAAAGCGTCGCGACCGAATCGTCGCCTAACAATATTCGGCCTTTACTCGTCTCGAGTACGCCATTCGCAAGTCGAAGAAGCGTCGTCTTCCCGACACCATTCCGACCTACCAGGCCTACGATCTCACCTGGCGATACTTCGAAGTTGATCCCCGAAAGGATCGTTCTCCCACCGAGTTCCACAGTCAGCTCTTCGAAGCGCAGTCCCTTGCCCATCGAACCTTCTTCGGTCATGCGAGCGGGCCTTGTGCTTGCGCGCGCCGCAGAAGAAAAATGAACAAGGGCCCTCCGACGAGGGCAGTGACGGCCCCGACCGGCAACTCACGTCCGTCGAGCACAGTTCGCGCCAGCGTATCCGAGAGCACGAGGAAGCCTGCACCCGTCAGCGCCGCGGCAGGAATCAACAAGCGGTGGTCACTCCCGATCACGAGGCGCAGCGCGTGTGGGACGATCAGACCGACGAACCCGATGAGGCCCGACACCGAAACTGCTGCACCGACCATCAACGAGGTCGAGAGGAGAAGGAGACGCCGATGTAGATCAACCGGCACGCCCAGCTGCGCAGCAGTCTCGTCGCCTAACGCAATCAGATTGAGACTGCGCGACAACACACAGGCAACGACCAGGCCTACGACCACGCTGGCCGCGACGATCCCCGCCGCGTCGATCTCGACCGCCGAAAGATGGCCAATCAACCAGAGAAATATTCGAGAGCCGTCAAAGAATCCGGCAATCGAGGCGAGAAAGACGATGCCAGCGGATGCGAAGGCATTGAAGACGACGCCGGTGAGCAGCAGCCCGGTTGGGCCACTGCGACCAGGCCCACCGGAGACCCAATAGAGAAGGGCCGTCGCAAAGAGGCCGCCCCCAAATGCTGCGATCGGTACCATTCTCGTGGAAACCCCGAGGAGGCCGCCGAGGGCCAGCACGGCGATTCCGGCCAGAGCGGCACCACCCGAAACACCCAGCACATAGGGATCCGCCAGCGGATTGCGTAGCAGGGCCTGGAAAATCGCACCCGCCGTCGCCAGAGCCGCACCCACCAACAATCCGAGAACGATGCGGGGTAGGCGCACGCCGAGAACGATATCCCGTGATGCCGGCTCGCCCGTGCCTCGAAGAAGGAGATCGACGACCTCGCCGACGCCGACGTTCGTGGGTCCCGTCGCGAGCGCAACGAGCGCGATCAGAACCAGGAAGAGCATGAGCGTCCCGAGAACCAAAATCATCCGGGCCAGGGAAAGCCGAATCACCGCTTCGCACCCCCACTCCCGGTGGACGAACCGACCAGCGCCCTTGGGGCTCCGGCGTCTGGGGTAGCTCTTTCCTGGGTAGCTCCGACCTTGAGTGCCCCGTCGATCGCAGCCGAGATTTCCTCTCCATGCACCGCCACTGCCAGCGCTCGGAGCGCCTGATCGAGATCCGGTCCAGGCATACTGATTCGACTGGCATCGACGTCGACGACTCGGTGCAACCTGACGGCGGGCAGACTCGGCCAGCGCGCCCAGAACTCCGACGAACTCTCGGCGCCCGGAGTCATGTCGAGAAGCAGTTCGGGGCGCACACCGATCAGCCATTCGATCGACCCCCGTGGATATCCCTTTGCCAACTGTCGACCAAGATTGCGAGCTCCGACGGCCTCGAGCATCTCGTCTAGAAAGGTCTCTGCGCCGACGACGAAGAGTGGTGTGCGTGTCACGACCGCCAGCGTCGACGGCCGCTCGCGACCGCGTGACGCAGCGGCCACCGCCGCGCGCATTGCGAGGATCGCGCGAATTCGATCTGCGGCCGCCTGTTCTCGGCCGAGCAGACCGCCAATCCGTTCGATGTTTTCCAGCACCTCGTCGAGACGCTCGTTCTGATAGATCTCGACCACAAGACCAAGCTTCGTGAGTCTTTCCGCGTGGCTCTGTTGGTCGACCCCGGCAACGATCAGCACCCGGTCCGGCCTCAAGGCAACGACCGATTCGAGGCTCGGATCGAAGAGCCCACCGACCCTGGGCCGATCGGCGACTTCGGGCAGAACGCGTGCCGAATAGTCATCGACGCCGACGAGCGAATCACCTGCCCCAAGGCGCAGCACGATCGCCGTCAGCGATGGGTTGAGGGAGATCAATCGCGATGGCGGGCCGGACGCCGTCGGGCCTTCCGTCTGGGCGCGAGACGAACTCGCAACACCGGCCGATACCAGCACGAGCAGAATCCACGCAAGACTTCGTCTCATTCGCAAGAACATCACTCACGAGAGCATAGTCGGCATCGTGATCGGCATGGTCGACATCGTCTTCGGCGGCGTCGTCGGGAGATCGGGTCGGCAGGTCGACACCGATCGTGGCTCAGCGATGCCGCCGGCCAGCCGGGACCGGCGATGGGCAGCCGGGGCCATGAGCACCCCGGCTGCCCGGCTGGCTACTTGCGAGCGGTCTTCCCGCCCTCTGCTTTTTTCGTTCCGAGCACGACGAGCGGCCGCAGCTTCGCCACGAGCGCGGGCCCGATTCCGCGAACCTCTTCGAGTTCTTCCATCGATTGGAAGCCCCCTCGCGTATCGCGCGCCTCCAGAATCGCCGCCGCCTTGACGGAGCCGATTCCTGGCAGATTTTCGAGCTGATCCGCGGTGGCCCGATTGAGGTCGAGGGGGGCACTCCCACCCTCTGGACTCGCCTGCGCCGCCCCCGTGGCGAGCATCAGCCCCAGAACGAGAAATGCGAACGCGTTCCGCATGAGCCTGTTCGGCCGAAAGGCCGCCCGCGTGGCCAGCCCAGCGGGCCGGCTTTCATCATGATTGCTGGAAATTGACATCGATCTGATCTCCCCGGGACCCGGGGCAAAACATACGCTGCGCTGGCCTGGCGACCGACGGATTCGAGGACGCTAACGATCGCGCGCGACGGAAAATTCCGCAGCCGCCCGTAAAGCGCTCTTCGCAGGGCCATCCGGAAACGGAGCGATCGCTTCGAGCGCTTTCGCGACGTGATCCTCTGCGCGTCGCACGGTATCCGAAAGTCCGTGATAGCGGGTCACCATCTCGGCCACGGGAGCAAGCTCCTGATCGACCACGCCGGCGGGTGCCATTCCGCCGTGTTCTACCGCGAGTCGCGCCGCGCTCTTCAGCACATTCGATACGTGGTCGCGTTCGGAAATGCGACAACGCTTGAGTGCCAGGATCAACGGGAGCGTAATCTTTCCTTCACGCAGATCGGCGAAGGGCTGCTTTCCGAGATCTTCGAGCGCCGACTCATAGTCGAGGCAGTCGTCTCGAAGTTGAAACGCAATCCCGAGTTGGCGTCCATACTCGCGGATCCGATTTTGCTCACCGCGCGTCACGCCACCGAGAAGTGATCCGATCTCGCAGCAATGCGAGAGCAAGGTCGCGCTCTTGCGTTCGATGACGTCGAAGTAGTGGGCTTCCGTGATCTCGGAATCGAAGCTTCGCTCGAGTTGCAGCAACTCGCCCTCGGCCATCAGCCTGATCGTTCGCGCATAGCTCTCAACGATCTCGAGATTTCCGTCCTGGACGATGATCGACGAGGCGCGGGCATAAAGGAAGTCACCCACCAGAACCGCTCGTCGATTTCCCCAGATCGCATTGGCTGCTGGTCGTCCACGACGCATCTCTGCGAGGTCGACGACGTCGTCGTGAAGCAGAGTCGCGGTATGCAAGAGCTCGAGTGCAGCCGCCAATTCGATTCGCCGCGGACCTGTGTAACCACACAGCTCGGCCGCAAGCAGAACGAGCGCGGGTCGCAGACGCTTGCCGCCCGACGACAAGAGATGCGAACCGAGTACGCCGATCAGCTCGACTTTCGACTCCAACTGATCTCGCAACGACGCATCGACGAGCGCCAGGTCGGGTGCAATGCGCGCAAAGGCGACGGCAATGTCGGCTTGCGCCGGCGAGACATCGGAGCCGGCCGGCATCGCGGATGCATTCTCCATGCGCTCCGTGTTTTGCTCATCATGATATCGGTCTGAGGGCGGGGGGACTGCCATCTGAGCAACTTAGCCGCGCGGGATCTACGTGTCAAAGGCAACAATATCCAAAAACACTTCAAAAACGGGCGTTTACCGATGTTCACGAAAAGGCTACTCGAACCCCAACGCCGGCTGCATCAAGCGCCGCCAGCGATCCCATGCTTGTCGAGCCAGTCGATTGCCTGTGCGACTTCCTCAATGGGAACGAGTTCGCAATCTCTGGACAAGGAAGACGAGGCGCCCTCCTGTCGCTCGCGCTGTTTGATTTCTCGCGCGCAGACCGCTGGCACGAGCAACCGCCGGAATCCTAGTCGGCCCGCTTCGGCCAGACGCACGTCGAGGCGCGAAATCCTCCGGATCTCACCACCGAGCCCGATTTCCCCGATCGCCGCCGTATCGGGCGGCACCGCGAGGTCGAGTCGGCTCGATGCGATGGCAAGCGCGATCCCCAGATCCGCAGCCGGCTCCGCTACGCGAACGCCTCCGGCAGCCTTCGCATAGACATCCTGCGACAACAGATCGATGCGGCTTCGCCGATCGAGAACAGCCAGCAAAAGCGCCACCCGCGCGTCCTCGAGTCCGAGCGTCGTGCGCCGGGGCGTGCCGTAGGGCGCGGGCGCGACCAATGCCTGGAGTTCGACGAGCATCGGTCGCGATCCCTCGAGCAGAGGCACGACACAGCTGCCCGGCGCCCGCGTGCTGCGCTCCTCCAAGAAGAGTTCACTCGGATTCTCGACGGCTTCGAGCCCATGGCCCGCCATGTTGAAGACGCCGATCTCCTGGGTCGAACCGAACCGATTCTTCGCTGCACGCAGCAAACGAAACGCATGCGCACGGTCACCTTCGAAGGTCAAAACGACATCGACCAGATGCTCGAGGACGCGAGGCCCGGCGAGACTTCCGTCTTTCGTGACATGCCCGACCAACAACAACACCGAGCCCACCCGCTTCGCGGTCGCCGCAAGCTGTGCCGCCGATTCACGGACCTGTGCGACCGAACCTGCCGAAGAATCGATCGCTTCGGTCTGGATCGTCTGGATCGAGTCGACCACGACCAGACTCGGTTCGAGTTCTCGCCAGGGTCCCGCGAGCGCTTCGACCCGCGTCGAAGTCAGCACCTGAAGCGCTCCCCCGAGCCCGGGCAGTCGCTCGGCCCTCAAGCGGATTTGCTCCGCACTCTCCTCGCCACTCACATAGAGAACGGATCGACCTTCGGCCGCGAGGCCACCTGCGACCTGGAGCGCCAGGGTCGATTTCCCGATCCCGGGATCCCCACCCAGCAAAACGACCGAACCGGGGACGAAACCACCCCCGAGCACCCGGTCGAGTTCCCCCGAACCGGTCGTGATTCGCGGACTCGCGTCTGCATCGATTTCCGAGAGCCGTCGGGGCTTCTCATCGCTACCCGCGGCGGGAACGAGGGACGGCAATCCGGCACCGGCTCGCCCACCTGATCGAGAAATCGCGGAGGCCGAGGAATCCGCCGGAGGTGCATAGGTCTCCTCGACCAGGCTGTCCCACTGGCCGCAGTCCGGACAACGCCCGTGCCATTGCGGATGTTGTGCCCCGCAGGATTGACATGCGTGGACCGTGCGCCGTTTTGCCAAGATCATCCCCCTCCCCAGACCTGATTCGACGATTTCGACCAGATCGACTGCTTCGAAACGAAAACAAGGTGAAGGTAGACGCTGAAACTCGATTTGGGCAGGGGAAAATGACTGTCAACTCCCGTGAGAACATCGGTTGACAGCCTTTGTCGCCGGGGGTTAGGCTGCCACGCCGCAACCCTGGAGGCCCCATCTTTTGTCCGATCCCGCCGCGTTTGATCCCTCGATGCCCGATTCCCCCTCGCCGGAAGGCGCGCTCGGCCTGCATGACGCCGATCGATACCAGGCGCTGGCTCGAAACTCGCTTTCCGGAATCGCCCCGAGCGAGGCCGAAGCGCTCTGGATCCTCGATGGTCCCGACGTCGAACTGCTTCCGCTTCTCCAAGCCGCCTACGAACCGCGGCGCCGAGCGTTTGGCCGCCAGGTCAAGGTCCACGTCTTGAACAACGTCCAGAACGGACTCTGCCCCGAGGACTGTGGCTACTGCTCCCAGAACAAGGACTCCGACTCGGCGATCCGCAAATACGCCATGAAGAGCGATGAAGCGATCCTGGCCGAGGCCGAGGCGGCCGCCCGATCCGGCGCGTCGCGTTATTGCATGGTGCTTTCGGGTCGCGGCCCGACGGTCGATCGGACGAAGCGAATCGCGGGGCTGGTTCGTGAAATCAAATCACGCTGGCCGATCGAAGTCTGCCTCTCGGCCGGCCTGATGGGCGACGTCCACGCACAAATCTTGAAAGAAGCCGGTCTCGACCGGATGAACCACAACCTGAACACGAGCGAACGACGTTACAACGCGATCACATCGACCCATACCTACGCCGACCGCGTCGCGACACTCGAGGCCGCCAAACGAAACGGCATCGAATCCTGTTCAGGCATGATCATCGGCATGGGCGAAGAATCGAGCGACATCCTCGAGGTTGCATTCAAGCTGCGCGAACTCGAAGTCCCGTCGATCCCCGTAAACTTCCTGATTCCGATCACAGGCAACCGCGTCCGCGACGACGGCTCACTCACACCAGATCGCTGTCTGCGCGCGTTATGCCTGATGCGTTTCGTCAATCCGAATGCCGAAATCCGAATTGCCGGCGGGCGCGAAGGCCATCTGCGCGGAATGCAGTCCCTGGGGCTCTACCCCGCGAATTCGCTCTTTGTCGAAGGCTACCTGACGACCCGGGGAGACTCGGTCAAAGAGACCTACACGATGATTCGCGATGCCGGTTTTCAGATCGAGGGGAACGATGTCTACACCGACGGAGACGAAGCGAACCCGACGGGCGCGTCGCAATTCCGTGTTCCCGGCGGCGGTGATGAACTCTTGAAGCCAGAGATCGTGCGCGCCTCGACCGTTCGAGCCGCTGACCTCGCCGGGGGTTCCGGGGTCGCTGGAAACTCCGAGGCCGCTGAGAATTCCGAGATCTAATGCCTTCGCCGCTCGAGCAGATCGCCGATTCGGTCCTCGACAGCATTCGCGAGAGCGGCACCTACCGACGAATGCGCGTGCTCGACGGACTACAAGGCCCGCGCATGATCGTCGACGGGCGAGAAGTCCTGCTCTTCGCGGGCAGCAACTATCTCGATCTGGCTCGCCACCCGGAAGTCGTCGAGGCGGCGGAGCGCGGCGCACGGGATTGGGGATGTGCCGCCGGAGGATCGCGACTCATTACCGGCAACCTCGCCATCCATGAAGCGCTCGAAGCGGAGCTCGCAGAATTCTTCGGAAGCGAAGCGGCCCTGGCCTTCAACACCGGTTATATGGCCAATGTCGGCGTCATCCCCGCCCTGGTCGGTCCCGGCGACGTGCTCGTATCCGACGAACTCAATCACGCGTCGATCATCGACGGCGCGAGACTCGCGCGCGCCGAGGTTGCGGTCTTTCGCCACGGCGACGTCGATTCTTTTGCAGACGTCCTGACCCAAGCCCGCACGAAGGCCAGACGCGTCCTCGTCGCCGTCGATGGCGTCTACAGCATGGACGGCGATGTCGCGCCCGTCGCCGAAATCGTCAAGCGCGCACACGAGGCCGACGCCATGGTGCTGCTCGACGATGCACATGGCACAGGCGTCCTTGGCGCGCGAGGTCGCGGCACAGCAGAGGCAGCGGGAGTGCTCGCCGAAGTCGACATCCTGATGGGCACCCTCGGCAAATCGATCGGTTCCTTCGGCGCCTTCATTGCGGGCAAGGCATCGCTTCGTGATCTGCTCATCAATACTGCGCGCAGCTTCATCTTCTCTTGCGCCCTCGCGCCTGCCCAGGTCGAGGCGGCGCGCGTCTCGATCCGGCTGATCGACGAAGAACCCTGGCGTCGCGAACGCCTCGCCGCGAATTGCGATCGACTTCGCCGACGTCTCGCGGCGTCGAACATTTCTACCGCACCCAGCACGACACATATTCTTCCGATCGTGCTCGGCGAAAACGAACGCACGATGGCCGTCTGCGAGGATCTACTCGAGCGCGGATACTACGCCCAGGGCATTCGCCATCCATCGGTGCCGCGAGGTAGCGCGCGGCTACGGATCACACCGATGGCCACTCACGACGAATCGGAAATCGATGGCCTGGCCGACGCGATCGTGGACTCGATTCGCGGCGTCGACGGAAGAAACGAAACCAGCGGACGGGCTACTGGACGAGCAGCCAGTGTACCGGCCGATGCCGGCGCCAACCGGATCGGCGAGTAGCGATCGTGCCGGGTCTCTTCATCACAGGAACCGACACCGGGGTTGGCAAGACCGTCGTCAGCTGCGCGCTCGCGCGGGGGCTACGCCTGGCTGGCGTCGATGTCGGTGTCATGAAGCCCGTCGAAACGGGAGTGCCCGCATCGGGACCGGAGGATGCGCAAGCGCTGGTTCGTGCCGCCGACGTGAGCGACGAACTCGATCTCGTCTGCCCGATTCAATACGCGATGCCTGCCGCTCCGGAAGCAGCCGCTGCTGCCGAAGAATCGGGTGCACAGGGCTCTTCGACCGATCGAATCAGCCGCGCCTTCTCTACGCTGTCCGATCGACACGATTTCATGCTCGTCGAGGGAGCCGGCGGAATTCTGGTTCCCTTCGACGAGAAGACCACGATGGCGGATGTCGCAAAACGACTCGGACTACCGGTGTTGATCGTCGCGCGTGCGTCTCTCGGAACGATCAACCACACACTCCTCACGCTGGAGGCCTGTGAGACGCGCGGGCTCGATGTCCTCGGCGTCGTTCTATCCCATGCGACGGGTGTGCTTTCCGAAGCCGACGCGCACAACCTCGAAGTCCTGAAGCGCGCGCTCGGTGATCGACTGATCGGCGAATTACTACCGCAGGCGCGACCCGAAGAGGTGGCGCCCGTCGATGCCGGGCTCGATGCCGTCCTTCCCCTCGCACGGTAGAATCTGCTACGGCAATGAGTGATCTGCATCCGATCGAGGCTTCCACGCTTCACGCGCGGCGCGAACGCGTCTATCTCGTGCTGGCCGGGCTCTTTCTCGGCTCGATGACGATGCTCAACATCCTGGGTACGTCGCGCTTCGTCGATCTGTCCTTCGAGATCGGCGGCGTGCAGATTCCGATGGCGCTCGCGATCGGGGTACTGCCCTATCCCGTGACCTTTCTATGCACCGACTTCATCTCGGAGCTCTACGGCCAGAAGCGAGCGAATTTCCTGGTCTGGGTCGGCCTGCTGTTGAACGCCTGGGTGGTGGTCTTCTTGTGGGTTGGCGGCGTTCTACCCCCGGTTGCGACGCTCGACGCTGCAACCGGACTCCCCCCAACCGACGCCTACGATTTCGCCTTCTTCCGCATCCGATACCTGACGATGGGCGCGGTCGTCGGATCGATGATCGCCTATCTGGCAGCGCAGCTCTGCGATGTTTCGCTGTTCCACTTCTGGAAGCGACTCACGAATGGCCGCCATCTCTGGCTACGGAACAACGGTTCAACGCTCGTCAGTCAATTCGTCGACACATTCTGTGTCATCACGATCACCCATTTCTATGCCAAGGGACTCCCGATCGATCCGACCGCAGCCATCTGGCCTCAACTCTGGGTCTTCATCGCGTCGGGATACGTGTTCAAGCTCGTGATCGCGCTATGCGACACACTGCCATTCTATGTCGGCGTCCACTATCTGAGCCTTTTTCTCGAAATCGACGCAAACGCGGAGCATGGCCAGGGTGATGAGTACTGACGTAGACACAGAAGTGTGTGTACCCGACTGGTACCGCAAGGCTCTGGCCGTTCCGTTCAGCGACGAAACGGTCCTGGTCAACGATTGTTCGATTCATTATCTCGCCTGGGGCCAGCGCGGGCGACGCGGGATCGTATTCGTCCATGGCGGCGGCGCCCACGCCCATTGGTGGACCCATGTCGCCGCGGGGTACACCGATGACTACCGCGTCGCCGCGCTCGACATGTCGGGCCATGGCGATAGCGGACGCCGTGAACGCTACAGCCTCGAAGGTTGGACGGATGAGGTCATGGCCGTTGCCGCGGACGCCGGCATCAGCGGAAACCCGATCATCGTCGGCCACAGCATGGGCGGCTTCGTCGCGATCGTCACGGCAGCGCTTCATTCGGAATCGCTGGCGGGCGTCGTCGTTTGCGATTCGCCCGTGACCGAACCGGATCCCGAGATCGACGCGGCACAGGTGGGTGAAGCCTTCGGTCAGCCGCGCGTCTATGAAAATCCCGAAGATGCGCTCAGGCGATTTAGAACCGTCCCTCCCCAGGAACATTATCTCGACTATGTCATGGCAGACCTGGGGCCGCGCTCGCTCGGAAAGGTCGAGGGCGGTTGGAGCTGGAAATTCGACCACAAGGTGTTCGGCGCCTTCGAAGGGAATCCACGCGCGATCGCACGGCCCTATCTCACGGACGTACACTGCCGGCTTGCGCTGCTCCGCTCGCAATGCGGACTCGTCACAAAAGACATCGGTGCCTATATGTACGAGCTGCTCGGCCGCGTGAATCCCGTCATCGAGATTCCCGAAGCGGGTCATCACCTCATGCTCGATCAACCCCTGCTTCTCATTACAGCGCTGAACACGCTATTGGCGGATTGGGACCATTCGGAGCCACGCAAGCGAAACGTCTAGGCTTCGAGCTCGCACCGCATCGGCAAGCCTGACGCAGACAACACGCGTGATTCGATCGAGGTCAAAAGCCGTCAAGCCATTCCATTGAAGGGCCGATCCGTGTCTTGATGGAAGCCGACTCCCCAGAAGAAGAAATCAAGATCCTCGAGATCAAGATGAACCAGCTGAAGTTGGACTATGAGAAGTATTTCCTCGGTACCCGTCCGACGGAGCCCTCGATGGCCCGGGCCGAAGTCCAGAAGACCGTCATTCGATTCTCGAATACACGCCTCACCAACACCGCGCTCCGCTTCAAGTTCAACAGCCTGAACGGCCGCTACCAGGCCTTCAAGCGACAGTGGGACGCCACGCTCCGACAGATCGAAGCGGGTACCTACAAGCGTCATATCTTCAAAGCGGATCTGCGCGATCGCGAGCGCGAAACTCCGACGGAGCCGAAGAAGACACCGGCCAGCGCAGCTTCCAATGCGCAAGACGGCGACATCTTCGAGACCTATCGCGATGCGATGCTCGCGACGGGACAGAATACGAGTGGGCTCACTCCGGCTAAACTCCAGAAGGCGATTGCGAAGCAAGAAGCCGCACTGAAGAAGAAGCTCGGCTGCGAACGCGTCAATTTCAAAGTCGTCGTGCAGGGCGGGAAGGTTCGGCTGAAGGCGGCCGCGGGCTAGCGAGCGAGCCGCCAAGAAGCGTATTTTCACTCGAAGCAGCAAACGAAATCGGCGAGGAGAAACTAATCTCTCCTCGCCGATTCGAGTTTTTACACCTGCCTAGCAAAGCGGCCTGCTGATCAGATCAGAGGCTTGAGGCGACAGCCACCCTAGAAAAAGCGGCGACGAACGCTGTAGAGGCCACCGAGCAGGCCAAGCGTGCCCGCAAGCATCAGGGTCGATCCGGGCTCCGGAACCTGAATCGTCAAGGTTTCGAGATGCGCCGTTCGGCCGAGATCGACCGATTGCCGCAAAGCGACGCCGCCAGAGACGAGCTGAATCGTTCGAACGACACCACCTCCGGCACCCGTCTGCACACTGTCATTACCAACGGCAGTCAGTGTAGTCGTCAGAGCGACGCCTCCTTGCTCGCCCTTGACGTATGCAGAAACATGACCGGTCGTCCAGGGGAATCCAGTGTTCGTGGTCGTGGCACCCGGCAGCTGGCCAATCGGCTGCATCGGCGTAAAGCCAGACACATTATTGATGATGCCGGTCACGAGGTCACAATTATCTGGCGTGGGCGGAATGACGTTAGGTTGACATGGTACGGGAACGTTGTAGGTCGGGAAGATGACACCGGGGTCCGCAATCCGCATCTGGGTCGTATTGTAGCCGCGACCCATGTGGACCGTGATCCCACCTGGAATGGCATCACCGACAGGAGAAAGGCCAATCTCGTTTCCAGGAAGGCCCGTAACGAGGTCGAACACGATGTAGACAAGTCCGCCACCGTCGAGAAGCATGGCCATCGTGCCGCCGAAATTGTTGGCTTTCGGGGTGTAGGTCACTCGACGTGTCACGATGGAACTCGAGGTCACCGTATGGTTGAACGCGGCCGCGGCCCGCGTTCCCATGCCTGGCTTCGACCACGAGTCCGTCTGCATGCGGCGCGTCGAGGTCGGGTCACCGGCAGCCTGTCGGCCTGCCTGCAGGGAACTTGGGGTCCGAAGCGTGGCCGGACCGTTGAAGATGAAGGTCGTATCGAGCTGCTGGACGGCCACGTTGGCAGGAACCGGAGCCTGGCTCGATTGGGCTCGAGTGAATATGCCCGGCGGAACCCGGAAGGATTGTCCGAGTGCAATCGGATTGACCGTTGTGACACCGAGTACCTGCTGCGGGTTGGCGGGGATGCCGGATTGAGCAATCGCGCTGACTGCCGTCGACGGGACCGTGATCGTGCCGTTCCCCGGAATCACCACAGTGAATGCGTGTTTCTGCGCACGGCCACACGGACCCGGTACGTACTGGCTGGCGGGAATCGGATTGACAAAGGGAATGTTGATCGCGCTTCCAGGCGGACATGCGTCATCGAACTGCCCGATCGGAATATTGATGGTCGGGCCACGGTTTCCGTACCACTCGCCCGAAATCGCGTAATCAGCACTCGCTACGCCCGCACCCAATAAGAAGGCGGCGAATACAAGGCCGACAATAAATTTCCCCATCCTGAGCTGCCGCATTATCAATCTCTCCTTCTCACCTTGGAATCACCTTGGAAACAAAGTACTTGCCCGATTTGAACGTTTGGAGCCAATCGGTTACAGGCTTGGGTCCATTCGATTCGATACAAAATGACCATAACATGGTAAGAAGCAGGAAAATGGCAAAAATGACCTCCCCTCCGCGTTCGATAGTCCGATTTCCGATGATCGGGCGAGTACCGGCAGACGATCGAAAGCGCCCCTTGGGGTTCATTCGATTTGTCAGCCTGATACTCATCACCTTCCTGTTGGGATGCGGAGACCGGGCCGAAACCCCGACCGATGACCCGATTCCGACGGGCCCAATTCTCGAGGAGGTGCGGCGAATCCTGCTCCTCGACGATCGCCTTGAACGGATAGAAGAGCTGGCGGGCCTTCTACGAGTCATCCCTGAAACCGAGGCATCCGCGGAAGACGTGATCGCGGCCTACCAATCCGCCTTCCTGGATCGCGGCGACATCGAACTCGTCCTGATCGTGGAGTGGTGGGTCGGCTTCGATGCCGACAGCACCCTCATCTGGACACGCGGGTCGTGGAGGGCAGATCATCCACGGATCACCTACGCCGTCCATCGTGCGCTCGCGCGGCGAGACCCACAGGCAGCCGTCGACGCCTACTACGGCTCGAAGGGGGGGCGCTTTCCAGACTACGCGGTCACGCTTCAGCCGGTCATCGTTGGATGGTTCGAATCCGGCCAGCCCGAGCTGATGGAGTTCATCCGCAGTCTGCCGGAGAACAGCCTCCGGCAACAGGCGCTGGGCACGCTCGCGCGGCTTCAGGTGTTGAAACTCGGCCCCGAAGGAGCCATTCAGTGGGCCAATCAGGCCGTCCAGGGCCAGGACGAAACCGTCACCCGCCATATACGACAGCGGATTGCGGCCGCGATCGCCGAGCTGGAGCCCCGCGTCGCCGCAGAATGGGTTCGGCTTCTCGTCGAAGACGGTGCGTCCGAGACTCTGCTGCGGCGGGTCGCGGGACGCTGGAGCCAGCGGGACGCGCCTGCCGCGTTCGCGTGGCTGGTCGAGTTCGAGCCATCACCACATCAGAGACAAGCCGTCACACAAACCTTCGCAGGCTGGCATATCCGCGAGCCCGATGTGGCCGAGCGATGGTTGCTGAGTCAGGGCGAGGCGATGTCGACTTCTCTGGCTCCCGCCACCGTCGAACTCATGAAGTCGACGGCGGACCGGTCGCTCCTCGAGCCTGAATTCCAGCCGGACTGGCAGAAGAACCTCGAGATCGCGCTGCGGATCGAGGATTCAGATCAACGATGGACGGCCGTGCTCTTCTTGTGCCGCGCCTGGGTCCAACGTGATTCGGCTATCGCGAACGCCTGGATGGAATCGAATGACGTACCCGAGCTCTACCGCACGAAGGCGAACCTGACGCCTCGCCGGCCCGCGAAAGGCCCCGGAAAACGCCGCCCCAGAGCCTGAGCGACAACTCTCGTGGTACCGGCTGCTCGTCGCGGAATATTACTTCGACGGCGACAGCGGATTCACTTCGCCGTCCTCGGGTCGCCCTTGCGTCGGCTCGCCGACTCCAAAGCGAGCCGCACGTGCGACCAATAGTCGGATCTCAGATTCTTCTGCCCCACGCGTTCGTTTCAACTCGACGAGTTGACGGGCTGCCTGACCATCGTACGGTGACTGACCGAGCGCCCGAATCAGATCGGTTTCCGCCTCGTCTTCACGCCCGAGGCGTACAAGAACTTCGGCTCGCCCTCGCAAGACCTCTCCGCTGAGTTCGGACACCTGTTCGTAGAAGGTCAACGCCTGGTCCGGCTGATTCATTGCGATCGCCACCCTGGCTCGGCCGACGAGCGCTCCACGATGCGTCGCGTCGAGCCCGAGCGCACGAACGAACATCTCATCGGCTTCTTCCAACCCTCCCGAGAGCAGGAGCGCCTCGCCGAGAATGGTCTGCGATTCCGGGTTTCGGGGATTCGCCATCGCGGCGGCGCGCGCATACTCGACCCCCTCGGCTGAACGGCCGAGTTCCGCCAGATTTTCGATGAGTTCGCGTAGGGCCGGGGCAGCACCCGGGGCCTTCAAGTTCAGCCGATCCGCATTCTTGATCAGTTCGACAGCGCTCGTGGGCCCGTCCCGTCGCTTCATGCCCTTTGCAAGGGCAGCGACCGCAGCACCCCAGAATTGTGGTCGGCTGATCCGCACTTCCAGTTCGGGTGGAAGTTTCTTGGTTCGTCCCGTCCAGGCAAGTGCCTCGAGTTCGAGCAATACGAGTTCGTCGGTTCCGCGCAGCGTTTCGCGCTTCTGCGTCTGATAGTTGAGAATGTAGATCGCAGTCCGAGGATCCGCTTCAGCAAGATGAAGTCTGCTGAGCCTGCCTCGACTATCAGCCGCGCTGGCATCGATCCGAAGGGAGTTGCGGTACTCCTCGATCGCACGATCGAACTCGCCGACGCCCTCCGCGGCAAGCGCCGTGTAATATCGTGCGACCGCGTTGTCGGGCCACAGAAGAACACCCTGGGTCAGGTACTCCAGGGCCTTCTCGTAGTCCATCCTCTTCAGGGCGACGCGACCGCGAATGAACGCCTTGTGACTTTCGGGCCCGGTCTCGTCGGCCACGGCCAGAGCTTCGTCGAATTCCCCAGCCGAAATCAAGGCTTCACCAAATGAGAGGAGGAACGTAGCGCCAGACGCGCCCTCGACCCGGGCCTCGCGATACACTTCCAGGGCTCCGACGAGGTCGCCCGTGCTATTCAGGAAGCCCGCCAGATCGAGCTTTGCACCTGGAAGTCCGATGGCGGATGCCTCTTCGAGAACCGCTTTCGCGTCATCGACATTTCCGAGCAACTGCAGCCGGCGCGCGTAGGCGATCCGGAACGATCGATCGTCCGGAGCAGCTTCATAGGCCGACTTCAGTATTTCGTCGAAACGCTCGTGGTTGCCGATCTGATCGGACCGAAAGAACTCCATCGCCTCATGAACCGCGATCGCTTGTGATGGGAATTCTTCGACGCACACGTCATATCGCTCACCCGCTAATTCGAGATCACCCTCTTCCTCCGAAAACTTGGCGCGAGCAACACAGGCCAGGGCCCGAACGCGTTCCGTCATTACATCTTCGACTGCCTCGGGATCCGGAGGTCGCGACGCGAACTCGTTGAGAGCCTCTTTGGCTTCGTCGGCTCGCTCCAGACCCAGGAGCGCCACGATCCGGGGTGCGAGCATCGTCGTCGAATCCGGATCCAGATCGATCGCGTGTTCGGCATCTTCTAGCGCACCTTCGTAGTCGCGACGGGAATGAAGGCGCGCGAAACTACGCATACGCAGAGCCGGGAGAAACTCAGGCTCCCGATCGAGAATTTCTCCAAGAATCTCGATCGCCAGATCGTGATTTCCCGTCGAATAGGCGCTACCGGCCAATTGCATCATCGCGGGAACGAACCGCTCGGGATCGCGCGCCGCTTCCTTCAGCGGCCACAGGGCCCGCGAATACAACTGGGTGCTCGCCAGCGCAACGCCGTAGAGCAGGAGAGTTTCCGAATCGCGCTCGCCACGATCGATTCGAATTCGAAGCGGCTCGATCGTCTGTTCGAAATAGCCTCGAGCCTGGAGTGCCGTGATCTGCTCGATGCTCATTTCCGTCTCACTGCACCCGAACAACACAACCACGCAAGAAAGAAGCGTGGCCGCGAATCGGGTCTGGCGGCGAAATGTTCGGCCTAAGGCTGAGCCCAAGACTGAAGAGGTGCTTCGAGTCGCGATGGATCGAACCGATATCGAGTCAAAGTCACGATCGGATTTCATTCGTGGATTGTATTCCAGATTCGCCGACGCGGGTGCCCCGTCTGCTACACGCAGCTGCGTGCCTGCGCTAGGGTCAAGCGCCGTGACGCAAGCCCTGCTCTCCAAACGGTGGCCATGGATTCTCGCTGGCACGATCGCCATCGCGGTCTATCTCTCGACGTTCATTCAGATCAACATTCCCATTCTGTCCTCCGAGAACTCCGAATATTCCGATCCGCGACCCCTGGGAAGCATCGATGACATCCGCGACTTTGCCAATCGAAAAGACACGAACGTCCTCTTCGTGCTGATCGATACGCTGCGCGCGGAACGCATGGGCATGTATGACTACGCGCGTGATACAACGCCATTTCTCGACGGGATCGCCGAGAGTGGCGTGCGTTTCGATCGCCATCTCGCACAGTCCTCCTGGACGAAATGTTCGATGGCGTCGCTCTGGACCGGACTTTACCCGCCGCGGACCGGTGTGACTCGATTCAATCACGCTCTTCCGGATGATGCTGTCATGCCCGCTGAGATCTTCGCAGAGGCCGGCTTCCGAACGGTCGGCATCTATCGAAACGGATGGGTGAGTGGCTATTTCGGATTCGAGCAAGGGTTCGATGTCTACGCCAAGCCGTCGACTCGCCCGGTCCCCCCTTCGATTCGACGCGAGAATCCGACCCTGACCTCTCAGGGAACGGACATGGATACCGTCGAGACCGCCGTCGAATTTCTGAGGCTACATGGGGAGGAGCGATGGATGCTCTACCTGCACCTGATGGACGTTCATGAGTATGTCTATGACGCCGAATCGGGTCTCTTCGGGACTTCCAATTCCGATATCTACGACAATGCGGTTCTTCACGAAGACTATGTCATGCAGACGCTATTCGAAGAACTCGATCGATTGAATTTGACCGACAAGACCCTGGTCGTGATCGCCTCGGACCATGGCGAGGCCTTCGGCGAGCGCGGTTTCGAAGGACATGCGCGCGAGGTCCATCGCGAGACGACCGAAGTGCCCTTCATTCTGAGCTTCCCTTTCCGTCTCGACAAAGGAGTCGTGCTGTCGAGTCGAACCGCCAATATCGACATCTGGCCTACGGTTCTCGATCTTCTGGGGCTGCCTTCTCTTGATGGTGCCGACGGAAGATCTTTGCGAGACGAAATTCTGGGCAGCGGAGACCCTCGTACGGACGATCCACAGATCCCCCATTTTGCCTTTCTCGACCAATCGTGGGGCGGCGCAGGTACTTCTCGGCCCAGCATCGCCGTGACAGAGGGTTCCCTCCGCTACGTCTTGAATCATGAAAAGGGCCGCTGGGTCGACTTTCTTTTCGATTCCGAAGGCGATCCACTCGAGCAGGTGAATCTCGCAGGGGAAAGAGCCGAGACCGTCGAGCGCCTCAAGACGCTCGCGCTGAACCACCGGGACCAGACGGCAACCTGGGAAGAGGGTGTCCCGGAACTCGAAATCGATGAAATGGAACTCAATCAGCTGCGAGCGCTTGGCTACGCGATTCCCTGATCGAACACTCGAGAAGAGCGGCGCTCACCACGTGTATGAGATGTCCGCACCACAGCTTCGAGGGTCCGCCACGAAATTGATGACGACGTTTCGGAACTTCGAAGCATCGAACGCGTAATTCTTGGATCTCTCATCCGTCACGTTTCGGCACCAACCACTGAACTCGATACCCAAATCCCTCGGGCGATAACTCAGACGTACGTTGTGCGTCAACAGCGCGGCTTGACCGAGGGTTCCATCGGGCAATTGATTGGTGCCGAGATCCGTTCCACGTCCTTCGGTCGGGTCGAAGAAGACCTCGTCCGTCCAGCTGAAGTCGTAGCGCGGGGTCCAGGTTCCATATCGCCCGAATTCGAGGGCCCAGCTGAAGCCGCCGCTGACGGAGAACTCCGGTGAATTCAGGAGCGTATTTCCGGTGAAGTCATTCGTCACTTGAATCGGTGGAGGAGCGCCTGGAGGATCAACGAGCGATTCGGTCTGAAAGTCTAGAAATTTGGAGTCGAGCCAACCGAAGCGGGCATTGAACTCGAGGCCTTCGAGGGTCTCGGAAACAAACCCCGCGAGCGGCCGCAGACGCAACTCGACTTCCGCCCCGAGAATGCGAGCATCGTTCGCGTTGAGGACTTCGAGCGACGGTGGCCCGCTCAGAGCATCCGCAAAGAGGAAGACCTGATAGTCTTGATAGTCGTAGTGGAAGAGGGCGCCTTTGAAGGAAAGACGGTCTTCCCAATACGAACTCGTCAACCCGATCTCGAACGAATCAATGGTTTCCGGGCGTGCGATCGGACGCACAGTCGTTCCCACACCGAGCTGACTCGTCACTCCATTCGAATTGAACTGCCCGGGCTTGAATCCGTGATTGAATTTGAAATACAACGAAGTCACTTCCGAAAAACGGTAGAGCAGCTCGATCGATCCGGTCACTTCTCTCCAGGTCCGCTCTTCGTCCGCGGGGAGGATGAGCGGAGGAGTAATGTTGGTGATCTCGAACTGCTTGTACTCCGTATTATGCCGAGCGCCCGCTGAGAGCGTGAAGTCTTCCAGGAAATCGAAGTTGACTCCCGCAAAGAAGGCGTAGCTGAAAGTATCCTGTGAAAATGTCCGAAGGTTCTCGAGCAGGGAAAGATCGGTATCACGGCGGGCCTCGAGGTCCTCCCAGAGAAAAAAGCCACCAAGCTCCCAACGCAATGGGACCGCCTCGAGTTCGCCACTCACGACGAGATCCTGACTGACTTGTGTGACGCGATCGTCGGCCACGATCTCGAAGAGGGTGATCGAGGTGAAGTCGGTGTCGTTATTGGCCCTGGTCTCGAGTCTTGCGATCCCGGAAGTCGCTGTCAGTTCGACGTCCCCCAAAGTAAGAGACGTATTCAATGTCCCGCCCATGGTCTCGACTCGGAGTGTTCCGTCCTTGTTGAAATCACCTTCAAAGGGTTTCTTGTCGAGCGGGCGGGTCCGGCTGAAGTTCTTCGAGAACCTCGCCCGAGATTCTTCTACCGACAGGCCTTGGGCCCTGAATGCCCTGAATTCGGCGATGGTGTCGCGCTCTCCGTAAGTTCCGACTCCACTGCCGCCAGGTGAGGTCCGCCCTCCGAAGGCAAGCTGTGCGAGATTGCCTGTCCCCACTGCCTGACCATAGGTTCCATCCTGATCACGCCGACTGAAAAAGTAGGTTCCAAGGAATTCCAGATCGAGATCGGTCGGCGGCGCAAAAAGCCAGCTCGATCGCAGCGAGAAGACGGATTTGTCTCCGACCTCCTTGTTGAGGCCGGACGTGTCAAGCGAGCCCAGTGTTCCTGTGCGCCTCGCGCCGCAAATATCCGCACCGACCCCACCTGGAATCATCGCGCAGCGATTCGTGTAGATCCCGCCTTTCTCGGTCGCACTAAAGGCGAAGCGCGTCGCCAGGACGTCTGGAATGATTGGGATGCTGAGCCCGACATCGTAGGTCTGTATATGGGCATCAATCGCGTCATAGCTAACGAAGCTGCCCTGACTCGTCTTGAAGTTGAAGGCGGGCACCTCGAGATCGGGCTTTCGGGAGCGAATGGCGATTACGCCAGCGCTCGCATTACGAAAGTTGCCCATTCCTTGTGGGCCCTTGAGAACTTCGACGGAAGAAGCATCGAATATCGGCGCAATCTGGAGCGTTGGTGATTGGATGGGCATACCATCGACATAGATTGCGACCGCCCCTGCCGCGATGGAACTGAGATCCTGTAGGCCTACGCCTCGAATGAAGAACGTCGCCGTCGTATCACTCGGACTGACGATCTCGAGGTTGGGCGTGAAGTCGGCGAGGTCCGCTGTATTTTCGATTCCATACGCCTCGAGATCCTCGGCATCGAAAGATGTGACCGAACCCGTCTCTTTCAGAATTCCGAGCACACCACCCGGGTTGCCTACGACAATCATCTCATCGACGCCGGCCCAGACATCCTGATCCGCGTCGTCTTCCGCAAACGCCGACTCTGCAATCACCAGGGCGGCGAAAAGCCATGCGAACGAAGAGATGAGCCAGACACCATGGTCCGGCATGCGTCGGGACATCGCTTGAGTATGACTCAAGCCGTCTGCCGCCAGCAATTGCTCTTCGCCCTACGAAGCGGACCGCAAAGTCAGCGCAGTTGCAATTCGTTCTACAAGCTCCTAGTTAAGAGGAGTGAAATGCATTGGCTGCATTCAATTCTCGATCATCCTCACGTCCCTTCAGGTCATTCTTGCTGGGCAGGGCTTCGCCGACGATGCGAAGACCGAGCCGGCGCAATGGACCATTGGCGTCGGAATCCCCATCGGTCTCGAAGTCCACGATGTCAGTGCGAGTTCGCGGACCGGATTCATCAGCTCGCCCTCACGCATCTGGGATGATCTTGGACAACTGCAGTTCGTCAGGCCCTGGACGTCGGGTGAGTCCCGCGTCACGGGCGTCACCTTCGGTGGCGAGCTCGAAATCACATCGCCCACGGTCATCGACACCCTCGGACAGCCGAGGCTCTTCGCCCGCAGCGCGCTCGAAATGAACCTTGCCGCCGACACTAAACCCGCCACGGAGGGGGGCATCGGCCCTATAAGGCTACCGCTCGACGCGAGCGGTAATCCACCTCCCACCTTCACCGTGAATTCTATACTCGGGCAAGGTACCGAGGCTCTCTACAAGGTCGATCGCTTGCAGATTCGACTGGGCGCAGGCATCGCCTTTAGTTTCGTGTTCAATGATCGCCCGATTCGGATCAAGCCCTCGATCGAATATTTGCGACGGGAATCCGTGATGAGAGGTGCCGTCAACGCCGTGATCCAGCTTCCCGGTACCCCGCCTGTGCTCACGTCGCTCGACCAAACGAGAATTGAAATGGTACGAACCTCGGCCAAACGAATCTTCCATGGGCTCGGCCCCGGCCTGGAACTCGAGATGGACGCGGCGCATGTCGGCCCCTTCGTCCTTTCCTTGTTTACCGGTTTCCGCGCCTATCACTTCCTGGGCACGCGCGAGGAGCATCTCAAAGGAGAGACATCCGCCGGTGAGCCGGTGGCTTTCGATTTCGAACTCGACGAATGGCTATACCGCGCGGATACCGGTCTTCGTTTCCGATGGCAGCCTTGAGTCGAAGCGCAGCTCCAACGACGTGCCGACCGACCCAGAAGACAACTCGGACCCGATGTCGCATATTGATCTAGAATCGGGAACCCCGGCCGGATCGAGGCTTCTACAGCTCGGCTTGGCAGCAATTCTATTCTTGTTTGCGTTCTCGCCGATCGGTCGAGCTCTCGAAAGCGCATCGCCGCTCTTGAACCAACTCGAGTACTGGTTCTTCGATACGAGGGGATCCCCCGCCGGGCTCATGGCCTGCCTGGCCGCATGGGCCACATGGCGACGCCTCCCCAGGCTGTTAGGCACGAGAGATCCGATTCATTCCGTGGGTTCCGGCGTGCTCTTCCTCGCATGCCTCGGCGCGTTCGTCTGGGCTGAACGCAACGAAGCCCCAGATCTCCTATTCGTTTCCCTCGCTCTGCTGATCGCGAGCCTCTCCTTCTACCTCGACGGATCGACGGGGATACGCACAATGGCCCTACCCATTGTCATCCTGCTTCTCGCACTTCCCATCCCCTATCCGCTCAATAGTGAAGTCTTATGGACGCTCCAGAACTGGAGCGCGATGGGGACCGAGATCCTACTCAGACTCGTTGGCGTCGAAATCGTCCGATCGGGTGCTCAACTCGCACACGGCGATGTCTTCTTTCTTGTCATCGAGAGCTGTAGCGGTCTTCGCTCGATGCTCACACTGACGATCGTTTCCCTCGTCATTCGCGAACTCCTCGATCTCCGGTCGAAGCGTGGTCTGGGGCTCGTTCTCGCCGCTCCCCTTCTTGCCATCCTGCTCAATATCGTCCGCATCGCGGTCATCGTCTTGGGATCGTCACCGTCCGATCAGACGCTGGGCGATGAACATCTGGGACAAGGCCTGATCGTTCTTGCGATCGGCGCTTCGATTCTCTTTGTGGCTGGAGACTGGCTTGCTCGATCCGACGGAGCGAAGCTCAGGCCCTCGGACGACACCACCCCAACCGAGGGCGTTGCGCGATCGTCCGACGGCGGCGTCGATTCCGAGCACTCGGAATTTCCCGTTCGACTGGTCCGGCTGTGTAGTGCGATGCTCGCCGTCCTGTGTCTCGCTTCGGTCCTGACAACGCCCTGGCCCCAGCCCACACACACTCAGGCTCCGACCACCGAAATTCCCATGAAGCTGGCGGGATGGAGCGCGACGACCGTCGAACTCGACTACCCGTTTCTCGGAATCGTACCCAGAGGCTTCATCACGGAGCGGGACTATCACCGTTCGAATCTGATCGATCGCCTCGGACCCCGCAGCGTCTCGATCCTCATTTCCGCTGATACCTCCAGATTGCCGCGAAGAAGTCCGGTTTCTTCGAAGCTCATGGTCCCGGGTCGAGCGTGGCAAATCGAAACCTCTGAAGTCGAGTACAACTACGCACTCGGCCGTGAGATCTCGATCTCGCTCGCACGATCGACCGACCAGCAAGCGCTCGTCTATTCCTGGTCACTTCACGACGATGGTTTCTGGCGGGATTCTGCGCGATCACTGCTGGCCCTCGAGCGCGGCCCCTTCGAGCGCCCGCGACATCGGGTCATGGTTCGGATCGCTACGATCGTCGGCAAGGAGTCCGAAGCTCGCAATCATGCAAAGCAGATGCTGGACCGCTTCATCCACGATTTCCGAGAACCATTCCGAGCTCTCTAGCCGACTCGCCAGTCACGTGCCGTTCGCGATCGCAATCGAAAACCGGCGCGAATTATTCCGCACTCCCCACGCTCGAAGGGACCTGAGTGGTCATGTCAACGGGTCCCCATCTCGGTCGACAGCATTCGACCGCGATCGTGGTGTGTTCTCCTGCTTGCACAACCACCAGTATATGCATTCCTCCGGCGGCCATTTGATCACGACCGTCAGCAAAGTCTGTCAGGTCGAAGATCGAAACACCATTGATGCTGAGAAGCTTGTCACCCGAACGAATTCCTGCATCCCACGCCTGCGAGTCCTCTTTCAATTTCGCGAAAACCGCAGCATTTTTCTGCCCGGTCGCGAAGAGCGCGGCACGGTATTGCTGGTCCGAGAGAAATTCCTCCCGAACCCCTCGCCGGGCATCTCGCTCCTCCGTCGAAAGCTTGATCAGCGGCGCCGGCAGTTCTCCACCGTTCGAGTCTCGAAGCCAACTCGCGTAGTCGCGCATTCCCTGCGCGATTTTGTCTACCTCTATGTCATCGAATCCAGATTCCTTCAGGAGCTCGCGATCAAAATTCCGCGTTCCACGCGCTGAAATCCGATAGGCATCCGCCCCCTCGCTCGCAGCCTCGAGGTTCATCGAATCGCGTTCGATCGAAGGGGAATCTTGCTCGCCGCCGCCGGCTTCGTTGTCTCGCCCGACGGGAGAACGGTCGTTCCCTGCATCCGTCACCGCGATCTCGTTCGCAACATCATCGGGCGCAGTCGCTGAACCCGAAGACGGTTTCTCCAGGCTGCCGTATTCGCGAACCGACGTGTTCGCACCCGTCCCAGCGGATCCATCCAACATCGAATTCTTCAGCACCGCTGCGGTCAAGAGAACAATCACGACTCCTGCGATGATCCACGCCAGTGTGGCTCGACTCACGAACAACCTCCGCCCTATGCTCTCCGGAACGACCGGAACTTAGCCCATCGACAGCGACGGCCACGACATTGGGTTGCGGTCCCTCGAGGAGACCTCGAGTCTTCAATCGGAAAATGATCCCGCTGGATGCATACTGCGCAATAGCCGATGTGCTTCCGGCCGCGTAAAGACCGGAATGACCTGTGTACGATACGCGGGTATCGATTCGCCATCGATCGCCGCCTTCAGCAGCGCGAGCAACGCTCGTGTCGAGCTTGTCGAATCGTCAGGCATTGCATGACGCGACAAAGCCTGAAAGGCCGTGATGAGCTCATCCCTCGGTGCCCGCCGACTGGCACGCAGCAACAGCCAGGCGTGGCGACGCAGCGCGGAAACCTTCGTCGGATCGATTCGAAGCAGGGCCGCATTGGCCCGGTTTGCCTCGTCGTACATTCCCAACGCGAGATAGGCGTCGGCCATGGGTCCGGTCGCGCGCGTCCCCTGACCGGGATCGGCCCGCTTGCCCAGCAGTGGTGTCCAGATCCCGTGAGTTCTCGACCATTCGGGAACCGCACGCAAGACTCTCCCCGTCTGAAAGCCGAGATCCCGGTCGAAGGGAATCCCGTTCGCAAGATAGTAGTCGGCGACCTTCTCGAGGTTGCTCTCGTTCCGAGCGTCATTCCGCATGTAGAGCGCAGAGTCGAGGTTCCGGAAAACCAGAATCCAACCAGGCGTGTCCTCCAGGTGAATCGTCGAATAGCTGGGAGGGCGGCCGGGTCGCGTCTGCATTGGGAGACCCGTCCCGAGGAAGAGGTCCACCCCCAGCTCGTCGAGTGCGTCCGTGAAATGCGGCTTGGCAGCGGTCCCCATTCTTTCTCGAATCGCGAAAGAGGCGGTCAGGGCCTCGTTCGACATGTTCAAACTCCCGTTCGTCGCCGTTCGAATGGCCGGCCCGAGCCAAAATGCCTGAAAACCGCCTTCGGCATAACGCCCGAAGAGATTCCCCTCGAGCTTTGTGGCGCGCATGAAAGAGACTGCATGGGCGTGATACTTCCCGGCTGCATACGGCGTACGAAAGTCCGTGAGCGTTGGAGGCAATCCTCTCGTCACCATCGGCCAGTCACCCCATCGATAGAACCCAGCCACCAGCGAGATTGAAACGAGTGCCAGTGTCAACGACAGTCGGCGCGTTCGAATCGCACTCCCCGTCGTCGTGGCCAGCAATAGGACGGGCCAGAACGCCATCCACACGAAACGAGTGGCGAGCAGCATTGCACCGAGACCGGTCACGGCCAATACGATCGTCACCGGGTCCGTTGAATTGTCTGAAGCCCCTTCACTCTGGTCACTCTGCCAGCGAGCCCATCCCATGCGCGCAGCCGCAAAAGGCACAGCCGAAATCAGGAACCATGCGCACACCCAATTGAGACGACTGGGAGGCAGAGTTGCCGT
Organism: uncultured Myxococcales bacterium; assembly: GCA_965603475.1. GTDB lineage: Bacteria > Myxococcota_A > UBA9160 > UBA9160 > UBA4427 > UBA4427. Next base: position 38,354 of record CBFDDD010000017.1, read on the forward strand.
CGGCCAGGTCAGGAGCTGGATACGATTCCATTCGTCAACCACGATCGCAACGCTCTCCGATCCTGTGCCCGCCGAGAACGCCCGGACATACCCGTCGACGCCCGATGGATGGATGAACGTCGCACCGATTCCGAAGAGGAAGACCCAGCCGAGTCGCATCGCGCGAGCGCGAAGCACTATGCCACTAGCCTCGCCGTTGCCGTTGCCATCGCCCTGATCCGCCAAGAGGGACGACAGGAACAGACCCGCACTCGCGGCCGCAACCAGGGCCGGACCGATTGGGTAGGCCGGATGCAAGTTCGCCCAGACGCCCATCAACGCGACCGCCGCAAAGACCCGTTTCCAGGATGGGAGTTCAGGTTTCGTGAACAAGATCCAGTGAAGAAGCAACGCGGCGGCGATCGTGCCGAGATGGGGCCTGAGCTGAACCAGGCGATAAGCCGAGAGCATGGCAAGCATGGACGTGCCGACACTGGCGATCACAAGACTCTGACTGGCCCTCCGCAAGCTCGCCCAGACGATCGCCATGATCGCAATCACGATTCCAACATGGACGATTCGCAGGCCGCCGAAACCAAACTGGTTCCAGGTCGCGCGCAAACCGGCGTCCATCAACCAGGAACTGGGCGGAGGGGGGCCGAGCGCGGTAAAGAGCAGCGGATCGTGTGTCAGCCAGGGACCCTGACTGAGATAACTCTCACCGAGCGCGAGATGCCACCAGATGTCGTCGGTCCAGATCGGTTGTCCAACGGCGAGCAGGACGAGCCCACACCCCACGGCAGCCATGGCGTGGGCGACGAGATGCAACGAGAACGAGACTCTCGAAAGCGGCGACTTCGCCGCTTCGTCGGACATGAGGCGCTTCACCTCCGCGAGGCTATCACTTCTGTCGCACGTCGTTTTCGATCGCTGGAAGCGACTTCAGATAGGTTGCGATCGCTTCGAGATCACTTGCCGGCAGGTTCGTATAGCCATGCTCGATCACTTCGGACATCAGCCCCTGCGTATCGTCGCCATCGGGCTTGATTCCCATCTCCAGATACCAGACGAGATCCGGAACCGACCAGCGCCCGATTCCGGTCTCCTCGTGCGGTGTGATATTCGGAGCGAGTTCGCCTTCCGGCCCTTCCCGCGAACCAGCCAGCCACATCGAGCGATCGAGTCCACCCGTCAGCGTCCGCGGCGTATGACACTCACCGCAATGCGCAGCCGCGCGGACGAGATAGTGGCCACGATTCCATTCGGGACTCTGGCCTTCGTCTCTCTCGGTTCGGCGAGGCTCGAAATTCAACCACTTCCAGCCTGTGAGCGTTGCCCTCCACGAAAAAGGAAAGGGGGCATCGGGGTCACGATTGGCCCTCTTGATCGCGGGCAGCGAATCGAGATAGGCCTTCAGGTCGATCAGATCCGGATCACTGAGTCCCGCAAATGACGTGTATGGAAAGACGGGAAAATAGTGTTGGCCCTCGGGAGAAAGCCCTTCGCGCATGGCGCGAATGAAGTCCGCATCACTCCAGCGGCCGAGTCCGGTCTCGGAATCACTCGTAATGTTCGTACTGTAGAAGACACCAAAGGGTGTCTCGAGTGGGCGCCCGCCGGCAAGCAAGGGCGCCTCGTCTCCTTCGCCGGGGTAGTTCGTATGACAACTGCAGCCGCCCGTCGCATGGAATACCCGGCGACCTCGTTCGAGATCCGAGTCTGCGCTGACGGTCGCTACATGGCCTACGAATACGAACGCGGCAACGATCAGATTCGCGCTGATCGTACCTATCCGTGTTAGGCCGCAGTGGGAGCGTCGTTCATCAGCAGAACGTCGACGAGCTATTTCCGTCGGCATCACTCGTGGTCGTCGTGGTCTTGATGCTCGGCTTAGTTCTTGAACGATTCTTCCTCGGGCTTGCGAAACAGCTTGTGACAGCCGCCACAACTCTTGCCCAGGGCCTTCATTGCGGGCCCGACGGCTGCAGGATCGCCGCCTTTGGCGGCGGTCTCGAGATTCCGCGCGGCCTTCTCGAAGTCCTCAATCTTGGATTCGAATTTCGCCCAGTCTTGCCAGATCTCCTGCTTCGCATCGGTCGCATCGGTCTCGACATTTTCCTTGAAAGCGGGTGCGATCAACGGAGCCATTTCGGCCATCTGGCCAGCGTGAACCGCAACGTGGCCGGGAAGATCGAGACGGTATTTCATGATGTCGGCCATGGCTCCCATATTTCCACCAACGACCGACATCAGCATCTGTCGATATCCGACCATCGGCGCATCGTTCTCGTCGCCGTCTGCCTGAACTCCACTCGCCAGACCGAAGCAGACGAACAAGATCGCTGCAATCGTACAACGAGTGAGTCCCGAAAAATCAAAGCGTGTCGTGCGAGTCATGAAGCTCTCCTGGGTGATTGGACGGACGAATAGAAGCACAAGACCGAAGGACTGCCATGCTCCAGCGCTAGGATTCGTCGGTCTCTGTCGTGGCGCCGATCGAATCCGAAGACTCCCCCTGGAGGAGCGTCTTCTGGTCGCCTCGACTTGCCCGCAGATCGGCACCTCGTTCTGTGTTCCGCTGGGGTACATGAAGCGCCATCAGCGCCTCCGCCTCTTGACAGATCTCAGCGTCGAAGCGCTGGGGCTGGAGGTCGTAGCCCCCTTCGTCCAGGACCTCGACCATCGCCGCGATGATATCCTCTAGACCCAGGCTCGGGTCGAAGTCGGCAATGCCACCGGCAGTCTCCGGTTCAAAATCGACGTCGAGTGCCTCGTAAATCGAAATCAACGTCTCTCGAAGCAGAGGGGTCCCCGCCACGGTGAGAACACCACCGACATGTGCTCCGCCTTTGATCACCCTCTGGCCAACGCCCATGATCTTGACCTGCCCGCCAATATTGACGCTGAACTCACCAGGACAATATTCCCCAGGCACAGGACCGATACGTGCATCGAGTCCCAGGCGGCAGAGCGAAGCCACGATCCAATTGGAGACAGTCTCGAAGCGCTGGCGGATCTGAAGATGTGCGTCCGGATCGCGGCTGGCCCAGGCAAAGGCGATCGACTCTTCGAGAAAGACGGCCGCCTGGCCACCCGCCAAACGGACGAGAGACGGAAAGCCCGCCTGCTCTGCCAGCGAAACGGCGCGCGCATAGCCTGGTCGTCTCGCATCGAGGCTGGAGAAGAGCATCGCCTTGTCTGGCACATAGAGCCGCAGACTCTCAGCGACCGATCCGGCCGCTACGCGTCGCAACATTGCATGGGAGACTGCCGTATCGAGGAGCGGTTCGCCGGGAAACTGGTCGCGATGAAAGCGCAGAGGGCGCGGTCGACCGATCGCAGCCGGCCCGTCCGCGTGCATTCCTGACCTCGCTCTAGCGGGCTACGACGTCGAGCTCGAGCTCGGCGTGCGCGACAACCCCGGCAAGGCGAGCTCGCTCGCCCTCATTCTCGTGGCTGTCCGCTAGCGACGCGAGCTCATTGCCGGCTTCGACTCGACGTGCCTCGCTCGCTTCCCGATCGATATCTGCGGCCAGCTCGCAGGAGTCGACGAGCACGACGACGCGAGAAGCGTCGACCTCGGCAAAACCGCTCGAGAGTGCAGCCCACGCTGTACCGCTCGGGGTGATGATCTGCATCGGACCGAGTTGAAGCGGCGTCAGGAAGCGTTCGTGGCTTTCCAGAACACCGAAATCCCCGGCCTCGCCGGGCAGGACGACCTGGTCGACTTCTTCGGAAAAGGCTTCCCCAGCCGGGGTCACGACGATGAGTTCAAGCGCCACGGTTTCTCTCCTATCCGTCCGAATCAGGCGAGGCTCTTGGCCTTCTCGATGGCGGTATCGATATCGCCCACCATGTAGAAGGCCTGCTCAGGTAGATCGTCGTGCTTGCCGGCGAGAATCTCGCTGAAGCCTCGGATCGTGTCTTCGAGTCGAACGTAGACGCCGGGCGTTCCCGTGAACTGCTCTGCGACCTGGAAGGGCTGGGACAAGAAGCGCTGCACCTTTCGCGCGCGGGCCACCGTGAGCTTGTCCTCTTCCGAGAGCTCGTCCATTCCCAGAATCGCAATGATGTCCTGCAGATCCTTGTAGGCCTGGAGCGTGGACTGAACCGCGCGTGCCACATCGTAGTGTTCCTGGCCAACGATTTGCGGATCGAGAATCCGTGACGTCGAGTCCAGGGGATTCACGGCGGGGTAGATCCCGATCTCGGTCAATGCCCGATCGAGCACCGTCGTTGCATCGAGATGCGTAAACGCCGTCGCGGGCGCCGGATCGGTCATGTCGTCCGCAGGCACATAGATCGCCTGGACCGACGTGATCGAGCCCTTGTTAGTCGAGGTAATGCGTTCCTGCAGGTCACCCATGTCCGTCGCGAGTGTCGGCTGATATCCCACGGCCGACGGGATACGACCGAGCAGCGCCGAGACCTCGGAACCGGCCTGGGTAAATCGGAAGATGTTGTCGATGAAGAGAAGTACGTCCTTACCCTCTTCGTCCCGGAAATACTCGGCCGCCGTGAGGGCCGAAAGACCGACTCGCGCACGCGCGCCCGGCGGCTCGTTCATCTGGCCGAAGACCAGGGCGGCCTTGTCGAGAACGGTCGAGCCATCGGCCAGGACCGATTCCTGCATCTCGTTCCAGAGATCGTTGCCCTCGCGCGTTCGCTCGCCAACGCCACCAAACACCGAGTAGCCGGAATGCTCCTTCGCGATGCTGTTGATGAGTTCCAGGATGACGACGGTCTTGCCGACGCCTGCGCCGCCGAAGAGACCAACCTTGCCGCCCTTGCTGTACGGAGCGATCAGATCAACGACCTTGATCCCCGTTTCGAGGAGCTCGACGCTCGTCGACTGGTCAACGAATTCGGGCGGCGGACGATGGATCGGATAGGTCATCTTCGCATCGATCGGCCCGCGTTCGTCGACCGGCTCGCCGACAACGTTCATGATTCGTCCGAGTGTCTCGGGACCGACGGGAATCGTGATCGGCGCACCCGTGTCAGTCACGTCCTGACCGCGTTGCAGACCGTCGGTCGTATCCATTGCAATCGCGCGCACCGTCTTCTCGCCTAGATGCAGCGCCACTTCGATGACGAGATTGTCGGTCTGATCATTGATCGTCGGGTTCGTCGTCGTGAGTGCGGTCAAAACCTCGGGCAGATCACCACCCTCGAATTCGACGTCGACCACGGGTCCCATGACCTGGACGATCTTGCCATTACTCATCTCTGTTCTCCCTCATTTCCGAGCCCTGCGAAGGGGCTATTCCAAGGCCTGGGCACCGGTTACGATCTCGACCAGCTCGCTGGTGATCGCAGCCTGTCGCGCGCGGTTGTATTGAAGTGTGAGCGATTCGATCAGCTCTTCCGTGTTCTTCGTCGCCGCCTCCATCGCGGTCATCCGCGCAGCGTGCTCACCCGCTTGATTCTCGAGGAGCGCGCGAAAGACTTCGATCTCGACCGCTTTGGGAACGAGTGCCGCAAGCAGCGCCTCGGGATCGGGCTCGATCTCATGAGGACTCGTTTCAGCGCCTGCATCAACCTCCTCCAACGGGGGAGGCTCAAACGGCAGCAGCTGTGTCGCAGTCGGCGTCTGCGTCATCGTCGAAATGAACTCGCTGTAGATCAGGATGACCTCATCGAGCTCGCCCGCGACATAACGTCGCGCAAGTTCGCGAGCCACATCAGCCGCCTGCTCGTAGGAGACGTCGCCGGCGATCGGGCTGTTGAAGCGGATCTGCTTCGCGCGGCGCCGGATGTAGTAGTCATTGGCTTTCTTGCCGAGAAGCGTAAGCCCAACTGTTTCGAACGACCCACTGCGCTGGTTCAGAATCGCGTCCGCCTTCTTCAACACGGCGGAGTTGAAGGCACCCGCAAGTCCGCGATCCGACGTCACGACAACCAACTCGAGAACCTTGCGTTCCTCGTGCGCAACGAGCAATGGATGCGTCTCCTCGAGCGCACCCTTAGAAACTTCCTCTAGCGTCGAGCGCATCCGAACCGCATAGGGCCGGGCGTTTTCGATCGCCTCTTGCGCACGCCGCAGCTTCGCCGCAGCCACCAACTTCATCGCGGAGGTGATCTTCCGGGTCGACTTGACTCTCGTGATGCGTCCTTTGATGTCGTTGAGATTAGCCACCTAGGCCGCCTCGATTGCCTTTGCCTGCGCCGGCTGGAAGATTTTGCCGAAATCGTCGAGGGCGGAAATGAGCTTCTGCTCTGTGTCGTCCTCGAATTTGCCCGAATCACGAATTGCGGACAGGATCTCGGCGTGATTCGACCGCAACCAATCGAGCATCTCGCTTTCGTATCGCGGGATGTCGGTCAGCTCGTACTGGCGGATCCACGAATCTCGACTCGTCTGCGGCGTCGAGGCATAGATCGATGCCACCTGCTCTTCCATTTCGAGCGGTGAGTACTGGCCCTGCTTGAGAACCTCTGTCTGCCTTGCGCCGTTGGCAAGTTGTTCCTGGGTCGCCTGGTCGAGGTCGGAACCGAACTGGGCAAACGCCGCCATTTCGCGGTATTGCGCGAGGTTCAGCTTCAGCTGGCCTGCAACCGCCTTCGTCGCCTTCGTCTGTGCCGAGCCACCCACGCGCGAAACGGAAAGGCCCACGTTGATGGCGGGCCGAATCCCGGAGTTGAACAGGTCCGTTTCCAGGAAGATCTGACCGTCCGTAATCGAGATGACGTTCGTCGGAATGTAGGCGGACACGTCGCCGGCCTGGGTCTCGATGATCGGCAGAGCCGTAATCGAGCCACCACCGAGTTCGTCCGAGAGCTTGCAAGCACGCTCGAGGAGACGCGAATGGACGTAGAAGACATCGCCCGGATACGCCTCGCGACCCGGTGGCCGGCGCAGCAACAATGAAAGCTGACGATAGGCGACGGCTTGTTTCGAGAGATCATCGTAAACGATGAGAACGTGCTTGCCGTTGTGACCAAAATGTTCCGCGATCGTGCAACCCGTGTAGGGCGCGATGTACTGGAGAGGAGCCGGGTCAGCGGCTGTCGCGGCCACGATGATCGTGTACTCCATCGCACCGAACTGGTTCAGCTTGTCCATGACCTGCGCGACCGTCGACTGCTTCTGGCCGATCGCAACGTAGACACAGATGACGTCCTTGCCCTTCTGATTGATGATCGTGTCGAGCGCAATTGCGGTCTTGCCGGTCTGCCGGTCACCAATGATCAGCTCGCGCTGCCCACGGCCAATCGGGACCATTGCGTCGATGGCCTTGATGCCAGTCGCGAGCGACTCGCTGACCGACTTGCGGGCGACGATGCCCGGCGCCTTGAGTTCGACCTGACGCGTCGTCTCGGCTTCGATCGGGCCCTTACCGTCGATCGCAACGCCGAGCGCGTCGACGACGCGACCGAGGAGTGCGGATCCGACTGGAACTTCGATGATGCGACCGGTTCGGCGAACCAGATCGCCTTCTTTCACCGTCCGGGCCGAGCCCATCAGCGCAACACCGACGTTGTCCTCTTCGAGGTTCAAGACCATGCCACGCAGTCCGCCGTCGAACTCGACGAGCTCACCAGCGAGTGCGTTATCGAGGCCGTAGATGCGGGCGATACCATCGCCAGCACTCAAGACAGTGCCGGTCTCGGCGACATCGATCTCGCGATCGTAGTCTTTGATCTCCCGCTTGAGGATATCGGTGATCTCTCCGGGTTTGATGTCCATCTTTCAGGATCCCTTCGTGAGGTTGGCGCGCAACTGTCCGAGCTGCGTGCGTAGGCTTCCGTCGAAGACGAGGTCTCCGACCTTGGCGATGGCGCCGCCGATGAGGGCGGGGTCTACCTTGATGTCGAGTCGCACTTCCCGACCCGTACGCTCGGAAAGCGCACGGCGAAGTCGATCTTTGCGGCGATCATCGAGTGGGCTCGCGGAAATCACTTCGGCAGTCAGCAGCCCTTCTGCGTTGTCGGCGAACTCGCCATAGGCATCGACGATTGCGTGGAAATCGATCAATCGACGCTGGTCGATCAGATACGAAATGAAATTCTGGACCAGGGGGCTAGCGGATATTCGGTTAGCGATCTCACGCAGTGCTGCCTTGCGATCGCTCGCGGGATGCAGGGGGGTCAACAATGCATCGTGCAGTTCGCGATTTCCTTCGAAGAGCGAATCGAGATTCTCGAGTTCGACTCGAACTTCACGGTGGCGATGATCGTCTTCTGCCAATCCGAAGAGCGCCTTCGCATAACGATGGGCCGCTGTTCCACCCCTCATCGGTCTGCTCCTTCGGCCGAATTCGCCTCGACGCGCAAGATGAACTCATCCACCAGGCGTTCGCGATCCGCTTCGCCAACCTGTTCACTCAATTTTCGAGCGGCAATTTCGAGTGCGAGATCCGCTGCTTCTTCTCGCAGCTCCGACTGCGCTCTGCGTAGCTCCTGCGCGACTCCGGCCTGAGCATCGCGCCGGATCCGTTCAGCAGTCGCTTGCGCATCGGCAAGAATCCGTTCGGCTTCTTCTTCGGCTCGCCGACCCGCTTCTTCTCGGATCTCTTCGATCTCGGATCCGAGATCAACGAGACGGCGTTGGAGTTCGGAGTTGCGCTGTTCCGCCTCGGTCAGGAGGTCTGCAGCTTCGCTGAGCTCCGATTGTATTTCGCTGCGTCGACTCGAGAAGAATTCTGAAATCGGCTTTCGACCGAAGTAGAAAAGCACGCCCAGGAGCAGGGCCAGATTGAGTCCCTGGTAGATCGTCTGCTTCAGAACTTCCTCGGCGCCCTCGTGGCTATCACCAGAGGCCTGTGCGACACCCGCAACAAGAATCAGGGACGTAGTCGTGATGAGTTGCAGCAGGCCGGTCGAGCCAGTGTTCGGAGAGAGCATGTTTTTCATGACACTGTTCGTCCCAGAACCTGCTCGGCCGCAGCCGTTGCAAGATCCTCGGCGCTCGAACGAAGACTCGCTCTCGCTTCTTCGAGTGACTGGCCAAGATCCGCCCTCGCACGCTCGAGCTCGCCTTCGGCTTCACTGCGCGCCTGGGTGGTCAGAGTCGCTTGTTCTTCGCGCGCCAGCGCAAGCTGTCCCTGGCGTGCCTGCTCGGATTCGCCACGTGCTTCTCGGATCGCTGTTTCATAGCGATCGAGAACGCCATCGGCTTCGCGCTGGAGCAGGTTCGAGCGACTGCGTGCTCCTTCGATACGTGCGGCGCGTTCGTCGATCGAATGAAAGATGGGTTTGAAGATCAGCTGGTTCAGCGGAAAAATCAGTAGCACGAAAACAACGACCATGATCGAGAGAACAACGGGGTCCGGCACGAGTTCGAGGTTGTCGGAAGCAAGCACCGGATGAGCAATCAGTCCCGACACTGCAGACAGACCCGCGCCCGCAATGACGCCCTTGGCCAGCAAAGACCGGATGCTTCGCGACGTACTCGAGGCTGACGAAGTCAATCTGTTTCGCACGAAATGGTTGCTCCCGGGTGATGGCTTCACCCGTCGATTTATTCCAAGAACCGCTCTGTCCTGAGACCCACAGCTGCCGTGACGATCCACTACCACTACCCACGATTTTATAGTCAGCAGTGAGCAGCGCTTGCGTTGGACCGAGACTCGATCCGGTCGGCCCCGGGTGGGTACCACGAATCGACCTGCAACGGAGAGAGACGCAACGATTTGTTGACTGAATCAGCCCAACTCTCGCGCCTACCGCCTCCAGGCCGGAGACATCTGCGCAAGCGGCGCCAAGTTTTGCACCGCCGGGGCCGCAATTCAACCGTTTCGAGGGCGAGAAAGAGCTTTACGAATAGGGTTTTCCGATCGGCCAGAGGGGCAGCGGCCGAATCTGAAAAATCTAGCTTGGATCCGCCTCGCCGACACGAGCGACACCGTTCCAGACTACGTCTCCGTCCACTTCAACGGCGGGCGCGTCGAGATCTCCTTCGAAATGCGCGCCATCACCGAAATGCGCCCGGGATCGAGCGACGACCGGACCCACGATCGTTCCGCGACTCGAGACAACACTGCATTCGACAACACCTTCGACTCGCGCTTCAGGGCCGATCACGAGCTCACCCGGGCCACGCAGGCTGCCTCGAACGGTGCCCTCGACGCGGGTCTCGCCGAGAACCGCAACCAGGCCCTCGAAGAACCCCTCGCGTGGAACCAGGGCGACTCTTCTGGGATCCTTCGATTCGTGACGCGACCGATTCGGCACGCCGCTGCTCTTCGGGGCGTCCGAGCCCTTTGCCGTGGGCTTCGTGGTATCGGCATCATGCGTGAAGTCGGCTGTCACGACGCGACCAGGTCCTCTCCGAGGAGCAGCCCACCGATCCGTTCCAGGTCCTCGAGATTGAAGAAGTTGACCTCGAGCTTGCCCCCACCCTCGGCGGTCGGATGGAGCGTGACCTTCGTCTGAAGGTGGCGCTCGATCCGTTCGACGTAAGCCCGCGTGTCGGGATCCAACGGTGCAACAGGGGTCTTGGCCGCCTTGGGACCACGCGCTGTGGTCTTTCCGCCAGCATTGATCTCCCGTGCCGCTCGTTCAGCAGCACGCACCGTGAGAGACTGATTCAAGATGCGACCGCGTAGCCCTTCACGTGCTTCGAGATCCGTGACCTGAAGCAGCGCCTTCGCGTGCCCGATGCTGAGCCGACCAGCCTCGACGTCTGCCTGGATCGTTCGGCTCAGATCCAGCAGCCGAATATGATTGGCCACGGAGGACCGGTCCATCGCGACTTTGCGTCCAATCTCCTCCTGGGTATGACCTGCGTCCGCGAGCGCCTGATAGGCGTGCGCAAGCTCCATGGGATTGAGATCCTGGCGTTGAACGTTCTCGACGATCGCAAGCTCGAGGCGGTCGGCTGGTGCCACGTCGAGAATGACGGCAGGAAGGGTTTTTCGACCGGCGAGCTGGCTGGCGCGAAATCGACGCTCGCCCATGACGAGCTCATAGCGGCTGCCCGCCTGCCGTACGACCACTGGCTGCAAGACGCCATGTTGGCCGATCGAGCGCGCGAGCTGCGCAAGGCCTGCCGAGTCGAATTCCCTTCTGGGCTGGTCTGGGTTCGGATCGACTAACGTAATATCGAGCTCTGCAGGGCCTGTAGAGCCGAATGTCGTGTTGGATTGATCCAACTCTGTGTCGACACTCTCTGGTGTAGATTGTGTAGAAGGTGGGGACACCTCCTGCCCAACTGTTCGAGAAGCGGGGGCGCTGGGCGGCCCCTGTCCACCGCGCTGGTTGGGATTCGAGATCAGCGCGCCGAGCCCTCGACCCAATGCGCTACGACGTTGACTCATCTTGACCTCCTGGCTGGATCAGTGCTTGTGGGTTCGGAAGAACTGGTGGTTTACGAGGCGGACTGGTCAGCCCGAGCTGCGTCAGTAATTCGTCCGCCAATTTTACGTAGGCGACCGCGCCTTTCGAATGAATGTCGTAGAGCAGAATCGGCTGACCATGACTCGGCGCCTCGGAAAGTCGCACGTTTCGCGGGATCCGCGTTCGATAGACCTTCTCTCCGAAATGGCTGCGTACCTCTGCTTCTACTTGCCGAGCGAGATTGTTTCGTTGATCCACCATCGTCAGCACGATGCCCTGGATTTCGAGCTTGGGATTCAGTTGTCCTCGTACGAGTTCGACGGTCTCCGTCAGATTCGCGAGGCCCTCGAGCGCGTAGTATTCGCATTGAAGTGGGATCAGAACCGCATCTGCAGCGGTCAAGGCATTCAGCGTGAGCAATCCAAGCGACGGCGGGCAATCGATCAGCACGATTTCGTAGGCGTCGCCAAGAGCTTGAATCGACTGCGCCAGTCGATACTCGCGCGATTCGATCGAGACGAGCTCGATTTCAGCGCCAACCAGGTCGCGGCCGGCCGGGACGACATGCAGCGTTTCGAGCTCAGTCTCGAAGGCACAATGAGTGAGGGGTAGGCCATCGATCAAGGCGTCGTAGACCTGGCGCTCCGCATTTGTGATTCCGTAAGCGCTGCTCGCATTAGCCTGGGGATCGATGTCAATGAGAAGCGTCGGACGTTCAGAGGCGGCGAGGCACGCGGCAAGATTCACCGCGGTGGTCGTCTTACCGACTCCCCCCTTTTGATTCACAACGGCAATGACATAAGGGATTGAACCCAATTGCGCTGATTCCGATCGGGAGGAAGCAAATACAAGGCCACCACATTACCCCCCGGTTGCGGTTGTTCGGCCCGAGCCAGCGAATGGCCCTCGTGCGGTTTTTTAACACAGTCACCCCTGATTGCGAGAGACGTGGACAGAAGATTGGGTCCACGCCTTCTCGGCCGTCTTAGGGCTGTCTGGGTTTAGCCCGGCTGGCCTACAGATCGAGCCACTCGCACAGACCCATTTTTCTTTCCACGTCTGCAAGAGGTGATTGCGAAGACTTAGCCTGGCGGCCAGCCTTTCGTCCTTCGAACGCTCTCAAATGCGGCGAACTAGTGCTGAGTGACTCGAGCGACCCAAAGCTTTCGTGCCCGTCCGGTCGTGGGAACCCGGTATTCGCGAAGCATAAGATCTTCGAAGCCTGGCGGCAGAGTTGGACGCCTGGCCTCCTCGGAAGCGGGAAGAGCGACCAATCCCTCTGGTCGGGCCCATGGACGCATGAGCTCAAATGCCTTGGCTGGCTGGGTCATGGCCTGCGCAACGACGACATCCGCAGGGCGGATATCGACTTCGTCCGAGCGGCCCAGGACAGGAATGACGCGCGTCAAACTCAGCTGACGGCGGGCTTCTCTCTGGAGGTGATGCCGTTTGAGTCTAGATTCGACCAGCACAACCTCTAGATGAGGGCGCAGAATCGCGATCGGCAGTCCTGGAAATCCGACGCCGGTCCCCAGGTCAGCGAGATTCGATGCGGTATCGAGTTCGGGAAGAGTCTTCGAAAGGGCGGCTGCGTCGAGTACGAGTCGGCCGGCCATTTCGAGTGGATCGCGATGGCCCGTCAGACTGATCCGGCCGGCCCACTCAGACAAGAGCATGACCAATCTCGTCAGACGCGAAATCTGCTCGGAATCGGCCTCGGCAGCGAGTTCATTCAGACCTTGTCTGATCAATGAAAAGACGGCGATCTCGATTTTCTCACGAGGCTCGCCGTCTTTCATTCTAAACTCCGTTCCACGTGGAACGTTACACTCCGGTGGAACGCCGGCTCAACCTTCTGCCCTCAACGTTCCCCGTGGAACACTCGACAATCAAGAAGACTGGTTGCGAGCGTCCTCGTACTCGGGTGCGCCCTCCGGTACAACGAGAACCTGGCGATATCGACCCTCTCCAATACTCATGGTCTCCACGCCGTCGGCATCTCGAATCGTCACATGAACTGTTCGGCGATCACGCGAATTCATCGGATCCAGAGCAATCGACCGTCCCGTATCTCGGGCGCGCTTCATAGCGCGATCAGCGAGACGGGTCAGGGTCTGTTCTCGCTCATCGCCACCACCCTCTACGTCTACCACGATCCTCGGTGCATCTTCGCTTTGCCGCATTGCGACCTGGTTTGCCACGAGCTGCAGTGCGTCAGTCGCCCGGCCATCACCACCTTGAAGTGCTTCGGCAGCAGCCCCTCGAAGTTGAAAGATCAGATAATCGCCCTCGGATGACTCGGAAATTTCAAAAGATCCAAGCTTCATCAGCTCGACCGCTCCGAGCAGAAACTCTCCGATTTTTCCGATCTTTCCCGACGCTGTTCCCTTGGAATCTTCTACGGCCTTCTTGACTTCCGGCTCGATTGTTTCCCTCGGGGCTGGTCGGCTATCTTGACGATTGTTGCCACGTTCCGATCGCTGGCCGCGGCCTTCACCACCCCGACCCTCACTTCGGTCATTTCGGTCATTTCGGTCATTTCGACCGCCACGCTCCGGTCGACCTCCGCGATCGCCCCCACGTTCACTACGAGCATCCCTTCGGGGACCCCGATCACCTCCACGGCTCTCGCCGCCGCGACTTTCTTTTCGTTGCGAATCACCCCCGCTAGATTCGGGAGCACGCCCTGCCGCTTTCTTCGGAACGGCTGTGATGACCGTTTGGCCATGAACTCCGTAAATCTCTCCGTCCTTCGGGACCACGATCTTGAGATCACCTTCATCCGTCCCAAAGAACTCGGCTGCCTTGGCTCGAGCCTCGGCAAGACTGTCTGCAACAAATTCGTTCGGCTCCTGACGCGCGTCGTACATTTCTTCTCTCTCTTCTCGCCGCTATTGGGCGTTCAGCTCGCTGGCTGAGTCTTACTCCGGATCCAATACTGCTGAGCGATACCGAGCAGATTACTTACGGTCCAGTAAAGGACGAGTCCGGATGGGAATGTGTAGGAAATAAAAAGCATCATGGCTGGCATCATGATCAGCATCATCTTGGCCTGCGCCGGATCCATTCCGGTCGTTGGCGTCATTTTCTGCTGAACAAACATGCTGGCGCCCATGATCAGCGGCAGCAGTCGAATCGGAAAATCCAATCCGGGCAACACAAAGAGTGTCGCCGGTTGTGAAAGGTCGGTGATCCAAAGCGCAAAAGGGGCGTGCCGCAGTCCGATCGAACTTCGGAGCGCATAGAAGAGACCGATCAGGACTGGAAACTGCAACAGCAGCGGAAGACATCCAGCAACAGGATTGACCTTCTCTTCTTTGTACAGCTTCATCGTCTCTTCGGACTGCTTCTGACGGTCGTCCTTGTAGCGTTCCTGGAGCTCCTTCATTTGGGGCTGCAGTGCGCGCATGCGCTCCGCCGAACGCATCTGTTTCGCCATCAACGGTGCCGTACAGATTCGAACTAGAATCGTCAGCACAATGATCGCGAGACCGTAGTTCGGAATCACCACGTAGAGTTTGTCGAGCGCAATCTCGAAGAATCGAGTCAGCGGCTCGAGCCAGCTGAAGCCACGGTTCACCGACTTTTTGAGTCCATTTCCGGCGTCCTCGAGTGCTTCAGCCGTCTTTGGACCCAGGAAGCCACGGAGAGATTCTCGAGCAGAACCGCCCGGCCCGATCGATACACTGGGAAGTGTGATCTGCGCTTCCGCACTCTCACCCTCCTCTAGCGCCTGAAATCGAACTTTCAGTCTCGCCCGTTCATCTGCATCGATCACGACCCCCGCAAAATATTGGCCATCGAAGCCCGCCCAGCGCGATCGACCATCGACTATTTCGATTCCATCGCTTCCGCCACCGAACCCAAACATTCCCGGTTGGCCCACACCCTGGACCAATGTGCGAGTCACACCTTCTTCTTCGCCATAAGCGAGAAGGGAAAGTTCACGAAAGTCTTCACGATCAGAGACTTCGACCGGCCAAAAGAACTCAAAACTCGCATCCACAGGATCGTTGCGACGGTTCTCGAAACTCAATTCGAGGTCGAAGCCATAACCGTATTCGTCGAGCCGGATCGTTCGCGTCAGAACGCCCGCCCCGCTCTGGGCTCGTTGAACCACCTCTCGACTACTCTGACTAACGATCTCGAAATGGGCTTCCTCGAAATTAACACTCGGGATGCCCTGGATCTGTGTCCGCAGAACCGAAAGACCGCCTTGCATCAGTTCAATCGGAGTTTCCCCCTCCGGAATGTATTCCTCGTAGTCGCGTAGTCGCCAACTCTCGATCAAAGCAGGCCCGTTCGAAATGACCGCGATGATATTGTCGTTCTCGAGTGTCACGGTCGTGAGCGGAATCAGTCGAGGTTGTGAAACCACCGGAACAGGGGGGGCAACTCGCGTGTCGGCAGGCAGAGACGCGACAGGTGAAGATGTCGTTCCACGCGTCTCGGAATGCGGGGGCTGGTTCTCGAAAAGCTCTGAGCCTTGGACTTCATTTTCCAGTGCAAGTGCTTGTTCCAACTTTTCAGCTTCAAGCGCAAGCTCGTCACGTCGATCCTCCTGATACATGACGTAGGCCACGAACACGAGCATTGAGAGAGCAAACGCAAGAAGTGTATTTCGATCCAATTAAAGGACGCCTTTACGGAACCGGGTCGAAGCCACCAGGATGAAAGGGATGACAGCGAAGAATCCGGCGAAACCCGAACCAAGAACCTCGAAGGAAGCCGTGCCGGGCGATTGACTCCTCCGTGTAGTGAGAGCAAGTGGGCTCAAACCGGCACACTGGCCCGAAAAAGGGATGAATTACGCCGCGATAGACGAGAAAAAACGCCCGCACGAGCAGATTTGGCCTCGGCGTGAGTTCTAAAGTATTACCCACTATCCCCCCGGGATGCCGACTGTTTTCGAAGATGCCCGACCAATCGCAGGATCGAGACCAAGCAGCTTGGATAGCCTCAGATCGAGCTGGGCCAGCGAAAGGGATGCACCGGACCGCCGCGCAATCACGACGAGATCTATATCTGCATCAAAATCTGATCGGCGCGCTCGAAACCAGGCGCGCAGCCGCCGTTTGAAACGATTCCGAACAACCGCGCCGCCCACCTTCCGGCTAGCCGTGATACCCAGTCTAGATCCCGAAGACTGAATATTTCTCAACCCATTGGATTGAATAGGTTTTCTCGATACAGGCGTAGTGATCACCACGAGATCGCGGTGAGCTTTGCGCCGCCCACGACGCAATACGCGACGAAAATCTCGCGAATCAAGAAGCCGATCCGACCGCCGGAAACGGCCGGTCCCATCGCTCATGTCCTATTTGGACGCGACGGTCGCGGCGAGTCGTTTTCGACCCTTCGCTCGGCGGCGTTTCAAGATTGCACGCCCCGCCTTCGTCTTCATTCGTTCTCTGAAGCCGTGTTTGCGGAGACGCTTGATCCGGCTTGGCTGATATGTCCGCTTCATCGCTGCGGATCCTCACTCTCGGTTATTCGTTTTCTCAACGGTCAGTTCGATCCGGTGATCATGACTTGTTGAGCGTTGGATGATCGCTCGGCACGCTCAAACTACGCATTCGCGCGTTCTATCATGCCAATTCGCATGTCTATTCGGAAAAATGGCTCGTGTCTTGTCTCGTCGTTCGACGATTCGGGCAGGTCCCGAGAAGCGCGAGAGCTTACCTGGGAGATAAAGGGGCTGTCAATGCGTCGATTTCGCGATGCTTCGTTCAATCCCATGGTCGTATGCACCCCGGATTCGCCGCTCTCGTGTTACTCTGAGGACATAAACGGGGGGTTCGCTCTTCATTGCGCGGTCCAGAATCGAGAAACTGTCGAGAATCAGCCTTCGCGACACTTTGATTACAGACCCATAAATAATGCAGAATCAGTTTGTTGGACAGCTTTTGTCCGATCGGCTGACACTTTCTACTACTACTCTTATTCAATTAATCTCCAAGCAAAAGAGAGAGCGGATGAAACTCTCGATCACAAAGTCCGAGTTCTTGCGTGGCCTCGGCCGTATCCAATCGATCGTTGAAAAGCGAAACTCGATGCCGATCCTTGCCAACGTATTGATTGAGGCTCCGAAAAAGGGCAAGGAAGCAACGCTTCATCTTGCAGCAACGGATCTCGAAGTTGGGGTTCGAAGCCTGCACCAGGCCAGCGTTGATGAGCCTGGAGGCTTGACCGTTTCAGCAAAGAAGCTCTTTGAAATTATTCGAGAGCTTTCGGATGAAACCATCGAACTCTCTGCGACCGCAAATTCCTACCTCGAGATACGTTGCAATCGAAGTCGCTTCACCCTTGCAGGAACTGCAGCTGAGGAATATCCAACACTGCCCGAGTTCAATCCCGAGAAGACCGTACCTATTTCGGCTGCGGTGCTGAGTGAAATGATCGATCGTACGATGTACGCCGCTTCGGTCGATGAAACACGATACAACCTGAACGGGGTCTACCTCGAAGTATTAGAGGATTCTGGCGCTATTCGCCTCGTGGCAACGGACGGCCATCGACTTGCATGCGTAGATCGCGAAATCGAAGGTGATACGAGCGCACTCGCCAGCGGTGTAATCATTCCCCGAAAAGGTCTGGGTGAACTCAAGCGTCTCGTTGATGAGGATGACGCCGAAGAAATCGAACTCGCGTTCGCCAACAACAGTGGGCTCGCGCGTAAAGGCGATGTCACCCTGGTCATGCGCTTGATCGAAGGTGAATTTCCAAACTACAACCAGGTCATCCCGAAGAATCTCACTCGTCATCTCACGTTGCCGACAGATACATTGGTTCACGCGGTTCGACGGGTGGCTCTTCTTTCTTCTGAGCGAAGTCGCGCGGTCAAGCTCGAACTTTCAGACGGTCAGCTCGTCATCACATCGAGTAATCCGGATCTTGGTGACGCTCGTGAAGAACTCGATATCGACTACGCGGGCGAAACACTCGCGATCGGCTTCAACGCAAAATATCTTCTCGATGCGATCGGTGCGGTTCAATCGAAAGAGGTTCGCTTCTCCTTTCAGGATGAGTTATCGCCGTCACGACTTTCGCCTCCGGACGATGAGAAGACTCTCGCCGTCGTGATGCCCATGCGTATCTGAAGAGAGCACAAAAGGGTCGGGTAGCATGAACGATATTGCTCCTCGAACCGCCCCCACCCGCGGGAATTCCACATCTCGGCGAAAACTCCTGCTCACGAGCCGGAGGACGCCACCCACTAGCGAAAATTGAGACGTTTAACTTTGCTCGACCCTCGGGGTTTCGGTACCCTTCCTCAACGCCTGGGACGCATTTCCGGCCGTAAGTTAAACCGCCGCGGGGAACGCCTCTCTCGCCCTCGAGACGCTCGAGAATGGTCGGAACCAATTCGCGGCACAGCGACCGCCAGAAAGATGGTCCGTGAGTTACGACGCCAGTTCGATTGAGGTCCTGGAGGGTCTCGAACCAGTCCGAAAAAGACCAGCAATGTATATCGGGACGACCGGACCCGATGGGCTGCATCACCTCGTCTACGAAATCGTCGACAACGCAATCGACGAAGCCCTCGCTGGCTTTTGCAGCGAGATCACTGTCACGATCGAGGACAACGGCAGTGTGACGGTCACGGACAACGGACGCGGTATTCCGACTGATCTTCATGAGGCTGAGGGCCGATCGGCTTGTGAGGTCGTTATGACGACTCTTCACGCGGGCGGGAAGTTCGACGAAAACTCCTACAAAGTTTCCGGCGGATTGCACGGTGTAGGTATTTCGGTCGTCAATGCACTGTCGACAAAGCTCGAAGTCGAAATCTGCCGTGACGGAAAGATTCACCGACAGAGCTATCAACGCGGTGTACCGGATGCACCGCTCGAGACCCTCGGTGATACCGACGCTACCGGCACACGCGTCACCTTCTTTCCAGATCCCGAAATTTTCCCGGTCACCGAGTTTTCGTTCGATGTTCTATCGAAGCGCCTTCGAGAACTTTCCTTTCTCAATGCCGGCGTTCGAATCACTATTAAGGATGTCAACACCGATAAGAACCATGACTTTTGTTATGAGGGTGGAATCAATTCCTTCGTCGAGCATCTGAACGAAAAACGTAGTCCGCTTCATCCCGAGCCGATCTATCTCAGCGGGCAGCGAACCTTTGATGACCATGGTCGAGAGGTCACTGTCGAAGCCGAAATCTCGATCCAATACAACGATTCCTACAACGAATCGGTCTACTCCTTTGCGAATAATATCAACACGATCGAAGGTGGTACCCACCTCGTCGGTTTTCGTACCGCGCTGACACGCTCGCTGAACCGCTATATCAGTTCGAATACGAAGGGTGGCTCCGGCGGCGGCTCGAAGGGGGGAAAGAATGATTCGCCTTCGATCGCTGGCGAAGACCTTCGAGAAGGTCTGACCGCGGTGATCTCGGTCAAGATCCCACAGCCCGAATTCGAAGGTCAAACGAAGACGAAGCTCGGAACGAGTGGCGTTCGTGGTGTCGTCGAAGGAATTGTGTACCAGCAGCTGACGAGTTTTCTCGAAGAAAACCCGAGGGTCGCGAAGCCGATCGTCGCAAAGATCGTTGATACGGCGAGGGCACGTGAGGCGGCGCGAAAGGCCCGCGACCTCGCGCGCCGAAAGGGAGCGCTCTCCGATTTCAGCTTGCCGGGCAAACTCGCTGACTGCCAAGAACGCGATCCTGCGAAATGCGAACTCTTCATCGTCGAAGGGGATTCTGCAGGCGGGACGGCAAAGCAGGGAAGATCACGTGCGACCCAGGCGATTCTTCCGATCCGCGGGAAAATTCTCAACGTAGAACGGGCGCGGATCGATCGGATGCTCGCGAGCGTAGAAATTCAAGCGATCATTGCGGCCCTCGGAACTGGAATCGGTGAGGACTTCGCGGCGGAGAAATCTCGCTATCACCGTGTCATCATCATGACGGATGCCGATGTCGACGGGAGTCATATCAGAACGCTCCTGCTGACCTTTTTCTATAGGCAGATGCGTGACCTCATCGAGCGAGGGTATCTATACGTCGCGCAGCCTCCGCTATTCAAAGTCAAGCGTGGCAAGTCAAGTCGTTATCTCAAAGACGAACCGGCGCTCGAAGATTATCTCTTCGGCCTGGCGCTCGACGGTAGCCGCGTTGATTGCGGGGATGGAACGACGTGCGAGGGCGACTCACTTCACGCGCTCTTGAAGAACGCAAGTAGTCGCCAGAAGTCACTCAATCATTTCGAGATCCGCCTATTCGACGAACGGGTGGTCGATGCGGCGGCGCATGTTGCGCGTCCCACGGTCGAGGATCTGGAAGACGAGCGGACACTGCTCGAAGAAGTCGTCCCGCTCATAGAAGCGGAACTATCACGCGCACGGCCGGCCGATGGTGACGACACCGTCGGCGAGTTGTCATGGCAGGCCGAGGCGGAACTCGATGGCAGCGGCTACAAGCTGATCGCGAGATCCAGGCGAGCCGGACAGACACTGCGGAGCCCGCTCGACCGGTCGGTCATCCAATCGGGTGATTTCAAGAAAATGGTCCGCCTGGTCGGCGAGTTGGTAGAACTTGGATCGGCACCCTACACCCTGCACCATGGGGATAGTGAGCCGGAAGGTTTTCCTTTGGTCTCGCGCTTGCTGATTCGCATGCTCGAAATCGCGAACAAGGGCCTCTCGATCCAACGTTACAAGGGTCTGGGCGAGATGAATCCGGACCAACTCGCGGAGACTACGATGAACGCTGAAAACCGCAGCCTCGTACAGGTCCGGGTCGAGGATGGTGTCGAAGCGGATGATGTATTCACAACGCTGATGGGTGACATCGTCGAGCCTCGAAGACGTTTCATCGAAGACAATGCACTCAACGTGGCGAATCTGGATGTCTAGAAGCTTATCCACGAAGGCAGAGGCGAAGTAGCGGTGTCTGACGAGCCGATCGATCCTACCGGCGACGCAATGCCGCCCGCACCTCCTGACGGTGAAATTTCGACCGTGAACATCGAGGATGAGGTTCGCTCGTCCTTCCTCGCCTACTCGATGTCGGTCATCATCAGTCGGGCGCTTCCCGACGTGCGCGATGGCTTGAAGCCTGTCCATCGGCGAATTCTCTACGCGATGAACCAGGAAGGGCTGCTGTCGAATCGGCCTTACTCGAAGTCGGCTGGTGTCGTGGGCGAGGTCCTCAAGCACTACCACCCCCACGGTGACAGCGCGGTTTACGATTCGATGGTTCGAATGGCTCAGGATTTTTCACTGCGCTACCCGCTCGTCGACGGTCAGGGAAACTTCGGCAGCGTCGACGGCGATTCGGCTGCGGCCTATCGCTACACGGAAGCGCGTCTCGCGAAACTCGCAGAAGAGATGCTTCGCGACATTGATCGAGAGACCGTCGACTTTCAGCCGAACTTCGATGGTCAGATGGAAGAGCCGATCGTTCTTCCGAGCCGATTTCCCAACCTACTCGCGAACGGCTCTTCGGGAATCGCAGTCGGGATGGCGACCAACGTACCCCCTCACAATCTTCGTGAATTGACAGCGGCGCTGATTCTCGAAGCCGGAAACCCGGATTGCACCCTCGACGACATCCTCGAAAAGATGCCGGGGCCAGATTTCCCGACGGGTGCGATGATTTGCGGGACCGATGGTATTCGAAGCTATTTCGCGACGGGTCGCGGGCATTTGATGCTACGTGCCCAGGCCGAGTTCGAGCCGTACAAGCGCGGCACTCGAATTGTCGTCAACGAGATTCCTTACCAGGTCAACAAGTCTCTACTCCTCGAACGGATTGCCGACCTCGTTCGTGACGGACGGCTCGAGGGGATAGCCGACCTCCGCGACGAGTCGAGTCGAGAGGGAATGCGCGTCGTCATCGAACTCAAGAAGGACGCCGCGGAAGACGTCGTTCTCAACCAGCTCTACAAGATGACGCCGCTGCAGACGACATTCGCAGTCAATCTGCTGGCGCTCGTTGGGAATCGTCCGCAGACACTCTCGGTCAAGGAAGCGCTGCGTCACTTTCTCGAGTTCCGCAAAGAAGTCGTTATTCGCCGCGCGATCTACGATCTGAAACAAGCAGAGGCCCGGGCGCATATTCTCGAGGGCTTTGCGATCGCTCTAGACCATCTCGACGAGATCATCGCCCTGATCCGCGCTGCGCCAGACGCGGCGACCGCGCGCGGAGAGCTGATGACTCGCTTTGACCTGTCGGAGCGACAGGCCCAGGCGATACTCGACATGCGTTTGCGCGCGCTCACGGCGATGGAACGCCAGCGGGTCCTCGATGAACTCGAGGCGTTGCGTCTCAAGATCGCCGACCTGAAAGACCTTCTCGCGAGTGACGAGCGGATACTCGAGGTCGTTATCGACGAGTTGCGCGAGATCGAGGAAAAATTTGGCGACGATCGACGCACGGAGCTCGGGGTAGCGATCGACGGCATCACCAACGAGGATCTGATCGTCGAAGAGGACATGGTCGTCACCCTGTCCCATCTCGGCTACATCAAGCGAAATCCAGTGACGCTCTATCGCCAGCAGCGTCGTGGCGGTAAGGGTGCAAAGGGTATGTCGACCCGCGAAGAGGATTTCGTGCGCCATCTCGGCGTCGCCTCGACTCATGCCTATTTGCTCTTCTTTACGAATTTTGGTCGCTTGCATTGGCTGAAGGTTCATGAGCTGCCTCAGCTCGGTCGTGCCGCAAAGGGCAAGGCAATCGTGAATGTTCTGCAACTGCAGAGTGGGGAGCAGGTTCAGACGATGCTGCCTGTTCGTAGTTTCGACGATGCTGCGGACGAATTCATCATCCTCTCCACGCGAAAGGGTGTCATCAAGAAGACCTCCCTTCGCGCGTTCGCGAATCCCCGCAAGGCAGGAATTATTGCGATCAACCTCGCCGAGGGTGACCATCTCATCGCCGCCGGACGAAGTAGTGGAAGCGATGACGTTCTACTGGCAACCCGAACGGGTAAATCGATTCGCTTCAATGAAGACGATGCCCGGGCGATGGGTCGAACCGCGACAGGAGTACGGGGAATCGCGCTAGGCGGCGAAGACGAAGTCGTCGGGATGGAAATCCTTTCCGGTGACGCCGATATTCTGACCACGACCGAACGGGGCTACGGAAAGCGAACGCCGCTCGCTGAATATCGACCGCAACGACGCGGCGGTCAGGGCATCATCAATATTCGTGCGAACGAACGGAACGGTCCGGTCATCGGAATCGCTCAGGTCGTCAACGACGATGATGTCATGCTGATCACGGATGGCGGGAAGGTTCTGCGTTGTCCGGTCAATGGAATCTCATCGATGGGTAGAGCGACGCAGGGCGTACGCGTGATGAATCTGGACGCCGAGGAGAAGCTGGTCTCGATCGCGCGAGTCGCAGAGGAGGATGTCGAAGTGATTGCCCTCGCGGACGATCTGCTGAGCGATTCGTCGCCCGAAGCGCCCGGCACCGACGCCGATGGGGACGAGTAGCCGGATGGACCTCTCCCATTCGCGGCGCGAATTTCGCCGAGCCAAGCGTTCGATTCCGGGTGGTGTAAACAGTCCAGTACGTGCTTTCGGGTCCGTTGGCGGGATCCCGCGCTTCATCGATTCCGCGAAGGGCGCGCGTATTCGCGACATCGATGGCAACGAGTACATCGACTACGTCGGCTCCTGGGGTCCGATGATCCTGGGACATGCGCATCCGAAAATTCTGGCTGCGGTGCGTGACGCGATGAAGGCCGGGACGAGCTTTGGCGCACCGACCGCGCGCGAGTCCGATCTCGCCGAGGCGATCCGACGGGCGCTCCCCTCGGTTCAGAAGGTTCGCATGGTGAGTTCGGGGACCGAAGCCACCATGAGCGCGCTGCGTCTCGCTCGGGGCGTAACGGATCGAGCACACATTCTCAAATTCGACGGCTGTTATCACGGCCATTCGGATGGCTTGCTCGTGTCTGCGGGCAGTGGTGTCGCGACGCTCGGCATTCCAGGCTCTCCGGGCGTACCGAAAGCGATGACTGATCTGACGATCGTCGCGCCCTTCAATGATCTAGGTGCGACTCGCAAAGCTTTCGAGAAATGGGGCAAAGACATCGCTGCGATCATCGTCGAGCCGATCGCCGGAAACATGGGGTGCATTCCGCCGGTAGCGGGCTTTCTAGAGGGTTTGCGGGCGCTTTGCGATGAGTTTGGGGCGCTGCTGATCTTCGACGAAGTCATGACCGGGTTTCGTGTTGCCCGGGGTGGCGCACAGCGGCTCTACAAGGTGAAGCCCGATCTCACGACACTCGGGAAAGTCGTGGGTGGGGGGCTTCCCGCGGCGGCCTACGGTGGACGTCGGGATCTGATGTCGCGAGTGGCGCCCGAGGGCGACATCTACCAGGCGGGTACGCTGTCTGGCAATCCGCTGGCTGTCGCGGCCGGCCTCGTGACGCTCGAGCTACTGGAAGAAGACGGGGTCTACGAGACGTTGTCGACCCGATCGAGCGCGATGGCGACGGGTCTCGCAGAGATCGCAGAGGAGCTGGACATTCCGATGACGACGCACAGTGTCGGCGGGATGTTTGGCTTCTTCTTCAATCCAGGGCCGGTTCGTTGTTTTGCCGAGGCGCAGCAAAGTGATGCAGCTGCCTTCCGACGCTTTTTCGCCGCGATGCTCGACGAGGGCGTGTATCTGGCGCCCTCGCCCTATGAGGCGGGCTTTGTGTCCCTTGCGCACCGATCCCGGGACATCGTGAGTACGCTCGAATCCGCGCGTAGAGCACTCATCCGAGTTGCCCGCGCGCGTTGAGTCATCTTGGTGAAAACGGGTCAAAAGGCTATGCTGCGCGCCGATTTCCGGCACTCGTGGCCGATTGAAATCGCCGCGCCCAAGCGCGAGTGAGGATCCGTGAGTCAGCCGCCCGAATATCCGGGGCGCCAGCGTTTCAAGCGCGTGGCTGCCGCGGCTGGGAGCGATGCGTACCAAGGAGCCTTCGAGGCGGTCGGGTCGGTTCTGATCGGTTGTGGGTTCGGGTATTGGGTCGACTCGTATTGGGACACGGCGCCCGTTGGTCTGTTGACCGGTGTGATCGTTGGGTTCGCAGCGATGGTGCTTCGGTTGGTTCGGTTGGGGAAAGAGCTTCATTCGGATTCGGTCGGGACAGAGAGTTCGAAATCGGGCGAATCGACAACCCGAGTCGCGGATGATCTCGGCGTCGGTGAAGCTCCAGGGATGAGTTCGGTGCTGCGTGATGACAATGACGTGAGTAACGATCGCGTGAGT
>CBFDDD010000018.1:0-63017 GCA_965603475.1 uncultured Myxococcales bacterium
GCTCGAAAGCGCCATTGCCATGGCTGCGATGCTCGGGTCGAGACGCATCCCACTCCCACCCCAGGGTACGAGCAGGCCCGCTGCGAGCGGAACCGCGGCGAGGTTGTATCCGAATGCCCAGAAGAGATTCTGGCGGATCGTTCGAAGGGTGCGTCGACTCAGAACGATGGCATCCGCGACGGCCGATAGGTCGTGTTGAACGAGCACGACATCCGCTGCTTCGATTGCGACGTCCGTTCCCGAGCCGATCGCAATGCCCACGTTCGCGGTCGCGAGAGCCGGCGCATCGTTGATCCCGTCCCCGACCATGGCGACGCATTCACCTCGCTCACGAAGTTCCTCGACGAAGGTTGCCTTCTCTCCGGGCAGTACGCCGGCGACGACGGAGGTTTCTGGAAGATCGAGCTTTCTTGCAATCGCATGCGCGCTGGCCGCCTCGTCGCCGGTGAGCATCGTCAAGCGGAGTCCCAAGGCAGCCAGCCGCTCCAGCGTGGTTTTGGCTGAGGGATCAGGCACGTCGCCGATTGCAAAATGTCCGGCCGCCTTGCCGTCGACCGATACGAAGATCGAGGAGTCACCGCTCTCGGAGGCACGCCGGACGTTCTGGTCGAAGCACGCCAGATCGACGGCAGATTCCGCCATCCAGCGCCGGTTGCCGATCTGGACTTTGCGTCCGTCGACGAAGCCCCTGATGCCTCGTCCCGGAGACGCCTCCATTCCTTCGGCTTCCGAGTGTGGCAATTCCATCGCGTCCGCATGGGCAACGATGGCACGCGCGAGGGGGTGCTCGCTCTGGCGTTCGATCGCAGCCGCAAGACGGAGGACATCGGTCTCTTCGAATCCCGATGCAGTCGCCGCCGACACGATTCGATGTTGACCTAACGTGAGCGTGCCGGTCTTGTCGAGTACGATCGAGTCGACGGAACCGGTCGCTTCGAGGGCGCTCGCACTCTTGATGAGCAGCCCGCGTTGCGCCCCGACTCCGGTTCCTGCGATCAGCGCGAGTGGTGTAGCCAGGCCCATCGCGCAGGGACAGCTGATGAGCAGCGTCGACGCGGCGAACATCAAGCTCGTGGCGATTGGGTGCAGGGTTGGGAAGTAGCGCTCGGCACCGATCATCCACCAGGCGAAGCCGACGGCAACCGCGAGCAGAATCATGCTCGGCACGAATACGCCCGCTACGCGATCGACGGTGCTCTGGATGGGTGCGCGTGTTGCTTGTGCCTCGCGAACCAGGCGGATGATGCCGGCGAGGGCGGTCGCGTTGCCGACCGCTTCAGCGATCAAGCGGAGTCCTCCGTGTTGATTGATCGTGCCAGAGAAAACGGCGTCGCCCGAGTGCTTCGAAACAGGTCGACTCTCACCAGTCAGCATCGCTTCATCGATGCGACTCTCGCCCGCTTCGACGTGACCGTCGACGGGAATCTTTTCGCCGGGATGGACCAGGACGATGTCGCCTATACGGACTTCCCGGGCCTCGATGAGGAGAATCACGCCGTCTCGCTCGACCCGAGCTCGATCGGGTTGTCGAGCGACGAGAGCTCGGATGGCGCCGCCTGCGTCGCGCCGGCCGCGTGCCTCGAGGAATTTTCCGACCATCACGAGCGTGATGATCATGGCCGCTGATTCGAAGTAGACTGGAAAGAGCGTCCCGTCGAGTTCGAGCGTCAAAACGGTCAGGCTATAGAAGAAGGCGACGGAAGAACCCAGCGAAACGAGCGTGTCCATGTTGGTCGAGAGCCGCCGAGCCGCGTGCCATGCTCCGATGTGGAATTCGCTTCCGACGTAGAACTGAACGATCGCGGCCAGGCCACAGACGATCCACATCCTGCCGGGGAAATCGGGGAGACCGAGCATCCCCGGACCCATGCCGAGCGTCATGATGACGAGACTGAGCACGATTCCGAGGCGCATTCGATTCCGCCTGCGAAGCGCATTGCGTTCTTCGCTTTCAGCGAGCGCGGAACTTTCGTTGGAGGCGCTATCGGCGAATTTTGCAGTGTTGTCGGATCGACGATGCGCTTCGTATCCGGCTGAACCGACGGCGTCGACGATCGCGTCGATCGAGATTCTATTGGGATCGAAGGAGATCAGGGCTTCTTCGAGCGCGTAGCTCACTCGCGCTTTCGCAACGCCGTTGAGCTTGGCGATCGCATCTGTGAGCGAGCGTGCGCAGTTGTCGCATCTCATGCCATGCACGTCGAGTGTGACGTCCTGCGGCGCCTTCTTTTCAGAGTTTCCCGGTTGCATTGAAGACCTCGACAATTTCACCGATCACGCGTTCGCGCTCTTCGACATCGTCACTGCGCAGGCCCTCGGTCACGCAGGTTTGCAGATGAGTTTCGAGGGTCATCGAGCCAACGCGCTCGAGCGCTTGCTTGACGGCTTTGATCTGCTTCAGGATGTCGATGCAATAGGCGTCCTCCTGCACCATTTTCTGGACCCCCCGGATATGTCCCTCGATACTCTTGAGGCGCCGGATGACGTCGGGTGCCGCCTTGGCATGGGCAGCGGCATGCGAGGGATCGGACGGTCTCGCTGGGGCAGCGGGAGCGGGGCTGCCTGCAGCATCGAAAGCATCGGAAGCCATGGATGAGTTCTCCACTTAACCCACCCCCATAGGGGGGGGTATGTCAGAATCTAACATTAAAACAGTGACTTGCAACTGTTACCCCATAAATCTCATATTCCGGAATCGAGAGATGCTGCGCCCCGCAGGATTCAGTCCTGATCAGTCTATACTCGCCAGATGGCGGAAATGAAGGCGCTACTGGAGATCATGGCCCGCCTACGCGACCCAGACGGGGGGTGTCCGTGGGATCTGAAACAGGATTTCTCGAGCATCTCACCACATACGATCGAAGAGGCGTACGAAGTCGATGAGGCGATCGCGAGCGGTGATCTAGAGAGCCTGCGCGACGAGCTGGGAGATCTGCTTTTCCAGGTGGTCTTTCAGTCTCGAATCGCGGAGGAACTCGGCGCCTTCGATTTCGCGGGCGTGACCGAAGCGATCACATCGAAGCTGATTCGTCGTCATCCGCATATTTTCGCCGATGCAGCGACGCCCGCCACGCTTGGTGATCAGGTCTCGAACTGGGAATCGATCAAGGCCGAAGAGCGGGCTGCTGCGGGTCGTTCGCGTGGCGGCGTGTCCGATCCGTTCGTGGGCATTCCCCGGAATCTCCCGGCACTGGCTCGCTCGGTCAAGCTGGCAGGCCGATTGGCTCGGATCGAACCGGATGGGGCTGGGCCCGCGCCGGCGGGGGCTCCGCCGCCATCATCCGAGATTATTTCCCACCTCTCGTCGGCGCTCTTGCCCGTCGAGAGCGCACTCGATCGCGAGTCGGGCGTGGCGGGCGATCGCGAAGCGACGCTTCGCCTCGTTGGCGTCGGTCTACGCGCCTGGGTATGGCTGGCGCGGGAGCTGGGCGTCGATCCAGAGCAGGCTCTTCGGCTCGTGGACGACGAGACCGTCGGCTCGGTCCGCGATCTGTTCGCGAAGAGAACCGCGAAATGACCCGTCCGGAGGCCTCTGGAATGGCTCGCACCGATGGGCATCAAGCCGGCAAGTCGCAAGACCGATAGTTCATCTGCCCCTATCGACCTCTACGGCTCTGGCTTCGGCCGGATGCCCGCAGCGGAGATGACAGACGATGAGCCTCGGATCCACGACCTGGCGTGGGCGACATAAGCGCCTTTCGCGCCGCCTCTTGCGCGACCTACGGACCCTCCTGCCGATGATCGGCGTGATTCTCTGTCTCGCTTCTTCGGCAACCGTGATCGTGGCCGCGGAGAACGTTCCGCTGCACCAAATGCCCAGGAGCTCGGATCTACAAGAAGTCGGGAAGTAGCGACTACTTCACGATTTCGATGAGTTCGACTTCGAAACTGAGCGCGGCTCCAGCCGGAATCCGCCCTGTACTTCGGTCGCCGTAGGCAATCGACGCAGGGCAGACGAGTAGTGATTTCCCGCCTTCTTTCATCATGGCTACGCCTTCTGTCCAGCATGCAATCACGCGATTGAGCGGGAACTCGGCGGGCTCGCCGCGTTCGACCGAGCTGTCGAAGACGGTGCCGTCACGCAGTGTTCCGTGGTAGTGGACGCGAACTTTGTCCGTTGCGCTCGGGGAGGCACCCTTTCCGGGCGTGATCTCGGTATAGATCAAGCCGGATTCGGTCGTCTGTGCACCCTTCTTGGCGGCCTGGGCAGCAAGAAACTCGGTCGCTCCAACACTCTCGATTTCGACCGCCTTCTTCTGCCTTTCCTCTAGCATCGCGCGGACGAGTGTGGCTCCCTCTTTCTGATCGACTGCCAGTGTCTTTCCGCCTACGCCGTCTCGCACGCCCTGAACGAGAACGTCGAGCTCGCTCTCCGAAATCGGCTTCGCTCGCTCGAGCTGTGCAGCCATGCTCGCACCGATTGAATAGAAGGCCTTCTCGTCATCGGTTTGCGGGACACCCTGGGCATGGCTACTCGCGGCGAAAGCGACAGCCACGACGACGGTCGTGAGCGAAATGAATACTCCGAGATTTCGACGCAAAAAAGAAGTCATTGTTTCCCCGGTCATGGCCGTCCTGTCGTGTCGGCCATGGGTTGGTTGGATGAGTGGCTCGCTTTCGAGCCGGCGGGAGCATACCGTAGCGTCATGAGCGAATCCGACCGCGGATCCGGCAAATCTTTCGAGGACAAGGGCGAGGGCAGAGGCGCGGGCGAGGCTGGTGCCGAATTCGGGGAGGCGGGCCAGCGAGCCTTTGGATTGGCCGTGGGGCAGCTCGGTCCCGTCCTGCTCGGCGGCCTCGATGCGCTCGAGAAGCTGTTTCGCCGACTCCATCCGCCCGACCTCCCAAGTCTTCGTGCGCTCATCGTTCCCGCTCGGGACGCGCTGGATGACGCACTCTCGAACTTCGAGGAGGTCGAGACACCCGTCGTTCTAGAGGAGTTCCGAACCCGACTGACTCGGTCCGGCCGTTTTGCGTTGGAGGCGCTCGAAGGGATCATCGATCCAGGGTCGCCCGAGCA
Organism: uncultured Myxococcales bacterium; assembly: GCA_965603475.1. Lineage (GTDB taxonomy): Bacteria > Myxococcota_A > UBA9160 > UBA9160 > UBA4427 > UBA4427. The sequence continues at coordinate 5,021 of CBFDDD010000018.1, forward strand.
GGGTCCCTCCGGAATTCTCCAGGCGATGCATCAACACGCCCGGGCCCAGGCCCAGATCTACCCGCTACGTGATGTCTTGCCGCCAGTCTCGTCGTTCTTCGCGGAAGAATATTGTCGAGATCAGCTCGAATCCCTCGAAGCGCGTCCGGGGTCCGACGCCCGTGTTGGTCTGTTTCGTTCGGGTGAGGACGATTCCCGGGGCGGCTTCGATCTCTATGTGCCCGAGAGTCATGACGGGAGCGAGGCATGGCCACTCGTCGTGGCGTTGCATGGGGGATCCGGAAACGGTTCGGATTTTCTCTGGTCGTGGCTGCGCGAGGCCCGCTGTCGTCGATTCCTTCTGCTGTCGCCGACTTCACGTGGATCGACCTGGTCGCTGCAGGCACCAGAGCAGGACGCCCACGCGTTACGTCAGATGGCTGACTGGGTCTTTTCGAAATGGAATGTGGATCGTGAGCATGTCCTGCTGACGGGTCTGTCGGACGGAGCGACGATGACGCTGTTGGTCGGGCTCGGTGACAACACTCCCTTTACCCATCTGGCGCCAGTGTCGGGTGTGCTCCACCCGCTGAATTTTGCGATTGGGAACATCGATCGCGCCCGAGACAAGCCGATCTATCTGGTTCATGGCGCGCTGGATTGGATGTTTCCGGTCACGCTGGCACAGGAGGCTGCGCGTGTTCTCGAGGATGCAGGGGCCGAACTGGTCTATCGAGAACTCGAAGATCTCTCGCATACGTACCCGCGCGAGGAGAACGTCCGCATTATCGAGTGGTTCGACCGGCGGCGCGCGGCGGATTCTTCCCGCGTCGAGGACTGAGGACGGGAGCCAGGCTCCGGCCGGTATGCGACGCCTTGTGCTTGCGAACTTCTTCGGGGGTTCCGCAAACGACGATTTCACCGCCGTCGGGCCCACCTTCCGGGCCGATGTCGATGATCCAGTCTGCAGTCTTGATGACGTCGAGATTGTGTTCGATCACGACGACGCTGTTGCCTGCGTCGACGAGCTCGCACAGTACGGCAAGTAGTTTGCGGATGTCCTCGAAGTGGAGACCGGTCGTCGGCTCGTCGAGAATATAGAGAGTGCGTCCTGTTGCGCGTTTGGAGAGTTCACGGGCGAGCTTGATGCGCTGTGCCTCGCCGCCCGACAGAGTGGGTGACGGTTGCCCGAGATGCAGGTAGTCGAGGCCGACGCGCTGGAGGAGCTGTAGCGGTCCAGCGACCTTGCGATGTGCTTTGAAGAGCTCGATTGCCTCGGCGACAGTCAGGTCGAGCACACTCGCGATCGAATGGCCGCGATACTCGACTCGTAGAGTCGCCTCATTGAATCGCTTTCCTCGGCACTCTTCACAGCGAACGAAGACGTCGGCCAGGAAATGCATCTCGATCTTGCGAACACCGTCACCCTCGCAGGCTTCGCACCGCCCTCCCTTCACGTTGAACGAAAAGCGGCCCGGCTTGTAGCCGTGGATCCGACTCTCGGGCAGTTGTGCGAAAAAGCGTCGGATCTCGTCGAAGACCTTGATGTAGGTTGCCGGGTTGCTGCGCGGGGTTCGGCCGATCGGGCGCTGGTCGATGTCGATGACCTTGTCGAGTTGTCCAAGGCCAGAGAGCCGGCGATGTTTTCCGACACGCGCATTGCTGCCAACCAGCTCACGTGCGGCAGCCGGATAGAGGATGTCGTTGACGAGTGTCGACTTTCCGGCGCCCGAGACGCCGGTCACCGCGGTGAAGATGCCAAGCGGAACCTCGACGTCGACGTCACGCAGATTGTTCTCGCGTGCGCCATGAATCTTGAGGCTACCGGTCGCGAGGCGGCGCGTGCTGGGCACTTCGATCATTCGTCGGCCCGACAGATAGGCGCCGGTGAGTGAATCGCGACAGCGTTCGAGCGACGCAGGGGTACCCGCATGAATGATCTCGCCCCCGGCGACACCTGCTCCCGGTCCAAAATCGATCACGTGGTCTGCTGCGCGAATGGTTTCCTCGTCGTGTTCGACGACAACCACCGTGTTTCCGATGTCGCGCATTCGTTCGAGGGTGTCGAGCAATCGCCGATTGTCTCGCGAGTGCAAACCAATCGAGGGCTCGTCGAGGATGTAGATCACGCCGGTCAGGTCCGAGCCGACTTGACTCGCGAGTCGAATACGTTGGGACTCTCCTCCCGATAGCGACGGGCCAGCTCGGTCGAGGGAGAGGTAGCCGAGGCCAACTGCGGCAAGGAAGTCGAGGCGGGAGCCGATCTCTTTCAGGATCTCGCTGGCAATTTCGAGATCGGCTCCCTTCAGAGCGATCGTGTCGAAGAAGGCATTGGCTTCGTCGACGGTCATCGCGGAAATTTCGACCAGGCTTCGATCGGCGACCCGAACCGCGGCACTTTCCGGCCGCAGGCGGGCCGCGTGACAGGTCATGCAGGCAGTATTGGCCATGTACTTGGCGTACCAGCGCTTCATGCCCTCCGACTTCGTGTCCTTGAATCGCCGCATGAGGCGGGGAATCAGACCTTCCCAGGTCGTATCGAACTGCCCACCGCCGCCGCTCTTGCCCTTCCATTTGACACGGAATCGTTGATCGCCTGTTCCGTAAAGGATCTGTTGGTGCTGCTTCGCCGAGAGGCGACGCCAGGGTTTGTCCAGTTTGATCTTGAGGTGGGCGAGAATCTGTTTGCGGAAACCGCTGCCCCAGCCGTCCTTTGTCGACACGTTCTCGCCCCAGGGCTTGAGCGCACCCTCGTCGATCGTGAGGGAGTCATCGGGTACGACGAGATTTGGATCGATCTCGAACCTGTTGCCGAGGCCATTGCAATCGCTGCACATGCCCTGCGGACTGTTGAAAGAGAATGCCTGCGGAGTCAGTTCGGGAAACGAAATTTCGCACTTCGAGCAGGCTGCGTGCTCCGAGAAGGTCTGATCCGGTTTGTCTCCGGCCGCGACGATGAGCTGGCCATCGCCGATGCGAAGCGCGGTCTCGACGGATTCGGTCAACCGGCCCTTGATATTCGATTTGATCGCAAGCCGATCGATCACTGCCTCGACGTGGTGTTTCTTGCGTTTGTCCAGCGCCTCGAGATCTTCGGTCAGGGCGATCTCGCCATCGACGCGCAAGCGCGTCCAGCCGGCCCGTCGCGCCTCTTCGAGGAGCTCGCGATGTTCGCCTTTACGATTGACGAGTAGCGGTGAGAGCAGGATGAGTTTCGTGCCGTTGTCGAGCCCAGCGAGGGTTTTTGCGATCTGTTCCGCCGTCTGGCTCTCGACGCGATCTCCGCAGAGGTGGCAATGTTGGCGGCCGGTGCGTGCCCATAGGACGCGGAGGTAGTCGGAGATTTCGGTGATCGTTCCTACGGTGGAGCGGGGATTGTTGCCGGTCGTCTTTTGTTCGATCGAAATCGTGGGCGAGAGTCCACGGATCGTGTCGTAGCGCGGCTTTTCCATCTGGCCGAGGAATTGCCGAGCATAGGCGGACAGGCTCTCGACGTAGCGGCGCTGGCCCTCGGCGTAGAGTGTGTCGAACGCAAGCGACGATTTGCCGGAACCGGACACGCCGGTCATGACGACGAGCTTCTTCTTCGGAATATCGACGTCGACCGATTTGAGGTTGTGCTCCTGCGCGCCACAGATCTCGATGTGATCGAGTTCTCCAGGCGTCGACGACGAGCGACGGGTCGTTTTTCGGACGCGGCTTTTCGATTTTTTCTTCGCGGGGGGCATGAGCCGATTAGAATAGGGAATGTCGAGCCGAGTAGCCGACCTACGATTCCGATATGATTGCTGGCCGCATACCCGAATCGCGAGAGATCCGTTTCGGGGGAGGAAATGATGGACGATTGGCTGGACGAGCTGGGTGTTCGCGCGGGACTCATCGAGGGAGTCGATCTGGCCATCGTTCTGGCCGCAGCGACGCTCGTGTATTTTCTGGTGCGCGGCGGCCTCGTGCGGGCTACCCGGAGATTCGCGGCCAGCACATCGACACACTGGGACGACGAAATCGTCAAGGCCGGCGTCTTCAGTCGAATCGCGTATATCGCCCCAGCGTTTGTCGTCTACTACGGGATGGGTTTCTTTCAAAATTTTCCGGAAGAGCTCGTCGATGGAATTCGCCGCCTAGCCGTCGCCGTGATGATCGTTGTGAGCGCGCTCGGCTTGTCGAGCTTCCTGCGTGCAGCCGAAGCCATCTACAACAGCCATCCCGAATACAGGGAGCGTCCGATCAAGGGCTACCTGCAGGTCGTCTCGATCATCATCTACCTGTTGGCTGGGCTGTTGGTTCTCGCCGCATTGATGAATCGGTCTCCGTGGATCTTCGTCTCGGGAATCGGGGCGATGACGGCGGTACTGCTCCTGGTCTTTCGCGACACGATTCTCTCGTTGGTCGCGAGTATCCAGATCGCCAGCAACGACATGATTCGCGTCGGCGATTGGATCGAGATGCCCGATCTGGGGGCAGATGGGGATGTCATCGAGGTCGCATTGCATACCGTGAAAGTCCAGAACTGGGACAAGACGATCACGACGATCCCCACGCATCGATTGATCAATGACTCGTTCAAGAACTGGCGCGGCATGTCGCTCTCCGGAGGTCGGCGGATCAAGCGGTCGGTTTCGATCGATTTGCAGAGCGTCCGATTTCTTAGCGACGAGGAGATTTCGCGTTTCGAGAAGTGGTCGCTCTTGAAAGACTATGTGCGCGAAAAGAGGGGTGAGCTTTCGGAGGCGAATACCGCGCCGGAGGTCGATCCGTTCGTCACCCCGGACCTGCGTCGGCTCACCAATCTCGGGACCTTCAGGGCGTGGATCTGGGCGACGCTTCGGAGTCATCCGCAGATTCATCAGACCGGACACACCCTGCTCGTTCGGCAGCTCGCGCCCGGGGCACAGGGGGTGCCGATCGAGATCTATTGTTTCGCGAACGACACGGCCTGGATCCAATACGAAGACATTCAGGCGGATCTCTTCGATCGCATTCTGGCGATGGTTCCCGAGTTCGGTCTGAAGGTATTTCAGGAACCGGCCGGTTCTGATCTGAAGCGCTGTACGGAGGACTCTCGATGACGATTGGCTCGCTGGACGACAAGGTGGCATTCATCAGCGGCGCGAGTCGCGGAATCGGCGCCGGCCTGGCAGAACGATTCGCTGAGGTCGGGTTCCGACTCGTCCTTTGTTCGCGAACGCCGCCCGCGCTCGCTGCAAGTGAAAGAGTGATCGCAGAATCGCTCGATGTGCGCGACGAAAAGGCGCTCGATGCACTCGTCGTCCGAGCTGAAGAGCGCTTTGGTGCGATCGACCTTTGGATCAACAACGCCGGTGTGCTCGATCCGATCCAACCGATCCGCGACGTTTCGCTCGAGGATTTTCGCGAACATATCGATATCAATCTCACCGGTGTCTTCGTCGGATCTCGCACATACGTGCACCATCTTCGCCGCCTCGATCGAGGTGGCGTTTTGATCAACGTCTCGTCGGGTGCTGCGTGGAAACCCTATTCGGGTTGGGGAGCGTATTGTGCGGGCAAGGCCGGTGTCGAGCGATTCACAGAGGTCGTTGCAATGGAGGAGGCGGAAATCGGGCTTCGCGCGTATTCGATTGCGCCGGGGGTCGTCGACACGGCGATGCAGTCATCGATCCGCGAGACTTCAGCCGAGAATTTTCCTGAAGTCGAACGCTTCCAGGAATTGAAGAGGAGTGGTGGCCTCAACAGCACACGCTTCGTTGCGGATGAATTTCTGGCGATCGCCTTCGATCCGGATCGCAGGCCGGAATCGGTCGCCGTGCGGGTCGAAGACGAGCCGCGCTAGCGGCGCGCGCCTGCTCGGCGGAGTCGTTCAACGGGCTGTTAGCGTGGAATTCCGCGTCGGGGCGCGTCCGACTCGATTTCGAAGCGATCCTCGACTTCCGGTGCGTTCGTGCTCGGACCTCGATCCTGCCCCGGGGCGAGTTCTGATTCTCCCGGGGAATCGCGTGTCTCCAGGACGGCGGAGGTCGATGGCGGCGCCGTCGAAGCGGGACTGAAGAGCCGCCAGAAGAAATAGGCGGCCGTGCACAGAGCCAGGGCGACCATCACACTCACGATCCGAGCCTTCCGCTTCCGCTTCCGCTCGAGACGGGCATTCTCGACTGCATTGATCCCGCCTTCGGAAAGCTCTACCGGCGCGGTCGCTTCTGGATCGGCCTCGGTGGCGCTCATCGGAATCGACACCACCTGAACTGTGATGTTGTCGGGGCCACCTCGTTCGTTCGCCATCTGGATCAAGATGTCGACGGCGGTGGCGGGCGATTCTGCCTGTACGACAGCGGCAATCTCGTCGTCGCTGACGACGCCCGTGAGTCCGTCGGAACAAAGCACGAATCGATCGCCGGGTGCGACTCTGACGCGCGCCACATCGACGTCGACTTCTGGAAGGATCCCGACCGAGCGGAGAATCTCGTTTCGTCTCGGGTGAATCGCGGCTTCGTCGGCGGAGATGAGGCCACGGCGCTGCATTTCCGCAACGACACTGTGGTCGGTCGTGAGCGCTTCGATCTGGCCCCGACGACAGCGGTACGCACGGCTGTCGCCGACATGAGCCACCGTAGCTCGATGATGCGTTTCGAGCACGAAGGCGACGACGGTCGTTCCCATGCCCTCGAGCTGGTGGTCTTGCTGGCTCATCTCGTAGACCCGTGCATTGGCCGATGCGATGGCACGTTGAATCATTTCTTCGATGTTATTCGAAGTGTCCTGTTCGAAGAATTCGGAAATCGTCGCGACCGTCGTGCGACTGGCTGTCGCGCCGCCCTGGTGACCGCCCATTCCGTCCGCCACCACGAGAAGTCGGGTTCGATCTGCGCGTTCGACTGTGTCGCAGCTGTCCTCGTTGGCCGTTCGGACCTGCCCGACGTGGGACCTGGAAGCGAGTTCGACCCTGCCTTCCGGCTCGTCCTTGGCCTGACTGGTCATCGGTTCATGTCTCTGGCTCGAGCGGAATCTGGACTCGGGTCAGTGTACCGCGCTGCGATGCGAAGAAGCCCAACGAATAGACCCAAGCCAGGGAAGTGGGAACACGGACAGGTCATGATGCCCTCCGCGGAACGATCCGCAGCGGGTCCTGTGGCGTCGATGTTGGAAGACTGCGGCTAGCTGAAGTCGCGGTCGAGAACGGTCTTTCGACCGTCACTTCGAGCGCTCTCGACCGCCTGGTCGCACATGGCGCGCAAACGGTCTGACAAGACCTGGAGTACACCTGCAGAGGTTTTCATGTCTCCGCTGTCCTTGATGTAGTTCTTGACTTTGGAGGCGACGACCAGCACTTCGTTCGAGTCCGACATCTTTTCAGGCGTCCTTCCGTATGGCGATTGCAGTCGCGATCGCGAATCACTCGTTTGGTGATCAGATCCTTCTGCTTCGCTCTAGGCGATCACCCGCTGGGATGAAGCGGGTCGCTGAGGGAGAATGCCCAAGATCGCCACGAGCGCAACGGCAAGCCGCGTCGCGTTTGCGTCTAATCTGGGTAAGTATCTGAAAATGAATGAATATTTGATCATCGGGACGCGCATTTGGGAAGCGGATTTCGACTCGATTCCCGCGCTCTCGTCGCCTGTACGCGTCCGAGACGGAAAAATCGTTGCGGTTGGAGACGCGGCTCTGGCGGGAGACGACGCGACTCTTCGTGTCGAGCTTCCCGGGCACTTTCTCGTTCCCGGCCTGATCGACGCGCACGTTCATCTCGAGTTGGACCCCGCGCTCAGGACGCCAGCAGACCAACTGGCTGTACCCGAGGACACGCTTCGTGAGGCGATGAGACAGCGGGCGCGAGCGATGCTCTTCTCGGGCGTCACGACGGCACGAGATTGCGGTGGCGGTCGGCACCGGGAGCACACCCTCCGTGCGCAGATCGACGCAGGCGAACAGCTCGGACCAAGGCTCTTGTGTTGCGGGCAACCGATCACGACGCCGGGCGGCCATTGTGAGTTCTGGGGAGGGGCCGTCACGACCCGCGTCGAGATCGATCGCATGGTCGGTCTCCAGGTCGAGGCAGGAAGCGATTGGATCAAGGTGATGGCAACCGGTGGCGTCTTTACGCCGAACAGCCGCGCGACCGACAGCCAGTTCGATCTGTCTCGTCTGGTCGGCGTCGTAGAAGCCGCGGCAAACTCGGGAAGATCGGTGGCTGCGCATTGTCACGGAACGCCGGGCATTGCGGACGCGGTGCGCGCAGGTGTTCGAACGATTGAGCATGCGTCATTCGCGGGCCCCGACGGTTTCGGTACGGCGATCGACGAGTCGTTGGTCAAAGAGATGGCTCGCCGAGATCTCTGGGTCTCTCCGACGGTCAACGCAGGCTGGGGTCGGCGTATCCTGAACGAACAGGGTGAGCCCAGTGAATTCTTCAAACGAATGTCTTCCAGTCTACAGATGCAGCGTGACCACGGAGTTCATTTCATCGCTTCGACCGACGCGGGAATTCCCGGAGTCGCGCACCACGACCTGGTCGCTGGATTGCTCGCATTCGAGCGTTACGCAGGCCTCAGGCCAGTGGATGTGCTGCGCGCTGCGACTTCGGAGTCGGCGCTCGCGCTCGGGTTGGCGGAGAGAACAGGCCGAATCGCGCCGGGTCTTTCAGCCGACTTCCTGGTCCTCGCATCCGACCCACTTGCGGACCTGACGGCCCTTCGGGATCCCGAGGCGGTCGTTTTTCGTGGTGAATGGTTCAGTCGCGCAGAACGTCTCGACCTCGAAGCTCGAGCTTCCCATGAGAGTTCCGGGTCTGACGCCTAGGCGGAGCAAGCGCCCTGGGCAGCGTCGTTCCCAGGCGTCTCGGCGAGTTGCATGGTCACGAAATGCGCGATGGAATAACGGATGTCGGGAGCGGGTTCCGAGAACTCCAGGCCCGCATCTCCCTTTCGAACATAACGACATTTTGCTGGTGTGCTGACCAACCCGTATTCGGGCAGAGCGAATTGGAGGTCTACGTTGGTGCCTTTGCGAAGGTTGTCACTCGTGCGCAACAGGCAGCCCCCTTCGGAGAGTGAGAGGACGGCGCCGATCGAGCGTCGATCTGCCCTGATGCAGCGGGCAGAGAGCTGTGTGCGTACGCGCGGAGTCTTGCGCGGGTTGTGTTCGATCGCGGATTGGATCATTGCATAGATCGCGCTGAGCCGTGCGGGCCGCGCTGTCTGGGCCACGATCCGTGCATCCTCGTGTTGCCTCATTCGAGGAGACGAAATCAGCAGGATGCGGGCGTTCGGTGCGTCTTCCGGATCTGGAACTTCGGCCAGCCGGGATTCGTCCACGAGCCAGGATCCGGAATCAGAAGGATTCGAATTGACCGAATCGGCTTCTTCCCGAAGCCTGTATCCGAGAACCCGAAGTGCGGGCAGCACTTTCGGTGCGAGACTGCGTGGCGTCAATCGAATCTGGATCTTTCGCCCGATCGGATCATTCGAAGACGACTTTGCGTGCATACTCTCTTCTTCGGTGCGAAGTTCTTTCCCGGTTAGAAAATTTGAATAGTCAGAATGACACGGAACCGGATTCCTCTCGATGCTGATTGAAAAATTGGAGTCACACTTCAAAACCGGCCGATTTGCACCCTCGACGACCGGCCGTGTCCACCCGGGTACGCTGATCGCTGCGTTGCTGTGTTGGCTCGATGCACGCTCGAATGGCGCCCGGGTCGTGCTTCGACTCGAAAATCTCGATCGTGAGCGGACCAAATCAGGCTATGTCGATCAGATGGAGCGCGACCTCGAATGGTTTGGGCTCGACTGGGATGGGCGCTCTCTTCAATCCCAGAACGCTCTGCGCTACGAAGCCGCGCTCGAGAAGCTCGTTCGCGATGGACGGATCTATGCCTGCGATTGCAGTCGCGCAGAGATTCGGGACGTCGCGCCTCGCGCGCCCGACGGCAGCTATCGCTACCCGGGAACCTGTCGCTCCAGGACCGTCGCGTCGACGGGGTGGCGGGAGATCGATCGTCCACTCCGACTGCGCCTCGATTCTCGCGAGATTGCGCTGAGAGACGAAAGCGGAGCGGACCTTTCCGGCGACGCAGCAGAACTCTTTGGCGATCCCGTCTTGCGGCGTCGAGACGGCGCTTACAGCTATCACTTCGCTTCGGTACTCGACGATTCGGACATCGGTGTCGATCGGGTCGTTCGTGGTCGCGATCTAGCTCCCTCGACACTCTTGCAAGTGGCACTCCAGCACGAGTTCATGCTGCGGACGCCTTCGTATCGACATCATTGTCTGTTCCTGGAAAGGACAGGCGACAAGCTCTCGAAGCTGCATGGCGCGGTGGACGTGGGCGCGCTTCGCGAGAAATACGCAGCGCCCGAGCTGTGTGGACGACTGGCAAGCTTCGTCGGTCTGGTTCCGTCGGGAACGGCCTGTCGGCCGATCGACCTCGTCGAGGAATTCGATTGGAATCGAATCAGCTCGGAAGATCTCGAACTCAGCTGGGATGCCGGCGCAGGTCTCCAGCTCAGGTCGGGCTGATCTCGAGTACGGAAAACTCCGCGGGTACGCCGACACGCAAGGGGAAGCCGTAGAAGCCCGTCCCGCGGTGGACGTAGAGTCGACTGGCCCCGCGAGCGAAGAGCCCCTGATCCGGCCAACGCGAGCGGGACAAGACCGTCCAATCCAGGCCGAGCGAGACGAGTCCGACCTGTCCACCATGCGTGTGGCCCGAGAGGACGAGGTCGACTTCGTCATCGGGCATCGAGTGGAACGCCAGCGGATCGTGGAGAAGCAGTAGTCGGAGGTGGCTCTCACGGCGTGGAAATCGCTCGAGCAGCTCTTTGAGATGGGCATGGCGGTTCTGGCTGATGTAGTCCGAGCCCACGATCTGAACCGGCCCGACCGGAGTTTCGAAGCAGGCTTCATCGTCGATCAACAAGGGAATGCCCAGTACTTTCATTGCGTCGCGAACGTGGTCAGGGGCTTCGTGATCGTGATTGCCAAAGATCGCAGCACAGCGATTCGCGATCGGCTCGAGCGGGCGCAACGCCTCTTCGAGGCATCCCGGCGAGCCCATGCTCTCCATTGTCAAGAAGTCCCCCGTCAGCATGACGAGATCCGGCTCACGCGCGACGAGCTGGGCCACCTGATAGCGTAGTCGCATAACGCTCTGCCAAGGGCCGAGGTGTGTGTCCGAAAGTTGGACGATGCGCAGCGGGCGTTCCAGTAGTGGTTCCGGCTCACGCCCCCGGAAACGCTCGACCGCTACGCGCTGGATCTTCTCCGGGCCCTCACGAGACAAGCGAAAGCGCACCGTCTCGGGTCTTGTCGTCAACGAGGTGGCAATCGAGAGCACCGCGATCACGAGCGGTAGCGCCTCGACCAACGTCAAGACGGTCAAAGACGTCTGCCAGTCCAATGCGCCGAAGGCCAATCTAAACGGGAGGAGAAGCAAGAGCCACGGACCCGCGAGCATTCCGCCGGCTATGAAGGTCTGGGCGGGGACGGAGATGAGCCATCGGAAGACCGAGTCGCGCATTCGCGCGCGAACCAGATGGGCGAACTGGATTGCGGCCGCCGCCATCGAGTAGGCGAAGAGAAGATCAAGCGAAATCGAGATTTCGGGAGACGTCAGATCGCGGAGTCTCGAATGCAGGATGAGCGCCCCGGGAAGCGAAAAACTCAGGATGACCAGAGTGAAGATGGCGTAGAACCGCCCCCGCACGATTGCGGCGTAGGTTGGAACACCGAACCAGGCCACCACAGCAAGCGCCCGAAAGATCCACAAGAAATCGTCGGTCACGCTCGTCCCCTGCGATCGAGTCGCATGACTGTGTCGCGTCGCGTTTCCATCCCGCGCTCACGGAAGCGTGGCGGCGCGTCGACCCAGCCGCTAGACCAGAGCGTCTCGACGTCGAAGGATGAACCGAAGAGGTCCTCGACTTCCGAAGGCGGCACCGAGTGGGGCGGGCCGTTCATCTTGGATTGGTCATACTCGAGTGTGACCAGGAGGATCGTGAGGCGTTCTGGTAGAACACGCGTGAGATGCTCCGCATAACGAACACGCAGCCCCGGAGGCAACGCGATCAAGGATCCGCGGTCGTAGCAGGCGCGGACGCCGACGAGATCGTTCTTCGTGAGATCGAAGAGATCACCACAATAGAGATCGAATCCCTCCGAGCTCGATCGGGTGAGGGACCCCGATGAGACTTCCAAGGGGGTGATCCCCGCTTCGCTGAAAAAGGCGTGCACTGCTTTCGGTGAAAGGTCGACGCCCACGACCGGATGCCCCTGTTGATGTAGCCAATGCATGTCGAGGCTCTTGCCACAGAGCGGGACGAAGACCTTCACACCCGCTTCGATTCCGAGCGTGGGCCAGTGCCGCGTCAGCTGTTCATTGAATTCTTCGTTGTGGAAGCCAATCTGATTGTTCTTCCATCGATCATGCCAGAACGAAGCCTTCAAGAATTCTCCAATCGCGTGTCGGGTCACGGCGCGGCGGCTATGTTCGCGTGCTAGACGCATTTGGTCGAGAGGTCGCCATGCTCCGTTTCTACGATTTCCATGAATCTGGCAACGGCTACAAGGTCCGTCTGCTCCTGTCGCACCTCCAGATTCCGCACGAGCGGATCGAAATGAACATCCTGAGGGGTGAGACGCGGACGCAGGAATACCTCGCGCTCAATCCGAACGGCCGAATTCCGCTGCTCGTCCTCGAAGATGGGCGCACGCTCGCCGAGTCGAACGCAATCCTCTTCTTCCTGGCGGAAAACACCCCGTATTGGCCCAAGGACCCCTTCCTGCGAGCGAAGGTCGTGGAATGGATGTGCTTCGAGCAATACAGCCACGAGCCCTATATTGCCGTCGTTCGATTCTGGACGTTCACGGGAGAACTCGCGGCGCACGCTGGTGAGCTTCTCGAACGTCGCAAGCGGGGCGAAGACGCGCTCGATGTGATGGACGGTCATCTCTCGAGCAACGAATTTTTCGTCGGAAACCGCTACTCGATCGCGGATATCGCGCTCTACGCATACACGCATGTTGCGCACGAAGGCGGATTCGATCTCTCGAATCGACCTAACGTGACGGCCTGGCTCGCACGTGTCGCGAGCCAAGCTGGTGCGACAGCGATCGATGACGTCGAGACCGGGAGGTCTCGCTCATGAGAACGCGGCAAGCATCGCGGCAGTGTCGTTGTACTCTCGAAAGTGTTGAATGCGTCCATCGTGGACTCTGAGCACGTGGACCCAGGACATTGTGTAGCGCTTGTCCGTGCTGAGAACGCGGCTCGTCTCGCGACCGAGGACGACGACTCGGTCGCCTTCGGAAAGAATATCGTCCACCTCGAATTGTTCGATGTCGATGGCCGCAGGGATCGCCTGTAGGTAGGCCGCGAAGCCTTCGCGCCCTTCGAAGCGGTCTCCGAAGGGAATTGGGCCGGGGAGGGGATTCTCCAGTACGGCTTCAGTATCGACCAGTGTCGAGAGCGACTCCGCCATCTTACCGTTACTGAAAGATTCGTAGAAAAGTCGGGCAACTTCGGCAGCGTTCATGAGGGAACCTCGATCATTCGCGCCTGGGACCAGCCGGCCTCGTAGGGCGAGAGCATGTTGAGTTCGATTTTCACGTGAGCGAAGCGCCATTCGCCGTTCTCGCGTCGATATGAATCGTCGTAGCGTCCAGCCATCCAGAGTGCCTGGTCTCCGGCCGAATGCACGCAGGGTTGCCACAGGTACCAACGACCAGTCGCGTGATCGCCATCGATCTCGAGCAGGGGATTCGTGACGTGGTGGATCGCGAAGGGGATCAACTGGGAGGCGTCGGCGAAGAATTCACGGATGCCTTGGCGGCCCTCGCAACGGCCGAGCGCGCCGCCGTCCCAGATGGCGTCGTCGGTGAATAGCGGGGCCAGAGAATCGGCGTCGTAGTCGTCGTCGCAATAACCAGCGTATTGTGCCTTAAGCTGTTTCAGCGCCTCGATATCCTCGAGCCGCCTGATCCGTTCTTCCAGGGTCGGCTTTTTCATCGTTTCTCCTTTGGTGCGGCCATCGTGGGGTCTCGTGGATTCAGTCGGAAATGAGTCGAGCCAATAGCGGTTCGACGAGGTCGTCGTAGGAGCAGCCCAGATCGAGTTGATCTGCCATCGCGAGTGTCGCGAGCCCATGGCAACCGACCCACAGCAGATGCGCGGCGAGATTGGCATCGCCCTCGAGCCAACCCGCCTCGATGGCCTCCTCGGCGATGGCGCGAGCCTGAGAGAAAGCGCGTTCCCGTTCGGCGCGAACCGTCGGGACGGGCTGAGCGTCGCCTTGGTTGAGCTCGTACATCAACCGGAAGCTCTCGGGTTCTTCGAGAGCGAATCCGAGGTAGGCGCGCACGGCAGCGCGAGCCGCATTCCGCGAATCGGACTCCGAACAGCGCGCTTCTTCGAGGGCGCTACCCATGCGCGCAAAACCCTCGGCCCGAATCGCGCTCAGAAGATCGTCCTTGCTGGCGTAGTAGCGGTACAGTGCGGCCGCGCTCCAGCCCATTTTCCGCGCGATCGCACGCAGCGTCAGCCCGCCGATGCCCTCCTGGCGGAACACGCCAATAGCCACCTCGCGAATCTCGCGCTGGATCGAAACAACCTGATCATCTGAGTACGCGGGACGAGCCATATAAATAAATAAACAATAATAACTAAACTATGTCAACAAAATATATTTCCCAATCATTTCAGCTAATTGGACAGTTCATGGCGGCCGTGGTTCTAGTATCCCGGCAACACGTCGGTGCTCGTGTTGTCGAGGATGTAGAGGCCGACGAGGATCAGAACGATCGGCGAGATCCAGTGGCCGTAGCGTTCCAGAAGCGTCAGGCGGGCGGCGTGACGTTCGAGAATGCGAGCCAGCCAGAACCAGACAAAGGCCATCATGACGAATCCGCCGATCAAGATGAAGTCAATGCCCACTTCGCTATCGCCGAGGAGCGGACCGAAGACCAGGACCGTATCGACACCATTCGCGACTTGTACAGCAGCAATGGAGAGTGGGCTGGTGTTTGCAGTCGTGACTCCGGACGCAGTGTCGGTCTCGTCGCCCCGCCGCGAAAGCTCATAGATCCCCTTCAGTCCGAGCGCGATCGGAATCACGCCGAGATAGCCCACGAATCGAAGAGGAATGAGATTGGCGCCGAGCCCAAATGCGATCGTGAGTAGCAGGAGAGCGAACATTCCGAGCAAGTGGCCGATGAAAACTTGTCTGCTTCGACCTTGGCCCTTGAGAAGCCAGCCCACAAGGAGCGCGAGGTTATCGATGTTCGTTGCGGCAAACGAACTTGTGAACAAGCCCACGGCGATCATCGCATCGAACATCATTGCTCCGTCACGAACTGCTGCATAACGATTGTTGGACAGAGCAGAGTACCACGCGGGTGCAAAATTCTGTTGAAAAGCCCCCGCAATGGCGCAGCGCAGAGTTGTGAAACTTGCCAGTTTCGTGTCTATGCGGGATCGTCATGTGCATGACACAGACCACTCGTCGGACACTCGAACCCACCCGAACCCGTCAGTCGCCCGCGACTGTACTCCGTTGGCAGCTTCGGCTCTCATTGATCATCGCCGTCCTCGTTCTCCCAGCCAGCGGCTGTATGACGTTGATGGGAGGAGAGCAGAAGGTCGGGGATCAAGCAGCAGCGCAAGTCGATGCGGAGATGGGCATCGTGAAGGACGAGGTCCTCGAGGCCTGGGTCAACCAGATCGGCGAGAGGCTGGTCGCGGTGACCAAGAATCCCGACAGACCGTTCCGTTTCCAGATCGTCGACATGGCTGCGCCGAACGCATTCGCTCTGCCCGGCGGCCACATCTATGTCAGTCGGGGGCTTCTCGCGCTCGTCAATACGGAAGATCAGCTAGCCGGCGTCATCGGACACGAGATCGGTCACGTCATCGGTAGTCATGCGTCGCGCCGAATCACGTTGGCCGCGCCTTTCAAGATCATCACCGGCCTGACGGGTTGGGTGACCGGTATTCTGACCCCTCGCGTCGGCGATGCGATCCGCGACGGGGGCGACACATTGACCGATGGGCTGCTGGTCGCTCCGTACGGTCGTCAGCAGGAACGCGATGCAGACCGGATCGGTCAGAAGCTTGCGGCGGACGCCGGATGGGATCCCGCCGGTCTTTCCGAATTCCTCGACAGCCTCGGGCGTGACGACACGCTCCGAAGTGGTCGTGAGCGATCGACGAGTTGGCTCGACAGCCATCCCGCGACACCGGAGCGCGTTACAGACACGCGAAAGCGTGCCGCGGATCTCGAACGCGTCGACAGCGCGCCGATTGCGAAGAATCGCGCGGCCGTTCTCGCGAAACTCGACGGTCTTCTCGTCGGCGACGACGCCGCGGGTGGGCTCGTCGTGGATGATCTCTTCATTCAACCCGAACTCGGATTCACCCTGGGCGTGCCTGCCGGGTGGGACTATCAGAATTCGCCGACCCAATTCATCGCGGTGCCGACGAAGGGCGGGGCCGCGATCGTGCTCAGAGTCGGAGCGGCCGGCAATGATCTCGAAACCCTCGAACGGGACTTGAGAAAGGCGCTTGGCGATAAAGTCGAGCTGAAGAAGGTCTCGCTCGGCGGGCTGGACGGCATTCGACTTCGAATCGACCAGAAAACGCGTCAGGGCAGGATGACGATCGACGCGACGTACTTCTCGGTCGCTGATTTGATTCTCGAAGTAGCCGGGATCGCGCCCCAAAAGGACTTCGCTCGCTGGTCGCCGCTCTTCGACGCCGCAGTCGGCGCCATTCACCCGCCGACCGCGGACGAAATTGCCAGTCTTCGCGAAGACCGCCTTCGGGTCACGACGGCGACGGCTGGCGAGTCACTCGGGCAGGTCGAGGAGCGATCCGGCTCTGACTGGCCGGCTGATCGACTCGCGGTTATGAACGGTGTCGAAAAAGACGTGAGTCTCTCCCTGGGATTCGGCATCAAGATCATGCGCGAAGAGCCGTACGTCCCGAAGACACGCTAGTCGCGGGGTCCGCCGGCTCGATGTTCGGGTGCGGAAGGGCACGCGCGCAAGCGAGAGCCAATCGAGGCTGTTAGTTCGATGCGGTGTCGCTGCGTCGCGGGTCTTCTGATAGAAGTCGCAATAGCGAGTCCTGGATGTCGCTCGCCAGGATCCAGGCCGCGGCGAGAGCCGGGCCCGTTCGTGGGTCGAGGGGATATTTAGACCACTTGCCTGGCGAGGTCTTGCCCGTCTCTACGCCGACATAGGCTTCCCAGAGTCGTTGTCCGGTTTTGCGATCATAGACGGCGTAATGCGCGCGCACGTTGGCCGGTCCGCCATAGGAATAGCCGGCAAAGGGGATGATTCCAAAGAGAGCGCGGATTCCGCTCTCGTGTCGATACTTCGTATAGGTCATGCTTGCGAGGAGATAGTCCGCCTCGAGGCCGCCGAGCCAGCTCGGGTCGATTCGGGCGGGCAAGAGGTTTGCGCTGGCGCCACCGCCGGATCGAAAATGAACCTTCTGCTTGAGCTCGATGCCGCCCGGCAGCGGCCTCTTTCCGTCGTGAAGCACGTGATCGCTGCCTTCCCCCGGAAAGAAGCGTCGATGTTCGGCGCTTCGAGACCACTCTTCGAGCGCTTCGGTTGCGCCGGGTACCTGGGCGACGAAGCTGCGGACCCGTTCCGGTCCGACGAAGCGGACGTCGCCCAGCTTGTCCCGGAATACGCGTGCGTTGGCCCGATCGAAGATGACAGCATTCACCGGATCTGCACCAAAGCTGATGGACGGAAGGACCGCGACAGTGCTCCCGGCAAGAGACGGTGCCAGGCCGTTGGGTCGCGCATAGAGCTGGAGCGTCGAGGATGAGCAGCCGAAAGAGCCAATTGTGAGAAGAGCGACACCAAGGCACCACAGGACGCTGGTCTTCGACCTTGATAGAAGACGGGAGAAGCGGAAAGGCAGATCGTGACTCATTCAGCATGACCTCCGCGGCTAGGGCTTCGCGAGGGACATGCGCTTGACCGCACGACCCGCCGCCGAATTCTCGAGCGAAGGCGTTTCGTCCGAATCGATATCGGATCCGACTTCGAACGAGGCCGCCAGTACTTCCCCCTGTTGCAGATCGATCACGCGCGCGCTCACCGTCGCATGGGGGACATCCGGTGTCGCGGCGTATTCGACCGGGATGCCGAAGAAAATCCAGAGGAAGGGGATGGGCACGACGACCTGGATGATCCAGTTTTTTCGCTCGTCGGTCGGCGCCGTACTCGCTTCACCGACGAGCACATAACGATGGCCCAGTCGGCTCTCGAGCGTCTGGAGTTCGCCCGTGGAGTTCCTGATCGTGGACGGAGAAGCGAGTAGGGCCTCGAGGTCCTGCTCACTCACCGATGACGATCGGTCATCCCCACCCGTGAGCTGTGCGAAGCGGGCGGACGCCTTCGGCAGCCTCGCTCCCGATTCGCCGGGTCGTCTCGCGAGGACTCCGGCGACCGCAAGGTCCCCTGACACGCTGCGTTGCTGAGCCTGACTCAGCGGAGCCGCAGTGCGAAACTTCGAAACGCATCCAGTCGCCCCCACCAGCAAGACGAGAACGAGGAGCAGGCGGGCAATGGACATACGCAACTCCATTCGAACGTCGTCCTGACTCGCTACTTGACGACGGGACGCAGGCGTACGTCGATGCGGCGGTTCTGTGCGCGCCCCTCGGCCGTTTCATTCGACGCGATCGGCTCGGTTTCTCCCCGCGATACCGCGACCAGCTGGGTCGCCGGTATGCCCTCTTCCTCCATCACCCGCACGACACTCGCCGCCCGAGCACCCGAGAGCTCCCAGTTCGAGGGATAGCGCTCGGCGAGGCCCGGCCCAACGGGCACGTTGTCGGTAAATCCGAGCACAGCGATCTGATAGGGCTGTTGATTGATCTCCTGGACGAGTTCCGCGATGAGTTCGTGCCCCTCGCTGCTGAGCGTGGTCGTGCCGCTCGCAAACAGAACGTCGTGGGGAAGGATCAGGTGGAGGCCGTCGGCCAGCATCTGCATCTTGATCGCTCCGCGCACTGCCCAGCGTGTGACTTCGTCAGTCAGTTCCTGCTGTTCTTGTTCGAGCTGAGCAACCTCGAGGTCGCGGAGCATGAGCTCGGTGCCCAACTCGACAGTCTCGCTCTCGAGTTCGGCGTTCGCTTGACGAAGCTGGTCTCGTTCCTCGACAACCTTGTCGTAACTGCCGCGCGTTACGCAGCCAGAGAGCAAGAGGGACGCCGTCGCTAGGGCGACGAACAGGAATGTCGGACGAGAACTGACGAATGCACGCATGATCAATCTCCAATACCTCCAATAAGGGCCCGGCACTATAGTCTCCCCCGGCCGGCAAGGCCATTGCATTTCAGGGTGCACGATCGGCCATAGCAGCTTCGCTACGAGGTCCCAGGCGAGGTTTTGCTTCTATCCAGGTCGATCAGCCTATTGTCGATCGGCCGCGGGTTGGCCCTCTGTCTCCAGGAAATATTCGTCCTCCATGGCCTTCAACTGCCCGACAATCTGGGTGGATACATCTCTCACCCAGCGCAGGCCCTTGAGTTCTGATTTTGGCTCGAATAGGGCCATCTGGAGGTAGAACTCTTCTCCCTTCGCCGGGAACTCCGCGAAGCCACCGAATCTCATGCCCCTCATGTAGATACACAACACGTGAGCTTTAGGCGCATTGGCCAGCAATTGCCCAGCGCCGTAGGAAAAATCCTCGTCATCCACGCGACCGTCACGACTACGCTTGCCCTCTGGAAACACAGAAATGTTGTCTCCCCGGTCCAGTACGTACTGCATCTTCGATACGGTTCGCCTGGATTGTTCCGGGGAGGCGCGACGTGTGACCGGAATACTCTTGCCCAGATAACAGATCACCCGGTAGGTGAGACTGTGCTCGAAATTCGTACTCTCAGGCAGATTCCAGGGCAGCGACGAAAAATCCGCCAGATACCCCCGCATGGAATTCAAGATCACGCCTTGAATCAGGGAGTCAATGAAGGTCAGGTGGTTGGTGCACACGATCAATGCGCCATGGGTCTGGCGCTGCAACGTTCGGTATTGCTCGCGAATGCTGTTCAGGTCTTCGACGCGGTAACGGAAGTAGTAGTGGGACAGCAGTTTGAGCATGGGCCCAAAGAAAACAAAGAGGCAATACGAGATCGCCCTTTGTATCTCAAGCTGAATCTTGTCGCTCCGAGACAATGCCACTTCAGTCGACTCTTCCCTCCGCTTGAAGGTAGTGCAATCTCGAATGGAGTGAACGTAGTAGAGACACGATCAGCGCGGGGAGAAGAAGTGTCTGAAATATAGACTCGATGTCGCTGGGAGGGCTCATTCAGGGGAGGCACCCTCTATTTTTTGTAGCGCCCCGTTAGGGTTACGGTGGTGCCGAGGTCGGAGAGGGTCGTTGCGCTGTGATCGGCCCTAAGTAGGTAGCTCTCGTCGGACTGCACGATCGCGAATACCGCTCCCGCCGCACGGTCGACGGCCGTGGTGAGGTCAAGGCTCATTAGGGTCTCCGCTGAATTCAGGGTCTGGGCGAATTTCTCATGGGTGTCGATGCTGGCGAAGGCACCCGGCTCGAGACGCGCGAAGCGACTTTCCTCGTTTTCATTCCCACGCAGTCGAATCACGACCAGGACACTGTCGATGGTCTTCCAGGTGACTCCGAACTCTTCTCCGCCCAGGACCCGGCCAGGTCCGACGCGCTCGAGGCGAAACGGAGCCGTACGCATCGAGGTTTCCGTCGCGGCGCCGGGCTCGATGGGCATGGCCGGCTGGGTCTGAGGCGGGGAGGGCTCCAGATTCGAATCCGTTTCCAGCATCTTGGGACGGACGAGAATTCGCAGGGTTTCCTCCGTCGTCTGTTGATTGCGGTCTGACACCACGATTGAAAAAGCGTACTCCCCGGGCGCCTTGATCTTCTCGGCGACGTAGGGGCCGAAATCCAGTGTGACATCGGTCTTGGACCAGACACGCCGTGGCAGACCGAATAGCGGAAAGTGCGTTGTCTCCGGGCTTTGGGCGAGGTCCACTTCATACGAGCGCTCACGGACGAACAGTTGTTCGATTCCGGAAGGAGCTTCGATGCGCAGGCGTAGCTGCGAGGTTTCGCCTAGCAGTACCTCGGGTGTGCGCAGCATATCGAATCCCTGTGCGGTGATCGTTGGCGATGCCCGCGTACCTCCGGATTCACAAGCCATCGAGAGGCAGATTGGGATCAGCAAAAGGAGCCAGGCGAACCGGCATGCGATGCCGCGGTTGGGCGCGATCATGCTTCGGATTCCGAGCGTGCATTCGGGTTGGCCGAGAATTGTCTCAGCCCCTTGGACAGTTCGTGCTGCCGCTGTGAACGGGCGCTGGTACCCTGGCCTTTGTCTAGACTGAGACTGCTGACGAAGAGGCTACCTATCTCCGTGGGCATTCCCTCGACTGAGAGGCCTGCTTTCTCCCGGATCCCCTCGAAGATACGGATTTTCTCGTCGAGGAAGTCACTCGCATCGAGGCCAAGCGCCGCGACGTAGTCGCCATAGCGCTGTAGCTGACTCTGGAGGAGATGAACGTACTCGCCCAGCATGAACTCAGTCGCGACGACGAAGGGCTTGGGGGGCTTGTCCGTCAGTGTGTTCAATGCGTTGATGATGTCGAAGAGGCTATCGGAGAAGCTCAACAGCAGTTCTCGGTATTCGCTGTCGAGGCGTTGGGCCTCGCGGATTCGCTCATCGAAACGAGCCGTCGTCTGCCACCAGACGGACAGAATCACACCGAGGCTCATGGCGAAAAGACTCGAGATGGCGATCTTGATGGCGTAGAGAGGCCCGGCCAGGATGTCCATGTTCTCGAACAGAAAAATGGAGCCGATAAAGAGCACCAGAAAGACGACCAGCAGGGCAAACTTTGCGTTCGTGAAGGGATTGAGGCGAAGCTTGCTGCGGGCCTTTGCGATCCATGCGCCGTGGCGCAATTCGCCCGCGTCGTTCCTCTCGCGCTGGGCAAGGACGGCCTGCGTCGTCGACTCGGCCTGCTGCCCCTTGCTAAGACCTTCTTCGATGTAGTCGCTCATGCGCCACTTCCTTCCAATCCCGGTTCACCTGAACTTGAGATAGCAAGCTTCGTGCCGCAGACCAGGAGGCGGGCAAAGGGTCTTATGGAGATTGTGTGGAGGGGAGTGGGGCACAGAGACACGATTTGTAGGACAAAGCCACAGTTTGAAATTATGCACTCAGGAGCGTTGCGGGATTTCGTGAAGGACGACGCTCTGCTGGGGTGAATCGGCATCCGGAAATGTCGTTGCGTTCATGCGCGCGAGTACGGGCAGACCGAGGCGAGGTGTTCCCGTTCGCTCCGGGTCGGCGAGTAGAATCGGTCCGCGTGTGCGTGCCGTGCCCATCAGCCACTCGCGCAATCCGGTTTCATAGAGAATGTCCGAAGCGAGCATCAAATCCCATCCTTCTGGCGCCGTCGCGGAGGTTTCGATCTCGAGTCCGTTGTGTTCGGCATTCAACGCTGCTGCTCTGCGTGAGTTCGGGTCGAGATCGAGGGCGAGGACTGTCCTGGCGCCTGCGTGGGCGGCGGCGAGTGCGGCGATGCCCGAGCCCGTTCCGAGATCGACCACATGTTTGTCGCGGACGCGTTCTGGATTGTCGAGGAGAAAACGTGCGAGTGCTTGGCCGCTGCCCCAACAGAACGCCCAGAAAGGGGGCGCCTCCCCTTCGGCCAGCTCGTCGCATCCCCCTTCGAGGTCGACGTCATCGCCGAGTAGCCAGAGTTCGAATTCCGGACAGAGTGTTGGTCGTCGAAGCGTAAGACGGGCTCCAAAGGCGCCGAGACGTTGCTCGAGTTCGTCAGCGTTCATCTCAGGATTTCAGGCGCCATCACGGATCATGGCGCCAGGGTACGCCAGAGACCGATCGATGTAAGGATGATTCCGAGCACGATCACAACGAAGCCCGACCCGCCGATCGCGCCCCAGAGCAGGACGCCCGTCTGCTCATTGCGAGGAATAAGATCGTGGTGGGCCGTTGCCCGCAACCACCAGCGCGCAGGAAGTCGTCCGGCCCGCAGGAGCGATTGACGAAGCCGCCAATGGTAGACGATCGCGGCGGGGATTCCGTACGCGAAGCCCAGCCCCGCCAGTCCGATGCCTCCCCAGATCAGCGAATTCGCACTCGCGCCGAGCGCCCACGCCACGACGCAAAAGAGTACGAGGATGCCGAGGCTGATCAGCGACTCGAACAAAGCGGACCAACCACGAGTATGCAGACGGCCAAGGGACGACTAGTAGCGGTAGTTGTCCGGCTTGTACGGCCCATCGACATCGACATCGAGATATTCGGCCTGCTTCTGGCTGAGTCTCGTGAGCTTGACGCCAAGCTTGTCGAGATGCAGTCGGGCGACTTCCTCGTCCAGCTTCTTCGGAAGCACATAGACCTTGTTCTCATATTGGCCGCCGTTTTGCTGAAGCTCGATCTGGGCCAGAACCTGATTCGTGAACGAGGCGGACATCACGAAGCTCGGATGACCCGTCGCGCAGCCCAGGTTGAGGAGTCGACCTTCGGCCAGGACGAGCACGCTATGGCCATCCGGGAAGCGCCATTCGTCGTATTGCGGCTTGATGTTGATGTGTTCGATACCAGGGATCTTCTTCAGACCGGCCATGTCGATCTCGTTGTCGAAGTGGCCGATGTTGCCAATGATCGCTTTGTCCTTCATGCGGGACATCTGATCGGCGGTGATGATGTCGAAGTTGCCGGTCGTTGTGACGATGAAATCGGCGATGCCGAGGACGTTTTCGAGCGTGTTGACCTCGTAGCCCTGCATCGCGGCTTGCAATGCACAGATCGGGTCGATTTCCGTCACGATCACCCGGCAGCCCTGTCCCCGCAGACTGTCGGCAGAGCCCTTGCCGACGTCGCCGAAGCCACAGATGACGGCGACCTTTCCACCTAGCATGACGTCGCTCGCGCGCATCAAGCCGTCCGGCAGGGAATGGCGGCAACCGTAGATGTTGTCGAATTTCGACTTCGTTACAGAGTCGTTCACGTTGATGGCGGGGAAGAGAAGCTGGCCGTTCTTCTCCATCTGGTAGAGCCGATTGACGCCGGTCGTCGTTTCCTCGGAGACGCCCCGACAGGACTCGGCGGTGCGATGCCATCGGCGATTGTCGGTCTCGGAAATTTTGCGGAGGAGGTCGAGGATGACGCCGTATTCCTCTGAGTCCGTCTCCGGATTGTAATCAGGGATCTTGTCGGCCTTCTCGAACTCGAGGCCCTTGTGAATCAACAGGGTCGCGTCACCACCGTCGTCGACGATCAGCTCGGGGCCCGATCCGTCCGGCCAACACAGTGCCTGGTCCGTACACCACCAATATTCTTCGAGGGTTTCGCCCTTCCATGCGAAGACGGGAATGCCCTTGGGATCGTCGGGCGTGCCATCGCGACCGACGGCGATCGCAGCCGCCGCATGGTCCTGCGTGGAGAAGATGTTGCAGGAGACCCACCGCACGTCGGCGCCGAGGTCGGTCAGCGTTTCGATCAACACCGCGGTCTGGATCGTCATATGAAGGCTGCCCATGACGCGCACGTCCTTCAGCGGCTGGGACTTGCCGTATCGCTCACGGAGGACCATCAGGCCCGGCATTTCGTGTTCGGCGAGTTCGATTTCTTTGCGTCCCCAATCGCAGAGGGTGAGATCAGCGACTTTGAAAGCCGGTGCGGATGCCTTGGCCATGATGTGACTTCTCCTGAATTGAATATCTGAGTATTCGGTTATACTGGTATATTGCTTGAGTCATGTCAAGCGGGCGTTTCAAGCGATTCAAGCGAAGGGGTGGGCAGCGTCCGCGGCGGATCGGCCTTCACATTGTCTGCGTATTAAATGCGAATCAGTTCGCAAACTGCGAATGAGGCCGAAATGCGTTCCCGTCGGCGTGGGCTTGCCGGTTATTGCAGAACGGCGGCGACGACGAAGGCGGCGACGGCAAGCGAGAAGAAGACCGCACCGACCATCCAACGCAGGGTCTTGTTCTGGGTGACGATCGCCGACTCGAGTCTTCGCTGTTGTTCGGAAACCTGGAGCAGAGATTCTTGCAGCTCGCCCAGCGTGCCGAGTTGCTCCTCGATGTCCCAGAGCTGAGACAGTCGTTGCTCGACTTGTTCGGATCGTCCCACGAGATCGACATGACTGCGTTCGAGCTTGGACTCCACGGAGACCAGCGCCTGGAGCATCGGTTCGACGATGCGTTTCTCGATCGAGTCGGCCGTCTGGGGTCGTGAGGAACGGGCGAGTGTTCCCATCGATGTCGGTGATGATGATGATGGTGATGTCGTGTTCGGCTGGTTCATGAGTTGTGTTTCATCGCGAGTCCTGGTTCCTCGTCGGCCGAGAGCGATACGTCGCCAGAACGAAGGTCTTTGATTCGGGTCGCTGAGGCTCTCTCGGCCTCGATCACCGGGAAGCGCTATTCCGCGCTGTTGGGGCGGTGTCCCTGGCTCAGGCGGTTTTCCGAGTGATGTCTCGGGCATCGTGTTGGACTTTCTACCCGCCGTCGCCGCGTCGCTCGCCGCTGATCGTCGGCCATCGCTTTCGCGACCGGTGGTCGCCTCGGGTTCGTTCACGCCGATCTTCCTTTCGCGCGCGGGTTCGCGTGTCTCGGCCGAGGATGTTCCGGGCAAGACCAACTCGGTTGATCTCTCCGAGATCTCTGCACCCCGGGTACCAAGATATGCCGACTCGGCCATCAGCCCCCCATCCAAGCGGCACATTCATCATACAGCGAGTTTGCGGTCGTGCCCCTCATCATGGCGCTGCGAAGCCAAACGAGGGTGCGTTGGTTGCAAGATGAGTGACTCGGCACGGCCGGGGCTAGATGCCCGCACCGTATCAAAAGCGAACTGATGGCTGGAAATCAGACGCTGGAACTAGGTCGTATTATTTCGCGTGGCTTCGAGAATCGGGCCCATCTCCGAGGCTTCGATCTGATAGGCACGACCACAGAAATCGCACACGATCTCCTGGCTTTGATTTTCCTCGATGAGTTCAGACAATTCACTCTCGTCGAGCAGTGACAGTGTTCGAAGCGCTCGATCGCGAGAACAGGGGCAATGAAATCGGGGATTCATCGTATGGCGATCGCGCGAACCGAGTCCCATGAGAAGTCGATCGATGATCGCGTTCGCATCGATTGGACCTGCGAGCAGGCTTGCAAGTCCCGGCAGGGCGGCGACGTTGTCCTCGACCTGGGACAGGTCGTCGTCCGTCGCGTCGGGCAATGCCTGTACGAGGAAGCCGCATGCGCCTACATCGACCATCTGGGGACCGAATGCCACGCCCAGGCCCATCGCCGAAGGTGTCTGTTCGCTCTCCGTGAGGTAGAGGGTGAGATCGCCTGCGACCTCGCCCGAGACGAGTGGAACCGTCCCCGTGTAGGGCGATCGCCAACGTGGCCGATGTCGCACGACATTCAGGGGGCCGAGTCCCAATGCCCCTGCAATGTTCGGTGAGCCGTCTGCGTTGAGATGTTCGGTCGCGGGACGCTGTACGGTCCCCCGTACCCGCGCTCTGGAGTCCGCGATTGCGGTCAAGCTGCCGAGTGGTCCATCCCCGCGAAATTGGAGCTGGACCGATTCGACGTTGGCCTCGTCGGCATCGTCCGCTGCACTCCCCACCGCGATCAGCAGAGCGCCCATCATGGCTCTGCCGAGCGCGTTGCCCGCTGTGGGTGCGTAGCTTCGGAGAGACAACGCCTGGGAGACGAGCTCGCTCGCGATGATCGCCTTCACAGAGATCGAACCCGACTCGGAGATCGTTCGAATGAGCTCGTCGGGTTGGGCGGTGCTGCGGGGTTGGATCTGGTGAGGAGAGGCTGGGGCGTCTTGGGCAATGTGGGACATCGCTCTCGAGCATAGCTCCCGCTCAGTCCGCGCGGTCCCATGTCTCGAAGACGAAGGAATGGGCGTGGCGTTCGTCGACCGGATGCGGTTTGCGATCGACACATCGCCAGTCCGCCTCATCGATCTCGGGAAATCGAGTGTCACCTTCAGGCACCGCGTCGATCCGTGTCAGATAGATGCGATCAGCGATCTCCATGCCCTCGCGATAAATCGCTTCGCCACCAGCAATGAAACATTCATCGAAGCCGCGCTCACGGGCCCGGTCGATCGCGTCGAGAAGCCGGCTGAAGAATTCGACACCCGGGACCGGGACATGCGGTTTGCGGGTCAGAATGAAGTTTTCACGATTGGGCAGCGGCCGTTTCCCCACTTCGTCGAAGGTCTTGCGCCCCATCACGACACAATGGCCGCTCGTGATTTCCTTGAAGAATCGCTGGTCGTCGGGAAGTCGCCACGGAATCCCCCCATCGCGACCGATGACACCATTTCGAGCTGCGGCCACGATCAGGGAGACGCGCATCGTTCTATTGCCTCTTGGTGTCCATTCCGGGGTCTCGCGGACTTCGGGTTCTTTGAGGTTCTTTGAGGTTTTGTGGATCTAGATGGCGATCGGTGCGCTGATCCGCGGGTGCGGGTCGTAGCCTTCGAGGCTGAAGTCGTCGAAGGAAAAATCAAAGAGTGACTTCACCGCTGGATTCAGACGCATTGTTGGGAGTGGTCGCGGCTCGCGCTCGAGCTGCAATCGGGCTTGTTCGAAATGGTTCTGGTAGACGTGCGTGTCGCCCAGGGAGAGAATCAGCTCGCCCGGCTCGAGATCGGTCACCTGAGCGACCATCATTGTCAGCAGCGCGTACGACGCGATGTTGAAGGGCAGTCCGAGAAAGACATCGCAGCTACGCATGGTCATTGCACAGTTCAAGCGACCCTCGGAAACATTGAACTGATAGAGCAGATGGCAGGGCGGGAGTTTCATTTCGTCGAGTTCGCCCACATTCCAGGCGCTGAGGACGAGCCGACGAGAATCGGGATTACTGCGAATCTCTTCGACGAGGGATGCGAGCTGATCGATTTCGACGGGCTCGGTCGATTCGGACCCGGGCGCGGGAGCAGCGCGCCAGCGACGCCATTGTGCACCGTAGACGGGCCCGAGTTCGCCGGACTCATCGGCCCACTCGTCCCAGATCGTGACGCCGTTGGCCTGAAGCGTTCGGGCGTTCGTGTCGCCAGCAACGAACCAGAGCAGCTCGTGAATGATGCTCTTGGTATGCACTCTCTTCGTCGTGAGGAGCGGGAACCCGACGAGCTCGGATCGCGAAGCGCCGGAGAGATTGAAACGGAGTTGGCGACCGAAGACACTGCGCGTACCCGTTCCCGTTCGGTCGCGTTTGTCGACGCCATGATCGAGGACGTCCTGAAGTAGATCGAGATAGGCTCTCACGTTACAACCACCCTACAACCACCCTACAACGACCCTGCACCTCGATGCCAGCTTGCATCCTACGACCTCTCGTGAGACGGCTCGCCTCTTTGAATGGACGAACCGGCGAAGCGGTGTTCGTTCGAGTCCGCGGATCGCTCATTCCGCGAACGTCTGTCGGGGGAGTCGGGTTTCGCAGTCTAACATGAATCGACGCCGTCGCTTATCCCTCGAGAACATCTTCCATGAAGTAGTTGAAGTCTTCAGACTCTTCGCCATGCAAGAGTTCGTATGCATGCGCCGGGCTCTTCGACTCGAAGAGCTGATCCTGGAATGCGCGGTCGGATCCCACCGTGCGCGCAAGCGCCGCCAGGACATGCAGATGCCGCTCTCTCTCCTCGGGTGCAGTACCGAGAAGAACCATGCAGTGGACGGGGCGTCCGTCTGGAGTTTGGAATCCGAGACCATCGCGGGACAGCGCCATGACACCGACCATGGCCTCGCCCTCGGGCAGAATGCCGTGTGGAACCGCGAGCCCACCTCCAAGACACGTCGATCCTTGTTCTTCGCGTTTGATCACGCTCGAAAGCAAGCTCTCGCGATCGACCTCGTGGAGTGAATGCGTGCGAAGGAGCATGTCGACGAGGCGCGAGATCGCGATCTCCTTCGTTGGAGCGGCAAAATCGGTGACGATGTGTTCTTCCTGGAGAAAGTCGATCAATCGCAAACGATCGCGCCCGATTTCCCCGGCTCGTGTGAGCGCCATGCGCGTCAAAATGGGGCCGACGATCTCGTTGATCGCGACGACGGTGAGCACGA
Organism: uncultured Myxococcales bacterium; assembly: GCA_965603475.1. Classification (GTDB taxonomy): domain Bacteria; phylum Myxococcota_A; class UBA9160; order UBA9160; family UBA4427; genus UBA4427. The sequence continues at coordinate 34,091 of CBFDDD010000018.1, forward strand.
CCGCCGCGAAGAGATCTGCAGAATCGGCGAAGCGGGCGTCCTCCTGGATCAGGAGAACCAGGCCGACGGCGAGGCCCGCCTGGGGAATGAGTGCGAGCCCGAGATTTTGACGTACGCGTTCGGTGGCCCGAGCCGCCCGGAGCGCGAGGTCGGCGGAAATCATCTTGCCAGCGAAGCGGGTGGCGAAATACAGGGCGATAAGGATTCCGGCACGTTCGAGGTGTTCGAAGGAAAGGTGCATCCCCGCGAGCATGAAAAAGACGGTCAGGATTGCGGGTTGGAAGTTGGCGAAGACGGAATCGACCAGATGGCTCCGGCTGTGGGTGATATTGGCCTGAACAGCACCGAGTACGAGGCAGGCGAGCATCGCGGAGATTCCCATCGATGTCGCAAGGCCCGAGGTCAGCACGAGGGCCACGACGGCCGCGGTCGCCAGGGCTTCCGGCCCAAGCGCCAGGCGCGTGACGCGATCGAGGGTCAAGGCCGCGATTCCGCCGAGTAGGACAGGGCCCGCAAGTTCTAATACAGCACCGTTCGTGTCGAAGAGAGAGCTCGTCTCCAGCGAGAAATCAGATCCGATCACCGCACGACAGACTTCGAAAACGACGATGCATGCCGTGTTGTTCAGCGCGACCGCCGCGACCAGCGTTTTAACGAAAACACCCTTCGATCGGGTTTCGCGCACGAGGGCCACGATCGTGGCCGGTGCCGTCGCGATCGAAACTGCGCCGAAGAGCATCGCAAGCTCGAGGGACGCGCCGCCGAGTCCGTAGACGCCCGCAAAAACGAGCAGCGGTGTGATCGTCGATTCGGCAATCAGGAGATAGGAGAGTCTTCGAACCGCGTTGCGAAGTCGTGACAAATGAAGATGGGCGCCGACTGTAACGGCGATCAGGCTGAGAGCGACCTCGGTGAGAGGTTCGAGCCCGGAGATCGACGCTTCTCCGAAGAGATCCAATCCGGCGCGCCCGATGAGCACGCCGCCGACGATCTGTCCCGTGATTCCGGGCAGTCGAACGAGGCGTGCGAGCGCTCCGAAGAAAATGCCCGCGACGAGAACGACGGCCAGCAGAAGGAGCGGCTCTGCGTGATGCAGCGATTCCATGATTGGATTCATCGAAGGGATTCCCTCGTCGTGGCGACGAGAGATAGAAGATACCCGGCTGCGTCTTATGATTCGAGAAGCGTTTTCCTAGCCGCCGCTGCCTTCGACGAGGTTGCGAATCACACCGAAACCGCCGCCCCATGTACCGATCAGGCTTCCGAGGGTGCTCAGCAGAAAGACCAGGAAGATCCGCATCAAGCGGCTCTTCCACCAACGAGTGGGGACGGCAAGATCGTCGCCGACCGTGCCGAAGTCGCTGACTCGGGGCGGTCGAGCCCAGAGTTGCGTAAAGGCCGCCACGTAGCCCGCACCAATCAGCGGTGTCAGACTCGTGAATGGCGCCGAGAAGGCGGCCGCCAGGATCGTGGCCGGATGGCCCATGGCGATCGCCGCGCCGATGCCGCTCGGAATCGCGTTGGCGAGAAACCAGATGAGCGCATTCTCGCCCGCTGCTTCGGCACCCTGCGTGAGCGCGATCGCGACGATCGAGCCGATGATGACGAGCGGAATGCTCCAACCGACGATTTTCCAGCCATTTCCGTCGGCAGGGATGGCGGTGATCTCGTCCATGTCCGCACGTTCTTCTCGTTCGAGCCGGCCCTTCATGCCGTCGATATGTCCAGCGCCGACGACGGCCACGATCTTTCTTCCCGGCGTCTCGAGAATTTCGTGTGTCAGGTATTCATCGCGTTCGTCGATCAGTACGCGTTTCAGATCCGGCATCATGCGGCCGAGTTCGTTCATGACCTCTGTGACGACGTCCTGGTCGCGAATGCGCGCGAGTTCGTCTTCGGAAATTTCGGGACTGTCGAATACACTGACGCCGAGTTCCGAGATGAGGCGGAGTCGCTGCCACCACGAGATTGACTGCCAGGCACGCCGCAGCGTAATGCGGACGTCGCGATCGCATAACGCCTTTGGAATGCCATTTTCATCGGCGACCCTGGCGGCTTCGAGAAGTTCGCTTCCAGGGGCGACGCCCAGCTGGAGTCCCAAACGTCGCTGATAGGACGCTAAAATCAGATTCAACATCAGCGTCGCGAGTTGCTTCTTGCGGAGCACTTCGCGGAGATCTTGCTCTTCGAATTTCTTTCCCTGGGAGAGCGCCTCGTAGCGACCGGCATCGAGTTCGATGCAGACGGCGTCCGGCTTCTCACGTTCGATCACTTCGCGGACGAGGTCGACCGAACGTTGTGAGACATGGGCAGTTCCGACGAGCCAGATCTCGCGTCCGCTGACGTCGACGCGATGAACGTCTACGGAATCTTCCGGCTCATCCTGACTCATTGATTCTCCGGGCCTCCGCCCCTCCACGGGCTGAAGCCGCTCGATCGGGGCCAGAGAATGCGCCTCACGGTCGTTCAGGGCAAGCGTTCTCATCGGTTTGCGACGGATTTTAGTGAAGCGTTCGGCGCCTCAGCCTTGATTTCGGGCTCGCCAGACGAGGCGCGCCGCAAGTAGCAGGGCGAGGATCGTGCCGTGCACGATCGCCGGTCGGTAGTCCGCCTTGGTCAGCCAGAAATGATGGATGACGGCGAGAATAGCGGCCGCGTAGACCGCTCGATGGAGACGAATCCAGCTCTGGCCGAGTCGCTTCATCCAGCTTCGCGTAGAAGTCACCGCAAGTGCGAGCAGGAGGCAGAACGCTCCCATGCCGGCCATCACATAGGGTCTTTCGGACAGGTCTTCGAAGATTGCGCTCGCCTCGAGACCATGGTCGAGTAGAGCCCAGGTCGAGAGATGTAGGCACGCGTAGCCGAATCCGGCGAGGCCCAGGGTCCGCCGCAGGGGCGCGATCTGGCGCCATCCGAACCAGCGTCGCGCAGGTGTGACTGCGAGTGAAAGGAGGATGAGCCGCAGACCCCATTCTCCCGTCACATGCGTGATCTCTTCGATCGGATTTGCACCTGGGCCGTTCAACGCGAATTCACTGGCGAGCCCGACGGCCGGTAGAACGGCCAGCAGGATCGCGATCCAATGCGGAAGCTTCCCTCGCATCGAGAAAATCGAGCGGGCTAGAAATTTCGACGCAGGTCCATGCCCGCATAGAGCGAAGCGACCTGATCGCCGTAACCGTTGAAGGGGAGTGTCGGACGTTTGCGGTAATCGCCGAGCTTGCGTTCTCGAGATTGACTCCAGCGTGGATGAGCGACGTCGGGATTCACGTTCGCGTAGAAGCCATACTCGTCCGATGCGAGATCATTCCAGCTCGTATTCGGTTGCTTGTCCGAAAAATGGATACGAACGATCGATTTGATGCTCTTGAAACCATATTTCCAGGGAATCACGAGTCGAATCGGTGCGCCGTTCTGATTCGGCAGGACTCGGCCGTACATCCCGACTGCGAAGATCGCCAGCGGGTGCATTGCCTCGTCCATTCGCAATCCCTCGCGATAGGGCCAATCGATCACATTTCGTCGTTGTCCGGGCATCTGCTCTGGATCGACGAGCGTTTCGAAAGAGACATAGCGTGCCTTCGAAGTGGGTTCGAAGCGCTTCAACACATCGCCTAGCGAGATCCCGACCCAGGGCACGACCATCGACCATGTTTCGACGCAGCGAAATCGATAGATTCGTTCCTCGAGTCGTGCGGACGCGAGAATCGTTTCGAGGGGTACGCGGCCAGGCTTCCCGACCTCGCCGTCGACGACGATGGACCAGGGTTCCGTGCGTAGGGTGTGTGCGTTGCGAGCGGGGTCCTTCTTGTCGGTCCCGAACTCGTAGAAATTGTTGTAGCCGGTCACATCGCTTTCGAGGCTGGACTTCTCATCGACACGATAGGCGGGCGGTGCGGGTAGAACGTCGGGAAGCTCCGGCCGACTAGAAGAGTCCGAGGAGTCAGCCGATCCGGCAACGGCCTTCTCGGCTGTCGGGCAGCCGGCGAGTGCGCCTGCGATTGCGGCGCTCGCGCCGAGCCGAAGCAGGCTCCTGCGATTCAAGAAAACCACCTCGTCAGTCACCTCGGATTCTCGAACCTGCGGACCCTGCATCGAAGTTTTCCCTCCCGAACGCGCCGTGAGATTGTGATCAATTGGCTCCCCGAAGGGAATTCCTGCGTGATTCGTCGCTTCTCGACAATGATTCGCTTTTGCGGTGTCGCCGGTTACAGCTTATCCGGCTTTAGGACGATGCAGTTCGGAATCCAGTAAATCCGCCGTGAGACGGCATCGACCAAGGGATGAGATTTTGAACGCCATCATTCGACAAACTGCCGCGGACACCGGGTCCCATTGTAACCCCAGCCTGCGATTCTTCATCATCTTGACCGCATTCGTGCTGGCGCTGGTACTCGTCGTGCCAAGCACGGCGTCGGCTCGAGATAGCTCGGCCCGAAAGGTGGGCCGAGGCGCTGCGAATCTGACGCTCGGTGTTCTCGCACTGCCCGGTGAGATCGTCCACACGACGCGCGACAAGGGCGTCTTTGTTGGGGCGACGTGGGGTTTTGTAAAGGGTGTCGCGATGTTCGTCACGACTGAAGTCGTTGGCCTGTTCGAAGTGTTGACCTGTCCCTTCGAGACGCCTCCCGGCTTCAAGCCGATCCTCGAGCCCGAATATCCCTGGGGCTATTTTACGAAGGATGGCACTCAGCGCGTTACTTCGCGAAGGGCAAAAAGCGGTTCTGCAGCCGTTCGATAAGGCCAGGCGTGATCACATCGTCGAAGTCGTCGAGCCCGAGCTCGAATCGGAGTGAGCCTTCGGCATGCCTGATGCCGGTGAGCCGGGTCTGCGGTGCGAGTCTGGGCAGAGGAAGGTAGGTCCGGAAGATGGAGACGAGTCGCGCGCGCACGCCGAGCACCTCGACTCGTTGTGGCCGCAGGACGAACCAACCACGCTGGACCCCGAGTTCGGTTCTGGTTCGCGTGAGTGAAACGCCTCCGACATTCATCTGAAAATCGATTGCGTCCTCGGTCAGCCGTAGGTCGAAGGGGACACGCGCCCTTTTCAGCCAACGGTCGATCTGGCGTTGATCGATCGAGACTTCGATTCGCGTACCGACGGCTTCGATGCGTGCGGGAATGCCGGGGGTAAACTGAAATCGGTCCGCCCGAATCACCAACCGATCGAAGGGCAGCGCCAGTATGGCCAGACCAGCCAGCTCGAGCCGGACTCCTTCGAAAACCCCCCGAACCGAATCCGCAAGCGCGCCCTCCCAGCTCACTTTCGCCGGCATCTTGAGGTAGCTGCTCAGCAGATTGTCGATGGCATCAGAGCGCATGATTTGTCCGACTCATGGTCTGCATCGCGACGATTTTGTGCACGCGGGAACCTAACGATAGACCGAACCCACAGCACAAGGCCGGAGCAAAGTCATTCTGGGCGTTGACCCCACGGGTTCGAAACAGGATCATCCGTTGGCCTCCACACTCTTTCTAGGCGTCCAAGGATAAGGATAGAGGAGAACCGATGCAGTGCGTCTTACGATCAAATTCAGAATCGGACTGGCTCCGGTTGACGGGACTTATTGCCCTGATGGTCCTCATCGGCGGCTGTGCGAGTAGCCCTAAGGTCACCCGAACGTCGAGCGATGAAGTGATCGATGTTTCGGGATATTGGAACGATACCGACAGTCAGATGGTTTCGAGCGAGATGATCGCCGACGCACTCAGTCGCGTCTGGATCGACGAGTGGAAAGGTGCAAACGGTGGAAAACCGACAGCGATCGTCGGTCTGGTTCGAAATCAATCCAGCGAACACATCAACACGCGGACCTTCACCAAGGACCTCGAGCGCGCTTTTGTGAATTCCGGGCGTGTCCGCCTCGTGGCTTCGAGCGACGAACGGTCGGGGATGCGATCCGAGAGGCTCGATCAGTTGCGAAATTCGACGATCGATACAGCCAAGAGCATGGGTAAGGAAATCGGTGCCGATTTCATGCTGATAGGAGGGATCAACAGCATTGTCGACGCAGCGGGCGGGAAGAAGGTTCGGTTCTACCAGGTCGAGCTCGAGTTGATCAACCTCGAGTCGAACGAGAAGGTCTGGATCGGACAGAAGAAGATCAAGAAGATCGTCGAACAGTCCCGTTTCGGACTCTAGATTCGGCTCGCAGTGATGGGCATCGGCGGGGTCAAATTTCGAACGGGTCTCTCGAAGGGATGCCGCGTCGTGGCGATGGCTGTATTGATCGCGCTCACGGTCGGTTGTGCGTCGACCGGAGAAGTTCAGAAGGAACTTGCCCAGCAGATGATGTTGGGAGACTACCCGGGCGCATTGCTCGTCGTCGAATCGCAGAAGACGGGGGTATACGACGGCAAGAATCAGCTGCTCTATTTCCTGGAACGAGGGATGCTGTTGCATTACGACGGTCAATTCGCCGAGAGCAACATCGCCTTCGAGCAGGCGAAGAGGATCGGGGATGCGCTCTATACGGAAAGCTTGAGCAATCAGGGTTTCTCGCTGATGAGCAACGATTATGCACTCGACTATGCGGGAGAGAATTTCGAGCGAACGTTGATCCATCTGTTTTCGGCGCTGAATTACATTCAGCTTGGAGAAAAGGACTCAGCGCTCGTTGAAATCCGCCAGGTCGGCGACTACCTCCGCAAACTGCAGGTCGACAGTACGAACGAGAACGTCTACCAGGAAGACGCATTCGCACGCTACCTGTCGGCGCTGCTCTACGAATCCGGTGGCGAACTCGACGCGGCCTTCGTCGATTACAAGAAGGCCGCCTCAGCCTATCGTGCTTACGCGTCGGAATACGCTGTCGCGGTGCCTGAATCGCTGATGCCGAATGCAGAAAGTGTGGCGAGCCGACTCGGCGAGTGGGCGCTGGAGGACCTTTACGAACTGAATCGCGATGTCTCGCCGCGTTTCATGCCTCCAGGCACGGGCGAGATCATCATTCTCCACTACAACGGGCTGTCGCCGATCAAGGATCAGGAAAAGTATACGATCCCCTTTTCAGAGGCATGGCTTTTCGTGGCCGCTTTCCAGGCGGCGGCGAGTACGGGCGATCGGGAGGACGTCAATCGTGCCATCGCCTTTGCGTCCCAGGTCTCGGGTGTCGACGTCGTCTCGGTCGCATTTCCCAAATTCGTGGATCGGCCCTACGAAATCGTGCATATGGTGCCTCGCACGCGAGATGTTGTCTCGATTTTCGGGCCCGATCTCGTCGAGGATATTGGTGCGATCGCGGAGAAGGATCTCGCAGATCGTATCGTGCGCATTCGAACCAGGGCGATCGCTCGTGCAGCGATCAAGTACTCCATTCAGAAGGGAGTCGAGTTCGCTGCGTCGCAAGCGGGCGGTGAGTACGGGAATCTGCTCGCGGCAGCGACACAGCTTGCGGGGAATATTGCTCGCTATGCGAGCGAGCAGGCCGACAAGCGCGTCTGGTCGACCTTGCCGGACCAGATCTGGATGTCCTCGATTGTTCTACTCGAAGGGACGCACGATATCACCGTTGATTTCGTGAACGCACAGCAAGTCGTCGTCGAGTCGCGCTCGTTTCCAGGTATTCAGGTCTCGGCGGGTGACCGCCGGTTCATCACTGTGAGGACCGTGAAATAATGATGCAAATCAGTACTCAGTATCTCTTCAGATTGCCGTTTTCGATTCTCGTATTGGGGCTGTCAGGCGTTCTTGGTTGTGCGTCGGCGCCCGATTGGATCAATGGTGAGCTGCCGACGGAGTATTCGAAGAAGGATTTCGTGACGGCCCTTGGGACGGGCGAGAACTTCGAAGCGGCTCAATTTGCCGCGAAGAGCGAGTTGTCCCGCGTATTTGCGGCAAGGCTGAAGTCCGAGGTCGAGCTGATCGACCAGGAATCGGTCGTCGACGATCGGGCCACTCAAAGTTCCGAGATGTTGATCGATACGAAGATTTCGACCGACGTGGAACTGCAAGGCGTGGAGGTTCCGCTGAATTGGCGCGATCCCAAGAGTGGAGAAGTCTGGGCGCTTGCCGTACTCGAACGGCACAAGGAATGTCTTCGCATTCGCACGGAGGGTAACGATTTGATCACCCGGCTCGCCGCGCTCGCCAGAGACTCGCAGCCGCAATCGAATCCACTGATTGAAATTCGCGACGGCGTGAACGCATTGAAGGTCGGCCTGGAGCTCGATGGTCTGCAGGCTCGGAGTCGGGTGCTCGGCAGTCCGTGTTTGTCGCCGAGACCGATTACGACCGGTGCCCTGAAGGCGCGAGTCGATTCGCGTCTGCGTGGTCTCAGCTTCGTCGTCATGACGGAGGAACTCGATCCACGTACCGGCAAGTCCAATGGGCCGTTGCCGCAGCTGCGCGAGCGAATCGCTGGGAATCTCACGAAAATGGGATTTCAGGTGGGGCCTGCAAGCGGCGCGAGCGTCGTTCCCGTCGGTGCACGCCTGCGGCTGCAGCGTGTCGACCGCGGAACGGAATGGGTCGAGTATCGTTGGGAGGGTTCAGCCGAAATCGGGAGCCCCAACCCGGGGGATCCGGTGATCATCGCCGCCGAGAGCGAGGGTGCCGAAAGTCACCCCGAGAGCTCGACAGCACGTCTGCGGGCTCGCCGTAAAGGCGAGCAGGATCTGTCGAGACAGCTCGATATGCTCTTGAAGGCATTTCTGGCGGAAGACGAGACTGGCTGATGGCATGGATGGCTGAAGGGGCTGCTGGCCCGCAGAGACTTCGGAACGAATATCTCGAAGGCGGGCACTCCCCTAGCGAGGATTGCACAGAAGGATTGCCGATCTGACGGTGCGGAGTGTCGGCAGGGGAGCTATCTCCCCTTCGCACTTCGGGTGGGCTTCTCTTCGATGACGCGTGGATGACGAATCAACGGCGTTTTTCCGAAGAGCGATGACGTGTGATGACGTGTGATGACGTGAGGCGAGGTGCGATGATGCGAATCGAAGACCGGGCGACAGTTCAGCGGATGCGACGGTCAATGCTGACGTTGTTGGGTGTGGCGATCCTATGCGCTTCCGCGCTGATCGCGAACACTGGCAATGCCCAGGCCTTCTCGGCTGCGAACGTCTATCGCAACACTTCACCGTCTGTCGTGCTGATATTCGGCTTCAGCAAATCCGGGGCCGGGAGCTCGGGGACCGGATCGATCATTACCCGTGATGGCCTGATTCTGACCAATAATCACGTCATTACGAATTCTGACACCGGCCGTTTGTTTCCCGATCTGGTTGTCTACTTCAAGCCGAACCCGATCTCGGGCGACAACCGCAAAGATCTGACAACGCCCTTCCTCGTCGAGGTGATCGCTCGTGATCCCGATCTGGATCTCGCATTGCTACGCGTCAAGGATGCCCCAGCGAGTCTCCGCCCGGTCGAAATTGCTGATTCGGAAGAGGTGGATGTCGGCGAATCCGTCGCGGCGATCGGCCATCCCGGTGGTGGCGGTCTCTGGACATTGACGACCGGAACCATCTCGAGCAAACGCCGCGATTCAGCCCGTGACATTTTTCAGACGGACGCCGCGATCAATCCTGGCAATTCGGGTGGCCCGCTGCTCGACCAATACTCACGGCTCGTGGGTGTGAATACTTTCGTAAGGCGAGTGAACGATCAGGGTCTGCCACTCGAGGGATTGAACTATTCGGTGCGTAGTTCGCTCGCGCTGGCCTGGGTCAACCAGCAGGGCGTGGCACAGATCAGTTCAATCTCTCGGGCTTCGAGCGCGGCGCCTGCACCGCCGACATCGGCTGCTTCTACGTCGGTGCCCCCTTCCCCCCCGCAACCCACACCCGTCGCTCCGCGTGGCCCTGAGCCGAGTGAGCGGGCCATTCCGCAAATGGAGTCGGCTGATCCCACGCCGCCAATCGAGCTCGAAGCCGAACCGGATCTGCCTCCACCACCGGGGCCCGGAGTCGAACCGGATCTGCCTCCACCACCGGGGCTCGGAGTCGAACCGGATCTGCCTCCTCTGCCGGCGCCAGAACCCGAGGCACGTGAATTCAGGGGACCGGACGGAGAAACGATGTACGGCGTGCCGAATCCGACGATCGATCTGCACGAAGCACTGATCCAGGCGCGCCAGGCGTATCAGGCATTGACCGAGCGAGCGGATGAATCGGTAGACGAGATGAATCGTCTCATGGACGACTACGACAATTTCTGAGTTGGAATTCTCCATGCGGGCTTGATCGGCCGGTTCGGAGACTTTCGAAGTCGAAGCGAGGTCGCAATCGTTGGCGAACCTTCTCCCACGAACCGAATCTCGTGAGCCCTTCCCGCCACTCGATTCCGAGCAGCTTGCGCGATTCGAATCACGCTTACGATCACTCGCGGTGGCCGTATCCGCTTCAGATTTCTTTGCGCGTCTCGAACGAGGAGTCGGGGCTTTCGAGGCGCAGATCGAAGAGCTCGAGAGCGAGGCGTCGCTCGTTACAGCCCTCGATCTGCTTGATCGGATCGAACGTGCACGAGCCGGGGCTTTGGCCGGAGCAATTGATCGAGGCGATTGGCGCGAGGGTCCGCCAGGGTCGTCATCCAGCTCGCCGTACGGAGAGCTGATCTGCTATCGGCCAGGCCGTTCGCTGTCGACTGGCGAGGCGGCGGTGGCGAGTCGTGGTTTCTTCGATGTGCTGGATCGCCCGCCGATCGGATTCTGGATCGAGGCGGTTGCCCGACCCATCGATTCGAGCCGTGAGAAATTCGAGGTTGCCATCATCGCGTGGATTCCGTCAGGGGATGTCGAACGTGCCGCCGCCGGATGTCAGGTTTGTACGAGCGGGTCTCTAACGATGTTGGGGGAAATGTCCGAAAGGCTCGTACACCAGCTCCATCCGATTCTCGTCGAGTGCTCTCAGGAATGACAGATCCAGACTGGCCAGTCGAGCCATGTGGGGAATTCCTCTAGGAGCGGAACTGCGAGTCGACTCAGCTTGTGAGTCGCGAAGGAATTCGGCCGATTCGTAGGAAATTCGAGCTCGAGGGTGAAACCTATCTGGACGAATACGCTACTTAATCTCAGCGGTTGGTGGAGGGTATTCCTACCGACCAGATGATTCCCGAGCAGCTTTGATGGGTTCAAGTGGACCCGGCAACATGCGCGGAACGGATCGAGGGCTCGATTCTCTGAATCGGCTCACGACAGCTTGGAGGCGGACCAGAATGCGTGTCCAGAACCGAATGATTCGATTTTTTCTTGGTGCGGCCGCTCTGGCTACCGTTGTCGCGATGGCTGGCTGTGGCAAGGACGTCACGACCCCCGATGAGCAACTGCCCAATGAATTCGCCGGCGCTCCCACCTGGGTGCTCGAAGGTTGCGGCGCCTACTGGGATGATGACGACGGAGCTCGACTGTGTGGGGTCGGTGATGCCAAGATCGGTCGAAGCATGTCGATCGCCCGTACCAAGGCGACATCCCGCGGACGTGCCGAAATCGGCCGAACCCTGGAAACCAAAGTCAAGAGTATGATCAAAGACTTCCAGGAGCAGGTCACCGACGGCGAATCTGAAATGACCGCTGAACAGTTTTCGTCGACAACGGTGTTGTTGTCGAAGTCGACGCTGAACGGTACTTCGATTCAGGAAACCTGGATTTCGCAGACCAACCAGCTCTATATCCTGGTCGCTCTCGACATCGAGTCGTTCGAAAATTCCGTACGGGAGATGGACGAGATGTCGAGCCAGCTCCGAGCCTTCATCGAGGCGCGCGCCAGGAAGTCCTTCACCGAGCTAGACGAGGAGATGGAAGACTACTAGGCGGTCCTCTCTCTCTGTCTGGCTCGTTCGATGGGAACGGGGCAGGTCGGCCTACCAAACGTTCTACCGGGCGGCGTCCATGATTTCGCTCGTGTCGAAGATTGAATCCAGGTGGTCTTCGATCTCGGCGTCACTTTCTGGAGTGACAGTTTCGAGTACTTCCGCAACGACGATCGCCTCGCACACTGCAGACGCGTCTTCCAGAGCGTCGCTGTTCGCATGAACCGGAAGGCCACTGGTGATGATCTTGTCGAGTTGCTCTCGCTGCGTCTCTGACAGGTCATCGAAGGTCAGGACGAGTCCATCGTCTCCATCGTCGCGCAAGGCGCTGGCAAGAACGACGAGAGGCTCGGACTGAGTGCCGCCGTGGAGCGCGACCCGGAGAACATCGCCAACTGAGACCGAGGACGTTGCAGCAATACGCATTCCCCCAGCGCACAGGTCGCGACCGACTAGAACGCGCGCAGCTTCCTCTCCCAGGGCTACCACCCGTTGGTCGTAGGGGATGCGCACATCGCAGCGCCGTTCAGCTGAATTGTCGGAATTCTTCGGTGGGTCGTCGGCGATGTCGTTGCTCGCCGCATCGGCCGAAGGGGAATCGATTTCGTCGGAAATTGCCGGATCGATGGTGACGGCTCCGATCCTGGAGGACGAGACAATGCCTTCGTGGGCTGTGGTGCCGTCGGTCGGTGTGGCATCGATCTCGGGCTCGACCTCCGATCGAATCAAGGGAGTATGGGTCGGCGGCAGGTGTCGTGAGATTCCACCGTCCGTCACCTCTACCGTGGGTGCCGAAGCGGTTCGCCGTGAGTCGGGCTCGGTGTGGGGTTGCTTCGTCTTCCACTTTGCGGGACTCAGCGCGAAGCGATCGAGGATCGCTTTGATCGTCTTCGCGTGACGCTTGGCGTCGAGAATCGCCACCGCGATTTCGGATTCATCGCGATCGTCCTTGTTCGATGCGCCAGTCGAGCGGATGACTTTGGCATGGAGCTTGATGGGCTTGTTCTTGGTCAGCTCCTTGCCGATCAAGATCCGGATTTTGGAACCGACCTTGGGCGCATTCACGAGTTCGATTCGCGCGCCGGTAGGCGAGAGTTCGAGGAGAGTGGCATGGGGTCTGAAGAGTCCCGAACTGATCCGAATCGGATGTCCAATCAGCACGCGCTTGCGAACTCGGCGTTCGGGACCGTGATAGATTTCGTGTAGCAGGAGAAGTCGGAGTGCGCGGGGATGGATCGGACGCCGGATGACCATCGCGACGCCAATGCGATTGAGATGGTTGACGAGCGTTCGGCTCGAGTCGTCGATGACAGCGATCGTGCGTGGCCATAGGCTCAGATTGGGCGCGCCCGATTCGAGGAGTCTCTTCCCCGAAATGATCACGATGCGCGCGCCCGCGAGCAGTTCGCGGGTCGGTAAGCCCGTGGTGCATTCGTCGACGGGCATCGCCAGCTCCGAGAGCAGGTCGGAAAATTCTGCGAGTTCGCCGCCGTGCTGGAGGAGCACTGCGCGTTCGTTTGATTGTGGCGTGGTGGACTGACTCACAGAGTCGCGCTTCCCTTCCTGTTGTACAAAGCCAGGTGGGTGGCCCGAACCCGTGGGCCGCCCCTATAGACGAATCGACCTACGGGGCCCGAGCCTGAAGGCCGATCTGATGAGGGCGTACTCGCCGGGCAAGGGCGATCTGGAGCAAGAATATGGTGGGGCGAGGCGGGAAGGGGCGAGATGCCGATCTACCCCTTTCCGGGGGGAATCGGATTCCAGGTAGCGAGATCGTCGAGCTGGCCACTCGCTCGAGCGGCCCGGGCGGCCAGCACGTCAACACTTCGAGCACCCGTGTCACGCTGCGTTGGAGTCTGCGTGAGTCTCATGGCATCAGCCCGGATGCCAAGGCCCGTCTGATGGCCCGTCTGCGTGCCCGCCTTTCGCGTGAGGGGGTGCTGATCGTCCATGGCGACCGGCATCGCAGTCGAGAGCGAAATCGTGAGATGGCGCGCGAGCGACTTCGAGAACTCGTCGAGACGGCGCTCTACCAGGAGCCGCCACGTCGACCGACCATGCCCACTCGAGCCTCCAAAAGACGCAGAATCGAGGAGAAACGTCACCGCGGAAAACTCAAGAATCAGCGGCGAGGTCGCGAGAATGGTGACGGCGAATAGCGCGAGGCCTAGAAAACATTCGATCCCCAGGGGGGGCGAATGGGTTATATTCTGATTTTCGCGCGCCGACGGACTCTTCCGGATCCCTCGCCTTTGGCGTCGAGGCGAGATCGAATCGATTCAAAGAATAAAAGGAGTGGGCGAGTAGACCGCTGGTCTAACACTCGGTCAGTAGGAAGATGCTGCTGCCACCGTCTTCACTCGGGGCAGCCAACACCGTAGCCGTGCACTTCCCGTTCGTCGCCGTAATTGCATTCTTGCCTGCTAAGTCCTCTCTCTCTTCGATCGTCCATCCCTCGCGTGTGAGTTTATCGAGGTAGAAATCGTAAACCTCTTTCGGGGAATCTGTCGTCTGGAGTTGGACGGCTGCCATGGGAACACCGTCCGAGACGAGACCCTTGCCCTGGGCCGGGAGCGAGCCAGGATAGATCGGGACTTCGTCAGGAAACTCCCCGGGAATGGCTGCAGCCGAGCCTTCTGGCAACTCAGTTGGAGACGGAGGTATTGCGTCGCCCTGTGAGCCCGTCGCGTCATCCGACGTGGCTGGCACCGAGTTGGCCGGGGCGGCGGGTTCTTGCGTGCCGGAGTCGCAGGCGACCGTGAATACACAAGTCATGGCCAGCACAGCGGCTAGAGAAGAGAAATTTCGAGAGCGATGCATCTGGGTTCTCCAAGTTTGAGGCTGGCAGAGCATACCAAAGGAAACCGCTTGGGCAGCGGAGGTTTCAATTCTCGCTGTCGTTGCGACTCAGGTTCCTGTTGGGCACTCGGAGAGCAGCGTTTCGGGCGTCTTGAATTGTCTTCGACCAGTCGCCACGTCGGGACGATTCGGATAGCACCGGGCGGATCTCGACCCGCCGCCATTCGGGGTAGCATTCACGGCTGCGTTCCGGGCAAGAAGCCGGTGGACGTGCGAAGGACACACCCGAGACGACGGCCAGACCCTGGAATTCGATTCGATCTGGCTCTGAGAGCCCCCCCGGCCCGACCAGAAAGAGCAAAACACCAAGAGCGCGCTGCTGAGATCCCACCATGTTCGTCGAGTAGGGATCTCGCACGGCGCGTGGATCAGCGTGGCCGCGGATCTCGATCGCCTCGAGACTTTTCCAGAGAGCGGGCAGTGTTCGCAGGTGTGAGAGGTAGGTCGTGATGGCCGCGACGATGTCTTCTCGAGCCACCGGGCTCAGCTGGGCCTTTCCGGAGCCCCCGAACAAATCGTCGGACAGGGTGATCACACCGGATTCGCAATCCGGGTCGAGTTCGAGCGCGAGCAGGACCGGTTCCTGGCAGAGAGATTCGAAAGCAGCCTCGACCGCGTCGAGTGAACGCTGCGCGGGATCGAGTGCCGCCAGAATTCGCGGAGCGACGTCGTCGGAGATCGCAGTTCGCGGTTCGGCGCTTCCGAGAAGGCTGACGAGTGCCATCGCGACTAGCGCGATCACGGCGATGGCCGCCCACCACTCGCCGAATCCGTCTCCCCACGCCGTATCGGTTGCGCTGCGATGGTTGCCGGCCGCGCGACTCGAGAATCGACTCGGCATGTCGAGCTATTCCGAATCATCCGACGTTCGCGCAGACTTGCTGTGCTTGTCGGATATCCTGTCGTCAGTTTTGCCGGGCGAATCCGGCGTGGTGCTCGCGGACGTCGAGCCGTCGGCGCTACTCGGTCCAAGCAAGTCCGACAATTTGAGATCGCTGCCAGCTTCACGATCTGGTGTCGAGAAAGGTCGGACACTGGACGATTCTGCCTGATCGCCCTCGAGCCGGCTATAAGGATCCGGCCCCTGTGCACGCGCTTCCCCGACACGAAAGCCGGATGACTCAGGTCTCCGTTCGGCGCCCTCGAGCGTGGCGTCTGAACCTTCGGCGCTGCGGTCCGGGGCGGCTGCATGCGCTCGATCAGGGCTGATGGAGGCTCCGGAAGGTCCCGTAGGGTTCAGCGTCACGTCTTCGGGATTTCGTAGAGGTGGCGCACCAGGTGATTGGCTTTCGCGAGCATGAGGGGTGGGTGGCCAGCTTTGCTCGCTTTCCTCGCGTTGGCGCGGGGTCGCTGTCTCTTCGGGTTGTGAACGTCGAGCGGAATCGGGGGGTGTACCCTCGAGCAGACCGATCGTGTCGCTCGTCAGTTTGAGACGACGACTCAGTTCACTCCCCGTTCCCTGAAGTCGCCGACTCTCTGCGTGGATCTCCTCGCGTAGCGATTCCATAGTCTTGTCGATTTGCCGGGTATGACTCGTGAATTCGGTCATCGTATGCGAGATCTCTTCCGCACGACTGCCAACCTCAGCGAGCCCACTACGCAGAGGCTTGACTGCCTGACTCATCCATTGGCCCAGTGCCTCGACTTCACTTCGAACGCGATCCAGCGCGACGTGCGTCTCGCGGGTTGTTCCCTCTGCGGCACGGATCGGGCCGGACAGCCGCTCGATCGTTTCGTTGCTCTCGGCCAGTGTTTTGCGGAGCTGTCCGACGGTGCTGCCGAGCACGTCATCGACTTCGCGGAGAGAGTGTTGGAGGCTCTCTCCGAGTCCGTCTCCGAGTCCGACGAGCGCTCTCCGGATTTCTCCGAGTGAGACTTCGATGAACTGGCGTTGATCGTCGACGCCGGCCGCTGCGTGCTCGAGGGAGCCTCGCACGCCCTCAGCCGTACGGGCGACGACTTTCTGTGTCTCGCCTATGCGAGCCGCGGTATCCGCGAGTCCGCGACTCGTTTCGCCGAGGTGTTCGAGGATCGGATTCATTTCCGTCGCCGACCCCCGCATGGCATTCGCTGCTGCTTCGACGGATCTGGCCGAGTCGGACAGTGTGCGTGCGACACGATCCTGTGTGCTCGAATTCTCGACCATGCGTTCGAAGGTCTCTGCGAGTCCGCCGGTAACGGAGTTCTGGTGTTCGACTGCGCGTTGCAGTGCGCTGCGGAGTTCGCTCAGGTGGTGCTCGACACCCTGACGTACGGAGAGGGAAAGTTCCTGGACGATGGTGTGGAGAGCACCGCGTTGTTCCTGGGAAACGAGGTTCGCGGATCGCGCGGTCGACTGCTCGATTCGTTGCAGGCCGCGATCGAGGCGCTCGTTCAGCTCGTTCGCAAACCCGGCCAATTCCCTGCCGAGGGTTTCGAGACTTTGCTGTTGAGTCTGTCGCGTGATTTCGGCCAGTTCGCCGGGAGAGACGGAGCCGAACGCGGCTTCGACGAGGCGATCGAGGCGGTGGCTACGCGCGTCGAAGGCCCCTTCGATCAGGCGACCCGAGAGTGTCGCGCCGATCGCACAGATGAATCCCCAGGCCGAAGCGCGTAATGCGAGGCCCAGCTGAGCCGCCATCCACGTGGACCGAGCGTCTCCGGACAGAGTGTCGCCCCCGATACTTGCCAGGCTCGGAATCAAGCCGGTCAGTGCGGCAAACACACCTACGCCAAGAAAAAGACCAGGCATGACTGGGAGCAGACTGCGGCGGGGGCCGAATGGCAGGAGCGGTCGGTCATCGAATACATCCATCAAACGGATGGGTGCACGGCCGATCCCCTCCACGAGTTCGGCAGTCGTCCAGCGACGTTCGAACTCCTCATAGGCTGCCCGGATTGGTGAGTTTGCGAATAGGCCTCGCAATTCTTCATGATCGAGACGGCGTTTAGGATCCGGCATTCCGGCCGGGTTCTCGGCGCCAGGAATCGAGCCCGATGCGCCCGAGGAGTCGACCCAACCCCTTAGTCGCCGTTCGAACATGAACAGGCGGATGAGTCGTACGACGAGTGGAATGAAGATCGTGACCGCCGAGACCAGTGCCAGCGCGAGCACCATCGCGATCGCGCGCTGGGTCATCGGATCGGTCGACCAGAGAATCTGTGTAATCGAATAGGGGTCGTCCACGAAACAGTCTCTCCGCAGCTACGTGAAGCGCGAAAAGGTAGCACTCCTCGAATCGGCGATCGTACCCGTCATTTCGGGGACGGTTCAGTCTTCGACGAGGTCCTCGAGTGGTGGGCAACTACAGACGAGGTTGCGGTCGCCCCAGGCATTGTCGATTCGCGACACGGGTGGCCAGAATTTGTGCTGTCGCGTCCAGGCCGTGGGGTATGCCGCCAGTTCACGCGTGTAGGCAAAGGGCCATTCATTCGCGCAGACGGTCTCCGCTGGATGGGGAGCGTGCTTGAGTGGCGACTCCGACTCGTCGTGGTCGCCGCGTTCGATGGCGCGGATCTCTTCGCGAATCGAAATCAGCGCATCACAGAGTCGATCGAGTTCTTCCTTCGATTCGCTTTCGGTTGGCTCGATCATCAATGTGCCGGCGACAGGAAACGACATCGTCGGTGCATGAAATCCGTAGTCGATCAAACGCTTCGCAATGTCCTCGACCGTGATGTCGGCGCTCTTTTCGAAAGGGCGACAGTCGATGATGAACTCGTGCGCGACGCGTCCACCCGGACCGGTGTAAAGAACGTCGTAGTGATCCGATAGGCGTTTCGCCATGTAATTGGCATTGAGGACTGCGATCTGGGTGGCTCGCGTCAGGCCTTCAGCACCCATGAGTGCGATGTAGGCCCAGGAGATCGGGAGGATCGAGGGGCTACCGAAGGGGGCGGCGGAGACAGCACCCTCGCCAAAGATCGGATGTCCAGGAAGGAAGTCGCGTAGATGATCAGCCGCGCAGATCGGGCCCATTCCGGGTCCACCCCCACCGTGAGGGATCGCGAAAGTCTTGTGCAGATTGAGGTGGCAGACATCGGCACCAATTTCCGCCGGCGAAGTCAACCCGACCTGCGCATTCATGTTCGCGCCATCCAAGTAGACCTGGCCGCCCGCTTCGTGAACGACAGCGCAGATCTCGCGCACGGCTTCCTCGAATACACCATGCGTCGAGGGATAGGTAATCATCAAGGCGCCGAGCTGGTCGCGGTTTTCCTCTACGCGCTCGCGCAGATCCATCACGTCGATATTGCCCTGCTCGTCGCATTTTACGGCGATGCAGCGAAAGCCAGCAATGACCGCGCTCGAAGCATTGGTGCCATGGGCTGAGACCGGGATGAGGCAAATGTCCCGTGCGGCCTCGCCTTGTGATGTGTGGAATCTGCGAATCGCGAGCAGGCCTGCGTACTCTCCCTGGGATCCCGCGTTGGGTTGCAGTGATACGGCGGGCAACCCCGTGATCTGGCCCAGCCAGGTTTCGAGTTGTTCGAAAAGTATCGAATAACCTGCCGCTTGATCCGCTGGCGCATAAGGATGTAGTCCGCCGAACTCTGGCCACGTCACTGGAATCATTTCGACCGTCGCATTCAGCTTCATCGTGCATGAGCCAAGCGGAATCATCGAAGTCGTCAGAGACAGGTCCTTTGCCTCGAGGCGATGGATATAGCGGAGCATCTCGGTCTCGGAGTGATATCGATGGAAGACATCGTGTTCGAGGAAGCCGGACTTCCGGACCAGACCCTCGGGCCATTCCGTATCACTTCCGGACGCCTTCCCGGATTCTTCACCCGAAATATCGGCGAATTCGAAATCGAGCTCACGATCGCCCGCGAAGGCCCTCAGGATGTCGAGCACGTCGTTCGGTCCCGTCGTCTCATCCAGCGCGATCCCAACACTCCCATCCGGAACCGCTCCCTCCCGGCTGGACCCCGAGCCTTTCGAGGGGTGCTCTGACGGGTGCTCTGACGGGTGATAGTGCGTCCGAAAATTGAGTCCCCGCTCCCATCCCGCAGAAAGGATCTCCGGTACACCCGTTCCAACCGGGCGAACGCGCAGCGTGTCGAAGAAGGGCACACCCGCAACGTCGTGGCCCAATCGCTCGAGTCCTCGTGCTAGGGCGCGCGTGAGCCCTCGAATTCGTCTCGCCGTTCGGAGTAGACCCTCAGGTCCATGATAGACCGCGTACATGCTCGCGAGAATCGCGAGCAGGACCTGCGCTGTGCAGATGTTGCTAGTCGCCTTCTCTCGACGAATGTGTTGCTCGCGGGTCTGAATTGCGAGGCGATAGGCCACGCGCCCTTCGCGATCGCGCGAAACACCTACCAATCGTCCGGGCATGCGACGCGCGTGTTTCATCTGTGTCGCAAAATAAGCGGCATGCGGTCCGCCGAACCCCATCGGAACACCAAAGCGCTGTGTCGTTCCGAGAGCGACGTCGGCACCGAGTTCCCCCGGCGGTGTGAGTAGCGTCATTGCGAGAAGGTCGGCGGCGACGACGGCGAGTGCACCGGCCTCATGCGCACGCTCGATGATGCCTCGCGGATCGAAGATCCGTCCATCGCTCGCCGGGTACTGAATCAGCACACCACAGCAATCGAGCGCTTCGAAATCCGCCTTCTCGGGATCGCCTACGTGGAGCGTCGCCCCGAGTGCCGCGGCGCGCGTTCGGAGCACGCCGAGAACTTGTGGATGGCAATCGCTGGAGGCGAAGAAGCCCTGCTTTTGACCGCGCGATACGGCTCTGCACAGACCGAGTGCTTCCGCCGCGGCGGTGGCTTCGTCGAGCAGGGAGGCGTTGGCAAGTGGAAGCCCCGTCAGGTCAGCGACGAGGGTCTGGAAGTTCAAGAGCGCTTCGAGCCGGCCTTGTGAAATCTCTGCCTGATAGGGGGTGTACTGCGTATACCAGCCCGGATTCTCGAGCACATTGCGCTGGATGACACCGGGAATGATGACGTCGTGGTAGCCCATACCGAGATAGCTTCGATGGACCTGATTTTCGCTTGCGATCGCATGCAGGATCTGGAGAAGTTCGTTCTCACCAAGCGGCTCGCGCGGGAGACCGTCGAGAACCAGCGGCTCCTTGCTGCGAATCGACTCCGGCACGGTCGCTCGGGCGAGATCTTCGAGGCTATCCAGACCAATCGAACGAAGCATCTCGGAAACCTGTTTGCTGCGGGGTCCGAGATGTCGACGCATGAAAGTGTCGTTGGGTCGAAATGGATTCAGATCGGAGGGCGGGTTCTGACGCATGGGACTCAAAGGCGATCGCCGAGCAATTCGCCACTTTCAATGTCGAGCAATATTAAAAAACGTCGAACACAGTGGGGAAGCCACATTCGTTTCGTCGTGGGGCCGATTCGACCGAGAGTATTGCACAGCGAGCGGAGCCTCAATGCGGGCATCAGCCGTTCAGGGGCACTCCGAGCAACTGCCGCACGCGAAGAAGATTCTCCGCACCGCCGAGCACCAGGAGTCGATCCCCGCCCTTCAAAGCGAAACCCGGCGGCGGATTTGGATGGCTGGTCCCGTCGCGTTCGATTACGAGCACATTGCCGCCCGTTCGTGCGCGGATGTCCAACTCGCCCAGTGTCGGCTCGCCAGAGAGGGCCATGGGAACCTCGACCCATTCGGTATCGTTCTGATCGAGTAGCTCGATGAGCCAGGGGTCGATCGGGAGTGCTGCGGGGGCCCGAATCGCCCCGTATCCCTCCTCACGCAAGGCTTCCGTAAAGCGTGCGATCGCCCCCGTCGGGAATTCGAAACTCTCGAGTGCGCGTGCGACGAGCTCGATGCTGCCCTCGAATTCTTCGGCGACGACGGTCGTCGCGCCGGCAGACGAAAGACGGTCGACTTCGCGGACATACCGGGTTCGAGCGAGAATCGGAGTGTGCGGGGCCATCGCATGAATTCGGGACACGACTCGACGCGTGGCGAGGGGGTCCGAGATTGCCACTGCGACCAATCGGGCATCCCAGACCCGAAGATGGCTGAGAACCTGTGGCCGCGTCGCGTCGCCATAGATCACGGGTTCGCCCGAATCGGCAGCGGCGAGTGCCGCGTTTGGATTCGTGTCGACGGCGATATAGGGCACGTCGAGTGAGCGAAGCAGGCGAATGAGGGTCTGTCCGGCTGGCCCGTATCCGATGACGACGACGCGCGAGTTCTGTTCGGTCCCATCGTCCTTGGCTGCGTTAGGCATTTCTGCGCCGGGATGTCGGAGTCGTTCGGCGATGGTTTCCGCGATCGTCGGTGCGTATCGAATCAAGAAGGGCGAGATCAGCAAGGTCGCGATGGACGCTCCGATGACACGCTGTTGCAGTACGGGCTCGATCAGTCCCGCCTGTCCCGCAACACCGAGGAGTACGAAGGAAAACTCACCCATCTGGCATAGGGAGAGGCCGGCTTCGAGACTCACACGCAGCGATCGTCGAAGCAAGATCATGCCCGCAACGAGGATGATCAAGATTTTGCCCAGAGTGATCGTGAAGACGTCGAGCAAGAACGTGCCGGGCGCCTCGATGACCTCTTTCGGCTCGAAGAACATACCCACGGCAGTGAAGAAGATTCCGAGCAGTACGCCTCGGAGTGGAACGACTTCGCTGAAGAGCTGGTGGGCGTAGGGAGATCCGCTTGCCGCGACGCCGGCGAGAAAGGCGCCGACGGCAAGGGTCAGTCCAAGCGTCTCGGCAGTGAGCGCAGAGCCAAGGACGATCAAGAGTGCGAGTAGACTGAAGAGTTCTCCACTTCGGGTCTGCGCAACGCGATCGAGAATTCGCGGAACCAGAAACCACACGCCGAATCCGACGAGCACGAGCGCGCCGACCATTCGTCCAATCGCAGAAGCCACGTCAATCGGAGCCGTCGATTCGCCCGCGAGCAAGGGGATGAACAAGAGAAAGGGAACGATCGCGAGGTCCTGCATCAGAAGGATCGACACCGCGAGCTGTCCGCCGGGCGCGTCGATCTGGCCTTCATCGGTGAGCAGCCGCAGTACGATGGCCGTGCTGGACATCGAAACCCCGGCTCCGACGACGAGCGCAGCTGGCCAGGCGAGCCCGAATGCATGGGTGACTCCGGCGACGATGGCCAGTGTCAAGCCGACCTGGAAGCCTCCGGCGACGAGTGCCGCTTTCCAGAGTGTTCGAAAA
Organism: uncultured Myxococcales bacterium; assembly: GCA_965603475.1. Lineage (GTDB taxonomy): Bacteria > Myxococcota_A > UBA9160 > UBA9160 > UBA4427 > UBA4427. Next base: position 56,829 of record CBFDDD010000018.1, read on the forward strand.
CGTTCGATCGGTAGTTCGAGCCCGATCTCGAAGAGCAGAAAGATGACGCCGATCTCGGCGAGGTCGCGGACGCGGTCGGGTTCGCTCACGAGCCCTAGCATCCCGGGGCCCGCGATGGCGCCTACGACGAGAAACCCGACGACCGAGGGCAGGCGTAGCCGCTCGGTCATCGCTAGACCAGCAGAAGCAAGGGCTAGCAGTACGACCGCCTCGATCAGGCCATGGGATGCCTCCAACCGGCTCTACTCCCGCGCCCGTTCAGAGCGATTGATGGATTTGTTCCAGTACGAGCCGCGACCGTGCCTCGTTTCCAAGGACGCCGACACGAATTCGAAGTTCCGTTCGACTGGAACCCTTCGCGCTCAATTGGAGCTCTACTGGTTCGCCCCCGACCGTGCGCGCCGTCAAGCGAATCTGGTCCTTGTCGGGCATCGTCTCGATCTCCTCGTAGCCCAGAGTCTCGACGGCCTTGCGACAGGCCAGCTCGAGATCGGCGAGGGAAGTTTCTTCGTTCGATCGCAGCTCACCCGCCTCGAAAATGATCGTGCTCTCACTCAATCGGCTGGAGAGCAGCATCCCGCATCCCATGGCGAAGGTGCTCTGGAGTACCAATAGAAGAAGAAGGGGTGTCGCAAGACGAGTCTGCACACGCCCAGTCTCGTCCTTCGTTGGCCTTCTGTCTAGCCAGAGCCGTGGCCTACGAAAAGAATCTCGAGGCGCGTAGCCTGCTTGCGTTCGAAAAAGGTGAGAACTGCTTCGTCGTCGTCAAGTCTTGCGTGTAGGGCATGAGTCGATTCGCGCCTCGCTGGACGGACGACGTGATAGCCCCCGGCTCGCAGTAGATCCCGATAGGACTTCAGGGCCGCGCGAGGGGATCCCGGCAAGTCGACCAGCAATAGACGATTCCCTTGTGGCTGCATTGCGACCGCGACGACACGGGCCCGGCTCGGTGTAGGCCAGTTCCTGGGGAGGTCTTTGGGCCAGGGCTGCAGTCCGATGCGAGATTCGAATCGTGAGCGTCTCGCTCCTTTCATCTCAGCGAAGGCGGCGTCGGCGCGCGCGCGAACGGCGGCCAACCCCGTCTTGGAGTGTTTCGGGCGCCTGGCCAGGCCAGTACCGCGGGCAGAGTTGGAGGCCTTCGTCGAGGCCGCGGTCTCAGCGCTTTCGGTTGCGTCGCAGGACGGCAGCAAGGCTATGCAGACCGCGAAGCCAACAATGAGGAGGGATCGGAGTTTCATGCTGAACGTCCTTCTCCAACGAGAGCGAAGTGTTCTTCGATTTTCAGGGCGTATGTGTCGAAATTCGGCAAGAAGGGTCCTCAAACGCGCGAAAAGATTTCAAGACTCGATCGCTGTGTCGCGATAAGTCGGAAGTGGCCCCGGCGATGGCGGCCGCTACCTCGAATGCAAGGAGACGGGCGGGATGTCGCAGCAGAATCGGATGGATCGGATCGACCAGTGCTGGCCCTCATGGGCCGGCCAGAGCGAGTCCGCGAGTCATACCGAGCATCAGGCGGCACTCGATGCCACGTTGTTCCAGGCATCCGGCGACTCTCAAGAACTCGTTTTCGAGCTCGAGTACGGTGAACTCCGCGTTCGTCGGCCCAGAGGGTCCTGATCCGCTCCCGAATTGAGTGATTGACGATGCCCCGAGGGGTAAACCGGGAAATCTCCGATCAGCGGTGTTAACGTCCCTATGAGGCCCCTCGTTAGACGATGGGGCCTCAATGTCATTTCGATGGTGATCGAGCTGGCCTCCGTGTAGATCGGGTCCCGAGTGGGCCGACGACGGCCGGTCGTTTGCGCCACCTATCCAGGAGATCCCTTCAGTGAGTCTTCACCCGCTCATCGCCCTCGTTTCCGATCGCGACGTCAAACAAGCCAAAGGCTTTCGAACGGCGGCGGAACGGCTGACGGGCGCTTCGCTCGAGGCCGACTACCAGACCGAGGTCGCCAACGCTCCGAAACGTTCCGCAGAGGGCCTCGCTCATCTCGGCGTTCGCGTCGGCCGCAAGGCCAAGGGACGTCAACACGGTCGTGACGAAAAGCATCTGGCCGAAGCGATTGCCCGCGCGGCCCGCTCTTCGGACGAAGAGGCCTGGGGCACAAAATCGCTGGAGCTGCCGACCGGTGAGTCGATCACGCTCATCGACAGTGCCGTGCCGATCAAGACCGCTGCCCCCGACAAGGCAAAGGGTGCTTCGGATCCCAATGCTGGCATCGAAGACCTTCCGATCCTGGCGCTGATCGGGGATGACCGCGTCGCGGTGGCGGTACTCAAGTATCTCGAGCCGGACGCGACTCGAAGTGGCGCCGGGGACACCCCGCTTCGTTTTGTCTTGCAGGCCCTGGCGCACGCGGCGGCAATCGATGCCAACCGCGAAGCGTTTCGCAGTGAAATTGCCGAGGCGACGGGCAAGACGACGGGCGAAGAGGCACCGTCGGTCATCATTGCTGCGAGTCCTCGCTACTGGGAACTTTGCCGAAAGCGCGAAGCACAAAAGGGTGCGGGATGGATTCGTGAGCTCGAGCGAATCGCGCGGGAAATCGGTGAGACGATCGGGACAGAAATCTTCTTCCTCGGCCTGACGACCGACTCGGTTCCCGGCTGGGAATACGACGACGAAGGTCCGACACTCACGGGTTCGATCGGCTTCGAGAAGGCGTGGGAGACGGGCGCCGGGAAGCTCAAGCCAAAGCCCAAGAAGAAGAAGGTCGATCCTGCGGACGTGATCATCGAAGCAGATCTCTCCAAGCCGCTGCTCAGTTATTCGATTCGCGACTCTTACGAGCGCGGGGATCGGATCACCCATGTGAAGCTCGGAGAAGGGGTCGTCCAGGGCGTCGTCGGTCGCGGCAAGATCGCCGTCATGTTCGGTGAAGAGAAGAAGCTTCTCATTCACGAGCGGGCCTAGGTCGAACGCAATGTCTACAGAAATGACCGAGGCACAGAACCGCCAGAGCTTTGAGCGCTTCGAAGGAACCAGCGGCTATATCGCGTCCGGGGCGCTCGTCGATGCCGTCAATTGCGCGTTAGCACTCGAACGACCCCTGCTCGTCAAGGGCGAGCCGGGGACTGGGAAGACGCTACTCGCCAGACACGTTGCCGAGGGGTTGGGCCTTCCGCTCGACAGCTGGCATATCAAGTCGACGTCCAAGGCCGAGGACGGCCTCTATGTCTACGACACGGTCCAGAGACTGAATGACGCGCGATTTGGTGACGGTGACGTCAAGGATATTCGCAGTTATATCCGGCTCGGGCCTCTCGGTCGAGTCTTCTCGTCGGCGTCACGGCAGGTCCTGCTGATCGATGAGATCGACAAGGCCGATCTCGAATTTCCAAACGACATCCTGCTCGAACTCGACGAGATGCGGTTCTCGGTGATGGAGACCGGAGACGAGGTCCAGGCGCAAGAACGCCCGATGGTGATCATCACCTCGAACAACGAGAAAGAGCTGCCAGACGCATTTCTGCGTCGATGCGTCTTTCATTTCATCGACTTTCCGGATGTCGAACAAATGCGAGAGATCATCGACGTCCATCATCCGCAAGTAGAGAAACGTCTTCTCGAACAGGTGTTGGTCAAGTTCTATTGGCTCCGCGAGCAAAAAGAGCTGAGAAAGCGCCCATCGACATCGGAGCTGATCGACTGGATCACGGCACTTTTGCGAGCGGGCGCAGATCCTTCCCATCTCGAGTCGGAGCTGCCCTTCATGGGGGCGCTGCTCAAGAACGAACAGGATACGCGCGCGATCCAGGGCTTCCAGGATCGCGGCGGCAAGACCCCCGCGAGTTTCGAGGAGCTCGACGGCGCTCGCCGTTAGCTCGGGTTCTCGACCAATGGTGTTTCTCGATTTTTTCTACACGCTGCGGGAGGCGGGCCTCAAGGTCACCCTGCAAGAGTGGCGAATGCTGCTCACCTGTCTCGAATTAGGGCTACACGATTCTCGAATCGAAGGCTTCTACCACATCGCTCGTTCGTGCCTGGTCAAGAGTGAGAGCGACTTCGACACTTTCGATCAGGTCTTCGCGCATTATTTCGAGGGGATCGAGGGGGTCATCGATCTTCCGCCGGAGCTACTCGACTGGCTCGCGGATCCAAAGCCCTTCGAAGAACTCACCGACGAAATGCGTGCGGCTCTCGAAAACCTCGACATCGACGAACTGATGCGGCGATTTCAGGAAACGATGGCTGAACAGACCGAGCGACACGATGGTGGCGGTCGCTGGGTCGGTACGGGCGGGCGTTCCCCCTTCGGCCATGGTGGCGAGCACCCCACTGGAATACGCGTCGGCGGTCCGGGGCGAAACCGGACGGCGATGAAAGTCGCAGAGGAGCGGCATTTCGAAAACTACCGGACCGATGTGGCCCTCGACGTGCGAAATACGAAGCTGGCCCTTCGCCGTCTGCGTCAGCTGACACGCAGCGATGGTCCCGAAGAACTCGATATCGGCGGTACGATCGACAAGACCTGCCGCGAAGCAGGTGAGATCGAGCTGGTCTTTCGACCCAAGCGCAAGAATGACGTGCGCTTGCTGCTGTTGTTGGATGTCGGCGGGACCATGGATCCGTATTTCGAACCGGTTAGTCGCTTGCTCTCCGCACTCCACGAGGAGCGTGGGCTTCGCGACTTCAAGGCCTTCCACTTTCATAACTGCGTGTACGAACGTGTCTTCGAGACCGGCGGACTCAGACGATCCGAGTCGATGCTGACGGCGGATCTGCTCCGCACCTACGGTGAGCGTTGGAAGCTCATGATCGTTGGCGACGCCGCGATGCATCCCAGTGAATTGACCTCCGCACGGGGAAATATCAACCCACGGATGGAGACCAATACGACCGGGCTCGCCTGGCTGACGCGCCTCGAACGCCACTTCGGTCGTGGAGTCTGGCTCAATCCCGACAAGCCCGTCACGTGGGCGACGTCGAGCACTTGTCGAACGATTTCGACCCTCTTCCCGATGTTTCATTTGTCCGTCGACGGGATCGAGGCAGCGGTGAAGGGGCTGGTCGGCGCCCGAGCCGCGACGGTGCGACCGATTCTCGCGCCGGGGACGGCTTCTCTCTAGAGTGGCTCGACCCGCCTGGGCTTCACACGCGACGCGTCGATGTTCTGGTACATCGTACTCGCTCTGCCGAGGACTCGAGTTCAGTCAAAGGCGCGAATCGACTCGACCAGCGTCGGCCCAGATCCAAATCGATAGGTCAGGCCGACGTTTCCTCCGTAGATGAACCGGTCATCGGAAGAAAAGGGCGACTGCTTGTATTCCGATACGCCGGCGCTTCCACCCAGACTGAGTTCGAGCGAAATGGCGGTCGGGAGTTTCCAGCGAGCGGTTACGAATCCTTCCGAATCTTCCCGGCTGATGGGGCTGTGCTCGGCGCGAGTCCATCTTCCGCCTAACAGGAATTGGAAGTTGTTGGTGAGATACCAACCGGCACCACCGCTCACTCGATAGGTGTCGATTCTGGGGTCCAGGGGGCGACCCGATCCTTCGACTTCCCGACGCTCGTAGTCGAAGCGAAGGAACCAGTCGACTTCGCCCGATCCGAAGTCCGGAAAAAACAACCTCAAATCGGCAACGCCTCCGAACGCATTGGCGTCGAAGCTGTCGTCTCCATCGAGTCGGTCGTAGCTGCCGCCGAGGGTGAATGAGCCCAGGTTGGGATCACGAAGAAACAACTCAGCCGCCACACCGTAAGCGCCGGTGTCGACGTCCTGGTTCCTGGAACCCCCATCTTCACTCAGGGAGCTGAAGCTGCCGTGCAGGTTCCCGCGCACTCCCGTCGAATGGGTCAGAGGAAGAGTGCCGACGACCTCCGCCTGGCCCCAGTGGGTCTCGATCTCGCCGAAGCGGAGCGTCGACGTAGAGCCTCCCGTTCCAAAGCTCGCTTCGGTGCTGTCCGTATGAAGGTAGTTGTAGCTGGCGCTGAAGCGGGCGTTGGGAGCAGAGACGGCTGGGCGTCTGCCCCAGGATGTCATTTCGGAAGTGGCGGCGTAGGCAGATTCTGGGTTGACCGTGCCGAGCGCACCGATCACGAGGACGACGAAGAAGAAAATTCGATCGCCTCGGCCAATCTGACGGAGCCATAAGCTGCGACCGTCTTGAAAGGGTCGGTCAGCTTCGCCTGGATGTTCGTGATTCGATTGGAGCCTTCGGACTCGCACTCTCTGCACTCTGCCCCCC
>CBFDDD010000019.1:0-61950 GCA_965603475.1 uncultured Myxococcales bacterium
GATGACGTCGAAGTCGTCAGCCTCACCGGTACGGTAGACCATTCTCTGACAGACAATCTGGTTGTTCGCGGTGAGGTCCGCTGGGACAACAGTCTCGAAGAGAACTCATTGGGCTTCCCGCCGCCCGGCCCGAACCCGCGCGACCCGACCGTTACGCGCCCGGGTGGTTCGAAAGAGGACCAGGTCGTCTTGATGGCTGAAATCTACTACGCCTTCTAGGCGGACTGGATTTTGAGCGAAGCCCTGGGATCACCTTCCCGGGTCGAACAAAGAGTCGAACAAAGAAAAGGCGCGGCGTCCATGGACGTCGCGCCTTTTCGCTCGGATCGAGTGACGATTCAGCGCATGCGCCAGGTCGGCGTGATGTCGAGCTTGTCCATCTTGGCGTAGAGCGTCCGGCGGCCGATTCCGAGCAGTCGAGCAGCGGCCGAGCGATTCCCGTTGCATTCACGCAGCGCCTGGGTGATGCGGTAGGCCTCCGCCAGATCGATCCAGGCTTTGAGGGTTTCGGGCCGCTCGCTGCTCTTTCCGATCGACACGCTTTCTCTGACGAAACGCGCGAATTCATCGATTTGGGTCGGGGGGGTGTTGTCGGTGTCCAATTATTTCTCGATTCGTCCACTTCAGAGCACTTCAGAGCACTTCAAAGTAATTCGAAGTGAATTCCACCCATTTTGGAGCTGCGTTCCGTCGCGCATTCCTGCGGGTCTGTCGCCATGATCTGCAAGGGTCGTTCCAAGCAAGACTCGATTGAGCGGAGGCGTGCACCGTTCCGTCGGGCGAGCCAGCTCGAAGACACGCGGCCTCGTGCGAGTTGCCAGAGCGATTGCGTGAAGGGCGGTCTCCCGAGAAACACCCTGCTGCTTGATTCGCGAGCAGAGTCTGCCCCTGGCATGTGCACGAAGTGGCCCGGTTTCGGATCTTGGGATTGTGGTACCGTGCGTCTTGAGCAGACCTCCCGCGGGTCATGCGTGGCCGACCGCCTGGTCTGCGATCGGCACGGGCCGCGGCGAGCGAATCAGTCACGGAGAAGTCGACACATGAAGAAGATCGAGGCGATCATCAAACCCTTCAAGCTCGACGAGGTGAAGGAAGCGCTCAGCCGCATTGGCGTCGACGGCTTGACCGTGAGCGAGGTCAAGGGATTCGGTCGACAGAAGGGCCATACCGAGCTCTATCGCGGCGCCGAGTACGTCGTTGACTTCCTTCCGAAGGTCAAGCTCGAGATCGTGGTGACTGCCGACGTCGTCGACAAGGTCGTCGAGGCGATCGTGAGTGCCGCCAACACGGGCAAGATCGGTGACGGAAAGATCTTCGTCCTTCCCCTCGAGGAAGCCGTCCGAATCCGTACTGGCGAGCGGGGAGCCAACGCCGTCTAGCGCGCAACCGATCGCCCGCATCGCCCCTTTGTCGGCTGGAGTTGTCGGCTGGAGTTCGGCCAGATCCTCGCCCAATTTCGGAAGGTGCCATCGTGATACCCGCTGTCCTGCCCGTTCGATCTGGCTCCCCACATGTTCCAGGGATCGGGCGGCTCATCGCCTACGTCCTATGCGTTCTGTGCGTTCTTGGATCTTCGACAGCCACCGCGGATTCTTCGCGTCAGCTCTTTTGGGGAGATACTCATCTCCACACTGCCTATTCCTTCGATGCGTTCTTGAATGGCAATCGCTCCGCCGATCCCGATACAGCCTATCGCTGGGCGAAGGGTCTGCCTGTCATCCATCCCTATCATCGGGCACGCGTCCGTGTAAACGATCCGCTCGACTTCCTCGTCGTGGCCGACCACGCCGAGTATCTGGGCGTCATTCGAAAACTCTACTACGACGTTCACGAAGGCCCTGGATCGAAGTTTGCGCAGCGGGTACGCGACGCCTTCGATAGCGGTCAGGGAATCGAGATGTTCAAGGGTGTATTGCCGGAGGGCGCCGTTGAGTCCGGCGACACGAAGGATCCGATCTTCGACGAAGGCGCGCCGAACGCGCTGCCCCTCGCCGATGTCGCGGAGAAGCTACGTCGTGATGCCTGGGCGGAGACGACGGCGGCAGCCGATCGACACAACGAGCCGGGGCGATTCACCGCGATGATCGGATGGGAGTGGAGCTCGATTCCATCCGGCGCGAATCTGCATCGAGTCGTGATGACGTCGACCGATGGGGAGACGGCACGACGGTTCATGCCCTACGGATCCGATGATAGTTCCTACCCGGATGATCTCTGGGCTTTTCTCGAAGAGACGACTGCGCAGACCGGCGCCGAGTTCGTCGCGATCCCGCATAACTCGAATATTTCGAAGGGCTATATGTTCGGTGAGACCTCGCTGAACGAAGCACCCTATACGACGGAAAGCGCCCGCACGCGTGCGCGTTGGGAGCCCGTCATCGAAGTGACGCAATACAAGGGCGATTCGGAGACTCATCCGGATCTCTCGCCCGATGATGAGTTCGCGGATTTCGAGACCTATACATCCTATATCCAGCAGAATCGTCAGACCTATGTGGCCCAGAAGGGCGACTACGCACGGTCCGCTCTGCGCCGTGGACTCGAAATCGAAGAGCGCGTCGGCGCGAACCCCTACAAATTCGGCATGATCGGTGCGACGGATTCCCATACCGGCCTCTCGGCGTATGAAGAGGATAATTTCTGGGGAAAAATGGCGATCGATTCGACACCCGAAACCAAACCCATCTATGGGGCCGGGCGCGGCATGACCGGTTGGAATATCGGTGCAGGCGGAATCGCGGGGGTCTGGGCCGACGAAAACACGCGTGAGGCGATCTTTTCAGCCTTTCGGCGTCGAGAGGTGTACGCCACGACGGGTTCACGCATGAAGGTTCGATTCTTCGGTGGATGGGGCTTTGACGAAGGCGACGTCGATTCTGTCGACCTGGGGAGATCTGGCTATGCAAAGGGGGTCCCGATGGGAGGTGACCTGGCCGGTCGACCCGATCCGCCGGGCGGATTGAGCGGACTCTTTGGAGGTAAAGCGCCTGAAGCGCCGAGTTTCTTGATTCAGGCGGTGAAGGCTCCGAAGGGAGCGAACCTCGATCGCGTACAGATCGTGAAGGGTTGGATCTCCGGCGACGGGAAGTCGCAGGAGAAAGTCTACAACGTCGCCTGGTCCGGAGATCGGGGTCTGAATGAAGCCGGTGCGCTTGCGCCCGTCGGCAATACCGTCGATCTCGAAAGCGGGACCTATCTGAACGAAATCGGAGCCGCCGAACTCGTCGAGGTCTGGACCGATCCGGATTTTGATGCGGGTCAACGCGCCTTCTACTACGTGCGGGTGCTCGAAATTCCGACACCGCGACACTCGCTCCTCGATGGCATTGCGCTTCAGACCGAACCGCCGCCCGAACAACCGCCCACACTTCAGGAACGCGCCTATACCTCGCCGATCTGGTACACGCCCTGATTTCGCGCCTCTGGGTTCCCCGATGAAACGGCTGATTCGAGAGCCGATCTTCCATTTTCTGGTGGCCGGCTCCCTGCTATTCATGCTCTTGTCGTGGTTCGCCGTCGAAGTCGATGAAGACGTCGCGGCCGATCCACATCGAATCGTCGTCGAGCGCGATGCGTTGCTCGCATTCGTGCAGTCGAGAACGAAGATCGTCGACGAATCCGCTGCCGTTCGTGCCTTTGAAGAACTCGATTCGGAGGCACGTCAGGAGTGGCTCGACCGCTATGTGCGTGAAGAAGTGCTCGTGCGCGAGGCACGTACACTCGGTCTCGACCGACAAGATGAACTCATCCGGCGGCGTCTCGCTCAGAAGATCGAATTTCTGACGCTCGGACTACTCGAAGCAGAGCTTCAGGTCGATGATTCCGAAGTCGAGAAGTTGTATCAGGAGCGCGGCGCGGACTACAGGGTCCCAACGACGCTGACGTTTACTCATGTGTTCGTGCGCGATTCGCCGGAGGCTCGAGCACGAGCCGAGTCGCTCCTCGCGACCCTGAACAAAGACCGGATTTCCTTTCGTGACGCAATCAGTCTCGGCGATCGTTTTCTCTATAACCGCAACTACGTAGACCGAACGCTCGACGAAGTCCGTAGCCATTTCGGCGACGAACTCACGGACACGCTCGAATCAGCAACACCGGACAGTTTCACCTGGAGCGGTCCCTTCGTGTCCCCGCACGGCTGGCACCTCATACTCTTGACGGGCCGCAAGGAGTCCAGGATCCCTCCATTGTCTGAAGTCGCGACTCTTCTTCGCGAAGACGCCCTCCGTGCAAAGCGCGAAGCGGCTCTCGGCAGGGCGATCGAGGCCATCGTTTCGAAATATCAGGTCGAGCTGAGTGGAAATCTCTAACAGATTGCGGATGAAGGCCGTCGAACGGGGTGCCAGGTGGCCCGGGCTGGGAAGCCTGCTGCTCGCGGCTTCTCCGCGGTCGGTCGTGGTCCCGCATGATGCATCGCTGCGTGAAGCTGACCGACCACGGCGCTTTACGCTCCCAGCAGGCTCCCCCGCCCGGGCCACTCGGTTCGCTTTCGCCTCGGGTTTTCCACAGCATGACCTTTTCGCCTGTCGAGCACGCCTGGCGGTCCTTATTCCCACGTCATGCGCAATGGCCAGGCTGTGGAGACCGGCCAGCGAAGGCGAATCGAGTGTCGTGGGTTGGGAAGCCTTCTGCGAACGTTATAGACGCGGTCGGCAAGCTCTACGCGGCGATGCATCATGCGGGACCACGACCGACCGCGGCGCCCCGAGAGCAGAAGTCTTCACGACCCACGACACCTGGCACCCCGTTCGACGGCCTTCGTCCGCAGCCTGTCAGAGGTCTTCGCTCATGAAATCCGGCGCATTGAAAACGAAGCTCTTTTCTTCGACACGCTTCGCGATTCGCCAGCCCTCCTCCGTACGTCGGTACTCATCGACATACCAGACTCCGCAGAAGAAGATGTGCTCCTCCCGATCCGGAAGCTTCATCTCCTGTGGATTGAGACACATCACGCGGCCCGTCGCCCGATCGCCATCCAGTTGAATCTGGATATTCGCATTCAGGTGTTGGGTATTCGGGAAGAGCTGCATCGCTTTGTGAAGAAACTCGATCGTCGCTTCGAGGTTCCCCCTGGAACCGCCCAAGGCGCTGTAGTCGATGAACGCGTCTTCACAGAATATTTCATCACGCAAAAGGTCGAACTCCTTGGCGTCGATGATCTGTGCGTAACGGTAGATGAGATCCGCGATCTCCATGCGGTCGGAGATTTCCTCGAGCGTGAGCATTAGTCGAGTCCCAGCACTTGCTCGATTCGGTAGAGACCGGGTTCGCGACCGACGATCCAGGCGGCTGCACGGACGGCGCCAACGGCGAAATGGCCGCGGGTGGCGGCGCGATGGGTGAATTCGAGACGTTCGCCCCGGCCGATGAAATAGATCGTATGCTCGCCAGGGTTGTCACCGCCGCGCAGGGTCTGGATACCGATGGCATCCGCGGGGCGCGCTCCGGTATCGCCGGCGCGCTCGAGAACGAGATGATCCGCGAGTTTCTTGCCCTGTCCCTCGGCGACGGCTTCGCCAAGGAAGAGCGCGGTCCCGCTCGGTGCGTCCCGTTTCTGACCGTGATGAAGCTCGAAGAGTTCGGCATCGTAGCCATCGCCGAGGAGACGAGCGGCCTCACGAGCGAGGTGGGCGAGTACACAGACCGAAATCGAAAAGTTCGGGGCGTGCAGTACCGGAATTCGTTCTGCGAAATGCGCGATCTCTCGTTTTCCCGCTTCGTCGAATCCCGTGGTTCCGGTCACGTAGGCGACACCGGCATCGGCCGCGGCGCGCAGGTTCGTAATCGTTGCCGTTGGAATCGAGAAGTCGATGGCAACGCCGCAATCTTCGAGTGCGGTCTTCGGGTCGTCCTGCAAACGCACACCTTCCGGTAGCGTCTGCCCGAGATCCTCGTGCCCCGCGCGCTCGAGTGCGCCCGCAAGATGGAGAGAGGGCTCGTTTTCGAGTGCCGCGCGGACTTCGAGTCCCATTCGCCCTTGTGCGCCGACCACCATCACGCCGGTGGACTGCCCTCCGGAAGCAAGACCGGCCCCCGCCCGCGTTGAAACATCGCTCATTGGAGAATGCCCAGATCTTTCAGCACGACTTTGAGATGTTCGAGATGGACATCTCCGATACGCGTCAATGGCAGCCGAATTTCGTCACGACACCAGCCCAGCGCGGCGATCGCTGCCTTCAACGGGATCGGGTTCGTCTCACAGAAGAGCGCGTCGAAGAGCGGCAACAGTCGATAGTGGATCTCCTGCGCAGTCGAGAGATCACCAGCCTGAAAGCACCGAACGAGATCACACATCTGTTCCGGTGCGATATTGGCACAGGTCGAGATGACGCCTTTGCCTCCGAGGGAGAGCAGGGGCAGCGTGAGCGAGTCGTCGCCCGATAGAACCGCAAAGTCGGCGGGGCTCTTGGCGATGACGTGGGCCATCTGATCGAGATCACCCGACGCCTCTTTGATGCCGACGATGTTCTGGAGCCTTGCCAGTCGACTCACGGTTTCCGCCGAAATATTCGACGCCGTCCGACCCGGAACGTTGTAGATGATGACGGGGAAGCGCGTCTCCTCGGCGACCGCCGCGTAATGGGCGTAGATGCCCTCCTGAGTCGGCTTGTTGTAGTAGGGCGAGAGCAGCAGGGCGCCGTCGGCGCCCGCTTCTTTCGCGTGCATCGTCAGCTCGATCGCTTCGCGGGTTGAATTCGAGCCCGCGCCCGCAATGATCGGAACGCGGCCGGCTGCCGTTTCGATGACCATCTCGACGACGCGGCGATGTTCTAGATGGGAGAGCGTTGCGGACTCGCCGGTCGAGCCGCAGGGTATGAGTCCGTCGATACCCGCCTCGATCTGTCGTTCGACGAGACTGCGAAGCGCCTCTTCGTCGACTTGTCCGTCGCGAAAGGGCGTGATGATCGCCGTATGAATGCCTTCGAACATATTGTTCCCTCCCCCGCGCTACGGGAGTGGTTGATTGCTAGTCGTCTTCGAGCGGCCACTGACCGGTAAAGACCGTGGCTGCGGGACCCGTCATCCAGATCGACGAATGCTTGTCTGCCCACGCGATCTCGAGATCGCCCCCACGCAACTCGATCGTGATCTCGCGGTCGACGACATCGCGAAGCATCGCGGAAACCGCGACGGCACACGCGCCGGATCCGCAGGCGAGTGTTTCACCGGTTCCGCGTTCCCAGGTTCGTTGCCGGATGCGGTCGCGCGAGGAGATCTCGATGAACTCGACGTTCACGCGATTGGGGAAGGCGACGTGATTTTCGAGTGCAGGTCCGACACGATCGAGTGGAACCGCATCGATGTCATCGACCTGGATCACACAATGCGGATTTCCGATCGAGATGGAGGAGGCGCGCAGATCCTTCGGGCCCTCGGGCCAGAGTTCGGCGGGAAGGTCGATTGGAACCTCGAGAACAGGCCCAGGCCCCGTCGCGAGTGTCGTGGGAATCTTTTCCGGGGCGAGAATTGGCAGACCCATGTCGACCTTGACGAGCCCCGGTCCTGCCCAACGCGGCCGGACGACACCACCGAGTGTCTCGACGCCGATTTCGTCGGCGCTCGTATGGTCGTGCTCGCGAAGGTAGAGGTAGAACGCGCGAATTCCGTTCGCGCACATCTCGACCTGGCTGCCGTCCGCGTTGTAGATGTCCATGCGAAATTCAGCTGATGTCGACGGGCGAACGACGAGCATCTGGTCGAAGCCCACGCCGAAATGACGATCCGCGATGGCGCGTGCCAACCCGGAAAGGTCGCTCGGTAGATCCTCGCGGATCCCGTCGAAGACGACGTAGTCGTTTCCGGCACCATGCATCTTTGTAAAGGGAATCTGGCGGCTCATCTCGTTCCACTCGACTTTGATCTAAAGGGACCTGGTTCTGAAGGGACCTGTCGGAATTATCTTTCGGACTTGTCGGTCTCTCTCGTCTCGTCAGACTCCTCCGACGACTCGTCTATCAGTTTTGCATCGGCCGAAGCAGCATCCGCATCTTCTGCAGCCAGATCGATCGTGTCGCTAGCGGGCGCGACACGCACCGGTCGGCCATACCGTCCACACGCAGACAGTGTACCTGTGATCGCAAGAATTGTGATGATCAGGGTTGCCAGGCGGCCTCGGGGGAGTCGGAGAAATCTCGTCACGACCCCATCCCTGATACTGTCGCGTCGCGGTCCGCCGCTTCGAGGGAATCGAGAGCGCTGTGCTCGGCGGCCATTTCGGCCTCGACTTCCGTCAGCGTCGACTCGACACGACTGCGCGCTGTGCCGCCGGCGAGCGAGCGGCTCTCGAGGCTGCGTTCCAGATCGAGCAGTTCGTCGGCGCCCGCGCCAAAGGCCTCGTGGAACGATTGCATGTCGGCGTGGCTCAGCGAGCGCAGGTCGATCTGTTTGCGGGTGCAGTGGCCGACGATCTGGCCGACGACTTCATGGGCATCGCGGAAGGGCACTCCCGATTGAACGAGGATCTCCGCCAGATCGGTCGCCAGCAGCATGGGATCTGCGGCGGCCTCGGCCATCCGGTCGACTCGCACCTCGAGCGTTGCGAGCGCACCCGACATGACTTCGAGGCTATCGCGTAGTGTCGTGACCGAATCGAAGAGCGGCTCCTTGTCCTCCTGGAGGTCCCGGTTGTACGTGAGCGGCAAGCCCTTGAGTACTGTCAGGAGCGTCACGAGGTTTCCGATCGCCCGCCCGGTCTTTCCGCGCACGATCTCCGGCACGTCGGGGTTCTTCTTCTGGGGCATCAGGCTCGAGCCGGTCGAGTAGGCATCCGCCAATTCGATGAACCCGAATTCGGCGGTCGACCAGAGGACGAGCTCTTCGGCGAGCCTCGATAGATGAACCATCGCAATCGCCGCGCTCGCGAGATATTCCAGTGCAGCATCCCGGGACGCAACCGTGTCCATGCTGTTACGCGTTGGCCCCTCGAAGCCGAGTTCGAGTGCGGTTTCTTCGCGTCGGAGCGGCAATGTCGAACCGGCGAGCGCCCCCGCGCCCAGGGGGCAGAGCCGGATTCTCGCGTGGGCATCCCGAAAGCGTGAGGCGTCCCGGCCCAGGGTTTCGACGTGGGCGAGCCAATGATGCGCCAGGCGAACGGGCTGAGCTCGCTGAAGATGAGTATATCCCGGCAGGATCGTGTCGAGATGCTCGCGTGCGCGTTCTACGAGGACGCCGCGCAACTCGAGTAGCCCACGTTGGGTTGCGAGCGTGACCTCGCGGAGAAAGAGCGTCAGGTCTGTCGCGATCTGGTCATTTCGCGAGCGTCCGGTATGCAGCTTGCCCGCCACCGGTCCGAGATGCTTTCGCAATCGCATCTCGATATTCATGTGGATGTCTTCCAGAGCGGGATCGAAGGGAAAACTGCCGTCTTCGATTTCCCTGGCGATGAGATCGAGTCCCCCGAGCAGGGCTGTCGCGTCGTCCGCCGAGATCAGCCCCGCGTTCCCGAGCATACGAGCCTGGGCGCGAGAGCCTCGGATATCGTGGCGTGCCAACACCCGATCGAAATGGATCGAGGCCGAGAACCGCTCGACTGTTGGATCGGTGGCCCCACTGAAGCGACCACCCCAGGGTTTGTTTGTACTCATGGCGCCCTACTCTCGCGGTTCGTGTGCCGGCGCACAAGCCGAACGGGGATCGCGACCGAGCAATTTCCAGTCTTGTCGATTCTATAGGAACGGGGAGCCTGGGACCGGTTCCATGAGCATCACCCACGCTGTGCCGCATGTGCCCATAGGGCTCTAGACGTGGCCGCTGGATGCGGGATCGGTACCGTCCCGTGGGGTCGGTTGCGATCGGGGGGGGGAAGCAAATGGCGAGGGCCAGCAAGAAGGCCGGTCGCGGCTCGGGCCGACGTTCCGGCGCAAAGACTCGAGGAGCCGCAGACTCGTCGGGGTCGTTGCTGCGCGCGCGTCGCGTTGGGCTCGTCACGGTCGTGCTGGCTTTTGGGGCCGGCATCTGGTTTGCGGGCTGGCTTCTCGAACTCGATCGGATCGTCGTCTCGCGCTTCGAGGGCCGCCGGTTCTCGGTTCCCTCTCGAGTCTATGCTGCACCGATCGTGATCTATCCCGGAGTCGATTGGCAGAGACTCGATCTCGCCGGCTGGCTTGCCCGGATGGGTTATCGGGAACAGCGCGAGGCAGGTCCGCTCGAGGTCGGAAGCTATCGCTGGTTGCCCGGGCGGCTGCGGGTCCATCTGCGCAGTTTTGATCATCCCCAGCTGCCCGAGCCAGACCGGAAGGTGGAGTTCCGCCTCGAGGAGGGGCGCGTTCGCGAGATGCGTGATGACCGCGGGGCGCCCATTGACGTCGTCGCGCTCGAGCCCGAACCGATTTCTTCCTTCTACGGATCGGACCGGGAACAACGTGACCTGGTCGAGATCGAGAATGTTCCCGGGCATTTGATCTCGGCGGTCTACGCTGTCGAGGACCGTCGCTTCGAAGAGCATCATGGGATCGATCCGCGTCGGATCGTCGGTGCCATGCTCGCGAATCTGCGCGCGGGGGGGATTCGACAGGGCGGCAGCACGTTGACCCAGCAGCTCGTCAAGAATTTCTTCTTGACCCCCGAGCGGACGCTGCGTCGGAAGCTCACGGAAGCCGTGATGGCTCTAATGGTCGAGGCTCGGTACACGAAGCCGCAGATTCTCGAGGCGTATCTGAACGAGATCTACATGGGTCGCCGGGGTTCGACGGCGATCCATGGGGTGGGCGAGGCCTCGCGCTTCTTCTTTGGAAAGCGCGTGGTGGACCTGGCGGTCGACGAGTCGGCACTCCTGGCCGCCGTGATCCAAAGCCCCAACGCCATGAGTCCGCATCGGCATCCCGAACGGGCCAAGAGTCGGCGCGACCTGGTCCTCGAATTGATGGCCGCTCAGGGTCGTGTGCCAGCCGAGGAAGCAAAGCGCGCGACCGCGCGCAAGCTCAGCCTGGCGGCGATCGCGCTCGAGTCCGGACAGGATCGCTATTTTCTGGACGAGCTGGCGCGGCAGTTGCCGGAGGTCTACGACGAAGCGTTGCTCTCGGTAGAGGGTCTGCGCATCTACTCTACGCTCGACCCGATGGTTCAGCGTGCGGCGGTGCGAGCACTGCGAGAAGGTCTCGATGCGCTCGAGGCACAGGTGGGCACCCCGAATACCGAACCCGTTTCCGACGCGGAGACCGAAGGGTCGGGTCCAGCCGAGAAGCCCGGACCGCTGCAGGGCTGTCTGCTCGCGATGCGTCCGCAGACGGGGGAGATTCTCGCGATGGTTGGCGGGCGCGAGTACGCGACGTCGCAATGGAATCGCTGCACCTTGGCGCGCCGACAGGTTGGGAGTGTCTTCAAGCCGATCGTCTATGCCGCGGCGTTGTCTCCTCAATCGGGTCCGGTCATCACGCTGGCTAGCTCTGTTCCGGACGAGCCGCTCCAGGTCGAGACCCTCGAGGGCTTCTGGGAACCCGTGAACTATGACAAGAAGTTTCGCGGCCCGGTTCTTGTCCGCGAAGCGCTCGAACGTTCGCTCAACGTGCCGGCAGCGCGCATCGGTCAGGCCGTCGGGATCGGCAAGGTCGTCGAGATGGCCCGCCGACTCGGGATCGAAAGTCGGCTACCCGCAGTGCCGAGTCTCGCACTCGGGACCGCGGAGGTCTCACCGCTCGAAATCGTCACGGTCTATGCCACCTTTGCGAACGGTGGATTGCGGCCGACTCCGCGAAGTTTCATTGGGATCCTGGACGATCGTGGCATTGGACAAGAGCAATGGCCGCTGGCCGGTGCACGGCGTGTGCTCGACCCGGGTACGGCGTACCTCACGACGTCCCTGCTCGAAGGTGTGGTTGATCGCGGCACGGGTGTGGGGATTCGGGCTCGCGGATTGCGTGGACCGATTGCGGGCAAGACGGGAACGACCGATGACGAGTACGACCTCTGGTTCGTCGGCTTCACGCCGGAGATCGTGGCGGTCGTCTGGGTGGGCTACGACGAGCCGCGTCCGATCGGTGTGCCGAGTAGCCGCGGAGCCCTGCCCATCTGGGCCGACTTTCTCGCAGAAGTGAGCGGCGGAAATGTTCGGGGCGTCTTCGCGAAACCTGCGGGGGTGGAACGGATCGAGATCGATCCAACGACCGGGGCCCGTGCAATGGCGGGCTGTCCAGAACGTCGCGCCGAATTCTTTCTTTCCGGCACCGCACCAGAAGAGACCTGTCCCCGCGGCGCTCGGTCTCGTTCCGGATTCCTGGAGCGTCTCTTTGGCAGTTGAGGTGGTGCCGGTTGAGGTGCCAGTCGAGCTGGCTGTCGAGCCTGTGGCGAGCGATGCGTCATCCTGGTGGTCGGTTCGTAGCTGTGGCGTCGTGGATGTGCGAGCGTGCGAACCGTGATCGCTCTTACTCGCGTGGTAGTCGTCTGTTTGGCTGTGAGCTGTCTCGCGGCCTGCGCTGGTCTCGACCTTCGCGGGATGGGACAAGCGGGTGAGCAGCCTCTCACGACGTCTGCAGCGCTTGGTCAGACCGACTCGACGCGAGATGCGTCTCTTCGTCTTGTGATTGCGGGCCTCGACGAAGATACCGCTGGTCGTCCGGGTCGCGCGTTGGCGAGCTACCAGCGCGCAGTCCGCGTCGACCCGACGAATCCCTTCGCGTACCTCGCACTGTCACGTCATCATCTCGAGGCCGGCTCTGTCGACGAAGCGAGTGCCTTTCTGGATCAGGCGCGGTCGCTTTTCGAGGTGGAGCAACGACTTGGCCCCGCCGTCGATGTATGGGGAATCGGGCTACGTGCTGGGATCGATCGCGCCGAATCGCGCGATGAGCTGGCGGATTCACGGTTTGAAGCGGCCCGTGAGCTATCACCAGAAATCTGGAGCGACGAGCGGCTCTCCGCCGCTGAGCTTCGATAGGGCACGTTTCACTGTGACGTCGAACACAAACCCAGAGCTGAATTCAAAACGGATGGTGTTCCTTCCGCTGGCGGCGACGATCGTTCTACTCGATCAGCTCGCCAAACTGCACGTTGCGCGCACGCTCGAGGTCGGCGCGCGAGTTCCACTGATTGGTGATTTGCTCGCCCTGACACATCTTCCGGTTGCGGGTGGTGCCTTCGGATTCTTTCGAGACTGGGCGCCTGCGGCGCAACTGATTGGCTTTGCTTTGCTTTCGATCGTGGCGACACTCGTGATCGTTGCGTTTTATCGCGGGCTGGCCCGTGGGGAGCATGGCAGCGCTGCAGCGCTGGGAGCGATCCTTGGTGGAATCGCGAGCAACACGGTCGATCGTGTTCGCTACGGCTCGGGCGTCGACTTCCTGCATCTCGGTTCGGTGGAGGCGGATGCCTTGCCCGACTTCAATCTCGCCGACGTCGCGATCGTGTTGGGGGTCGTGACCCTCATCGTCGAATTGTTGGCAACGGAAATGGCAGCGCGCGTTTCGGAGCGGCCACACGGCTGACCACCGATTTTTATTAGTTTCTGCAACGATTCGACGCGCCCCCCACAAATGAATGGGTTGTCCATTCGTGATCAAAAAATTTTTGTGTGCTTACAGGTCGACCATTCCGAATGAAATGCCTTTGCGATCGCACGGCTGCAATTGATTGAGCAGACGCAATTTTGTGTAATCGAAATTTTTGTTTCGATCAGTACCATGGAATTCGTTGACATGTCTCCCGGCGTTGCGTTAAAAATTGGCTACCCCCTGGGCCTCCCGGATCGACACACTCCATCACAGGTACCTGATCCTAGAGCCCGAGTTTGATTGGTTCGATTGACTAGATCGACATTGTCCTAGATAGACATCGTCGATGCCGTTGGTCGCTCCGTTCGGACCTGGAGCAGCGTCGATCTTTTCGTGATCGATCTGTTCATGCTCGACTGGTCTGGAGTCTGCTGTCTTTTGTCAGCCGTATCGAATCTATAGGGGGTTGGCCGAGGGCCGTAGGTACGAGCGCAAAGCGTGAGGGGGAAATGCGATGCCGAAGAATTCCAGCAAGCCGAAGAGCGAGTACGCGATCCAGACTGTCACGAACGCGCTTCGTATGCTGGAAGTCTTCCACACGGAAACAGAGATGGGTGTGAGCGATCTCGCCCGTCGACTCGGTCTTCACAAGAACAACGCGTTCCGCCTTCTCGCGACACTCGAGCTGGCGGGTTACATGCAGCAGACCCCGGAGACCGAGCTCTATCATCTAGGCCCGCGTTGCCTCGAGCTCGGGCACGCCTTCGCACGCAGCCATACCCTGATCAGCCAGGCCCGGCCCATCCTCGAAGAGCTAGCGGAAACAATGGGCGAGACGGTTCATCTCGGTGTGCTGCGCGGCGACGAAGTCGTTCATCTGGATGGCGTGTTGCCTGAGCAGCTGGTTCTGACCGGTCTTCGAGTGGGCGAACGCCTGCCGGCACACTGCACGGCGCTCGGAAAGGTATTGCTTGCCGACGGCGCGCATGATGTCGCCGATCGGACTTTCGATCGCCATACCGACTCGACGCTGGTCGATCCGGCGAAGCTCGCGGACGAACTTCGCGCGGTTGCGCTCCGCGGCTACGCGCCCGACCTCGAAGAGCTCGCGATCGGCCTTCGCTGCGTGGCAGCGCCGGTGCGCGACGCGAGTGCACGCGTCATCGCCGCGATCTCGCTTTCCGGCCCGAGCCATCGATTCACGGAAGAGACTATTCATGGCGAGGGCGCTCGCGCGGTCACTGCCGCTGCGACTCGGCTCTCGCAGAAATTGGGATCGCCCGCGTAATGGATTTCCAGCTCGACGACGACCTTCTTACCCTGCAGGAGACGGCTCGCCGATTCGCGGACGAGGAAGTCATTCCGATCGCAGCTGAGTATGACGTCAGCGGTGAATTTCCCATGGAAGTCATGCGAAAGGCCTGGGAGCTGGGACTTTCCCATACGTTCATCCCGGAAGAGCACGGTGGGGTCGGGCTGTCGGTCCTGGGTTCGTGTGTCGCAGTCGAAGAGGTCTCCAGAGGTTGCTCGGGAATCACGACGTCGCTGATCAGCAACGATCTCGGCCTGACGCCAATCCTGGTCGGCGGTTCCCAGGACCAGATCCGCGAATGGCTCGCGCCTTGTAGTGAAGAGTTCAAGATTTTTGCGTTCTGTCTGTCCGAGCCCAACGCCGGCTCCGATGTGGCCGGTCTGCAACTGCATGCAGAAAAGGACGGCGACAGCTACGTCCTGAACGGAACCAAAGCCTGGATCACGAATGGGGGCGTGGCCGATCTCTATACCGTGTTTGCGACGCTGGATCGTTCGACTCGTCATGCCGGTATCTGCGCTTTCGTGCTTCCGCGCGACACGCCCGGTCTAACGCCCGGCAAGAAAGAGGACAAGATGGGGCAGCGCGCGAGCGATACGTGCGTGATCCATTTCGACAACGTGCGGGTTCCCGCGAGCCAACTTCTTGGTGCAGAGGGCCAGGGATTCAAGATCGCGATGGCCACACTCGATCGAACACGCCCCCTGATCGGCGCCCTCGCGACGGGTATCGCGCGCCGCGCCCTCGAAGAGAGTCTGGCCTACGCAGCAGACCGAAAAGCCTTTGGCCAACCGATTGGCGAATTCCAGGCCGTTCAGTTCATGTTGGCCGACATGGCGAAAGACATCGAGGCGGGGCGTTTGCTGACCCATCAGAGCGCATGGATGCTCGACGAGGGTCGGCCGGCATCGAAACAGTCTTCGATGGCGAAATGTTTTGCTACGGACTCGGCGATGAGAGCGACGGTCGATGCGGTCCAGATCTTTGGCGGAAACGGATATACGAAGGAGTATCCCGTCGAGAAGCTGATGCGGGATGCGAAGTTGATGCAGATCTATGAGGGGACGAATCAGATTCAGCGGATCGTGATCGCTCGCGAACTTTCGCGCGGGTGAACCTACGGGTCGGGCGTGTAGCTCGTTAGGCCATGGGGATGGAGCACGGTTGCGGGGAATGGCTCGCCCATTGGACGGCGGCCGTTGGTGGCTCTTGGGGAGCCCGTCTTTCGTTCCGAGTCGTCGCCACATCGTCTTCCGGGCTGCGCTGGATTTCCCCGCGACCGCAACCGCACTCCACCCCCATCGCGTGATGTGCTCAGGGGGTGTGCGTTCTCTCGCTGTTGGCAGGGTGGGGGGCTGACGCAGAAATCACGGCGATATGGATATGCCCGGGCGGGCCGATCGCTTTTGTTCTGAGTGGGGGTGACTTGGGGCTGGGAGTTGCTGCTTCGCGGGCGGTGATTGTGGTGCAAGTGCTTGAATTCGTGGGAGAAATTTTGTGCGATCGGGTCGGTTTCTTCGACATTGATCGAGGCAGTTGATAGAATCGGCGACCCTTTGCGGCTCGATCGAGCCCCATGCGCCTTCAATGCTTCGAAGCTAAAGGATCCCCTCTGTGAGTCTCAACGAAAACGCTCTTGAATATCATGCTGCCGGTCGTCCGGGTAAGGTGAAGGTCGTTCCGACGACACCGTGTGCGACGGCGGACGATCTCTCCCTCGCCTATTCGCCAGGCGTTGCCGCACCCTGTCTCGCGATCGAGAAAGATCCCGAGGATGCGTACAAGTACACCGCCAAGGGAAACCTCGTTGCGGTGATCAGTAACGGCAGTGCCGTGCTCGGTCTGGGCAATATCGGTGCGCTTGCCGGCAAGCCTGTGATGGAGGGCAAGGGTGTTCTCTTCAAGCGGTTCGCGGATATCGATGTGTTCGACATCGAAGTCGATAGCCAGGACACGGCGGAGATCATTCGTTTCTGTGAAATGATCGCGCCGACTTTTGGAGGCATCAATCTCGAAGATATTCGTGCTCCCGAATGCTTCGAGATCGAAGAGAAGCTGAAGGCGAGTCTCGATATTCCCGTCTTCCACGACGACCAACACGGGACGGCGATCATCTCGGCCGCTGCGCTCTTGAACGGTCTCGAGATCCAGGACAAGAAGATCGAAGAAGTGACGGTCGTCTTCTCGGGTGCGGGCGCGGCTGCGATTTCCTGCGCAAAGCTCTACAAGGATCTCGGCGTCAAGGCGGAGAATATCATCATGTGTGATAGCCGCGGCGTGATGTGGGACGGCCGTGGCGAGGGATACAACAAGTACAAGGACGAGTTCGTCGTGAAGACCGACGCTCGGACTCTCGAAGACGCGATGGTCGGATGCGATGTCTTCGTCGGGCTCTCGCAGAAGGGCCTCGTGAGCCAGGAGATGGTGAAGTCCATGGCCGATCGGCCCATGATCTTTGCGATGGCAAATCCGGATCCGGAAATTACACCGACCGATGCGAACGCCGCACGTTCCGATGCGATCTGTGCAACCGGCCGATCGGATTATGCCAACCAGGTGAACAATGTACTCGGCTTTCCCTTCATCTTCCGCGGTGCCCTCGACGTTCGCGCGAGCAAGATCAACGAAGAGATGAAGCAGGCGGCGACCTATGCTCTCGCCGAGTTGGCGAAGCGCGACGAACCCGTTCCGGACGAGGTCAAGAAGGCCTACCCGGGTGAGACCTTCGACTTCGGTCCGGAGTACATCATTCCCAAGCCTTTCGACTCGCGCGTGCTGCTCCATGTCGCGCCTGCAGTGGCAAAGGCGGCCATGGATAGCGGGGTCGCCCGAAGTCCGATCGATCTCGATGAATACCAGGTGAAGCTCAATCTGATGCTCGACGAGGTCAGATCCCTCTAGCTGTTGTTCGAGCGAGTTTGATTTCGACATGAATGGCCGGTCGCCTTGTGGGGTGGCCGGCCGTTTCGCATCTTGTGATCGCACACTAGCTTTTCGGAGAGTGTTCGATGTTCGAGAAGATCCTGATTGCCAATCGGGGTGAGATTGCAGTTCGAGTGATTCGCGCGTGCCGACTGCTAGGCGTTCGCTCCGTCGCGATCTACTCTGAAGCGGATTGTGAAGCGCTGCATGTCAGACTTGCCGACGAAGCGGTCGCTTGTGGACCCGCACGGGCGTCGGAGAGCTATCTCGATTCGGCTGGGATCGTCGAGATCGCGAAGCGTGCCGGCGCGGATGCTTTGCATCCTGGGTATGGGTTCTTGTCGGAGAACGCAGAGTTCGCGGAAGCAGTCGCGGCGGCGGGGATCACCTTCATTGGTCCATCACCCGACGTGATTCGCTCGATGGGGCTCAAAATTTCTGCCCGGAAACGCA
Source organism: uncultured Myxococcales bacterium (assembly GCA_965603475.1). Classification (GTDB taxonomy): domain Bacteria; phylum Myxococcota_A; class UBA9160; order UBA9160; family UBA4427; genus UBA4427. Next base: position 18,112 of record CBFDDD010000019.1, read on the forward strand.
TGCAAGCGGCGGGCGTGGCCGTCGTTCCAGGTGGGGAAGCGGTCGAGGGTGCAGGTTCGGCTCGCCGGACGGCCTCGGAACTCGGCTATCCGGTCTTCGTGAAGGCCAGCGCTGGAGGCGGCGGGCGCGGGATGCGTCGAGTCGAAGACGAAGGCGAACTCGAAGCTGCGCTCGAGCGCGCGGCGAGTGAGGCTGAGACCGCCTTCGGCAACGGCGCAATCTATCTCGAAAAATGCCTGATCCGTCCGCGCCACATCGAGATCCAGATCATCGCCGATCGCCATGGCAACGTCGTTCATCTCGGCGAACGCGAATGTTCGATCCAGCGGCGACATCAGAAGCTCGTCGAAGAAGCGCCCGCTTTTGGGATGACGGACGCGCTTCGCGCAGAGATGGGTGAGGCGGCCGTGCGCGCGGCGAAGGCGGTCGGCTACGAAGGCGCGGGGACCTGCGAATTCCTCGTCGACGCGAAAGGCGACTTCTACTTCCTCGAGATGAACACCCGAATCCAGGTCGAACATCCCGTCACGGAAGCCTTGACGGGACTGGATCTCGTCGATCTACAGGTCCGCATCGCCGCCGGGGAGTCCTTGCCACTGACGCAAGCCGAAATGTCCATCACGGGCCATGCCATCGAAGTACGCATCTACGCCGAAGATCCCGAAAAGGGCTTCATTCCGTCGCCCGGCCGGATCGCGGGCTGGTCGGCGCCAGGCGGTCCTGGGATTCGAATCGAAACGGGCGTTGAGGGTGGAGAGACTGTCACGGCACATTATGACCCGATGATTGCAAAGCTCGTCGTCAGTGGGCGTGATCGAAGGGAAGTACTGAATCGATTGACAGCGGCGCTCGGGAAGTTCTGGATTGCCGGGATTCGAACGGGATTGCCGTTCTTGCGGCGTCTCGTCGAGAATTCCGTCTTTCAGAAAGGCAGTTACGACACAGGTTTCATCGATGCGGAGATGTCGGATGCGGTTCCGTCCCTCGATCCGGAAGTTCGCGAACTCGTGCTGGCGGCCGTCGGACATCGGGCTGTGCTCCGAGAAAAAGGCGATGTGAGTCGTTTTCGAGTAGCGCTTCCGAAGCAGGAAGCGGTCGTAGTTGAAGTTTTGTCTTCGTCGAATCCAGTGCAGGTCCGCGTCGCTGAGCATGAGATCGAGTTCGACATCTCGAACTCGGAGTCGGTCGCAGACTCGCCGGTCGCGATGGTTCGGCAGGGCGACGCTGAGTATCGAATGACGATCGTGGCGCGCAAGAAGGGGGGCTTCGATGTCGGGCTGCCGGATCGCGTCTTGCGAGTAAAGTGTGAGGCGGAAGGCGGGCGATAGAGAACGCACTCGGTCATGACCTGAGAATCGGGGGCGACCGTAGGCGAGTCGAATCGCAAGACTCACAACCAAACACATCGCCTCTCGGCCTACGCCAGGGCCCGGACCGCCGCCGTTCGCTAGCCTGGGCTCCGTGACGCTTCGCGGGCTCGCTCTTCTTCTGACTCTGCTCGCCGGCTGCTCGGCCGTCGCCGACGACCCCGTGCCTCCGGACACGGTCGTGCTCCTTCATGGCCTGGCTCGAACCGACTGGTCGATGAAGCCGCTTGAGCTGCGCCTCGAGAAGGCCGGCTTCGCCGTCGAGAACATCCACTACGACTCCATGGACCAGACCCCGCAGCAGATCGTCAGCAACGTCCGCCGGAAGATCCGCGAGTGCTGCTTCGAAGCTTTGCGGCTCCATTTCGTTACCCACTCGCTCGGGGGCATCCTGACCCGCGCCTACCTGGCAGAGAGTCGGCCGGCCAATCTCGGCCGGGTGGTGATGATCGCTCCGCCGAACAAAGGCAGCGAGCTCGCGGACTGGATCGCGGAATCGGAGCTGCTGCGCTGGACCATGGGACCGACGGCGATCGAGCTCGGAACCGCGCCGGACAGTCTTCCTAACCGGCTGCCGCCGGCGGACTTCGATTTGGGCATCATCGCGGGGACCGGATCGGTCAATCCGTTCGGCACCATGGTCGAGGGCGAGAGCGATGGCACGGTCTCCGTCGAGAGCACAAAGCTCGCGGGCATGGACGATTTCATCGCCGTTCCCTACTCGCACACCTTTATCATGCAGGTGGAGCCGGTGGCAGAGCAGGTCGTGGTCTTCCTGCGCACGGGCCGCTTCAATCACACGCTGGCGGAAGACAATCAGGCGACGAGCGAGCGGTAGAGCGGAAGCAGCCCCTCCATGCGCTGCTCGCGGCCAAGGCTTTCCTTCTGGTCTGCGGCTCCAGAACGAAGTAGATGCACCTCGATCGGATCTCGAAAACGATCGCGAGCTCATCGAGATCGTCGGGTCGAAACCGTCGCAGATCGAGTCGTTCGGTTGTCAGATCCCGGAGTGGTGCTGCAATCGGAGGATGATTGGCGCTCTCGGTGGTGATCATCGGGGAACCTCGAGTATGGGCATCAGGCTACTTCTCATCGAACTGTTGGACAAAGCGCCCACCGCGAGCGAGGATCGTCTCTCGTCGATTCTCGAAATCGAGAAGAAACTTGCCCGATTCTGAGTCAGCCGCCCCGGATCGACCGCCATGGATGACCGCGCTCGCGGTGTTCTGTGCAGGGACCGTTGTGTTTCTGATTCCACGGGATCTTTTTCTGGCGGAAACCCGAGACGTCGAAGTCTGGTTCGGATTCGAACTCCGGGGAACCGCAGCCCTGCTGACGGCTCCGCTTCATTGGGCGATCTTTGCGTTCGGCGCCTGGGGTTTCTGGCGCTGTCGCCCGTGGGTTCTTTCGTGGGCGAGCGCCTATGTCTTCTATGTCGCGCTGAGTCACCTCATCTGGAGCGAAGTCAGCGCCAACGGCAACGGGTGGCCCATCGGTCTTTTGCATGCGGCGATCATCTCTGTGCCCGGGATACTGCTCGTGCGCGCGCGCCAGACACAACGAGGTTGAGAAGAATTCGAGCCGCATTGGCTTCGAGTACGCTCGCTAGACGAGGAGAAACGCGTGATCAAGGGTAGTTGTCTGTGTGGAGAGATCCGATACGAACTAACTGGAGAGCCTGTCATAGCTGATCATTTTTTCGTCGGTTCAAAAGCGCCGTGGTTCACTATCAAGGACGCGCTTCCACAGCATCGAGAGGCAGCGCGCTAGGAATCCGAAGGCGGGCGAATCGCCCGTTGGCGACATCTGTGAGTCAACACGAACATGAGAATTCGCGACTATCGAGCCGATGATTCAATCGAGATCGCAGACTTGTTTCACGGCTCGGTCCATTCCCTTCATGCCGAAAATTTCTCTACCGAGGAGCTCGAAGCATGGGCCCCGACGCCGCCGGACTATTCACATTGGCGCAGGCGATTGGCCGAGAAGAAGCCCTACGTCGCCGAACGAGAGGGAATGATCGTTGGCTTCATCGAGCTCGAGGACGATGGACACATTGATTGCTTCTACACGCACAAGGATTTTCAGCGCCAGGGAGTCGGGAGTGCGCTCTACATCCATTTGTTGAAGGAAGCCGACGCCCGAGGCATTCATGATCTGTATGTCGAAGCCAGCGCAATTGCGCGGCCATTTTTCGAACGGGAAGATTTCAGGCTGGAGAAGACCAATCGCCTGGAGCGACGAGGGCAGATCCTCACGAATTTCTCGATGAGACTGCATCGTTGAATCCCGAGAAGGTCGTTCTGTTGTTGCGGTCCGCCTTGGACGGCACTGGTCGCAGCGCTTCCGTCAACTATCCTGACGGGCGATGACATCCGGCTTCAAAATTCGAAGCCCGAAACCAAAGAGCGGCTAGACGGCCAATGCCGGTGCCAATGCCAATAGTGCCAATAATGCGAACAGAGAGAGCGGAGAACGAATGGCAGAAATTCAGGACGTAACCGATGAATCCTTCGAGCGCGAAGTAGTGCAGAGCGAGCTGCCGGTGCTGGTGGATTTCTGGGGAGATCATTGTGCCGCTTGTCGGCAAATTTCTCCGATTCTGCGTGAGCTTGCGGAAGAACGGGCGGGTTCATTGAAGGTAGTGAAGATTCATGCGGCCGAGAATGCGACGACGAGTGCCCAGTTCGGGGTGCGAGCGATGCCGACCGTTCTCGTGTTCGATGGAGGCACCGTGCGTGGTCAACTGGTCGGCGCTCGGTCGAAGTCCGACTTCGCCGAACTCGTCGAACAAGTGAGGTAGACGCAGCCCATGCATGATCTAGAAAGAGTGGCTCCGGCCTTCGTTGAAATGGCCCACCGAATCGTCTGGTGTTCTGTGGCTTCGGTCGACACGAGAGGGCGGCCCAGGTCTCGGGTCCTTCACCCGATGTGGGAATGGCAAGACGGTCGACTCGTTGGCTGGGTGGGTACCGGGCCGACTCCGACCAAACGGGCACACCTCGAGGCGAGTCCGTACCTGTCGCTGAACTACTGGGAGCCTGGGCAGGACACTTGCGTGGCGGAGTGCCAAGCCACATGGTGTTTCGATCTGGAGACGCGCAAGCAGGTCTGGGATGCCTACAAGGCGGCGCCTCCGCCCGTCGGCTATGACCCTGCCATTATTCCGACATGGGATTCTTCTTCCTCGGATACGTTCGCCGTTCTGCGGCTGGATCCGTGGCGTCTTCGCGTTTTCCCGGGATCGGCATTGCTCGGCCAGGGAGGCGATGTGCTGGTCTGGGAAGAGACTTCAGCTCGAGGATGACCTGACGCAAGAAGTCTCCGACGTCTACATCCAGCCCAGTGCCCGAGACAGAATCGCAGTCGCATTCTCCGGCGCGCACGCGCCGTGTGCGATGACCAGACGCTCGGGCGCCCACCCAAGGACTCGCGCACGCGCCTCTCGCGCCGGGCCGCGACGCAAGAACGTCGCGCGCCATTCGCGAGGGGCACTTCCATGCTCGCCGACCAGACCGTCGAGGCGCATCACCATGCCCTTGAAGCCGGTTGCTCTGGCGGGATCGTGGCGCTGTACGAGGTCGCCGAAGATCGCGGTTCGCGACAGACGATGAAAGAAGACGACCTCCTCCATCATGAAGGAGCCGCGGAAGATCGTCTGATCGAGATCATTGGCCCAGGCGGGGTCGGCCTCGTCGCCTAACTCGGAAGCGAAGGAAATGTCGGGCTTTCGGTTCGCAAGGCCGGGAGGCGCATAGAGCTTCGCATCGGGCCAGCGCTCGGCCCATTCCTGCATGAAGAGATGGTGGATCTTGTTCGGCGAGACGATGTGTCGAACGGGTCCGATCGCCTCGACGGCTCGTTCGAGGTCCGGCGTAAGGGCAATGGGCGACCAGATCCAGGCACTCTCATCTAGAAGGCGTATGACAACCATTCGTGTCGGATACGGGAAGCTCAAGAATGGGACCGTCGGGCCGTCGGCGATGTATAGAGATGGACCGAATTCCTCGAGCATCATGACAGCGTACAATTCCGTCGCCACATCGGCGAACGAGGGCCACGCTCTCCGAGATCGGGTATCGATATGGGCTACGGTACTCACGCTTCAGGCGCCCGCTCGTGGTTTCGGCTGCGGGATGCCGTGAGGCCGAAGATTCAAGATGAAGATTCGGGAGCTTCTTCGGGCCGCGTTTCACGGGAGGTTTCACGAATGAAGGGAAGATTGAAAATGACTCGCGTCGAGATGAGGGGGTTTCGATTTTTCGCGTTCGCGTTGGCGGCTCTTCTGGGATGTGCGCTGCTCGTGGCGCAAGCCGTCGCCGAGGATTTGGAAGCTGTGGTCTCCCCTCCCGGAACTCTCGAGTTCGTAGGGGAAAATTTGATCATGAAGGCGGAGGGCACGTTTCATGAATGGCGCATTGTCGAGAGTGCGGTCGACATGGAAGCCCTCGATGATGCTTTTGCTCTGGTCGAGGTCGAGCTGGCCAGCCTGGATACGGGTATCGAGCGTCGTGATGACCATCTTCGCGATCCCGACTTTTTCGAAGTCGAAACTTATCCCCTCGCGATGGTGCGCGTTCATTCGCCGCAACCCATCGAGGACGACACCAGGGCGCAGCCGCATTTCGCGGTGCGATTCGATGTGAATCTTCATGGCGTGGAGAAGACCCTCGACGGCGAGATCGAGATCATCAGCCTGGATCCGCTCATCTTCGAGGGCAATCTCACGATCGATCGTATGGATTTCGGCGTGGGCCCGAAGCCTGGATTCTGGAGCCCGATGGTGCCGAAGGCGGAGATTCCCGTGAAATTTCACGTCGAACTCCAGGCGTCTCCCTAAACCTTTCTCCAGGCCTTTCCCTAGGCTCGCGACCGCAGTTCAGTCCTGTCGGCTTGCGACCTCGCTGCCCGTCTTGCCCGCTTCGCGTGCTTTTCGCCGCTCGGGATCGAAGAGCCATGCGACCGCCACGCCCAGGAGATAGAGGGCGATCATGGGTCCAGCCAGGAGGACCTGGCTGACGAAATCCGGAGGCGTGAGCAATGCGCCGAGGATGAACATCGCGACGATGGCATACGGCGTTCCCTTGAAGAGCTGTTTGGCCGACACGATGCCTGTGATTGCAAGGAAGAACACGAAGAGTGGAAGCTCGAAGGCGATGCCAAAGGCGAGGAAGAGGCGCGTCGTCAGGCTGAACACCTCTTTCATGGTCCATGCTGATACGACCCATTCGTTGTCCCAGCTATTGAAGAACTGGAAGACGACCGGAAACACGACCGAATAGCCGAAGATCGCGCCGCCGGCGAAGAGTCCGGTCGAGCAGATCACGAAAGGCATGATCGCGCGCCGCTCGCTGTCGTAGAGGCCGGGGGCGATAAAGGACCAGAGCTGCCAGAAACTAACGGGGAGCGACAAAACGAAACCCGAGAGAACCGCGCATTTGATGTACGTGAAGAAGATCTCGGTGGGTGCGATCGCCTGGAGCTGACTGTTCTTGGCTCCGAGCGCCTCGGTCGCCGGGGCGAGCAGAAAGCCAAAGATCTGTTCGGCAAAATTGAAGGAGACGGCCGCGCCGATGAAGACGGCGCCTACCGTCCAACCGATTCGGCGACGAAGCTCTGTGAGGTGGTCGGTGATCGGGAGTGCGCGATCATCCACGCCGTGGATCCGTCGACTTCGAGCCCGAGACCGGCACGTTTCCGAGTTCGGAGTCCGCCGCCGTGTTCGAGTTGGTCTCCTCGTCAGAGCTCAAATCGGCACCGGCGCTTTCTTCGTGATGCTCGTGATCGTTGCCCAGGGGAAGTTCGCCTGGATGCTTCTGCTCCACCGCTGCTCTGGTCAGGGTTTCCTGGGCGGGCACGTCCGTGGTCCTGGCATTGTTGGGAGCGTTATCCGAGGCATCGTCGGGTGTTTGGTCAGAGGTTTGGTCGGAGGTTTGGTCGGAGGTTTTGTCCGAGTCGGGCTTCTCGGCCAGGTCAGAATCGTCGCCCGCCTGGGCCGGACGATCTTCTGGTCGATGGATCGTCTGGTTTCCGGTGAGATCACGACGCAGATCCTGTTGCAACTCATCGAGCGCGAGTGTCTTGCGGAGATCGTTGCTCGCTCGTCGAAACTCTGCGAGCCCGCGGCCGACCGTTCGCGCGAGCTCAGGCACTCGCTTTGGTCCAAAGACCAATAACGCGACAACGAGGATCACGACGAGCTCGAGGGGTCCGATTCCGAACATAAGTAGACAATCTAGCAGGTTGATGGATGCGTTCGGGTTTCACGAACGGGGAGCCTCCGGGTGTGGAGGCGGGGCCGTGGCAACCCCCCCGGTTTATTCGCCACGGCCCTCGCCCCCAGCGTTACCCCAAGCACTCCGTCGGGTCAGGGTCATGACCCGATTCGATACGCTCGACTTTCTCGCCTGAACTCACCGTGAGCCAGGCGTCGAGCTTCAATTTTCGGCTCTCGCTCCTGTGTGACGAACTCGCATCATCGGTCGCTCGCCCCTCTCGCGGAGCATTGAAATGCCAGCGTGAGAACGGCCCCCGCTAGCTTCCCGACACCACACCACGCGCGCGAGCCCGTCGACCGAGACGGTCCCGTCGATGTCTCGCAACGTGACCTGAAGAAGTTCGCCCGGCCAGACCCGCTCGCTCAGATCCAGCCCGAGGCCCGTCGACGAACGATCCTGCGTGTAGCCAACCCGTCTCCCCTCGTTGGCGAGGCGACGTGGATATCGGCTGTACTCGACGATGTTCACGGTTCGTTCGCGGGGCTCTCTGCGGGTCGCTCTTTGGGTCGAATGCATCTCAGCAGTGGCGTTCATGCAGCACCTCGGTTGTTCCTATCGAGCGCGAGCGCGCCTTCATTCTCGACATTGCTCGAAGCCAGATTCCCGGCAGCTCCGACGGAATCAGTGGCGCCACTCTGGGCGAGCTCACAGAAGATGTCGACGAAGCCGGGGTCGAATTGCCCGCGCGCTTCCGCGCGCAACACTGCGAGGGCTTCGTCGCGGGTTTTCGCTTTGCGGTAGGGCCGCTCGCAGGTCATGGCGTCGAACGAATCGACTACGGCAATGATCCGAGCCGCAAGCGGAATGTCATCGCCTGCAAGGCCGTCAGGGTATCCGGCGCCGTCGTAGCGTTCATGATGGTGACGCACGGTCGTCGCGACGGGCGAGGCAAGACCGAGCGGTCGCAGCAGTCTCTCGCCGATCGCTGGATGATCGTAGATCGATTCGAGGCGTTCGGGTTCCGGCATGATCTTGCCTGCGAGTAGATCGCTCGCTGCGCCGACCTTGCCGATATCGTGCAGGAATGCCGCCATTCGGACGTGTTCGCGTTCTTCTCGCGAGAGGCAGAGGCGCGCTGCGACGAGGTCTGCGTAGAATGCGACGCGGCGTGCATGGCCGCGCATGTAGATGTCTCGACTCTCGATGGTTTCGGCGAGGACTTCGAGGAACTCGATCGTACGCGGACCACTGACTCGGGCGCTTCCCGATTCGGATCCGAGGAGCGGTTCTTCGAGGACCGAACGGAGCCGCTCCTGGGCCAGGGGACTGGCATCGAGTTCTTCGAGAACGAGATTCGCGTCTCGGTTCTGGCCGAGCACGCGACTGATTCCCTCGAGAAAGGACACCATTCGTCGGCGGCCTTCGCGACGTGCGAGCGCCCGTTCGACGGACGCGGTCACCTGGACCACGTCGAAGGGCTTGGTCAGGTAGTCGAAGACACCGTGTCGGATTCCTTCGACCGCCGTTTCGACCGAACCGCAGCCCGTGATGATGATGATCTCGGTCTGGGGAAACTCGGCACGGATCGTCCGCATCAACTCGTCGCCCTTCATTCCCGGCATGTTGAGGTCGACGGTGACGAGGTCGATCGATTCGGTTCTCAGTATTTCGAGGGCCTCGGCACCTTCGTCGGCGGTCGTGACCTGATGACTGCCGGAGAGAATCATCCGCAGCGATTCGCGAGGACCGCGTTCGTCATCGACGACGAGGACGTGCGCGCGACGTGCCCTGTCGGATACAGGTGCCCCATTCTGGGCTGGTTGGCGGCTCTTCAGATCGAGTGTCATGTCAGTTGTTAGAGCAAGCTATGTGCCAGCACGAAGCTACACGCAGATAGATGTATAACTGGCTGTATTGAATGACTTTTTACCATTTCATAGAAAGGCGAACACGATCGCAATAATTCGGAACGGATCCGAACGAGCGGCGAGATCTGTTCGTATCGAATCTGTAACTATTTGATTTATATGCTGAAATTAATGAGTTCGGATTCGAACGGCCGAATTGTGCCGCCGGTACCTCGGTGTACGATATCTGGTTGCCTGATCGTCAGTCGGTCGGGGTCCCGTCCGGAGCTTCGATACCCAGCTTGTCCATCTTCAGTTTGAGGACTCGCCGCGTGATTCCCAGGGCATTCGCTGTTCGCGTCTGATTCCAGTGATGACTCTCGAGGGATTCACGCAGAATTTCGGTTTCAAAGCGCACCACGGTTTCGTCGAAGCTGCGCTCACCCTGACGCCATTGTTCCCGCAATGCTTCGGCCTGACCCGTGCGACCGATCGAAATGGGCAGATCTTGTTGGTCGATCGTGTCCCCGTCGCAAAGCGCCAATCCATGCTCGATTGCATTCTCGAGTTCTCGAACATTGCCCGGCCAGTTGTATCCCTCGAAAGAGCCGAGTGCCGCGGGTGTCAGTTTCTTCTCCGATCCCGCACGGGCGAGGAAAGTCTCCGCGAGGAGTCGGATGTCTTCTCGGCGTTCGCGCAATGGTGGAAGTTGGATGGGGACGACGTTGACGCGGTAATAGAGGTCCTCCCTGAAATTCCCCTCCGCCACTTCTTTCGTCAGATCGCGGTTGGTCGCAGCCACTATGCGAAGGTCGACGGTGATCGTCGTGCTCGAGCCGACACGTTCGAAGGTCCGCTCCTGAAGCGCGCGCAGCAGCTTGACCTGTGTTGCGGGGTCGAGCTCTCCGATTTCGTCGAGAAAGAGTGTTCCCCCGTCCGCCGACTCGAGGCGGCCGATCCGCCGATCAGTCGCTCCCGTGAAAGCGCCCTTCTCATGGCCGAAAAGCTCGCTTTCGATCAAGTCGCGTGGAATCGCACCACAGTTGACGGCGATGAAGGGGCCATTGGCGCGGCCGGAGTGATCATGGATCGCGCGCGCGACGAGTTCCTTGCCAGTGCCGCTCTCGCCGGAAACGAGCACAGTCGCTTCTGATTTTGCGATTCGTTCGACGTTCCGAAAGATCGCTCGCATGACGTCGCTGCGGCCGATCATTCCGCCCAATTGTTGGCGGTCTTCGACTTCGTCGCGGAGTCGCTCGACCTCTTCTTCGAGTTCGCGCTTCTCGATCAGATTGCGAACCTTGATGCGAAGGGCGTCGAGTTCGAAGGGTTTCGTGACGAAGTCGGCCGCACCGCGTTTCATCGCTTCGACTGCAGCGTTGACCGTATTTGTGGCCGTCAATACGATTACGGGCGCCCGGACGCCGCGATCCGAAAGCTCCGCCAGGAGTTCGAGCCCGCTTCGCCCCGGCATGACGAGGTCGAGCAGAACGAGGTCGGGCGTTGCGAGCGCGACCTCGCGGAGGGCCGCGTCCGCGTCGCCCGCGACCGTCACGTCCCCTTCGGATTTCAACAACATGCGCAGCGATTCCTGCACACCGGGCTCATCATCGACGACGAGAATGCGAGGCATGACGCGAGCTTATCACGGAGGCGGCACCCTTCGCGCCGGTCGGGCGCGAATTAGGAACGTATGTGGTGCTCGCCCGACAGCGAGGGTTCTTCGCGGATTGCTAGCTCGGTGTTCGGAGGTCGATCAGGATGACGGTTTCCCGGGCGTCGGTCGCATCGATGGTCAGACTGCCGCCGCTGGCTTCAACGACCGATTCCGCGAGCACGTACTCCAGCACGTTCGCCGTAGGGTCGAACTCGAAGAGAGCGGCGTCGCTTTGTCCGACCCGGGCCGGATTATGATGGCGAAGCAGGATACGCAGCCGAGGTTTGCCGTCCGCACCACGTTCGATCCGGCGCGTTGCGACGAAGAGATCGCCCCGTTCAGGAAGCGATTCGAGAGCGCGGTCGAGGAGCCCTGCCAGCGCCATTTTCAGCCCATGCGCGTCGACCCAGGCGAGCGGCGCGTCACGTTCGAGCTCACGCAGGACCAGTAGCCGACCGCGTCCGATGCGTTCGCGACGGTCGTCGAGTAGCGCCTCGATGAGGGCTGATACATCGACCGGTCCCGCCTCCGGCGACTCGCTTTCAGCGATGCTGGACAGGCGCGTGAGTACGTCGCTGATGTGTTCGACGTCCTTGCCCACCAGCTCGGTAAAGCGGGCCCGGAAAGTCTCGTCTTCGAAATGCTCCGGAAGAAGCTCCGCGAAGGTTCGGATCGAAACCAGCGGATTCCGGATTTCGTGCGAGAGGCTGCGCGCGAGGCGACGCCAGCTCTGATTCGATTGCAGTTCGGGAACTTGCGACGCCGCCGGCGATTCAGGCGGCGGCTGATTCGCAAGTTCGAAGGAGATCTCGGAAAGCGCCGTGCTTTCGTCGGGAATCGACGTCTCTTCGGGATCGAGAGGCGCTACCGGGACGGCTTCACTCTCTTGCATGCCCTCGAAGAGAGCGCTTTCGAGGTTTTCCGCGTCCTGCGTCGTCTCTTCTTCGGCCTCGACGACAGGGACAGCCGGCACCAGGGGGAGTGCGGTGGGCGCACGAATCGCGTCGTCCGGATCGATCTCACCAGGCGGCCTGGATTCGGAAAGGACCGGGTCTGTCGGGAATCGCAGGTCCACGTCCTCGATCAGCTCCCGACTCGAGGCGGCGAGGCTCGTTCGGAGGACCGCTTCGAGCTCGGCACGATCACCCGACCATGGATAGGCTTCGAGTAGCGTGAGGGCGCTGTCCGCGAATCGTCGGGCGACGCCGCCGACTGAACGTGTCCAGTCGCGTACGACCTCTTCCGCAAAGACGGCGAGGGTTTCCGGATGCTCGCCCAGGGCGGGCACCTGAATCACGAGCGGAGCGAAAGCGCGCTCCAGACTCGGCTCGAGGTGATCGTGAAGGCCCGGGGCACTCGCTGTGGCGATCCATCGAAGTCCCGCGGCAGAAACGACCTCGGGCGTCGAACCGTGAATGATCCACTCGGCGAGCGTGTTCTGGGTCGAAACCGACAAGGCGTCGACTTCATCGATCCACACCGAACGGATTGGCGGCTGGTCGTTCTCTCGGGACTCACGCAAACAATGGACGAGGTACTCGGGTTCGCGCAGATCTCGTCCATGCAGTCGCAAGACCGGACCCCTGGCGCTCCGAAAGATTTCTACGTAATGACACAACAGCGAACGCCCGCTGCCGGGCACGCCACGTACGAGCAGGGGAAGGTCCACTAGCGAAGGGTCGAGTGCGCGGAGCAGGCCCGGGACTTCGACGCCGCCGAGCCAGGCAGAGAAACGCTCGGCGATCCGTTGTCGTTGTTGCCTTTCGGCAAGGCTTGCTGAGCTTCGGTGTGCAACCGCCGCCGCAACGAAAGCGCGCAAGGTTCTAGCCGTGGGTGGGCTCGTCAGGATTTCCGGGTTCGTCATGCGGAACAGACGCCCGGCTTCCTGCGCGTCTTGTGGGGCGCAAATCAATCCCCAGCGCGTTTGTGCCAGTCGTGCGTGGTTTCGATGTGCAAACTCGAGTTCGCGCTCAAAGTCGCCCTCGAGGCCAAGCACGATCGCCGCCGGATCCGGTGCCGCGACGAATTCGTCGCCGTTCGGTGCACCCGCGACCACATCGGGTTCGGTGAGCCCGGATAGTCGCGCCAGAGAAGCGCGGTGTTGTGGGCTGCGATGGACGATCCAGAGCTTCGACATCTTCAACGTGGGTTCCAACAGCATGAGGTACAACAGGAACGATCGGATCCAACAGGGGCAGACTACCCCGTTCTCCATGGCGCAAGCCACGTGCCATGCGCAACTCTTCGACGACGCGCTCGATGCGAAGTGCAGCTCGTGCCTTAAGCTCGTGAATTGAGTCGATTTCCCGGGTGTAGAATGCGGATCGCCAAGACGGAGTTGCAGCCGCTTTTCGCTGGGGCTCCCGAGGTAGTGCCGTCGTGCGACGCGCATTGGGAAAAGGTTTTCCACAGATGGGGAACTAGGATAGGCAGAGATCGCTAGACCAGGGTGAACGGGCGCGAAATGACCGACGAGGATGAGAACCAGACCGGCCGGGTACGGATTGCGCGGTTGCGCGAGATCGATCGGGTCGCTGCCCTCTGGGCGCTGATCACAGAGCACCACGCCGATTTCGATCCGCTCTTCCGAATGCGGCGCGGGCCGGTCGCCGAGGGTGAGTTGCGGGAACTCTTGCGCGCGTTGCATCGCGACCCCGACGCGGAAATTCTCGTCTACGACCGGAATGGGACCCCCGAAGGACTCTGCATCGTGCGCATCGATCGCGCGCCGCCGATTCTGGAAGAGACGGAGCGTGCGGAGATCACCGATCTGGGCGTTCGGCCTGCGCTACGCCGCCAGGGTGTCGGGCGTTTACTCGTCGAGCAGGCGCAGGCCTGGGTGCGCGATCGGGGTGTGGCGCGAATCGAGATCCAGGTCGCCACTGGCAACCTCGAAGGTCAGGCGTTCTGGCGTGCCATTGGATATGCCGATCTAATGGACGTGTTGCATAAACGGCTGTAAGTTTCGCCGCCGTTGGCGCCCGCCTGGAGTCCACCGAACATGCCCATTCCCGAAACGAATCTGAACCCGATCGCCCAGAGTCTGCGAGAAAAACTCGAAGAGGCTGCACCGGAAGTCCTTGCGATGCTCTCGGCCTATGGTCGACGACTCTACTTCCCAAAGGGCATCATCTCGCAGACGGCCGAAGCCAAACAGAAGGCACATCGCTTCAACGCGACGATTGGCATCGCGACCGAGGCAGATGGCCCGATGGCACTGCCCTCGATCGTTTCCCAGCTGGGCGATGTTCCGATTGCCGATGCAGTGACCTATGCCCCTCCGGCCGGTCGACCTGGCTTGCGAAAACTCTGGCGCGAGAAGCTTCTCGCCGAGAATCCATCGCTTGCCAACAAGAGTTTCGGGTTGCCGATCGTAACCAGTGCCATCACTCATGGGCTGAGTCTCATGGGGGAGCTCTTTCTCGATCCAGGCGACGTCGTGTTGATGCCGGACAAGCTTTGGGGCAACTATCGGTTGACCTACGAAGTCCATCACGGTGCGAAGATCGAAACCTTTCCGTTCTATACCTCCCAGGGTGGGCTGAATACGCAGGGTTTTGCGGCGCGACTCGAGGAACTCGCGGAAGGTCGCGAGAAGCTCGTCGTGGTCCTGAATTTTCCGAACAACCCGACCGGCTATATGCCCACGCCAGCCGAGGGCGATGAACTAGCGGCCGCGCTCCAGCGGCAGGCTGAACGTGGAACGAAGCTGGTCGTTTTCTGCGACGACGCCTATTTCGGCCTTTTCTACCACCTGGGCGCCCAGTCGATGACCGAATCGCTCTTCGGAAAACTCACCGGCCGACATCCGAACCTGCTCGCCGTGAAACTCGACGGGGCGACCAAGGAACTCTTCGTCTGGGGCCTGCGTTGCGGTTTCGTGACCTTCGGACCGGGTCGACCGGAAACAGCGGAGGTCGTCTGCGAAGTACTCGATGCCAAGGTTCGTGGTGCGATTCGTGGAGGTGTCTCCAACGTGCCACAGTTATCGCAGACATTGGTCGAGCGTGCGCTGATGTCTCCAGATCTTGCCGCCGAGCGCGAAGCGAAATGCGAAACGCTGCGTATCCGGGCGGAGCATGTCTATGAGGTTGCGAATCAGCCGCGTTATGCCGAGAGCTGGGAGGTCTATCCCTTCAACAGTGGCTACTTCATGTTGGTCAAGGTCGAAGGCGTCGACGCCGAGAAGCTTCGTCTCCATCTGCTCGAAGAGCATGGTGTCGGGTTGATTGCAACGAGCCCAACGGATATCAGGGTTGCCTTTTCTTGTCTCGAGGCGACAGATGTCGAACCGCTATTCGAGGCGCTTCATCTCGCTATCCAGACGCTGCGCTAGCAGTCAGTCGGATGATTCGAGTTGGTCGAAGGTGCGCACGATTTCCAACATGAGCTCGATCGAGCGGACGAGCGTGTCGATGCGGACTCGTTCGTCGACGCCGTGGACGCGGCGCGCATCCTCTCGGGCGACGCTACGTGGGACGAATCCGTAGGAAACAATGCCGATTTCACGGAACCAGTGAGCGTCGGTAAATCCGCCGATCATCCGCGGGATGACGAGCCCAGGGGGGTCCTGGTCGGCAGCGACTTGCGTGATTGCCTGATAGAGCGGTGAGTCGGGGGACGAAGCGCGCGAGGGGAAACTCAGGAGTATCTCGATTTCGATCGAGGGCTCGTCGATCAAGGCTTCGATCGAGGCCGCGAACTCCTGGCAGCTTTCACCCGGCAACAGCCGGGCATCGAGATGAGCGCGCGCGAGAGCGGGGGCGATATTCGTTTGTGCGGCGCCCTCTAGAACAGTGATCGAGACTGTATTTCGTACGAGCGCGTTCTGGCCCGGATTGTCGAGAAAGCGCCGGCGGAACGCTACGTCCTCCTGCAGTGCCGTGGAGAGATTCGCAAAGCCCGCGTGATCCCATTCTGGAGACCAGGGTGCGAGGGCTGCGAACATCTGGCCGACCTCGTCGGTCACGCGCACGGCCGATTCGGCCCGGCGGATCCGATCGAGTGCTGCGATCAGCCTCGGGACCGCAGCGTCTGGTTTCGGAGTGGAGCTGTGTCCACTGCGGCCGCGCGATCGGAGCTCGAGCCAGCACGGTGCCTTCTCGGTCAGCGAAACGCCCCAGAGAGGGGGACGTTGATTGTCGATGCCCGATGGGCTGCGGATGGCCCCACCCTCTGTCAGCAGGTATCCCGCACCCTCGAAGAGTTCCGGATGGTTCTTGACGATCCAACCGGCGCCGAACTGGCCACCCGTTTCTTCATCGGGTGTGGCGAGATAGATGATGTCGCGATCGAGTTCCTCATCGGACTCTGCGAGTTCGATCAGGGTCAGCAGATGCGCAATCATGACACCCTTGGCATCGAGAGCGCCCCGGCCCCATACGAAGCCGTCCCACACCTTGCCCGAGAAG
This sequence comes from uncultured Myxococcales bacterium, assembly GCA_965603475.1. Classification (GTDB taxonomy): domain Bacteria; phylum Myxococcota_A; class UBA9160; order UBA9160; family UBA4427; genus UBA4427. The sequence continues at coordinate 34,612 of CBFDDD010000019.1, forward strand.
GGATCAACACTCCAATCGCCTGCATTCGCGGGCACGGTGTCGAGATGAGAGAGCAGGATCAACGCGGGTCGTTCGTTCGCACCGCTCTTCCCCTTCAGGCGCCCCCAGACGGCTGCACGCTCCGGTCCACCATCCGGGCCGGGCGTCGAGACCACTTTGTTCTTGATCCCCGCACGGCCGAGCTCCGCCGCCAGCTTGCGGGCGAGTGCCTTCTCGTTTCCGGGAGGATTGACAGTGCGGGTCTGGATCGCATCGGACAGCAGCTGAGTCGCGCGCTCATCGAGTGGAGGGCGGCGAAACAGTCCGTCGAAGGGCCAGATTGCAGCGGCTTCGGAGGAGACAAGCCCCGTGAGGGCGAGCCCAGTCAGGCCGAGGAGTGCGACGGAGGAGCGCGCACGACGCTTCGTTCTCGAACCCTGCGTAGTTGAAAGCATGAGACTCCATCATCAAGGCCAAAAGCGGGGGCAAAAGAACACGTTTCAAAATCACATGTACTCGTTGCCGGTGCACACACGCGCGCGTCGGGCTAAATATAGCGCCGGAGCGAGAACCCCCAGGAGCATGGTATGCGATTCGAGCCTTTCAGCCGGGAAGGTATCCGCAGTTTCTTGACATCGGACCTGACACAGAGCACCGCTTGGCGATTCGTCACGGGTTCGGGTCTGGGTTGGATGCTGATCGCCTTCGGGCTCATCGTCGGTATCGGTGTGGGCAATGGCATCGGCTCCGCCGAGAACTCGGCGTCCGCGGAGAGCAACAACGTCCTCGCTTCCGGCGAGACCCCGGCCTCCCGTGATGGGATTGCTGTCGCTGCGCTCGCCGATGTGATCGAGATCAACGAGGCCGAAGGCGACGTTGATGACGTAGCTGGTGGCCCGGTTGTTGATGACGACGTTGTGGAACCGGGCGAGGTCGTTGCCAAGTATGCAGCCGTCTCGATCGACACACTTCCGATTCACCAATCCGCGGGTGAACCGCAAGTTCTGGACTCGTTGACGATCGTGACGCGTGGCGAGATCGGGTTTGGCGAGAGTCTGGGTTCCTCGCTGCGCCGCCAGGGCATCTCGCCAGGCACAGTCCATCTCATCGCGACCGAGATGCGTAAGGTCTTTGACTTCCGGAGGTCGCGCCCCGGTGATCAGTATCGGCTCGGTCAGGATTCGGATGGCCGCGTGCTCGACTTCCGCTACGCGCAGGGTCCCGAGGAGAGCTTTTATCTTTCCTGGGAAGGCTCCCGCTACGTGGTGCGAAAGGAAACCGCCGAACTGCGGCCGCAGATCGCAAAGATCGCGGGTATCGTCGATTCGTCATTCTACGGTGCGATTCTGGCGTTGGGTGAACAGAGTTCGCTCGCGAGCGAGTTCGCGCGGATTCTTGCCTGGGACATCGACTTCAGTCGCAACGTTCATCCGGGTGATGAGTTCCAGATTCTCTATGAACGTCTTTACCGGCGAAACGACGACGGTGAGGATGTCTACGTGCGACCTGGACGGGTGCTTGCCGGTCGATATGATGGAAATGTGGGACGACACACTGTCGTCTACTTTGAAAACGAGAATGGTGTCGGCGGTTATTTCCGCCCCGACGGATCGTCGGTCGAGCGTTCGTTTCTCGTGGCGCCACTCGAATTCAGCCGAATCAGTTCCCGTTTCACACGTGCGCGGCGTCATCCGATCCTGAACGTGACTCGCCCCCACCCCGGTATCGACTATGCCGCACCGAAAGGCACGCCGATCTGGGCAGTGGCGGAGGGTGTCGTCGAGTATCGAGCACGCGCGGGCGCTTCGGGGAATCTCATTCGCATTCGCCACATCGACGGATATACCTCGCACTACGCACATCTCGCGAGCTTCGCGAAGGATCTCGCTGTTGGAGACAGGGTCGAACAAAAGCAGATCATTGGCTATGTCGGGAGTACGGGCCTTTCGACAGGCCCACACGTCTGCTTCCGCGTGAAAAGGCATGGCCATTATGTCGACCCGATGAGGATTTCGAGCCCAGCGGGATTGCCTGTCGGCGTCGACAAGCTCATCGTGTTCGAGAACGTGCGTGACCAGCTACTGGCCGACCTTGGACCGGGTCCGCTCAATGTGGCGGACGAAGCGCTCTAGCAGACTGCCGTCAGCCCTTGCCAGGCGTGAAGAGCTTTCGGGTTTCGCGCACGGCCCCGAACTCGATGCAGCGATAGCTCAGCGCGGACAACAGCAGCAGGAACATGAAGTAGGCTGTGAGTCGGCCGAGTGTGTACGTGCCTGCTGCATCCATGGCGATACGCTAGATCAGGACTCCGTGCCAGACGTAGAGCGAGTAACACATCATCCCGAGCAGCTGGAGCGCGCGATGGGCCCAGAGTCGCCGAATGGGACCGCTCGGAGAAGACAACAATGCGAGTACGCCCCCCCCGCCCGATCCGCCGACGAGATCCGCAGTGATCGGAAGCACCGGGAAGTGCAGCTGCAGGGGGTGATCAGGATGCAGCTCCGCATTTTTCGAGGCGGTGAGGCTCGATTTCGAGGAGACAACGTCTTCGGAGAGCTAGATCCGCGCCCTTGAACTACGTTTTCGCGCAATCCAAGGGCGCTGCCCCGACCGTCATGCACCACTCAGCTGGACGAGCGCGCGCCCACGTCGAGGGAGAATTCATTGAACCTGAACGATCGGATCGAAGCGATCGCCCATGATCTGGCGAAGCGCGAAGCGGCGCATTCGGAGGCCATGTTGCAGGCGCACAACAAGGCAGAAGAACTGCATGGCCAGGTCGACTCGGCAATCAACCGGTTCAATCAAACCCTTGCTACGAGCGTGCCCTATCTCCGAGTCGAAGTGACTCCACCACGGGTCGACGACAAACATCTGCACGCCATCGAGTTCGACCTCGGGCGAGGCCAGCATCGGGGGGTGGTCACGATCAAGAGCAAGGGGGAAGTGACGCTCGTCGGGCCCTTCCGAATCGGAAAGAAGGAAGGTCCCTGTCGCAGCTTTCCGGTTGCTGCGAGCGAGGAAATCGACGACGCGCTGGGTGATTTTCTCGAGCGCTTTCTGCAGGAAGCCGCCTCGCCCTGATGGACGAAGAAGCATTTCGGCCTGCACCATCGTTGTCGCGCGCGCTCGCTGGCGAAGCAATTCGGGTTGGCACGCGGAATCCTGCCAAGCTCGGCGCCGTACAAGATGCGCTTCGACCCTTCGCCGGGGACGGAGCAAAGCTCATGCTCGTTCCGGTCGACGTTGAAAGTGGTGTCGCTGAGCAGCCAATCGGTTGGGATGAAATCATCTGCGGTGCCCGCAATCGTGCGCGGGCCGCTTTTGAATCGGGCGACTGTGTTCTCGCCGTTGGCATCGAAGATGGGCTGGTTCGATTGGCCGACGGGGGTGAGACGAAATCCCGGCGTCCGGAGCCGGAGACATTCTACAATGTGGGCTGCGCCTGGTTGACGGATGGTGGGCGTGAGGGCCACGGCGTTTCGTCCGGCTTTGCCTATCCGTCGGGATGCCTCGAACCGGCCATACGCGACCAGGCACCCATCGGGGATCTCTTCGATGAACTCTGGCGAGCCCACCGGGGGGAGTCCTCCGGACCGGCAAAGGGCGCCGCATCCGGCCGCCATGGCGGAAATATTGGAATGTTGACCCAGGGCCGCCTGGATCGGAGTGCCTACGGCGCACAGGCGGTCATCTGCGCTCTGGTTCCCTTTCTGCACACAGATCTCTACGATTGAGGTCGTGCGCCCAGTGAAGTCCCGGAAGGAGTTCCGCTAGATGAATCCCAAGGATCAGCCCGTCGAGGGTCTCAGCGATCTGCTTGCGTATTTCAAGGACGCCGAGACACCGCGCGAAGATTGGCGAGTTGGTACCGAGCACGAGAAGGTCGGCGTCTACGCGGACACCGGGGATCGCGTTCCCTACGAAGGGCCCTATGGAATAGGCGCACTGCTCGAGAAACTCGCGCAGGCGGCCGGTTGGGAGCGGGTCAGCGAAAGCGGGAAGACGATCGCGTTGCTTCGAGACGGCGCGAGCGTGACGCTCGAGCCGGGTGGACAGATCGAACTCTCCGGCGCACCCCTGCGCACTTCACGAGAAACTTGCGTCGAGTTCAACACCCATGTCGATCTCGTGAAAGAACTCTCGGACGAATTCGGGATCGCCTGGCTCGGTCTGGGTATCGATCCATTCCACGACGTCGCCGATATCCCGACCATGCCCAAAGCGCGCTATGACATCATGCGCGCCTATCTGCCAACGCGTGGTGGTCTTGCTCTCGACATGATGCACGCGACCGCGACTGTGCAGGCGAACTTCGACTATCAAGACGAAGCCGACATGATCTCGAAGATGCGTACCGCATTGGTTGCCACGCCGATCATCTCCGCACTCTTCGCCAACTCGAGTATTTCAGGGGGCAAGGAGAACGGTTTCGCTTCGAAGCGACTCGTGATCTGGCGTGATACAGATCCCGATCGTTGTGGGCTGATTCCCTTCGTCTTCGATCCAGACTTCGGATACGAACGCTACGCGGAATGGGCCCTCGATATTCCGATTTTCTTCGTCGTTCGCGATGGTGAGTACCATGCGGGTGACGGTGTGACGTTTCGTCAGTTCATGCAGAAGGGCTGGCGCGAAATGCATGCGACGGTTGCCGATTGGGATACGCATCTGACGACCCTGTTTCCAGATGTTCGACTCAAGCGGATCATCGAGGTTCGCGGCGCGGATACCGTGCCCCGGGATCTGATCTGCGCTCTACCCGCTGTCTGGAAGGGATTTCTCTACGACGAGGATGCGCGCGAGGCCGTCTGGGCGCTTCTTGGAGAGACGACCACTGCTGAACTCGACGCAAGTCAGCTGGACGTTGCGAAGCGCGGGCTGAAAGCGGATCTTGGGAGTCGCAGAGTTCTGGATCTTGCGCGCGAGCTCGTGGCTCATTCCGCAGAGGGTCTGCGGCGAATCGCCGAGGCGGGCGAGGCCGATCAGGATGAGCGAGTTTTTCTCGACCCGCTCCTCGTCCAGATCGAGAAGGGCAAGAGCCCTGGCGAAGAGGTTGCCGAACGCTGGCGAGGAGAATGGGGATGCAGTCGCCAGCGCTTGATCGAAGCGACGAGATACTGAGAGTCTCGTCGCGCCGCTGAACGAGTACTGAATTTGACGCGTACCGAGTCGATAGTTAGAGAGTCCATGAGTCAATCTGAACGACCGCGCATTCTGATCGTTGACGACGAGGAAGCCATCCTCGAGACGATGACTTTTACGTTCATGGATCTCTATGACGTGCTAACGACTGCCGATCCGACGAAGGCGATCTCGATTCTGAAAGAAAATCAGCCGGTTTCGGTCGTGATCACCGATCAGCGCATGCCGGGGATGACCGGTGTCGAACTGTTGAAAGAGGTCTATGAGCAGTTTCCCGAGACGGTGCGAATCATCCTGACAGGTTTCGCGGACTCGGAAGCGACGATCAAGGCGATCAACGACGGCCATATCTACGGATACATCAACAAGCCGTGGGAGCCGGATGAGCTCAAGACGATCGTACGTAGAGCGACCGAGCTTCATGCGCTGTCAGTCGAAAATCGGCGTCTGGTCGAAGACCTGCGTGACGCGAACCTCTTTCTGGCGGCAGTGATGGACCGATTGCGCACGGGTGCGATCGCGATCGATCGTGATGGCATCGTCCGCGCGGTCAACAAACCGGCGGTCGCCTTCATCGGGCTCGAGGAGGACATCCGTGGACTTCCGATCGACGAAGTGATGGCAAGTCAGCAGCTCGCCGAACTCGGGGCAAAGGTTCGTTTGCTCGCCGACGAATCGGGCGGCAGTTTCGAAGAGGTCGATCTCAGTGTCGGCGGCGGGCACCGTCTACGATTTTCGAGTCAGGCACTCGCTGGCGAGGGAGGCGACACGTTCGGTCGGGTCATTCTCTTCAAGGAAATTTCGCACGAACCGCTTACCCAAGACTTCGAAGAAATCGTGGGGCGAGTCTCCGAAACCAAGGGTGCCCTGCGAGAGGAACTCGAGAACGCGCTGACCGCACTTGCTGTCCTGGAGGAACGGGTGTCCGAAGCCCGGGTCGAATCCGCCAGCATGTCGGAGCTCGTCGAGCGGGTCTCCCGTACACGGACCGCGATCGGAAACTGGCTCGACGTGGACGATGCCCTGGTCGGAGATGAGTTTCCCGACGCGCAGTTATTGCGCGATCGTCTGAACGTGGCCTCGCATCGTTGGCCGCGCCCCGAGTCGCCGCCGGAACGTGTCGTCAAGCTGACGCAGGCGGTCGAGGACTACTACGAGACCGGCGAAAACGCTCGCGTGCGGATCCTGTAGCCGATGGCGACGCGCCATTCGACCACGGCGGCGGAGAAAGAGCCGGAGAGGCGATTGGCCACGGAATCGGCCGCGGTGTTGCCGCGGCTCGAACTTCGCATCGAGCGGCTTCAGCTCACCTTTCGTTTCACGTTTGCTTTTCATGCGCGCGAAGTTCGCTTCGAGATCGCAACCGACGGCAGCGCCTACGAGCGAATCTTCCCCGAGACCTTTTCCTTCCATGCCTCGCGGCACGATCCTACAGAACTGTTCCTTCAGCTCGAGGATCTGCTGACGAAATCTCGAATGTTGGGCCCGAAAGCGAGCGCTCGAGATGCGCGTAACTTGATGACGCGAATGCTCTCGACGGCACCGCGCTATCTCGACGGCCTCTGCAAGCATCTGGAGGAATCGAATCGCCTGCGTTCGGACGCGCGAGCGCGGTTTCACCAAGACGTGGCACTGTTGAGTCAGATTCTTCTCCGCTTTACCGAGACGCATGAACTTGGCGACGGTCGACAACTTCGCGTGGCGGGCTACTCGCTGCGTCGTCGAACCTATGAATCGCTGCGTGTCCTGATGGACGTTCGCGTCGATCCCGAATATCTCGAAGCCTACCTCGACGGACGTGTCCACCCAGTTGATCCAAGCGACGATCCGAGTGAGAGTGGTTTCTTTCAGGTCCTCGAGACCGGGGAACCAGAAGCCGTCAACCGAATGATCGTGCGAATGGCCGAGCGTGCCTTCTATCTCTGGCTCGAGGGCGTTTGTCTCGACGAAGAGAATCAGGCCTTCGAGAAGGAGGATTCGCCTTTCGCCGACCGTGAGTCCGAGGTACTCGTTGCGATCGCCGTTTCGGATACCCAGCGGATCGAACGGAGTCGGGACCTGATGCCCTTTCTACGTCGGGCGGACCGAAACTGTCAGCGGATTCTGGGCAAGCTGGAACGCTGGTTCCTCCGCATCTACGACATCCAGCATTCCTCCGCGATCATCCAACACGCCGCTGTGCTCACCGCCGGCGAGGGGGTCAGCGACCGGGCGCTGACCTGGCATCGACCTCGAATCCTCGCCGGGCTGCTGGCGTTGTTGCTTTCTCCGTTTGTCGCCGGGGCCATCGCCTACGATCGAGCGCCGAGATTTTTCGACATCCTCTGTTCCGCGGAGGTCTTCATCGTCAACGCGACCGTGGTCTGGTTCCTGCTCTACCGCTTCTGCTGGAAGCGGGATCTCTCCTTTTTCCACGCATCTGTACCGCGGATTGGTGCTGGGATCATCGTTGGCTATCTGCCGGTGTTCCTGATCGACGAAGTCTGGGATCTCGCGAGCCGTCCGAACATCGCGCTGGACGCTGTTGTGTTGATGCTCGGACTCGTGACGCTTCTCTACGTGTACGTCGAGATCGCACGACGAATCGAGGATTCGACCGTCGCATTTGCGCGCGCACGAGCGATTTTTCTATTGGGGGTCGTGGAAGCCTTCGGTGCAGGGATCGTGATGACCGGCCTCGTGGGGCCCTTCATGGTCGCGCGGAATTGGTCGCCGGTCTCCGGCGAGGTCGGAGTCGAGGTTCTCCGGGAGAGCCTGTCTCCGATGATCGGCCAGCTGCCTCATATTCTCGGGATCGGGCCTCTCTATGTGTTCCCCTCGGCACTTCTTCTGATGACCTTCCTTTCTTTCTTCATTGGAATCTTCTTGCAGCTGATGTGGGAAGAGTTGCCGATTACGGAGCCTCTCTAGTTCGACGATGACCCTCGATCGAGTCCGGAATTGCGGGTCCGAGTTTGTGCTTGTGGGTAGCGGCCGTTCGCAGCGATCCGTAAACTTCAGATCCGACCGAAGCACACCTACCGAGAGAATCCAAGAGATTCAAAGGAGATCGCATGGAGTCCGAGCACCGTCGAGTGCTCATCGTTGGCAGCGGTCCCGCCGGGTATACCGCGGCGATCTATTCCGCTCGTGCCGGCCTCGAGCCCCTGATGCTTGCGGGGCTCAACTTTGGCGGTCAACTGATGATTACCACCGAAGTCGAGAATTTTCCCGGCTACCCGGATGGTGTGACCGGTCCGCTCATGATGGAAGAACTCCAGAAGCAGGCCGAGCGCTTCGGTACGGAAGTCCTCTTTGAGGACGCGACGGACGTTGATTTCTCGAGTCGTCCCTTCGAGGTTTCGACGGACCGGAAACGATACACCGCGGACAGCGTGATCGTCGCGACGGGGGCTTCAGCCCGCTGGCTCGGGCTGGATTCGGAGACGCGACTGTTGAACAACGGCGTGTCCGCCTGTGCGACCTGCGATGGAGCGCTCTTCCGGAACAAGCCGATGGCCGTCGTCGGCGGGGGTGATACCGCGATGGAAGAGGCGCTCTTCCTGACTCGATTCGCAACCGAGGTCACCCTGGTACACCGGCGGGGCGAACTTCGCGCCTCAAAGGTCATGCAGGAGAGAGCGCTCGCCCATGAGAAGATCAAGTTCGCGTGGCATTCCGAGGTCGACGAGATTCTGGGCGATGAATACGTGACGGGCGTTCGATTGCGCGACGTTCGGGACGAGTCGACTCGGGAAATCGATCTGGAGGCCGTCTTTGTCGCAATCGGGCATCAACCCACGACTGCGCTCTTTGAAGGCCAGCTCGAAATGGACGATTCTTCGTATCTGAAGGTCGACGCCGGATCGACACGAACCTCGATCGAGGGAGTCTTTGCCTGTGGTGATGTGGCGGACCCGATCTATCGCCAGGCAGTCACAGCTGCCGGGACGGGTTGCATGGCCGCGATCGATGCGGAGCGCTGGCTGGCGGAGCAGGGTATTGACTAAGGTCGAATCTGTAGCCGACAGGGTCGAAGCGGACTAGAGTTATTCGAGGGGAGCCCGAGAATGGGTCTCACGAGAGAACAGTTCGAACTGCTCACGAATCGCTCTCCCGACATCATTGTCGGAACCGACCGTAAGGGTCGGGTGATCTACTTCAATGACGGCGCCCACGACACCCTTGGCTATGAGAGCGAAGAGGTTCTCGGCCAGTTCGTCGGCATGTTCTATCTCTCCGTCGAAGAAGCGCGTCGAGTGAGCGGGGCGATGCGCAGCGCTGGACGCGGCAAGGCCGGCGAAACGCATACAATCGAGACGATCTTTCTGGCGCGATCGGGCGAGGAAATTCCGGTCGCGATTTCGGGGGAACTGCTCTACGACGAGGCGGGCAAGGAAGACGGTTCGATCGGGTTCGCGAAGGATCTGAGAGACATCCGCCACAAGGACCAGCTCGCCACGCTAGGCGAAGTCGCAATCGGGCTTTCCCACGAGATCAACAATCCCCTGGCGGTCATCGTCAATCAGGCGACGCTGCTCGAAAATGACATTGCGAGGCTCGCTGGCGAGGTGGATTCGTCGGTCGAGAACGAACGACTCGACGCGATCCGTCGCGAGGTGGCGCGTATCGCGGACATCATCGATCGGCTCGGCGAAATGGTGAAGTTGGATTCGTATGAGACCATCCACTACGTGGGTCCGTCGCGAATGGTCGATCTGCGTAGCGAGGATCGGAAATGCTACGAGCCGGATCCTCAGCTCCATGGACTGCGAATTCTCGTCGTGGATGACGACCAGGGAATCAGCCGCACGCTACAAGAGATGCTGGAAACGGACGGTTGTCTGGTCGAGGTCGCAGGGGACGGAAAGCGTGCGCTCGAAAAGCTCGCGCGCGCTCCCTTTGATCTCGTTTTGTCCGATGTCGTGATGCCCCACATGGATGGGTACGAGCTCTACCGTCAAGTGCAGAAGAAATACCCCGATATGCCGGTTCTGATGATGACCGCCTTCCACTACGACAAGGACCACATCATCAAACGCAGCCGAATGGAAGGACTGGAAGGCGTGATCTTCAAAAAGCCAGTCGATCCCGATCGTCTGCGACGTACGATCGTCGAGTCCGTCGCCAAGCGCTGAATCGTTCGGCTTGCTACTGCGCGAGCGAACTCCGAAGATTCGACCGAAAAATTTCGAGGTCGTCCAGACATTGCTGCGGAGTGGCCGACCCGGATCGGACACCATGGATCCGACCCGCACGTTGCTGACCTCGATCGTAGAGAACGACTTCGCCTCCAATCGTGTTCGCAAAGAACTGAAGGCGAACGATTTCGATGCTTTGGGCCGGAGTTCGGAAGATCTCGATCGGAAGCGTGACATCGTTTCCGCGGATCTCCACATCGAAGACGCGGACGCTCTGTGGCGATTCGTCGACACCCGAATCACCATGAAACACGAAGCACGAATTCGCGTCGGTCGTGTCGCCGTCGAACCAATCGCCGGCGATCGCCCGATCCTCCTCGGTGAGCGAGGGGACATCGAGAAATCCGGTCGAGAGAATCAGCGTGCCTTTGATCGCGGCAGCGGTTTGGACGATCTCGATTTCGACGTCGTAGGTTCCGCGAATTTCAGATTGAGTGCATCCGTAGAGAAGCATGACGCATGCAGCGGCAGCGATCTTGAAGGAGTACCCCGACGAGGAGTACCACGACCTCGGGTCGAGCTGTTTCACGAAGACCACCCGCCGCAGAAACCGTTGATCGTAATCCGATTCAAGTCCATGAATTTTCTTTATTCCTACCTTCTGCGGTCCCCGTCTGGCTTCCGAGGTCGCTGGGCGCGTTGAGGCGTCATCGTTCGACAAAGAGTCTACGCTACTCTCCAATGCGCAGTCGGGACGGGAAAACTGCCCGTAAGGAAATTACCGATGCAGAGTCGACGGCTCGATTCCGACACTGAAATCCCGATTCGTCGCCCCGCCCATTCGCTCTCACGCGACCTTCCCCGGCATTGGTACGGCGGCGACGCATTTGCGACACATTTCCTGAACGCCCTGTCATCGACTTTTCCCTTCGGCGAGGCCTTCTTCGTTCGTTCCGTGCTCCGCTATCGGGGGCAGATCGATGATGCACGGCTGCTGGACAATATACGCGGCTTTGCTGGCCAGGAGGGTCAACACAGTCGTGTCCACGACGAACATGTGGAAATGCTGATTGCCCAGGGCTATAAGGCGCTCGAAACGCGCAACCGTTTCGTAGACCGGGTTGCACGTTGGCACAACCGTCGCACTCCGAAGCTTTCGCTTTCGATGACCGCGGGCCTCGAACATCTGACCGCATTGTTGGCTCGTCAAATTCTTTCCGACCCAGAGCTCCGAACCGGGAAGATGCATCCGGAGATGGCGCGTCTGTGGCGCTGGCATGCGCTCGAAGAGGCGGAGCACAAAGCGGTGGCCTTCGATGTCCTGATGCAAGTCGCGCCCGGCCATCTACATCGGTGCATCGTGATGGCCCTCAACACGCTTGGACTCTCGATCGAAATTCTAGACCGGATGATCTACCTGCTCTGGAAAGACGGCCTTCTCTTCAAGACTGAGACGTGGTCGGGCGGCTGGCGCTTCCTCTTCGGCGAGGGTGGCTTCTTGCACGGAACGGGTGCGGACTATAGAGCCTGGTATCGGAGGGATTTTCATCCGAACGAGCTCGATGATCGGCGACTGATCGAGCTGAATGTCGCCCTGATCGAAGCTGAGATCTCGACGTGACGAAACTTAGGGAGCGAGAGGGGGCGCAAGGGCGGGAGCGGGCGGGGAGAGAACGATCCCGGCTTCCTCGAATCGTTTGTCGACTGCTGCCTGGAACTCAGGGATGAGGGCGACGCTTGCCTCCTGTAGTACTTGAGAGGAGCCTTCCGTTAGTTCTTGCATGGCTGCGATCGTCTTCTTGCCTATCGGAGACTGCCAGAATGCGGTGAGCTCACGGAGTTCAGCTTCTGAATAGTGCTTGGCATAGAGCGGCGAGTAGAGTTCTGCCAGATATTTGACATCGCCGAATCGCGATCCCAATGAGGTCCGCGCTACGTCCAGTACGATATTCTGCATCGGCTCGGTGATCTCGATTCCCGAGGAGGCGATCGAGCCGAGAGTCTGTTGGGCGACCGCGTAGGTCATCTGATTCTCGATCGACCCCGCCGCATCCTGAATCGTCAAGAAGTCGATCATCGCTTCGCGGTAGCCTGGATCGATTTTGTCCTCGGCCGAAATAGTTTGTGGAAAGCCAAATGTTAGGCCAAGGAATGCCGAGGCGGCGAGAGCGGCGAAGCGGGTGACCATCATGAACTCCTGAATATGGGGATTTCGATTTCAACTCGATCCATGGGACTGATCGTTTCCGGGGGCGGATGATACGCAGATCGCTGCCCTGTTGCTCGTCCGCGGGGGAGTGTGGCTGCGAGTGTGAGCGCCCGGACCTCGAGGACGCCCGCCTCGAGCAGCGCGTCACCGGCGGCATCGAGTGTGCTTCCGGTCGTCAGCACATCGTCGACCAGCCACACCCGTTTCGCCGAGCGCAGGTATTTTGTGGCGCGAAACGCGCCTCGTACGTTCTCACGGCGCTCGCGGCCGACCAGCTGCGCCTGATCACGGGTGTCATGAATCCGCTCGAGGGCATCGGGGATCCAGGGTCTCGCGAGTCCATGCGCGATTCGACGCGCAATCGGATCGGCATGGTTGAAGCCCCGCCAGCGGTGTCGGCGAGGGTGAAGGGGGATGCTGACGACGAGATCCGGTCGCGCATTCGTCTCCCTGGAGACCTGATCGGCCAGCTCGACTGCGAGGTGGTCGATCGCGAGGCGGACTGCGATGGCCGGGCCAAAGAGATTCCGAGCGGTCTTGAAGCCGGGAATCCATCGTCGAACGGGGCCTTCGTAGCGAACGAGTGCGCGGCAATGGTGAAGAGCACTGCCTTCGGTGAGACATCCGGCACAGCCGTCGAATATTCTTTCATCGAGATCGCCGGCATCGTTGGATCTCGTCTCCTGCGGAATCCCGCACCTTGGGCAGCCGTCCACCACGCGCCACCATGGCAGGCGACGGGTGCAAGGCGAACAGATTGGACCCGATCCAGAATACAGAGGTGCGTTGCATTCGATGCAGCGCGGCCTCGCAATGGCATCCAACAGAATCGAGATCGGGTTCATCATGAATTTCGCACGCGGGTCCGCTTCCTCGTCCGGGACCGAGTGCTGCGATGTGGCTCGGGGATTCGCCGAGCGCTTCGTAGAGCTACGCGGCCGGGTCTGCCGCGTCGCTTTCGGCCGTCACGTCTTCTGCGGTCAGCTCTTGATCCATCACCTTTTCATCCGTCATGTCGACATCGGTTACTTTGGCGTTCGTCGATTCGACACCCTCGCCGGTGATGTCGAGATCGAGGCGTGGCGCGTCGCGCCACAATCGTTCGAGATCGTACCTCTGCCTGGTCTCGGGATCGAAGACGTGAACGATCGCATCGTTACAGTCGATCAGGACCCAATTTCCGTCTTCCAGCCCCTCGACGCCGAGAGGTTGTTCGCCGTTCGCCTTGAGAGCGTGTATGACCGATTCGGCAATCGAGCGAACCTGTCTGTCCGAACGGCCCGAAAGGATGATGAACGTGTCCGCATAAGCCGTGAGCTGTCGCACGTCCAGTACGATCGGCTCCTCAGCCTTTCGATCGAGCGCCGCCTCGACGATTCGCATTGCCTTCGTCCTGGGGTTGGGTTCACTCATCGTCTTTCGCTGCCTCCTTTGCCGTATCCTCTTGGTCGCGGCCCGTATTCACTACTCTTCTCGATCGCTTCTCGGATCGACTCAGGGACCAGAAAGCGGATCGAACGCTCTTCCCGGCAGGCTTCCCGGACTTGACTCGACGAGATATCGAGCGCTGTGATCGGAACGAGTTCGATCTGTGTGCCGGCCTGTTTGTGCCGAGCCTTGCGCCCGTCCTCTTCGAACTCGAATTCGGCTTTCACGATGCCGGGCATCCACGCTCTCAGGTCGCGCAGTTGCCCGGGTGGTCTGGTCATCACGGCAATGTCCGCAAGGCTGAAGATACGCTCCGGTTCGCGCCACTCGCCCATCTCTGCGAAAGCGTCCTCGCCGACGATGAAGACGGGTACGACAGCATCTGGATCACGATCCCGCAATTCAGTCAGGGTTTCGACGAGATAGGACGGGCCCTCGCGATCCAACTCGATCCGATCGATGGAAAAATGATCGTGGGTCGCGATTGCTCGTTCCACCCAGTCGAGTCGCAGGTCAGGGGAAGCGATTGGATCGATCGCATCCTGTCGTTTGTGCGGTGGAATTCTACTCGGGATGAACAGGACTCGTTCGAGCGCGAGCGCCTCGCGGACCTCTTCTGCGGCGCGGAGATGCCCGAGATGGATCGGGTTGAAAGTGCCGCCGAAAAGTCCGACACGCAGTCCGCTCATTCGGTCTTTCATCCGCGAAGCTGGCCCTCCCCCATCAAGATGAACTTCCGTGCTGTCAAACCCTCGAGTCCCATCGGCCCATAGGCGTGGAGCTTCGAAGTCGAGATTCCAATTTCAGCACCGAGCCCAAGCTCGAAACCGTCGGAGAATCCGGTCGCGCAATTCACGCCCACGGTCGACGAGTTCACACGACGTAGCCAACTCTGACTATTTGCATAGTCGTTCGTGAGGATGACCTCCGTATGGTTGGATCCGAAACTTCGAATGTGCGCAATGGCATCGTCCATCGAATCGACGATGCGGACCGCCACGATCGGAGCCAGAAACTCTTCGGACCAGTCCGACTCCACGGCCGGAACGGCATCACTGAAAATCTTTCGGGTCGCCTCGCATCCACGAATTTCCACGCCCGCTTCGTGCAGGTTTTTGAGAACACCGGGTAGAACCGTGTTGGACGCACCGCGATGGCAGAGAAGTGTCTCGAGTGCGT
Organism: uncultured Myxococcales bacterium; assembly: GCA_965603475.1. GTDB lineage: Bacteria > Myxococcota_A > UBA9160 > UBA9160 > UBA4427 > UBA4427. The sequence goes on from CBFDDD010000019.1 coordinate 49,672, forward strand.
TGCATACTGGCATTTGGCGCAGCTTCGATTCGCGAACGATATCGATGGCCATCTGTGCGTCTGCGCTCTCGTCGATGAATATGTGGCAAACGCCAGCATCATGGGCGATCACCGGAATGGTGGACTCCGCAATCACCTTGTGGATCAAGCCGGCCCCACCGCGTGGGATCACCAGATCGATCGATTCGTTCAACTTGAGGAGCACGTCGATTGCAGCTCGGTCGGTCGTCGGCACGATCGTGATTGCATCCTCGGGGATGCCTTCCTCGCGCGCGGCCTCACGCAGCTCTTCACCTAACGCGAGATTGGAATGAATCGCTTCGGAGCCGCCGCGCAGGATCACCGCATTCCCGGCTTTGACGCAGAGCGCTGCAGCGTCGACTGTTACGTTCGGCCGCGACTCGTAGATCATTGCGATGACGCCGAGCGGAATGGCCATTTGTGCGACGCCGAGTCCGTTGGGCCGCACGCTGTGATTCGAGATGCGACCGACCGGGTCGGATAGTGAGGCGACGTCACGCAGTCCCTGGATCATGTCGTCCCATTTGCCGTCGGAGATCGCGAGGCGGCCGCGGAGAGGAGCGGAGACGCCCTTCTCCGCTGCGGCGTCGATGTCCCTGGCATTGGCTTCCATGATGCGGCTCTTCGACGATGCGAGGCGTGACGCCACTCGGGCCAGCCAGGCGTTCTTGCGCTCGGTCGAAAGCTCACCCATCAAGGCACTGGCTGCACGAGCATCCGCGGCGAGCCGCTTGATCTCGGTTTCGAGTGATTCACTGGAATTCTTGTTGGGCCTGGTTGAAGACGACATCGCGGGGGGCTCTCGTGCGGGGGTTGGGTGTTCGTAGGCAGTTTTTAGTAGTCGGTTGGTCGTAGCCAGTCGGTATCTGAAGATCCCCAATGGTTAGAGCGGGCCCACCTGGGCCCTGCCCAATACGAGGTCATCGCGATGAACGATTTCATCGCCATTCGTATATCCTAGCACTCGCGAAATGTCATTCGTTGGGCGACCAGCTAGACGCACGATGTCATCCGATGAATAGACGGCCAGGCCACGTGCAACTTCAGCACCCTTTTCGTCTACGCAGCAGACGGAATCGCCGATCTTGAAGTCGCCCTCGACACGCAGGATGCCCGCGGGAAGAAGGCTTCGGCCACGTTCGATCAGTGCGGACACCGCTCCTTGGTCGATCACGATACGCCCACGTGTCTTGGCCGTGAACGCAAGCCAATGTTTCTTGCTGCGCAGCTTCTGGCCGGGTTCGAAGAGCGTTCCGTGCTCTTCCCCGTCCATGATTTTCTGGAGAACACCACGGATTCGCCCATTACACAATATGGTGGCAGCGCCGGAGCGCGCTGCATTCGTTGCAGCTTCGAGTTTTGTGATCATGCCACCACTACCGAAGCGCGTACCTGCTCCGCTTGCGGCCACGCGAATCGCGGGCGTGATTTTCTGGACGGTTCGAATCAACGGGGGCCGCGCTTCGCCCCGGACCGGCGGGTGTTCATAGAGCCCCTCGACGTCGGTCAGAATCACGAGCAGATCCGCATCGACCGCGTTGACGATCGTTGCGGCGAGATTGTCGTTGTCGCCGAATCGAATCTCTTCGGTTGCGATCGTGTCGTTCTCGTTCACGATCGGCACGACCCCGAGCCGCAAGAGTTCGAGCATCGTTCGACGAGCATTCAGAAAGCGTTCACGGTCCTCGAGGCCCGCCCGTGTCAGCAGGACCTGCCCGACGTGAAGTCCCCGCTTGGCGAATCGTCGTTGGTAGAGTTCGACGAGGCCTATCTGACCCACGGCCGCCGCGGCCTGTTTTTCGCGAATCGACTCGCCTGCGTGTTGCCAGCCGAGCTGGTGAGCGCCTATGGCGATCGCACCCGAGGACACCACGATGACCTGCCGTCCACTTTCGATGAGGCGAGAGACATCCTGTGCGAGCAACGTGAATTTGTCAGGGCGCAGCTGGCCGCCGCGCGTCAGCGTACTCGAGCCTATCTTCACGACGATACGTTTCGCCTCCGGGACGCTCTTCCAGGCGTCGACCGCCGACATCAGGCTTCCTTCTTCGCGTCATCTCGACGGGCCGTGTCGACAGCGTCGAACATCTCGATCAGGAGTTCATCGATTCCCATCGAAGCGGCTCCGGAAATCCGCAGCGGGTGCAGATCCCGCCCGGCGAGCCGTTCGATGAGCGGTTCGACGAGCGCTTCGTCATGGAGCAGATCGCATTTGTTGAGCACGAGAATCTCCCGCCGGTCGAGCAGCTCGGGTCGATACCGCCCGAGCTCATGACGGATCGCATCATAGTCTTTCAGGAGATCGCGCCCCCCGACGAACATTGCTTCGAGATCGAGGAGATGTATCAAGACACGGGTCCGCTCGACGTGGCGAAGGAATTGGTGGCCCAGCCCTGCGCCCTCGCTCGCGCCTTCGATGAGTCCCGGGATATCCGCAACGACGCAGCGACGCTCGTCGCGTTCGACCACGCCGAGCGAGGGAACCAGGGTCGTGAACGGGTAGTTCGCAACACGCGGACGCGCCGCTGAAATACGTCTCAGCAGGGTCGATTTTCCCGCATTTGGAAACCCGATGAGCCCCACATCCGCCATCAGCTTCAGCGAGAGGCGAATCTGTTTCGTTTCACCTGGCTTGCCGGGTGTCGCAAAATCGGGCGCCTGACGTGTCGAAGTCTTGAATCGTGCGTTGCCCAGCCCGCCCTTGCCGCCCTGCGCGACGACGATTTTCTGCCCCGAACTCGTCAGGTCGGCCAGTACCGGTGCTTCTGCGAGGTCGAGTTCCCCGTCGACCGCGCTTTCGTCATAGACGAGAGTGCCCACTGGGACTCTCACTTCGACGTGCGTTCCGGAGGCGCCCTTCCTGTCATTGGTGCCGCCGTTATCACCGGCATCGGCTTTGATCTTTCGGGCCGACTTGAAGTCCAGGAGCGTCGCGATGTTCGAATCGGCGATCAGCACGACGTCACCGCCGCGTCCGCCGTCACCGCCATTCGGTCCGCCCCTGGAGACGAACTTTTCGCGGCGGAACGCGACCTTGCCATTGCCACCGGCTCCGGATCGGACCTCGAGCTCAGCTTCGTCTACGAAGAGATTGGCGTGTTTCATGGCGATCGCCTTCGAGTGAAACCTTCGCAAGGCCTGCCCTGATGAACAGACGCGCTTCGGTCTCCCTACTATAAGGACGAGGTCGGAGTGTGTTTTCCGCGCGCGATTCAGATCGGCCAAATTGGGCCATTGGATGAGTCGAACGTGAGGATGAGCCAGAGCGGCAAGCTGCCTGCTCTGCCTGGACCCAGGCGATGTCTACTCGCTGTACTCGGTGCTGCTTCGACTCAGGCTTCGATGCCAGCTTCGATGCCAGCGTCGATGCCAGCGTCGATGTGCGCCATGGTACGGCCACGCGACTTGCCGTAACGGACCTTCCCGTCCTTCAACGCGAATAGCGTGTAGTCCCGGCCCAGGCCGACGTTCTGGCCCGGATGAATGCGAGTCCCGACCTGCCGCACGAGAATAGAACCGGCCGAAACGTCCTGGCCCCCGAAGACCTTCATCCCACGCCGCTGGCCGTTGCTATCGCGACCGTTACGTGAGCTGCCCTGTCCCTTTTTATGCGACATCTCGATCTCTACTTTCTTGCTTGCCGTGGCTCTTTCGCGGCAAAAATTGGCGGCGAAAACTGGCGACTACTGAGTGTTAGCCGCGGATTTCGTCCACGCGAATTTCGGTGAAATCCTGGCGATGACCCTGCGAACGGCGGTAGCCCTTGCGGCGCTTCATCTTGAAGACCCTGATCTTCTGGCCGCGGCCCTGCGCCACGATAGTGCCCGTGATCTGGGCTCCATCGACTTTGGGCGTTCCAATCTTGACGTCGCCGTCTCCACCGATCATCAGGACCTCGTCCAGCGTCACGCTGGATCCGACCTCGCCCGGTAGCTTTTCGACGCGCAGTGAACCGCCCTGGTTCACACGATATTGTTTTCCACCGCTACGGATTACGGCGTACATACTCGACCTCGATTCATTCGGAGCGCGGGATTATGCGTGATTCCGCTTCCGAGTCAACTGTTTGCGTCGTTTCCGTGGATTCCTCCACGGGGTCCGAGCTGGATTCGGGTTGGGAAGACTCGCCGGCTTCCTGCGATTTGACTACGGAGCTGGCTGGTCCCGAGGGAGGCTCGACTGGAGCGCTCCCGGGCAGATCGCTGACAGCCGGAATGGCCACGGCGAGGGGTTTCGCGGATTCATCTTCCGGCTCTGTTTCGATCTCCGGAGACGGGGACTCGAGTTCCCCCTCGGCAATCAGCACTTCGGAATTGCCACGGCTGCGGCCGCCCCGTCCTCGTCGCCGTCCGTTCCGTTTGGCCGGTTGATCGTCCTCTTGCTGTGCGTCGGGATGCCGGTCGCGCAGCCAGGCCAGCTCGATTTCGGCGGATGAGCCGTGTTCGAGGACGGTCAGCTCGAATCGTTCCTGATGGATTCCGGGACGAGCGCGAATCTCGATATCTCGGCCGATCTCCTCACTGAGGTCGGCGAGTGCCTGCTTCGATCCGGTCAGTAATTCCTCGGCGACACGAGGATTCACCGCGACCGCGATCGGTCGCCCCTTGAGCTTCGGGAGATGCTTGCGAATTTCCCGTAATACGCGGAACCCGACGCTCTCGCTGGATAGGATGTAGCTACGCCCCTCACAATATCCGCAGGGTTCGCAGAGCGTCTGAACGAGATTTTCGCGGGTTCGTTTGCGCGTCATCTCGACCAGGCCGAGTTCAGAAATCTTGAGAATGTTGGTTCGAGCCTTGTCAGCGCGGAGTGCATCTCCGAGCGCCCGATAGACCTTGTCTCGATTGGCGGCGGGCTCCATGTCGATGAGATCGATGATGATCAGTCCGCCGAGGTTGCGGAAGCGAAGCTGATGGACGACTTCGACGACGGCTTCGAGATTCGTCTTGAGTACGGTTTCCTCGAGATCGCGTTTCCCGACGAAGCGGCCGGTGTTGACGTCGATTGCAGTCAGCGCCTCGCTCTTGTCGATGACGAGCGAGCCACCGCTCTTCAGCCAGACCTTTCGTTCGAGGTTGGCGTGAATCTGGTTTTCGAGGTCGAGGCTTTCGAAGACAGGACGATTTTCATCGTAATGTTCGATCTTCGGTTTTGGGTCGGCAACGAACCTCTCGACAAAGTTCTCGATGCTTTCGAAGACTTCTTTGTTGTCCACCACGATACGTTTGGTGTCGTGGCCCGCGAGATCCCGCACGATTCGCAGCGGTAGGTCGTATTCGGAGTAGAGGATCGCCGGCGCCGACTTTTCGGCGTGTCTTTGTTGAATCGCCGCCCAAACCGTAGCCAGGTAGCGGATATCGGCCTGGAGGTCGGCCTCGGTGACACCGTCGCCTGCGGTTCGGATGATGAATCCAAGGTTCTGGGGACGCAGCCGCTCGACGACCTCGCGCAGCCGTCGACGCTCTTTTTCGGAACCGATTCGACGTGATACGCCGACACGACGAGACCAGGGCGTCAGAACGAGATGACGTCCGGGGATCGACAGGCTCGAGGTGATGCGCGCGCCCTTCGTTCCGATCGGCTCTTTCGCGATCTGGACGATGATCTCCTGGCCCTCTTTCAGGACCGTGTCGATGCGGGGGGGAGCGGACCGCCCATTTCGGCCTCGTCCGTTTCGTCGTTTCCCGCCACTACCCGGCTCGCCTTCGGTCTGGCCGGTCTCGAGAACGCTCTCGAAGTAGTCGCCGACGTATAGAAAAGCGGCCTTTTCCAAGCCGATATCGACAAAGGCCGCTTGCATGCCGGGAAGTACGCGGCTGACCCGGCCTTTCACGACGTTTCCTACGACGCTCTTGTCTCGTTGGCGCTCGATATGGAGTTCGGCAAATTGGCCGCTCTCGATCAGCGCGACCCGGGTTTCCCCCGACTCCGCATTAATCACAATTTCGTTGCGCATTATTCCGCCTGCCCGGTGGCCCGCCCGATCGATCCCATGATGAGGTCGAAACGGTTCGCGCCACCTGCATTGGCGAGTCGGATCAAAAGGCTCGACTCATCGCGAAGGAACATGTCGATTGGCAACGACTGCGGACTCGGCGTCACATGAGTTGCGACTGCCGAATACGCTGTGCGGGGTGCTACTTGCTTGTGGGCAACTCTGCCCTCGGGCAACTCTGAGAGACGCGTAGATGACCTGGCCTCAAATGACCTGCTTGGCCTACCTACACGCGTGGACGTCGACGCTGTTCTTTCCCATTCCCTTTGATCACTTGGATGTCGACTGTCAGTTTCAAATCCATGACTCGCATTGGTTGTATTAATCGTTCTGCCGTTGCGGTCATGCCGGTGGTGTTCCAGGGGATTCTCAGAAGAAAGCAGCACCCGCCGCCGTCCAACTCCCCCGGGTGATCTAGATCTGTCTCGCCAACATCTCGCCGCCAGGCGGTGAGCGTTGCTATCTGTCCTGCCAGGGCGAAGCCCGTGCAAGAAGTCGTCGGAGAACCCAATCGAAGTGCGACTCTTCTAGCAGTACGTTCAGGGACCTTTCAAGGCCCATCTGTGGTGAACCGGATCGGTCACCCGTGGCTAAGAGTCGCTTTGGCGCCGACGCACCTGCGATTTTGATCCAGAACACGAACCGGCATGGCCGTGTAAACATCTTGGGGGTGAGATTCATGGATCTGGAGCGAACCGTCAACTCGGATCCCCGCAGGAATTTACCGTCGGTGGACCGATTGATTCGAGAAGTGGAGGTAAAAACCTCCGAAATCGCCGAGTGGGCGGTGCACAGCGCGTCCAGGAGCGTGTTGGAGCGGATTCGAAATGACATATCCCGAGGGGAAAATGCGCTTTCCGAAAAGCGGATCGATCTAGACGAACTCGTCGAGCGCGTCGTGGTCCAGGCAGAACGCCTTTCAGCGCCTCATCCGCGCGCGGTCATCAATGCGACAGGAGTCCTTCTTCACACGAATCTCGGACGCGCACCGCTCGCGTCCGCCGCCCAGGCAGCGGTTGCAGAGGCGGCACGCGGCTACTCGAATCTCGAGCTCGATCTCGGAACGGGTCGCCGCGGATCTCGCCTGGGTCGGCTCGAGGCAAAGCTGGTGGCGCTCTCGGGCGCAGAGGCAGCGCATGTCGTGAACAACAACGCCGCGGCAGTGCTGCTGGCGTTGAATACCCTGGCCCTGGGGCGATCGGTCGTCGTGTCACGGGGTGAGCTGGTCGAGATCGGGGGATCGTTTCGGGTGCCGGCGATCATGGAACGTGCCGGTGTCCGTCTGTGTGAGATCGGAACGACCAATCGCACTCACCTTGCGGATTACGCCAACGCAATCACCCCCGAGGTTGCCCTGTTGCTCAAGGTTCATCGAAGCAATTTCGAGCAACGTGGCTTTGTGGCGGAGCCGGACGTGGCTGAACTCGCCGCACTGGCAAAAGAGCGGGGTATCCCGCTCGTCGAAGATCTCGGCAGCGGAACGCTGCTCGATCTCAGTGCGGCCGGGCTGCCGGAAGAGGCTTTTGCACCTGGACGCCTTCGTCTCGGCGTGGACGTGGTGTGTTTTTCTGGCGACAAACTGATCGGCGGTCCGCAGGCGGGCATTCTGCTCGGTTCGCGCGAATCGATCGATGCGATGCGTCAGAATCCGTTGGCGCGCGCGCTGCGTGTAGACAAACTGACCATTGCCGCACTCGATGCGACGCTCGATCTGACGCTCGATCGCTCTCGGACGGACGAGATTCCGGTCATCGCCGGGCTGAATGCGCGGTCAGAAGATCTCGAACAGCGTGCTTTGCGGCTACTCGATCGGGTCAAGGGGGTACTCGGCGGCGAGTTTCGGGCACGAGTGGCCGAAAGCGAGAACGCGGTCGGTGGCGGCTCGCTACCCGGTCACCGCCTGCCCGGATGGGCGGTCGTGATCGAAGGGCCGAAGATCTCAGCGCTTGCCGCAGGTCTGCGTGACGCCCGGGCTCCAGTGCTCGCGCGTGTCCATGATGACGCGCTCTGGCTGGACTTGCGGACATTGCGAGACGATGAGTTTTCGTTCGTGGAAGTTGCGCTGACGTCTGCTTCGAGGTTTGCGCCGTCGATTGCGGATGGGTGATTGGCCCGCGGGTCATCGTCTGGTAGTTTACGTATACCCCCCCAATGCCCCCCGTTCGTCATTCGAAAGCATCGCACCCGCGATTCATTTCGGTGAGAAAGGCGAACGTCACATTGACGACGGCACCGACCAATTCGACGATGGCCTCGAACGGTCATGCGACCGATCCAAACCGACCTGTGAATCGCGCTGCGCGGCTGCTTGCCGTTGGCGGGGGGAAGGGTGGCGTCGGTAAGACATTCGTGACCGCCAATCTCGCGACGGCGCTTGCTCGTCTCGGGAAACGTGTGGTGGTCGTCGACGTCGATCTCGACGGTGCGAATCTACACACCTGTCTCGGCGTACCGTCGCCTCGACGTAGCCTTGCCGACTTCGTGTCAGAGCGAGAAGAAGATCTCGGCAAGCTTCTCGTGGATACGCCCCTTCCGAATCTCAAACTCATCGGCGCGACCCATGGGAACCTCGCCGACGCGCAGCCGAGCCACTTGCGGCGGGTCCGCCTGGTACGCGGCCTTCGTCAACTCGATGCAGACCTCGTGCTTCTCGACCTCGGTGCGGGTGCCCATGCATCGGTGCTCGACTATTTCCTCGTTTCAGACGATGGCATTCTCGTATTGCAGCCCGAGCCGACTTCGGTCGAGAACGCCTATTCGTTCTTGCGCGCGGCCTTCTATCGGCGCATGCGATTGGCGATGGTCGGCCACGGGGTTCGCCAGCTCGTCACGCTCGCGATGGACCAGCGAAACGAGCGGGGAATTCGAACGCCTCTCGATCTACTTCGGGAGATAGAAGCAACGGACACAACGGAAGCGCGGCGCTTCGTCGAAACAATGCGGCTCTTCCGGCCACGTGTGATCGTCAACGGCGCGCGCACGGCGGAGGACGTCAAGCTCGGCTTCGCGGTGAGCAGCGTCTGCAAGAAATATTTTGGGATCGACGCAGAGTATCTGGGCTACGTGAACTACGACGATGAGGCACGTCGTTCGGTCTCGATGCGACGCCCGATCGTCGACTTGCATAGCGACGCGGATGTTTCGATCTATCTGCAACGGATTGCACGAAAGCTCATCGACCTGCCCCCGACGAGTGGGGGCTCGGCCGTCGAACAATCGAGCGCGAGCGATCGACGGCCGCAGGCCGGGGCGGACGATCGCGCTGTACAGAAAAGCCAGGGACAGGGTAGATCGGAAGGATTCGCATGAGAGGGATAGACGATCTCGATCACTACGAGCTTCTCGAGGTTTCGAGAACGGCGACGACCGCCGAAATCGAACGTGCCTACCGTTTGTCGCAGCAGACGTACGGAGAGGGATCTCTCGCGCTCTACTCGGTCTTCGAGAGCAACGATGCGGCAGCGATCCGTGAGAGGCTCGACGAGGCTTGTCGGGTTCTCTCAGATCCGGAGTTGCGTGTGGCCTACGATGACGTTCAACCCGCAGGAGAGGAGTCGATGGTCTCGACGTCTCTCACAGAAGGACGGGCTGAAGCGTCGCGGCCTCACGACTCTTTCGGAGAGACGGCGATCGAATCCTTCGACGAGGCTGAAGAGTACGACGCCTTCGAAGACGACACGGGTGGCGAATTCGACGGCTTACGGCTTCGGCGCACGCGACTCTTTCGAGGCTACGAGATCGACGATATTTCCGATGTGACTAAGGTGAGCTGTTCCCACCTCCGTAACATCGAGGATGAAAATTTCGTCGACTTGCCGGCAGATGTGTATGTCCGCGGATTCGTGACCGCGTACGCGACGACCATCGGACTCGATCCAAAGTCCGTCGTCCCCAGCTATATGGCGCGCGTGCAAGAGTCGAGGAGCGGGGATCAGCGAGGCCGTTTTCTCGGCCGACGTTAGTTCGGCGAAACGATGAACGAGGAGGAAGAGAGCGAATCGTCCTCGCGTGACAGGCGCGACGGAAAGCACGCTGGCTCTTCTTCGGACAAACTCGAGTTCGTTGTCGACGAGAGTGCTGCCGGCTCGCGGGTCGATGCGGCATTGGCCGAACTATCCGGTGCTTCGCGGGCGCAGGTTCGTCGTTGGATCGATTCCGATCGGGTTCGGATCTCGGGTGTGGCGGTGCGGCCGAGTCGCCGGCTTGCGCTTGGTGAAACAATCGAAGCAACTCCGACCCAACCCGTCGAGATGGATCTCTCACCCGAACCGATTCCGATCGTCGTGCTCTACGAGGACACGGATCTCATCGTGGTAGACAAGCCAGCGGGAATGGTCGTGCATCCTGCGCCGGGTCATCCGAGTGGCACGCTCGTGAACGCCTTGCTCCACCATTGCGGCGACCTCGCCGGAATTGGCGGGGTGCTTCGGCCGGGGATCGTCCATCGACTCGATCGGGGGACTTCCGGTGTTCTGGTTTGTGCCAAGAACGACGCCGCCCACCAGGGGCTAGCAGCACAGTTCGCGGAACATACGATCGATCGGATTTATCGGACCTTCGTTCGCGGACTGCCTGGCGCCGACGCGGGTCGAATCGACCGCCCCATCGGGCGTCATCCTCGGGACCGTAAGCGGATGTCGGTGGAGTCGCGAGCGGGTCGAGCATCGATTACGGCGTGGCGCGTCCTGCGCCGATATCCCGAATCCGGCACGAGCGAACTCGAAATCCAACCCGAAACCGGCCGCACCCACCAGATCCGAGTCCATCTCGCGGCGGCAGGCCTGCCGCTGGTCGGAGATATTGTCTACGGCCGCGCGCGAGGACGTGATGCAGCATTGGGCCGACCGGCGCTACACGCCGAACACCTGGGCTTCCGCCATCCCAGGACCGCTCTACACGTCCATTTCGACGCCGCCCTCCCTGCAGACCTGGTGGCGCTCGTGGCGGGTCTCGGGTCACCCGAGGAAGTCCCGAAATGAAAACCGGGCAAGATCAATTTTTATGCGATCGCGTTCTCATAAAATTTGGCCTCGAGCATGGATTCGGCCAACGTGGTTCTCAACCCCCTGAAAACACTGTATTTCCGGTGCAGGTTCATGGGATCGATGTCTTCTCCGCGACCTTCCGATCGGACCGGGATCGACCGCGCGCGGATGCGGTCTTCACGACCACACCCAGCCTCAGCGTGGGCATCGTGACCGCGGATTGCGTTCCGATCCTGGTCGCTGCAGAAGACGGAAGCGCGGTCGCTGCGATTCATGCCGGCTGGCGAGGTTTGGCAGCGGGAGTGATCGAGGCGGGAATGCGGGCCATGGCTGCGGCGGCAAAGGGAGTCGGTCTGGTCGCCGCGGTGGGTCCTGCCGCGCGTGGTTGCTGCTACGAAGTCGATGATCCAGTTCGTACGGCGCTCTCACGAAGCTATTCCGAGGATCTGGGAGAAGCTCTCGCGGCGGGTCGCCCTGATCATTATCAGCTCGACCTGCCTCGGCTGGCGACTCGCATTTTGACCCGCAGTGGGGTCGATCGCAGTCGAATCGGGATACAACATCGGGTCTGTACGATCTGTAGCCCCGATCGCTTCGAGTCATACCGTCGAGATGGCATCTCGGCCGGACGATTGACCCATTTCATCACCAGAACACCGCCAACGACGGGTCAGGGTTGACAGTTTCCAGGGCTACCCGTAGATTGACTGTGCTCTCAACCATTTGCTGGTAGAGCCTCCCGAGCAATTTTCAGTCTCGACCGATCGACAAACTCGTCGATCCAGTTCATCAAGACAGAGACAGAAGGCGCTCGATTTCCTTCAACTTCGGACTCGGATTTGCCGAAGGGTCAACTAGAAAGCCCCTCAGTTCATCCGGGAGCCCCCGAGAAAAGCCGCAAGCGCGATTCGAAGGCCAGCCAAAGCACCGAACACTGAAGCAGCTTCGAGAGGCAACCCTCTCACGATCAGCGGGCCCGTCCATTCAAGGTCCGCGTGAGCCTCGAGTCCTGGCATCCCACATGCCGCGGACACAGCCCAGATCCAATCCCCGATCAGTCCATTTCTTTCAAACCACTTTTCCCCACAAATGCCACAAACAACACCCACCCACCCACACCGGTAAACCGACATATGACGACAAATCCCAGTCCAAATCCCAATCCCCGACCGAAAAGAGAGAGAAATCAGGCGAGCAGCGAACGCGCGCCTGATTCCAAGGACAGCTCGGGTACTCAAAACCACCGAAATCGCCGAGGTCGAGGCCGCCGGTCCCGTA
>CBFDDD010000020.1:0-52875 GCA_965603475.1 uncultured Myxococcales bacterium
AGTTGGGGTTGGGGCAGAAGGGCGGCTTGAAGGAGGCGGAGGAATTCGGCATGCCCCCGATAGAGCAGGGATCGTGCCAGGCCCACTTATCAGTCCACGTCTCAGGGGATCGAGTAGCCGAGTGCGCGAAGCTGGTTCAATTCGAGTTCGCCGATTTCGCGTGTCGGCGCTTCTCCCCAGGGTGGTGTGACTTCGAGCTGCGCTTCAGCCACTTTGCGTAGCCGATCAACGATTTCCGGATTGTCCGCAGCCACATTCTCGAGTTCGTTGGGGTCGGTCGCAGCATCGAAGAGTTCTTCGAAGGGCTCCGTCGCGTTTCCACGAGCCGGGCTTCGCAGGTACCGATATGAGCCCTCGGTGACGGCGATTCGATAGGTGGACTCGGTGGCCTTTTGCTGGCCCCAGGTTTCGTCGAGAAATGAGACGGCCGTCATCTCTGCGTCCGGCAGGGGCTCCCGTGTCGCGGCGGCCAGGATTTCAGGAGCAAGAGAGGTGCCGTCGGCACCTTCGGGCGGATCGAAGCCGATCAATTCAAAGACCGTTGGCCAGACGTCTATGTTCCGCGATCGAGAAGGCACGACCAGGCCGGGCTCGAGTTGGAACGGAAACTGGATTAGAAACGGGACCTCCGTAGTCTCCCGGTAGACGGCCCGCGCATGTCCCTCGAGTCCGCGTTCGCGAAAGGCTTCTCCGTGATCCGACGCGATGACGACCACGGTGTTGTCGGCCAACCCAAACTCCGCCAGACGATGAAACAGCACGTTCAGCGTCCCATCCGTCCACAGGATCGAGCTGTCGTACATGTCGGAATGTTCGCCTCCGAAAATCGCAGATTCTTCGTCGTACAGATACTCATGCAGGTCCATCAAGTGCAGATACAGAAACCAGCGCTGATCGTGACCGCTCACGCGCAAGAATTCGATCGCCGCCGCGATCGTATCTTCGTCCGTACCCGTTTCCGAGATGGTGGGATTGTTCGCACGCACAGTTGGGTTCATCCGGCGACGGGGAGGGCGTGTATAGACGTCGAAGCCCTGTCTAAAACCAAATGTCGGATCGACCCATCCGTTTCGCCAGAGGCCAACAGTATGGAAGCCGGCATCACGAAATCGCTCAGCGGGCATGACCGCGTCTTCATGCACGACATGGTCGAAGCGGGTGACTCCGCTTCGAGTCGGATAGAGGCTCGTCCAGATCGAAGCCATCGAACTCTTCGTCCAGGAAGATTGCGAAAGATGGCGGTCGAATCGCACGCCTTTCGATGCGAGAGCATCCATCGCGGGGCTGGTGGCTCGCTCGTAACCATAAGTGCCCAATCGATCCGCTCGCAGCGTATCGATCAACAGAAACATGACGTTCAGATCTTCTCGTTCGGCGAGCTGTAGGATGTCGGCCGCTCCGCCGATAGGTCTTGGGTCAGCGACCGGGGGAGTGAATTTGATGGAAGTCGATAGCAGCCAGAGGACGATTAGACCGGCTGCGACAAGCCAAGGCCAGTTCTTTTGGAGTAAGGTGTTCAGCATGACTAGAACAATAACCCAGTTGTCTTTCGTTTTGTGTCGGACCCGCCGGATCTGCAGCGCGATCGCCCTTATGGCGATCACGTGCATGATCGTGGGTTGCGGCCCCAGCGATCCAATCGAGAAAGCTCGCGAGCAGATGGCAGCAGGAAAATACGAGGAGAGTCTCGAGTTACTGCGCGAACTCATCGGTGTAAACCCGGACGATCCTGAGCTGTTATTCCTCTACGGTCGGGCTCTGGTCGAGATGGGTCAGCCCGGTCTTGCTTCCTGGCCGCTCCGAAAAGCGATGGAAGACCCGATCTGGTATAAGCGGTCCGCGATGCTCGTTGCCAGTGTCGAGGCGGCGGGCGGCAATATGGACAATGCGTCGGCGATCTACGCCGAGATCCTGGAGCAGGATCCGGACAACGTGGATGTTCGGCTCCAGAGAGCGAACGTGTGTGCGAAATCGCCGCGGCTCCTCGAAGAAGCGTTGGCCGAAGTTGATCGGATTCTGGAGATTGCGCCCGACGAGCTCCGCGCACACAAGCCTCGAATCCTCGCCTACCTCGGATTGAACATGGCCGAAGAGGCGGGGCAGGCGATCGAAGAGTTGGGTGAGCGAATCGAAGAACAAGAGGACGCCGACGATCAGCTTCGAGGTTGGCACTGCGCCACCATGTCGATCTTCGCGCAGGAAAGCGGGGATGGCGCGCTTGCAGCCGAGCGTTGGGCTGTCTGCGAGGAAGACTTCCCGACCCATCCCAACGTGGTCGGCCAGGCGGTCGAATTCCATCGGGATCGAGGCGAGCTGGATCGCGCGATCGAGATTGCCGAAATCGCCTTCTCCGACGATTCGAGTGTGGATTCGGGGTATCGACTCCTTTTGGCCGATCTTTTCAGGCGCGCGGACAGGCCCGGCGATGCCGAGAGTCTTCTGCTCGAGACGGTCGCAGACGAAAACGCGATGGTTCGGGCGGCCGGGCTGCTTGCTTTGACGGATCATTACAAGGCGGTTGGCAACCTTCCGGCGGCGACAGAGTCACTCGAACGCGCCCTGGTGATCATGCAGAAGAATTCCGGTCCGCAGCCGGAGCTGATCTTTTCGCTCGCTGATCTCTTGATCCAGACCGGAGACAGCGAACGGGCGCTCGAACTGACTCAGCAGATGGCCGTGCCCGCGCATCGCTCTCTCGTTCGTGCGCGGGTGGCACACGAACGGAAACAATTCGCAAAGGCACTCGACCTCTATGAGAACACGTCGCGTCTATGGCCCGAAAATCCGTATGCGCCCTATCACGCAGGTCGAGCAGCGATGTCGGCGGGCCAATTCGATCGCGCCTTCAAGAATTTCCTGCTGGCGGTTCGAACCGAAGATGGTGCGACCGATGCCCGATGTCGTGCGGGGAGACTCCTGGATGCCGAAGGCAAGCCGGGGTCGGCGATCGAGATGCTCTCGGGCGGCCGAGCGGGCACGACCGTGGACTGTCGGCTTCTCATCGTCGAGATCCTGGCGCGCACGAAGGGGACCGTCGTCGCTTCCGAGAGTGCCAGCTACATGGCAAAGGCGCATCCAAACTATTTCGGGCGGGCCATTGCGGCTGCGGCCAGAGGGACACGCGAACGCGGAGACACGAACACCGCCTGGAAACTCGTCGAACCCCTCCTCTCGCAGGATCTTCAGTCCGTCAACTATCTGCCCATCTTGCAGGCCGGTGTGGAGTCGGCGCCGGGGGATGGGGAACTGGCGCTGCTGAGACCCCTTGTCAGCCGCGCCGTCGAGGCCAACACGAATCCGGCTCTCGTCCGGGAGATCGATGGCATGCTTTTCGAGCGTTCTGCGGCGCTCGACCAGGCGGCGACGAGCTATCGATTGGCACTCGATTCAGAGCCGAACCGGGTCACCGCGCTCTTCCGTCTGGCGCGAACCACGGCGAACTCGGATCCCCAGGGGGCGATCGAGTTGATCGAGCGGGCGTTGGTACAGCAAGAGTTGTCCAACAATCCGTTCGACCCGGCACTCTTTCTGGTGGCCATTGCGGAACTGCCCGACTCCCCGGAGATCGAAACGCTGCTCGATTCGGCGCTTCAGCTCGCACCCTGGAGCGGTCCGATCGCATTCCGGCTGGGAACGCTGCTCGAAGCCAGGGAAGCGGATAGCGAGCGAGCCATGGGCCTTGCCAGGCGGGCGATACGCTTCCAGCAAGGCGAGGAAGCAGTCGCTCTGCGGGATCGTGTGCAGGCGCGCCTCTGATCGCCTCCGGCTGATTTCTGCCGGAAAAGGGACGAGTCTTCTGAAACCCATATGACCCGAGGGGATCAAGAGCAAATTTCGCTCTCGCGGCCCGATTTTTCTTCACACCCGATCTGCTGATCATGGTAGTTTGCCAAAACAGATCGGTGAATCTGCCGATTTCCAATTGGAGTTGAAAACTATGTCTATTCGCAAGAAATTAGCCATTGCACTGATGATGTTCTTAGTGCCCATGGCTTACACGAGCACGGCGTCGGCTCAGTCCGGTGCTGGTGATCCGTGTGTCGGGACCCAGTGTGGTCTGGGCGGTCAGGGTCGTGGTCAGATTGGTGACGGCCTCCCGCTTCCGATCTCCATCGCCCCGTATTATCTGGGTGAATTCGTCGATATTACGATCCAGACCCAACCGGCGACCCCGGGCTCGGTCGGCATCAATGGTCGAGGACTCGGTCAAGTTGGTCAGGTCAAGGCGGCCCCGAATGCAACCATCATGCAGACGACGGCAATGGGCCATAATGGCAAAATGGGGAATCCTCGTCAGATTACGATCCCATCGGCGGCGTTCCAATATAAGCAGCCCGAAGGCTCGATCGGTGTTTTCGGGTTCAATCAAGCCGTTTTCGCAGTTCAGACCAACCTGATCTATGACGGTCCGCATCCGGGAACGACCGGGGGAACGACCGGGGATCCCAATTACCCCTTTGCTGGAGTTGCTGTTTCGCCCCCGCTTCCCTCTGTAGGCGGGTCCAGGGTTTACCGAGCTGGTGGTCGAGCGGGCTTGCCGACGGTTTCATTCTGTGCAGGCCAGCCGGGTACGCCTGGCAATAACTTCCTCGGCAATTGTACGGCGCCTGCGGATGGCCTCGGCATCAACGGACTGGCGCGCTACACCAAGACGGTCAATCAGTTTGGTGGTACCGGCCGGGTCCGAGTGCTCGGTACGGCGAAGGTCTACTTCAACGCGGACGGTTTGAATCTCGCCGATGTGCCCTGTACGGGTATCGATTGTCGATTCCAGATCTCGCAGGTCCTGCCCGGAACCGCCGCGGTTGGCGGTGGCACTTTCGGTTTGACGGTCATGAACCCGGCCTTCCAGACTCCTACGGGGCTCTACACGGGTACTGTCGGATTCAACGGAACGATCCTCGGGGTCGGTAACGCGGTGACCGTGGCTGGAGTGGGTGTCCCGTTCACGGGTCAGGCGGCCACGAGTGTGGGCATGCCCGGCACGACCGGCATGCTGACGCTGTCCGTGACCAGCGTCGTTGGCGCGACGCCCGAGATCTTCGAGCGATCGGGCACGGATGCTCGGACCGCCAACGGTCAAGGCGTCATTGCTCTCGTCTCGGGTGCGATGTCCGCACGATCCATTAGTCTGGGTAATGCGAACCCCGGTTGGACCACGTACGAAATTCCGGAGCCCAGTGCAATCTTTGCTGCCTCGGCAGGACTGTTTGCTCTCTTCGGTTGCCACCAGCTGGTTCGACGCCGCTCCCGCTAATCGGGATCAGCGCGACCAGAAGGTCGTAGCAGTCAGAAACGGGTCGGCATTCGTGCCGGCCCGTTTTTCTTTGAGCAGATGCCATCCTTTTGCCCCTAGGGGTATCGATGCTGATCGAACGGGTGGCGGTGCCGGAACGGTGCCCACCGACCGATTGGCCGGATTATTATTGACACCCAATCCAGTGACCATGGTACTTTAAGTAAGAACCGACCGGTGAATTTGCCGATTTCCTTTGGAGTTGAAAACTATGTCTATTCGCAAGAAATTAGCCATTGCACTGGTGATGTTCCTGCTGCCGATGGCTTACTCGAGCACGGCTGCGGCTGATGCGGGCGTTGCGTGTGCTGGAACCACGTGTGGTCTTGGTGGTCAGGCTCGTGCTCAGATCGGTGACGGTCTCCCGCTTCCCATTTCCATTGCCCCGTATTATCTGGGTGAGTTCGTCGATATTACGATCCAGACCCAGCCAGCGACTCCGAACGGGCTCCCTCTGGTCGGTAATGGTCTTGGTCAGGCTGGACAGGTCAAGCCGACCACAATGGCAACGATCATGCAAACGACGGCAATGGCGCATGCCGCGAAGACGGGGAATCCCCGTGCACTGACAATCCCACCCGGCGTGTTGCACTATGAGCAGCCCGAAGGCTCGATCGGCGTTCTCGGGTTCAATCAAGCCGTTTTCGCGGTTCAGACCAATCTGATCTATGACGGTCCGCACCCGGGAACGACCGCGAATGGCGGCCCCGTTCCGACGTCGATTCCCTCAGTGGGTGTGTCGGCGATGTTCTCGGCCGGTGGTCGAGCGGGTCCGTCCGTGGTTTCGTTCTGTGCGGGCCAGACGGGTACGCCTGGCAATAACTTCAATGGCAATTGTACGGCGCCTGCGGATGGCGTCGGCATCAATGGACTGACGCGATTCACCAAGACGGTTAATCAGTTTGGTGGTGTCAGCCGGACGCGAGTCCTCGGTACGGCGAAGGTCTACTTCAACGCGGACGGTAAGAATCTCGCCGAGGTGCCGTGTGCCGGTATCACTTGTCGATTCCAGATCTCTGTGGGCGCCCCCGGAAGCGCCGCGGTTGGAGGTGGCACGTTCGGTTTGACGGTCATGAACCCGGCCTTCCAGACGCCCACGGGGCTCTACACAGGTGCCGTCGGATTCAACGGAACGATCATTTCGGTCGGTAACGCCGTGACCGTGGCTGGAGCGGGTATCCCGTTCACGGGTCAGGCGGCCACGAGTATTGGATTTCCGTTGACGACCGGCATGCTCACGATCTCCGTAACCAGCGTCGTTGGCGCGACGCCCGAGATCTTCGAGCGATCGGGCACGGACGCCCGGACCGCCAACGGTCAAGGTGTCGTCGCGGTGGTCACGGGATCAATGTCCGCACGATCCATCAGTCTGGGAAATGGGAACCCGACTTGGGTCACGTATGAAATTCCGGAGCCCAGCACAATCTTTGCTGCCTCGGCAGGCTTGCTTGCTCTCTTCGGTTGTCACCAGCTGGTTCGACGCCGCTCCCGCTAATCGGGATCAGCGAGACCACCAGGTCGTCAAAGTCAAAAGCGGGTCGGCGTTCTTGCCGGCCCGCTTTTCTTTGATCCCCGAGGCCATTGGGCTCATCGAACACGCGTTGACGAAATTCGACCCATCGATCGACCCGCCCAATATTATCTCACACTCGATCGACTGATCATGATAGGTTGGTGGAGTATATTCGTAATATCCCGGTCTCAATTCAATTTGGAGATGAAACTAATGTCCATTCAAAAAAGGCTAGCCATTGCCCTGACGATGTTACTGGTGCCGATGGCTTACTCGAGTACGGCCTCGGCTCAGGCCGGCGTTGCGTGCTCCGGGACCATATGTGGTCTCGGCGGTCAGGCTCGTGGTCAGATTGGCGATGGCCTGCCGCTTCCCATCTCCATTGCCCCGTATTATCTGGGTGAGTTCGTCGATATTACGATCCAGACTCAACCGGCGACCCCGATGGGGCTGCCTCTGGTGGGCAAGGGTCTTGGTCAGCCGGGCCAGGTCAAACCGGCACCGGATGCAACAATCATGCAAACGACGCTGGCACCTCATGCAGCCAAGACGGGAAATCCCCGCGCATTGACACTCGCGCCTGGCGTGTTCCACTACCAGGAGCCCGAAGGCTCGATCGGTGTTCTCGGGTTCAATCAGGCCGTTTTCGCGGTTCAGACCAACCTGATCTATGACGGTCCGCATCCGGGAACGACCGGGGGAACGACCGGGAATCCCAATTACCCCTTTGCTGGAGTCACGGTTACGGGAATTCCTTTTGTGGGCGGGTCGGGGATGATCTCGGCCGGGGGTCGATCGGGCGGCTCCGTGGTTTCGTTCTGTGCAGGCCAGACGGGTACGCCGGACAACAACTACAACGGTAATTGTACAGCGCCCGCGGATGGCATCGGCATCAACGGACTCGCGCGCTTCACGAAGACCCGCAACCAGTTCGGTGGTGGTGGAACTCGGACCCGAGTCCTCGGTACGGCGAAAGTCTACTTCAACGCGGACGGTTTGAATCTCGCCGAGGTGCCGTGTGCCGGTATCGACTGTCGATTCCAGATCTCTGTAGGAACCCCTCCATCTGCCGTCGTGGGTGGCGCGTTTGGTGTGACGCAGATGAACCCGGCTTTCCAGACTCCTACGGGGCTCTACACAGGTGCTGTCGGATTCAACGGAACGATCCTCTCGGTCGGTAACGTAGTGACCGTGGCCGGAGCGGGTGTCCCGTTCACGGGTCAGGCGGCCACGAGTGTGGGCATGCCCGGCACGACCGGCCTCCTGACGCTGTCCGTGACGAGCGTCGTTGGCGCGACGCCCGAGATTTTCGCACGATCGGGCACGGATGCTCGGACCGCCAACGGTCAAGGCGTCGTTGCTATCGTAGGAGGTTCGATGTCCGCACGATCCATTAGTCTGGGCAATGCGAACCCCAGTTGGCTCACGTATGAAATTCCGGAGCCCAGCGTGATCTTCGGTGCGGCGGCAGGCCTGTTTGCTCTCGTCGGTTGCCATCAGCTGGTTCGACGCCGATCCCGCTAGTTCCGGGATCAGAGAGACCAGAAGGGCATCAAAGTCAAAGACGGGTCGGCATTCGTGCCGGCCCGTTTTGTTTGTCGTTTTATGGTGGCAGTCTATTTGGGGACAGGCGTCCCACTGAGCGGCGCGGAACTGGAGCGGGGGCGAGTCCGTTCAGTCGCCCGAGAGGTCCTCGCCGAGCGGCCGCCGGAACACGTAGTTGGCGGGCTCGACCACGAGCATGTCGGCCGCCTCTTGATACACGCCGGTATCGGAATCGAAGGGCATTCTGAGCAACGTATAAAGAACGGATGCCGGGATCAGAAAGATCATTCCGACAGCCAGCTTGACGGTTCCCAACGGTCGAAGCACGGTCGCGTCGAAAATCTTCGGGCCCGTGCCGACCTCTTCCGCGAAGCCCGCCGCGGGCGTAATCGCGATCAAGGCGCCCAGTTGCACGCTGATCAGGAGTCGACGTAGGGCGATCTTCATGGCATCTCCGAAACCGGGTGGATGAAGCCTGAAGCATAACCTATTTTGGCGCCGCCTTCGCACGCAGTGGGTCGATCTCCGCGATCCTTTCAGGCGAAGCGATTCAGACCGCAAACGAGTGTTGGGAGCGAACTGGAATGACCGGCAGCCAAGTCGACCCCGACCGCTACGAGGCCCTTCGAATCGACCGGGTGGGCGCTGTCCTACGGGTCACGATCGACCATCCAGAAAGCCCGCTCAACGCCGTCGATGACCTTCTGCACGGCGAGTTCACCCGACTCTTCGCGGACCTGAAACGGGAGGATCAGGCGCGCTGCGTGCTGCTCACGGGCGCAGGGAGGGCCTTCTCGGCGGGCGGAGATTTCAATTGGTTCCCGACCCTCGACAATCTGGCGAGCCTCGAGCATTTGCGTCGGGACGCGAAGCAGATGATCTGGGACCTGCTCGATGTCCCGCTGCCGATCGTCGCGGCCGTGAACGGCCCGGCGATCGGGCTCGGTGCCTCTCTCGCGCTTCTCTGCGATGTCATCTGGATGGCCGAGAACGCCACGATTGCGGATCCCCACGTGCTGGTCGGAATCGTCGCGGGGGATGGGGGCACCGCGATCTGGCCGCTGGCAGTGGGGCCGGCTCGCGCGAAGGAGTATCTGCTGACGGGCGATGCTGTGCCCGCGGTCGAGGCTGAACGGATGGGGCTCGTGAATCATGTCGTTCCCGATTCCGAGCTACAGACTGCCGCGCTCGACTTCGCCACTCGCCTGGCGCAGGGGGCTCCGCTCGCCGTTCAATACACGAAGCAGGCCGTCAATAAAGTCATCAAGAATGCGCTCAACACCGCCTTCGACACGTCGACGGCCCTCGAAATCGTGACATTTCAGAGCGATGATCATCGGGAAGCGCTCGCCGCGATCAAGGAAAAGCGCAAGCCTGAGTTTCAGGGGCGTTAGGCTCGCTACTCTGTGGATCGACGTGCTTTGCATCCGGAAAACGTGTCTCGAACACATGCCTGAAGTAATTGAGTTGAAGGAGTAGGGTCAATGGCCAAGATCGATCTACGTGAGGCGATGAGTACGCTGCGTGCTGTCCGCAGGCTGAAGCCGGATGCGATTCCAGATGAGGTGCTTCGACGTGTCCTCGAAGCAGCGAGCTGGGCACCGACAGGTGGAAACACACAACCGTGGCGCGTCGTCGTCGTTCGCGATCGGGACAAGATGAAGGAACTCGGCCTTCTCTATTCGAAGGGCTGGTACGCCTACGCGGAGGGTCATCGAGCGATGATCGCCGATGCGCCCGAGGCGATCCGCGCTTCGACCGAAAAGATGTTCGCCGCCGGCAACTACCTCGCAGACAATTTTTCAGAGACACCGGTCCTGTTGGTATTCTGTTTCAATCCCAAGATCATGGCGATTACGGACGCGAAGCTCGATCGGATCTCCGTAGTCGGTGGGGCGTCGATCTATACGGCGGTGCAGAACACACTGCTCGCTTGTCGCGGCGAGGAGCTCGGTTGTGTCCTGACGACCCTTCTCTGTGAATGCGAAGAAGACGTCCGTGGAATCCTCGAGATTCCGGAGCCCTGGGGCACGGCTGCCGCGATTCCGATCGGATATCCCGTGCTCGGCGGACATGGCCCGATTTCTCGACGACCCGTGGAAAAGCTCGCCTTCGAGGATACCTGGGGCATCGCGTACTCTGGAAGCGATTGAGCCTCTCGACAGCTGATGTCTCCGGAAACGACGAGACCTGAGTCGGATGAACGCTCAGAGCCTCATGACCCCGTATCGGGGCTCCTCGATCGGGGTGTTCTGCGCGACGGTCAGGGCGATGCCGAGGCTATTTCGCGTGTCGACAGGGTCGATGATGCCGTCATCCCAGATCTGTGAGGTCGCATAGTAGGCGCTCGACTCGCGTTCGTAGGACTCCAGTACGGGACCCCGAATGTCTTCGATCTCCTGGTCGGAGAGCGTTTCGCCTGCGCGCTGGCGCTGTCGGACCTTGACATCGGCGAGGGTATTGGCGGCTTGTTCCGCACCCATGATGCCGATCTGGTGGTTCGGCCAGCTGAATATGAATCGACTGTCGTAGGCGCGGCCGCACATTCCGTAATTGCCCGCGCCGAATGAGCCGTTCACCATGACGGTGAACTTGGGCACAGAACTCCCCGCTTGCGTCATGATGAGCTTGGCACCGTCCTTACAGATGCCGCGCGCTTCGTATTCCTGGCCAACCATGAAGCCTGTGATGTTTTGAAGAAAGACGAGAGGCGTTCGGTTCTGGTTGCAGAGCTCGATGAAATGCGCGCCTTTCAGGGAGGAGTCGTTGAACAGGACGCCATTGTTCCCGATGATGCCGACCTTGTGGCCCCAGATGTAGGCGTAACCGCAGATCAGGGTCGTGCCATAGTCGGGCTGGTACTCGTGGAAATAACTACCGTCGACGACTCGCGCGATTACTTCGCGCATGTCGAACTGGATCTTGATGTCGTCGGGAATGATGCCGTAGAGCTCATTCGGATCGTAAAAAGGAGGCTCCGGCTGACGGGCGTCCGCCTGGATCTTGTCCGGACGTTTCCAGAGTGAGACGATCTCGCGCCCGAGCAGAATTGCTTCTTCTTCAGAATTGGCTGCGTAGTCGGCCACGCCACTGACCTGGGTATGGACGTCTGCCCCGCCGAGTGTGTCCGCGTCGACGATTTCACCGGTTGCGGCTTTGACCAGTGGAGGACCTCCGAGGAAGATTCCGCCGTTGCCGCGAAGGATGACCGCGTAGTCACTGAGTGCTGGGATATAGGCACCACCCGCAGTGCAATGGCCGAAGACGAGTGAGAGCTGTGGGATGCCCATCTTGGAGAGGATGGCCTGATTTCGGAAGATTCGGCCGGCAGAGACCTGGTCTGCGAAGAGTTCCGACTGCAGAGGTAGAAAGCCGCCTGCACTGTCACACATATGGACGACTGGAAGACGATTCTCGATCGCAATGTCCAGGCAGCGTACGTTCTTCTTGACCGTGAGCGGATACCAGGCACCGCCCTTGATGCTCGGGTCGTCGGCACGCACGATGACTTCCCGGCCACTGATGATCCCTATGCCAGTGACGACGCTTGCGCCCTTCGAGTCACCGTCGTATTCCGAATTGGCCGCCAGGGAGGAAAGCTCGAGGAAGGGCGTACCGGGGTCCAGCAACTGTTTGATTCGGTCGCGTACGAAGGTCTTGCCGTGGTGCGCCAACCGATCGTGATCACGCTGGGGACGATCGAAGCGCGCCTCGTCCTGACGTCGACGAAATTCCCCGACGCGGTCGAGGTTTTTTGCACGGTAGCGTTGGTAGTCGGCGCTGTGGGTGTCCACTCGGCTTTCGATTCGTCGCATCATCTGGACTCTCCCTTTTCGTCTCCGCTTTCGTCCTCTTCTTCGTGGCCTGGGGCTTCGAGTCGGACGAGGGCGGTTCCCTGTTCGAAGCTCGCGCCCGTCGTGAGGAAGAGTTCCGCCACCCGGGCCGCGTGGGGCGCAACGATTGCGGTTTGTAGCTTCATGCTCTCGATCGTCATCAGGAGCTGGCCGGACTCCACTTCCATCCCTTGTTCCACTACGACTTCGACGACGACACCCGGCATCGGCGCGCGCAAGAACTCCTCTCCGCCAGCCGGGGCTGCATCGCGTTCGGCTCTCTCGAGCGCATTGATCGCATTGACGCGATGGGTTCGGCCACGGAAATGGATGAAGTGGACATCCCCTCGGCATGCTGCAAATACAGGCTCGTGAACCCCGTCGAGTTCGAGAATGAATTCGCCGTCGTTCTGGGTTGGGCGGAGTGTGGTCCTGACGCTTTGGCCGTCGATCGAGAGCGCGAGCCCTTCATCACCGTGCGTTGGATGTACGACGCTGACGGTATCGTCGAGTTCGAAGTCGTATCCCATTCGATCGTCCTCAGTTCCGCCACGCGCCCATCAGCGCGTAGGGCTCCGGAACCGCAGCGACGCGCTCCAGGAAATCTCGATTCGACAAGGCGGCGACGGCCAGGATCGCAGCCCGCTCGTCGGGATCCAGTACCGGTGTAGCGAGTTCGGTCGCATGGGCGGGAATGAAGCCTGTTTCGACGCGTCCAGCCTTGAAGTCGGGGTGGGCCAGGATGTGTTCGAGGAAGGCCGAATTCGTGGCGCATCCAAGAATCACGCTTTCCCTGAGTGCCTGGCGTGCCCGTGCGATCGCTTCGTCTCGATCCCGGCCGTGGACGATCAACTTGGCGAGCATCGGGTCGAAGGCGGTCGAGACGACCTGACCCTTCGCGATTCCGCTGTCAAATCGCACGCCGGAGCCTTCTGCGGGGCGCACGACCAGAAGTTCGCCAACCGCCGGTCTGAAATCTTCGTCGGGAACCTCTGCGCAGATCCGACATTCGATCGCGGCACCTTCGAATCGAACGTCTTCCTGGGCAAACGAAAGTACTTCCCCTGCGGCGATTCGAATTTGCTGTTCGACGAGATCAATGCCGGTCACCATCTCGGTGACTGGATGTTCGACCTGGAGCCGCGTGTTCATCTCGAGAAAGTAGAACTCGCCATCGGGTGCGAGCACGAACTCGACAGTCCCCGCATTCAGATAGCCGGCTGCCTGCGCGATTCCGACAGCTTGGGCGCAGATCTGATCCCTTTGCGCGGTGGTCAGCGCCGGAGCCGGCGACTCTTCGATGAGTTTCTGGAAGCGGCGCTGAATCGAACAGTCGCGTTCTCCGAGATGGAGGACATTGCCATGCGAGTCGGCCAGGATCTGAACTTCGACGTGTCGAGGTTCATCGACATATCGCTCGGCGAAGATTCGGCCATCCCCGAAATAGCGTTCTGCTTCGGAGCGAGCGAGCTCAATGGCCCGGGCCAGCTCGTGCTGCTCACGTACGATCTGCATGCCCTTGCCGCCACCCCCCGCGGAGGCCTTGATGAGCAAGGGGAATCCGATCTGTTCGGCTCGCGTGGCAAAGCTTGTCGGATCGTCCTCTTCGCCTGCCGAAGGCGTGAGCGAGTAGCCTTCGCCCGCGACGAAGCGACGGGACTCGATCTTGTCTCCCATCAGCCGAATAATGTCTGGAGTCGGCCCAATCCAGCGGATTCCGGCGCTTTCTACGGCTTCGGCGAAGTCGCCGTTCTCCGCCAGGAATCCATAGCCTGGATGGAGCGCGTCGGCGCCGATTCGTTTCGCGATCGCAATGATCTGCGCCGCGTCGAGATGGGCTGCGACGGGTGTTTCGCCTTCGATCGGACATGCTTCGTCGACCGCTCTCGCAGCCGGACTGCCGGCATCCTCTCGATGGACGATCGCCGCACTTGCGATTTCCAGTTTTCGAAGGGTGTTCGCGACCCGTACGGCGATTTCGCCTCGATTCGCAATCAATACTTTTTTGATTCCGGGGACCAGGGTCATCGGCAGACCTTCACGTCGTCGACCTTTCTTCCAGGGTCGATTCGAGCCGAGTCACGGCACGTTCGAGCCGGACGACTGTCTCTTGATGGGCTTCTTGATGGGCGATGGACTCATTGGCGATGTCGGTTTGAACGTCTACGACAATGCCGTCGAGAATGACATCGGCCAGTTGGTCGGCGAGCATGCCGATCTCGAGCTCGCCATCGGTGAAGATGAAACGCCAGACCGCGTGCTCGATTCCACCGTAGATGAGGTCCCGAATCACGCTGGGTACGATGTTCTTTCGGAGCGAGCCGTTCTGGACACCTTCTTCGAGAACGGACAGAGCCAGGCCCGTGTAGCGACGATTGAGCTCGAGAATGGCTTCGTCGTAGAGGGCTACGTCGGGTCGCGCCTCACGAATGATGACGCGACAGAGACCCGGATCGGACGTGAATGTCTCGAGGTGTCGGCGAATCACGAAGCGCAGCTGGTTCTCTGTGCCACGTACAGCGCGAAGTCCGGACTCCGTGTCGGTGATCAGTTCTTCGAAGAAGCCCTTCATGACTGCGATCAGAAGCGAGCGCTTGCTCTCGAAATAGCTGTAGACGGTGCCCTCGACGACACCTGCGCCCGCGGCAATCTCGGCCACCGCCGCCGCGCCATATCCTTTGTCGGAGAAGACCTGTCGGGCCGACGCGAGAATCTCCGCTTGGCGTTCGGCGCGCGGGCGTCGCGTCCGGCGTCGGGATTGGGCGGGGGCGGCCATGGGTCCACTCTCCGTTGCTCTCACTCACTCGTTCTCACAAATTCTCATTGACTCGAGTCGGCGCTTCGACCGATCGGATCCGACGCTGAGTCCTTCGCAGGAAGCCTTCTCGGACCCTCGAACCTCTCATCGTTCAAGTATATTGAGTAAGACTCAATAAAAAAGCGTTGTATGTCAAGACATTTAGGGATAACTGTGAAAAAATACCAGTTCATATTGAGATAGCCTTGAACTCTTTTTCAAGGCTTGGGGAGGACGGGATGGCGTCCGGATTCAGTCTGAATGAAGACCAGCAAGCGATTCTCGACGCGGCCGATCGCTATGGCCGCGAACGGCTCGGCCCGCTCGCCAAACGCATGGACGACGAGGAGTGGTGGCCGGACGAGGAGTTTCGCGCACTCGGCCAGGAGGGTTATCTCGGGATTACGGCACCAACCGACCTCGGCGGTGCCGGCCTCGATCTTTTCGCGAGCGGGCTCGTGTCGCAAGGCTTTTCTCGATGGAACTACGCCCTCGGTTTGTCCTGGATTGCACACGAGAACCTTTGTCTGAATAACATTCTTCGAAACGGAAGCAGGGAACAATGCGAGCGATACATACCGGGCCTCTCGGACGGTTCGCTCATCGGTTGTCTCGGTCTCACGGAGCCGGGTGCAGGCTCGGATGCCCTGGGGTCGATGGCGACGACCGCCGTTCGAGAGGGTGACCACTACATCGTCAACGGCAGCAAGCTCTACATTACCAACGGCCCGGTTGCGGACATCTGCTTGCTCTACGTGAAGACCGACATGGAGAAGGGATCGCAGGGCATCACGGCACTCATTGTCGAGATGAACACGCCTGGGGTCACAGTCGCACAGAAACTCATCAAGATGGGCTTCCGTGGGTCACAGACAGCGGAGCTCGCTTTCGATGACTGCCGTGTTCCCGTGGCCAACGTGATCGGGAAGGAGAACGACGGCGTCAAGTGTGTCATGAGCGGGCTCGATCTCGAGCGCGCGACGATTGCTCCGATCTGTGTCGGAATGGCCGAGCGTGCGCTCGAGCTTTCGGTCGAACATTCGAAAGAACGCGTACAATTCGGAGAGCCGATTGCCAATTTTCAGATGATTCAATCTCGCCTTGCGGAGATGTCGGCGCTCGTCGAGACGATGCGTGTCTACAACTATTTTACCCTGGCATCGCTGAACGAGTTGCCGCCGGGGCAGGGTGGCCGAGGCGATGTCCATCGAATTTCGGCGACCTCGGTGATGTACGCCGCCGATTCCCTCAATCGCGTTCTCGATCATGCCGCGCAGATCCACGGGGGCGTCGCCTACATCTGGGAGACGGAGATCAATCGCCTTTATAGGGGCATCAAAATGCTCGAGATCGGTGCCGGCACGACGGAGATCCGAAAGCTCATTATTGCGCAGGAATTGTTGAAGAGTTAGAGATGGCTCGATGTCTGGTGATCGCTCCAAGCATGCCATCTACTTCATTCTGAGCATGCCATCTACTTCATTCTGATTACGATTCTGATCGACACGATCGGGTTCGGGATGATCGCACCGATCATGCCGGAGCTGGTTCGCCTTTGCGTCGGAAAGCTGGATGATGATCGCTGGGATCTTTCCCTTTGCACTGGTCGGACTCGCGCAGCCTGCCATTCGGGGCATGATGGCCAATCTCGTGCCTGCTAACGCTCAGGGTGAGCTCCAGGGGGCGACTGCGAGCGCGATGAGCCTGACGATGATCGTCTCGCCGGTCTTCATGACCGAACTCTTCTACGGCTTCAGCCGAGAGGGCGCAATCATCGACTTTCCTGGCGCACCCTTCCTGGCGGCGGCCCTACTCGTTCTTCTCGCTCTGGGGCTTTTCGCTCGGGTCGCCCGATGACGCTCGAATGCCAGGATCTCGAAAAAGTCTTCAGCGCGTGTTTCTTCATGGACTATCACACTGTGCTCGTCGAGGGCGGTGTGGAGCCGCTCTATCTTCCCTCCGACGATACTTCGCGTCGACCGCACCGGGTGATCTATCGCGAAGACTATTTCGCGAGCGCGCTCCACGAAGTCGCACACTGGTGCCTGGCTGGACTGGAGCGTCGCACACGCGAAGATTACGACTACTGGTATTCACCGGATGGGCGAGATAGGCAAGGACAAGGCGCCTTCGAAACAGTTGAAGCCAGGCCCCAGGCGCTCGAATGGATCTTCTCGGATGCCTGCCAGTTCTCATTCCACCTGAGCGCCGACAATCTCACTCTCGGGTTCGAATCGAGTGAGCGATTCGAGGTTGAAGTCGAGGCGCAGAAAGATCGACTTCTCGAGAAAGGCCTACCCGCTAGGGCCGCGCTCTACCGAAGGACGCTCGAACGCCTTACGGGATCGCGGCAGCGTCCGGCGGGGCTTCTTCCGTCGGGTCCTGCGAACCGTCTTGCCTGAACAGCAGGCGGATCAGCTGTTGATCGTCTTCGCTACTTCCAGACTTGGGCATGTATTGCCATCGGCGCACGGCGCGGAGTGCCGCTCCGTCGAAGAGCAGCGGCGGGCTCGAATCGACGACGATCGGATCTTCGATGTCCCCGCGTCGCGTAATAGTGAACTCGACGATGGCGTAGCCCTCTATCCCCGTGGCCTTGGCGAGCGGCGGAAATTCGGCGGGAACTCGATCGCTTGGCGTTCGTTTGGTCTTCTCGGGATTGATACGTTCTCGTGCGGTATCCACGCGACGAGCGTAGCCAGGATCTTGCTCCATGACCTTCAGGATTCGAGTCCGTTCGACGGCATCTTGCGAGGCGAAGGAGTTCGGCGCTTCGAGAATCAGCTGTCGATAGATATCGCGGGCTTCATCGATGTCACCGTCGAGCTCACGGCAGAAGCCCTGGAGCAGCAGCATCGAATTGCGCCCTTCATTGTAGGACCAGACATCGAGACGATCTGGGTCGGTGAGTCGCCGGACGGTGTCGCAGTCGCCTCGCTCATAGGCTAGGTAGGCATCGGTCGAGGCCTGTACTGCTTCGAGCTCCGTCGGAGTCGGGGGCGGGGTCTTGCAGGCGGCCAGCAGGGCGCCTCCCAACACGATCGCGATGACCATGGCTCGTCGATTCAGCATGCTCTCTCTATCCTCCGAAGCGTGAATGAGCGCGAATATTATAACCCACTCGAATGGGCTGGGACTTTCTTCGTGTGATCGATTTTGAATGATCAACCGATCATTTCCAAGGCAGGAGTTCGATATGAGAATCGCTGAGGTCGTGGATGACGACGCCACATTGATCAGCCGTCGCGCATGGACCGACCCGGAGATTGATGCACTCAAGAAGAAGGGCATCTTTGGAAAAGCCAGACTCTCGTTAGTCTGCCGTCAGTCTAGAGTCGCCTGAATGAGGTTGACATCGTCGCTGACCGGTCCAAGGGAGACATTGGCGGCTGCGGCGAGGCGTTCGAGCGCCTGTTTGAATCGCAATACGAAAAGATCCAGGTCGGGAACCAGATCGGGATCGGCGTTGAATCCGATGCCCATCGTACCGGCATAGCTGGTCAGAGCGATGCCGAGTCCCATGCCTTCCATCAGCGGGACTGCCGGGTAGATGGCGCGCAATCGAGCGCCGTGGAAATAGAGTGGAACCTGGGGTCCCGGCACGTTTGTCACGATGGTGTT
Source organism: uncultured Myxococcales bacterium (assembly GCA_965603475.1). Taxonomy (GTDB): domain Bacteria; phylum Myxococcota_A; class UBA9160; order UBA9160; family UBA4427; genus UBA4427. The sequence continues at coordinate 18,606 of CBFDDD010000020.1, forward strand.
GATCGCGCCCGACATGGACTGTGCGCCCAAGGAGAGCAGCGTCGACGGGGTCCACTCCTGGATCTGCGTCATCATCTGCACGCCAATGGCCTGATTCGATTCCTTCAGTTCCTCGGTGATTTCATGGATCAGATCGAGCTGGCGTTTCGGATCGGATTCCGCGATCGGAAGCGCGATGATCCAGGACGAAACACTGTTTCCGAGTTCGCCGTGTTCTCTTTCCTTGCGGACGGAGACCGGTGTCGAGACCTTGAAATCAGTCACTTCGACGTCGGCGCCTTTCGCGAGCAGGTAGTCGCGAACGGCACCGGTCACGATGGTGAGGACGATGTCGTTGATCGAACAGCCGAGTCCTTTGCGCATACTCTTGAGATCATCGAGACGGCAGGAGATCCATTCGAATCTTCGATGAGGCCCGACGCGGCCGTTCAGTGGCGTCTCGTCGGCTCGAAGTCCCATTCCGAAGAGGTGTGTCAAGGCATTGACCCGAGTGCCGAGGTCTTCGCCCAGGTCATCCGTGTCTTCAAAGAAGCGTCGAAGATGGCGGGCGATCTCGAAGGGGACGCCGGCCTGCCGCCTCGACTCGTTCAGGAAGAGTTCGAGTCTTCGCGGTGAAGGACGAGGGCGAAAAGGTTCGGGCTGCGCGAGTTCGGAGGGCTCGGCGGAGGTCGAGAACTGGATGTTCGCGAGGTCGACTCCTGAGGCTCCATCGATCATGCAATGATGAATCTTGGTGATCATCCCGAACTGTTCTCCACCTTCGAGTCCCTCGACGATCCAGGTCTCCCATAGCGGCCGCTTTCGGTCGAGGGGTTGTGCCATCACGCGAGCGACGAGACTTTTCAGCTGGCTGAGCGATCCAGGCTTGGGTAGAGCAGTGTGGCGAATGTGATAGTCGAGATCGAAATGGGGATCGTCGACCCAGACTGCGTGATTGAAGACGGGAATCGAATGAAGACGCTGGCGATAGCGGGGCACTCTATGCAGGAAGCTCTCGGTGGCGCGTTTGACCAGCTCGATGTCGATCCCCCCTGTCCTGGCTCTCAGCGGTCCCATGTCGAAAATGCTGATGGACGCGACGTGCATCTGCACGTTGCCCTGTTCCCAGAGTAGAAACGAGTTGTCCTGTGAGCTGAGTCTGTCGTAATGCCACTGGGCCATGGGGGGGGTCCGATCGTCATGTGAGACGGGTGGTATCGGCTCAGTTTGCCGGTCTCGGCGTCATCGGGCAACCGAGTTCATTTTCGAGGTGCGATCTCTCCCGACGCTAGACGGCTCCAATAGGATTCGAGCTCGCTCCGTACAACGGGCGCCAGCATGTAGAGGGCGAGCATGTTGGCGAGCGCCATTGCGAAGATCATTGCGTCCGAGAAGTCGAGGATCGCGTCGAGCTGTGTCGTACATCCGATCACAACGGATACACAGAAGATCGCGTTGTAGCCGAGCTTGACCCGACGACCTGGCCCAAAGAGGTAGATCCACCCTTCGAGTCCGTAATAGGACCAGGCGATCATCGTAGAGTAGGCAAAGAGCATGACGACGACCGCCAATGGGACCGGGAACCAGGGAATCGCGCTGGCGAAGGCAGAGGAGGTCAGTTCGACACCGCCGATGCCTTCGAAGGGGGTATTGGGGTCGTAGACGGTCAGGGTAATCACCAATGCAGTGATCGAACAGACGATGATCGTATCGATGAAGGGTTCGAGCAATGCGACGAAGCCCTCCGTGACCGGCTCGCTCGTACGGACCGCAGAATGAGCGACCGAAGACGAACCGATGCCTGCCTCGTTCGAGAAGGCTGCACGTCGAAAACCGAGGATCAGAACGCCTAGCATCCCTCCGCTTGCACCTTGTGGTGTGAATGCACCGCTGACGATCTGGCTCAATGCCCTGGGAAGTTCCGTCGCATTGGCTGCGATGACATACAATCCCGCGGAAATGTAGAGGAGCGCCATGATTGGAACGATCTTCGAAGCCACAGAGGCGATGCTTCGGATACCGCCAACAATCACGACACCGACCACCATCGCGAGCACCAGACCCACGAGCCAGCCGCGAGTCGCGAAGAAGCTGTCGCCCCCGCCTGTCACGTTGACTAACTGGACGAACGCCTGGTTCGACTGGAACATGCTCCCGATGCCGAGGGTGCCGATGATGATGCAGAAGGCGTAATAAACCGCCATCGCCCTGCCTAGCCGGGGCCAATTCCGTTCGGCAAGGCCCTTGTGCATATAGAACATCGGACCACCCGAGACGCTGCCATCGAGGTTGTCCTGCCGGTATTTCACGCCAAGGGTGCATTCGGCGAATTTCGAGGCCATGCCGAGCGCGCCGGCAACCCACATCCAGAACGCGGCGCCGGGGCCTCCGACCGAGATGGCGACCGCGACGTGCGCAATGTTCCCTACGCCGACCGTTCCCGAGATGGCCGTGGCGAGCGCCTGGAAATGGGAGACCTCGCCCGGGTCGTTCGCATGGGTGTAGTCGCCGCGGACGAGTCGGATCGCGTGTAGGAACCCGCGAAAATTGATGAAGCGAAGGTAGAGAGTGAAGAAGATCGCGCCAATGACCAGCCATAACACGATCAACTGAAGATCCGTGCCGCCGATCGGGACGGAAAAGAAGACGAAGTCGGAAAAGCCCTTGGCGATGGGAGTGAACGCCTGATTGATCGTTTCGTCGATTCCCATCAGGATCCCCCGGCCCCCATGTGCAGCGCTTCGGGAGCGGAGGATTCGCAGGTGGCACGGGTCCGCATCGAGGCCTCTCTACATTCCATTTCGGGGACTCCTGCCGAACCCAGAGTGATATAGTCTACTCTGAGGCAAATCTCGGGGTCAATGATGAATCAGCAGGATGATCTGAAGAAGGTCGATTTGGATAGTCTTTGGTATCCCATGCGTCAGCATCGTGGGATCGAAGTCGAGCCGCCGCGTCAGTTCGTTTCAGGTGACGGGGTCTACCTTACGGATATCCAGGGCGAGAGGGTACTCGACGGGCTTGCTGGAATCTGGTGTGTGAACGTCGGATATGGACGCGAGGAGCTCGCGGACGTCGCGCGTGACCAGATGGCGCGCTTGCCCTATCTACCCGGAACCTTCACTCACGCGCCCGCAGCGGCGCTTGCGGGCAAGCTGACCGAGATGCTCGGTTATGCGAGCAAGGTCTATTTCACGAATAGCGGCTCAGAAGCAAATGAAGTTGCGTTCAAGGTCGCACGGCAATACCACGCACAGACGGGTTCCCCCGGTCGCTTCAAGATCATCGCTCGCTATCGCGGCTATCACGGAAATACTCTGGGTGCCCTCTCTGCGACCGGCCAGGCGGAACGGAAGTTGGGGTACGAGCCGCTCGCACCCGGTTTCATCCACATCGATGCACCGGATCCCTACCGGATCACTCATGACTGCGCCGATCAGTTGGAACGAACGATCGAGCGTGAGGGTCCTAATACGATTGCAGCATTCATCATGGAGCCCATCATTGCTGGCGGGGGCATATTGATTCCGCCGGACGATTATCTGCCCAGCGTGCGAGAGATCTGCAATCGACATGGCGTGCTCTTGATTCTCGACGAGGTCGTGACGGGCTTTGGCCGAACGGGTACTTCTTTTGCCCATACGCGGGATGGCGTGGAGCCCGACCTGCTGACGTTGGGTAAGGGTATTGCAAGCGGCTATCAGCCCCTGGCGGCCATGGTGGCGAAACAAGGCATCTTCGAGGCATTCGAAGGAGATGCGGGTGGGCTCAGCCATCTCCGCCACATCAACACCTATGGTGGACATCCAGTGGCGACGGCGGTCGCGCTCCGAAATATCGAGATCCTGGAGCGCGAGGCGCTCGTCGAGAAAGTGGTGAAGATCGGAGACGCGATGATTTCCCGCTTGAAACGATTGGAGGATCACCCCAACGTCGGCGAGGTTCGTGGGAGGGGGCTGCTGATCGGGATCGAACTCGTAGAGGACAAGCAGAGCCGGGTGCCGATTGCTTCAACCGGTTCGGCGGCGGTCGTGGCGCGTTGTGCGCGCGACGGTGTGCTCGTGGGCAGGACGGCCAACACCACGCCCGGTTTCGACAATGTCGTGATCCTGGCTCCGCCCTTTGTCATTGCGGACGACGAGGCGGACCTGTTGGCCTCTACGCTCGAGACGGCCATTCGGGAAGAACTTCCGTTGAAATCGTAGAGCTCCTCTTCATGCTGGTGACGAATTGCCCCGCGCGATGTCGAGAATCTGCTTTCCGGCGCCACTGTGGCGAAGTGTTTCGTTGAGGGTTCGGAGCGTGATGCTCGTGCGCCTCCCCGCGATGTCATAGGCGAGGATTGCGTGTTCCCAGGAAAATCGGGCATGACCGTAGACGACCGCAAGCGACCGCGCCGGAAGTGGAACGCGTACGCAACGCCCTTGATCGACGGCCAGTCCCTGCTCGTGACAATCGAGGAAGGTCAATACCGAATCCGACTCGAGGGAGAGATCGAGAATGGCCTCTCCATAGGCGAAGGTGTCATCGCGATGGAAGTCGAGATTGGAAGCGTCATGCTCGAGATATCGAAGGACGAAGGCGTCCGTTGCCTCGAAGGCTTCGAGTGCGGTGCGCAGGGCCAGGTTGTCTGTCGAGCTGCCCGGGAGATCAAGGTTGGCGAGTTCGCGAAGGCGTGATTCGATCCATCGGGCATAGTCCGGCAAGCCATGAAATCGGCTGGTGTTGATCTTTCGTTTGTTGAAATTGACCTTGGGCCCGTAGTGTTGCTTCAATTTCCCGCTCTGGGCAGGGAGGAAGCTTGCCTTTTCGATTTCTTGGAGAAGTCGATCTGCCTCGTCGGCCGAAACGAAGTCACGAAATACGCGCACTCCTCGGAATTCAGGACAGGTCGGTGAGCCCTGGAGATCGAGGTCGAAGTCGTGGAATCCTTCGCGCGGAGGCGTGCCGGAGCCCGGGTCACGAGGTCGCGTAGAGAGTCGCTGCGGAATCGTTGCGGGATCATCCATGCGATGACGCCTGCGGATTCGGGGATCGCGACAGTTCGCGCACCAACGCACGCCCGTGCAAGCGCAGGTTTTGGTCGGCACATCGATCGACATTCTGGAATGGACCTGACTGGGAAGGTTAGGCGACGGCTTCGGCAAGCGAGCCAAAGAGACGTTCTTCGAGATCGGCCACCCGGATCGCTTGTTCTGCTGCATCTTTCCAGTTCTGTGCGTTGGATTCGTCTCTCGAAGCCGCGAATAGCGCGTTGCTGACGGCGGTCCAGGTGTCGGCGGCTTCGAGGGCAAGCTCGGGTGCGGATGCTGGAACGAGACGGGGATCGAGATCTCGTGCCCAGGACAGAAAGCCTGCGTAGAGTCTGCGAAAATTTCCGCCACCATTTCCGAACTTTTCGATGCAGCTCGCGTTGTAGCCTGCGACCCAGGTCGCATCCTTTCGCGTCGACCAGCCCTGAACCTCTTCGGCAAAGGCGCGCACGGCTTTGACTCCCGTAATGACCCTCGTTCCCTCGCTCGCCATTGCCCCCAGCCCGCCGGATTGGCCTTGCTCAGAATCGGCATCGACCAGCATCGCCTCCGCACAGCGTTTGATCGCGAGCTCTGCTGCGTCGACCAGTTCGCGGCCCACGGTGGTGTCGTGAAAGCGTCCCCAGAGATTATGCGTCGACATGCCTTCGGGCGGATTGCGGCTGGTGATGAGCGCGCTGTAGGAACAGGCCTCGGGTTCGGGCCGGATGCGGTCCGCGATGAAAGCCTTTTGCGTTGCATCGTCGAAGCCGAGGAGTACGAAGCGATGGCCGGGAAAATGTACCTTGAACTCGCGGTAGTCGAGATAGAGGATGTCTCCCGAGAGCATGGTCGGGAGGCCGGCAAGAACCTCCTCGCGAACGATGTGCCAGGCTTCTTCATCGTCTTCTTCTGGCCGCTCGCGGTAGTCGATATCGAGGTTGGCGGCGAGGTCTTGTTCCATGCTGGCCGTGCGGCCGAAGAGCATCGCGCTCGGGTCGAGATCCGGGCCGGATAGGTAGACGCTTGCCGCACCCGAGCCGAGGCCAAAGACGGCCGATTCCGGTAGGTCGAGCCCACAGTAGTGATGAAGCAGGCCGCGCATCGCGACGCTCCCGCAATGGTCGCCCGGAAAAATCTTGTAGCCCTCGATCATCGTTTTCATGTCCGTCTCCTCGAGTAGGAGGGTACTGAATGCGGACAGATGTCGAAAACGGATTCTCGGTGCTCGAAATCAGCGCCTAGTGCGCCAGCATGTATGCGTCGTTCTCGCGCACGTCCTCGACGGCCTGGGCAAGCTCGGCCAGCGAATCGCCCATCGAAGACGCAAAGCCGCTGTAGTAGACCCTCAAGCGATCGATTTCGACCTCTGACCCTGCATGGACTCGCGCCGGAAGATGACGTCGCTGAATGAATTGGACGAGAATTTCGTTGGTACTCGAATCATAGAGTTCCATCACGAGGGTCGTCCGATTCTGCGCTGCTTCACTCGAATTGCGCGAAGCGCTGACGTGGGGCAGGCCCGCTCGAACCGACAGGTCTCTTGCAAAGACCCGCATCCGGAGAACACCAGGGCCCGGCTCGTCGGACATGGACCAGGTCTTCTGTTGTTTGAGAGATTTCTTCAGCGATCTTGCGAAGCTCTTGCGAAGGCGATTCGTCGTCGACGATTTCCAGGGAAGGGCACCGTCAGCAGGCTCGAGTTCGACGGGGTCGAGCGACAGGCCATCGAACTGCTCGAGATGCGGCCTGGGTCCCTTGACGAAGAGGATGCCCCGGCCTTCGGGTAGATCCACTCGGTGCAGTCCAAATTCGTTCTTCTCGGCGGTCGGACCCTGTTGGATCTGCAACAGAGCTCGTTCGCCCGCTGCGTTGGGACCGGGTGGTGATTGGCATCCGAGAACCACAGCGAGGAGGCCGAGAGCGAGATTGACGATGAGGGAACGAGCAGAGCGCGCTCGCCGGGGATGCATGAAATGCATGGCGATTCCTCCTAGAGCCATAACCAGGGGGCGCTCGAAAAAGATATCGTTTTTTCTCCATTGCGCAGCCTTTTTGATTCACAATCAGACAGCATCTCGGGCCAGTGCCTCGGGGGACGCGGCTGCTTTCGAGCTGACGCGAACAGCTGGTCTAGATCGCGTCGAGCGCATTCGTGTAGTCGCGCAACAAATCCCGCCAGTCTTCGATGCCGACTGAAACCCGGACCAATCCATCTGTGACACCTGCCTGGACGAGCTCGCACTCGCTCATCTCCGAGTGTGTGGTCGTGGCCGGATGGCAGGCCAGCGATTCCATACCCCCCAGGCTGACGGCGTTCTTTGTGATCTTCAGCCGTCGCAGAAAATCGAACGCGGCTTTCTTGCCCCCTGCAATTTCGAGCGAGAAGACAGCACCCGGATGATCACATTGATGTTCGAAGATTCGGCATTGGTCGGATTCCAGAAAGAACATCGGATAGTGGATATGGTCGACCTTCGGGTGGTCGGCGAGCGCTCCAGTGATTTGGATCGCGTTCCCGCTCTGGTGATTCATCCGCAAAGAGAGCGTGGGGAGCCGGCTGTCGAGGAGCCATGATTCGTCGGGTTGCAAGATGTTTCCGAGTAGCGCGCGTGTGCCTTTGAAAGTCTCGATGAGGTCAGGATCACGCGCGGTCACGATACCGCCTAGCATGTCGCTGAAGCCGGCAAGATATTTCGTTGCAGAGTAGATGCAGACGTCGGCACCGAGTTCCAGAGGATGTTGAAAGACCGGGCCGAGGAAGGTGTTGTCGACGACGATGCATGGGCGGTCTGGTCGTTCTCGGCCGCTGTCCACCGCAGCGGCGATATCCGTCATACGCAGGGTCGGATTGGCGGGCGTTTCGATCAGCACGACACGTAGATCCGGAGTTTCTCGAATGGCACGCTCGAGTGCGGGGCCATCGCCGGCCGGGACAGGGATGGGGTTGATGCCCCATGGAGCCAACATCTCGTGAAGGAGATGATGGGTTCCGCCATAGATGGGAGTGGTGTGGATGACAGCGCTGCCCGGTCGGCAGAGGTTGAGAAGAACTGTTCCGATCGCAGCCATGCCGCTGTTGAAAGCCGCTGCGCCGGAAGCGCCGCGGTCCAGAGGTACGATCTGGTCTTCGAGGATCTCCGCATTTGGATGCGATAGGCGAGAGTAGATCAGCTCGACGTCTTCGCCGTCCGCCGGTCGATCCTTTCCGAGCGCAATAGAGAAGGCTCGTTCCGCCGCTTCGGGGCTCGAAAACACGTAGGTCGAACTGCGGAAGACGGCGGGACGGACGGAACCGACGGAGAGCCGGGGGTCGAACCCGCGAGTCAAAACCTCGGTCTCGGGATGGTTCGCTACAGCTCTGGTCGTCGGGTCGTCCGGCATGTGGCACCTCCACTTTCCGGATCGGCGAGCAGCGAAGACGCCTTGAGCGTTAGCTAGTCGCCCGCGTTGTAGAGGGCCTGCATGTCGATGACGGGTGAAAATTCACGAGGATGCGGTGGGTCGAAAAGTGTCGACCAGGGCTTTGCAGTACTGGACGACCGCAGCCACCTTGTGCGGCGCGGTCTTTCCGCTGCGCACGACCACCAGGTCCAGCTTGGGGCTGATCAGGATGCGCTGTCCCCCCATTCCACTGCAATAGAAAATACCGAGGCTGCCCGGAATGACCCAGAAGTGGGCGCCGTAGATTCCATCCGACTGGAGCGAGGGTGTGCGAGAGTAGTCGACCCAACCCTTGGGCAGAATTCGCTCTCCGTCCCAGATTCCGTCACGAAGATAGAGATACCCGAAGCGCGCGAAGTCCCGGGGACTGCAATAGCAATGACTCGAACCGATGAAATTTCCGGCTTCGTCGAATCTCGGGTCCGCAGTCTTCATGCCGATGCGATCAAAGAGCTCGCGTTTCATGAAGTCCAGCATTTGCGCCTGGCCACCACCGACAATCTCCGAGACACGACGTGCCAGGAGATTCGAAGCCCCGCTGTTGTAGTTCCATCGTGCCTCGGGTTCCTCCTGATAGGGCAGGCTGGCCGCGAAGGCCGCGACATCCTTCTTGCCGTCTCCGAATAACATCGGAATTACATCAGATTCTTCGGTGGGGTAGTAGCGCACAGACCCGCCACCCAGATGTTCGGCCTCGCGGAAACGCAAACCATCCACCATGCGCAACATCTGGTCGATGGTAATTCGGGAGCGCGGATCGTCACGACTCCATTCTTGGACAGGCAGCGGACTGGTGATGTCGAGTTTTCCCTGATGTACCAGAATTCCGATCAAGCTGCTGGTGATGCTCTTGGCCATGGACCAGGAGAGGAAGGCATCCTCGGGTTCGACGTCGTCGGCATAACGCTCGGCAACGATGGCGCCTCGATGGATGATCACGACGCCGTGGGTACGATCGAGGTCGTCTGGCTCGGGGTTCGCAAAGGCGTGGTCGAGCAGCGCATCGAGCGCTCTGCGATCGACACGTGGATCGAGCGGAGCCTCAGGCCAACTTTCGGTAGGCCATGGGAGATCGTGGGGTTGAGGACAAAGGGGTAGTAGTGTTGCCGTCGCGCTTGCAGAATCCGTCATGGTGAAAAGTATAGCTTTGATCTGACTGTCAGATCTCTTCGATGAGCTGGTTCATTCGATTCCAGATGGGGTCGATGGCATCTACATTGGTTCGCCCACAACGAATGACCATCGCATCCTTGTCAGGCGCGATCAGGATGCGTTGGCCATCGTAACCACTGGCCATGAACCAGCTCGACTTCGGGCGCAGCCACCAGTGGGCGCCGTATGCCTCGTCGTCATCTTGATAGGTGGGTGTGCGAGCATAGTCCACCCAGCCTTCCGGAAGGATGCGCTGGCCATCCCAGATTCCGTCGCGAAGGTACAGGTAGCCAAAGCGTGCGAAGTCCTGGGGGATCGCGAAGAGAAACGACGAACCCACGAAAGTTCCCGATCGATCGAAGCGCGGAGTCGGCGTTCGCATGCCCAGGGGCTCGAACAGATACTCTTCCATGAATGCACTCATGCCGGTGGCGCCATTGCCCACGATGTCGCGTAGCAGGCGACAGATGATATTGGTTGTCCCGCTCGAATACGCCCAATGTTGCCCGGGTGGATGTAGGGCCGGTTTGTTTGCCGCGTAGGCCCCCGAATCCTCTCGCCCTTCGCCCATCAACATCGGGATCACGTCCGAACTCTCGCCGTCGACGTAATCTTCGTTGAAGGCCAGGCCGCTCGACATGCGGAGCAGATGATCCAGGGTGATCTGGCTTCGAGGGTCGTCGCTTCCTTGCCATTCGGGGACGGAGACTGGCTCGTAGATGTCGACCTTTCCCTGGGCCAGAAGAATTCCGACGAGTGCGTGCGTGACGCTCTTGGCCATGGACCAGGAATATTGCATGTAGATCGCGTTCGCACCGGCATCGTAACGCTCGTAGATCAATTTCCCTTCCTTGATGACAAGAAGGGCGTAGGTGTAGCCCTGTTGGGGCTCCAGGTTGAATAGTGAATCCGCCTGGGAGCGGGTTGCTGGACTTGCATCATCGCGCGGCCACTGTTCTGTAGGCCACGGCAGCTCGGACGGGTGAGTCGGAAGTGTATGCAGATTCGTTGCAATCGAGGCGGGGGAAAGATTCTCTGGTTCTCGGGTCACGTTGTCTCCTCTCGTGTGAATTTGGCGCGGACGAAACCGCTTCGGCTACAATGGCGAGTGAAGGTTTCTGAAGCGATACAATTCGAACATGGGCCCCGATGCGATGCTCTCGAAGCGTCGGGGGTGATTCATTGCCCAGCTGTGTTCGATCGGGAACCCCTCTCTGCTGGCAGCCAGGTAGCGTTCTTGCGAATGCAGGCGAAAGATCACCAACCAGTCGATCTTTGCGGCTTCCAGGTTCCGAATCCATTGACCGTAATCGTCACGTCCGTCGCCCCGATAGAGGCCCGGCTTCTGGCGTATGGAGAGGCCGCGATCGCGCTTCCAGAAATCATGGAATCCGTGCTCGAGCCGACCCTGGGTGTTGATATAACGGACCGATCGCGAGAGCCGCGGCCCCATGAGCGCGTAGGGGAGGTTCAGACCTGAGTAGGCGATGTTCATGTCGTGATCCGGGTCGAGGCGATCGACCTGCTGCATTGCGGGAGACCACTCGCGAAAGCGGCTCTTGCCGTGCTGTGCTCCGCGACTCTCGGTCGAATAATGCTGGCCGAGACCGATCGCGATCGAGAGGCCCAACAGGCCCAGGGCGGCCAGCGATCTGCCAGGCAAACTGGAACGCGTGGACAGGGCCATCACGAAGGCGGCGACGGTCGCAAGGCACAGTGGAATCCACAGGAGTAGGGGGACGCCGGCTTCGACGGGGCTCGCGACCGTTGTGCGCCAGCCCTCGAGGCGCTCGGCATCGATGCACAAGACCGCAAAGCAAAGCGCCCATACGCCACGCATCAATGATCGGCGGCGTCGTGCGATTGGCTCGAGGAGCCAGGCAAAACCGATCAGCGAGAGGGCGACGACGGGAAGCAGAAATCGGGTCTCGGTGTTGTGAGGCATTCGAAAGAAGTAGAAGAGCGCCCAGTAGAGGGCGACGAAGGCCGTTAGCGCGCGTACGGAGCGGTGGGTATCCGTTCGACATGCCGAGATCATGAGGCCGACGAATCCGACACCTGTCAGTCCCATCGCCGTCCAGCCGTAGAAATGCGGAAGGACCCGGCCTATGAGATCGATGAGCGGGGTATGGAACTGCCCCGCCAGGGCGTCGAAGGGGATTGCGCCTGGCAGGATCGCGAAGTTTCCGAAGCGGACGTCCAATGGGAAGAGCGGGTTACCGAATTGCACGATATTTGCGATGAACCACCAGCCGCCCCCTGCGATGCAGGCTGTCAGGAATCCAGCGAGTGCGCCGGCTTCACGCCGAATCAAGAGCAGCATCGCGAATAGCAATGCCTGGGGGCCAATCAGAGAGAGGCCGACGACCTTGGTGCCGGCTGCGAGACCGGTCGCAAGCCCGGCGGCGAGCCAGGGAATGGACTGCTTCGGGTCGAGCGCGCGCGCGACGAAGAGCAGGCTCATGCTCCAGAAGGCCAACATCGGGATATCGACACGCGCTTCGAAAATGGCGCTTCGCATCGGGGCCAACCAGAACACGGCGACCCCGGCGAAGGCAGCGTTCTCAGCCGTCAATCCGCAGCGCACCGCCAACTCCCGGACGGCTAGAGCGAGCAGTACCGCTGGCAGTATGTTCACCACGTTGGCGAGCGCGTCGCCGCCGAGGAGGGCGAGCCACCAGGTGAAGAGCAGCGCACCGTTCTGCGGCGCAAAGGCTGCTGCCGGGTCGCCGAAGACCGTGGGAATGTGGAAGAGCTGTTCGGCTTGGAGCCAACGTACGGGCAGATAGAGATGGTAGGTGAGGGCATCCCAATCGGTTGCGAGTGCGGGCAGCCGCCAGCCGAAGTCCCAGAGCAGAATCGGTGCGACGAAGAGCGCGGGCCAGAGAAGTGAAAGCCGCTCCGATCCGACAGGCGGCAGTAGGGGCTCAGGGCGTTCGGGGCGCAGCAGTAGGGTGGCGCCGAACAGGACAGCAACGACCAGGAGCAGCCGAAGCGGTCCGAGCTGTCCGATTGCACCGAGGCCGGCGACGAGGACCGTGACCAGCCAGGCCGCGACCATGCCCACAGTCAGTCCACGTTCGATGCCCGCAGACTGCGGCGAAAAGAGCGGGCTCCAGCGCTGGGCGATCTTCCACACGAGTGCGCAGCCGATGCCTACACGCATCACGCCGATTACGATTTCGAGATTCACGCCCCCAGGCTAGCTCGGGTGCCTGCGTCGGAGCGATGTTATTTTTACGAAACGGAAGGGTGGGGAGATGACCTGTCCTCGTCGCGGTGAGGGGGAAACAGGGTTGGGGGCGGCAGGAGTAGAGACCTCATGATCGTCTGGTGTTCCCGGTCTGTGATGGGATACAGCGAATTCAAGTCTCTTCTCCAGGCGTCTCGTATCTGGGGTGAGACCGTGTCAAAGCCGCCGCTGCGTTCGATCTCCAGGCCTCGTTGCACGAGCTTTCGCAGACTGGGCGCATTCCCGGCGACATTCCTGGGGAGATCGCGTAGCCCGTCGTGGACAGCGAGCGCCTGAGCATGGGCAGACGCCTCTTCCAAGCGCCCGAGCTTGAGTAGGCCATAGACGAGGCGGCGTCGGGCGCCGTGCGCCTCGGAATCGACCAGGAGAATCTTTTGATCAAAGCGAATCGCAGCGGAATAGTCCCCGAGGAGCAGATGGATGATCGCGAGATGCTTGAGCGCCTGGCGATTTCCTGCTCGCATGCGCACTAAGAGCTGTGGATACCGGGTCGGGAGCATTCGCGTGTCGATCGCCCATTGCGTGTGCTCGCGTAGGATGGCACTGACGTTCAGGCCGAGCTCGGAATCGAATGGGATGCCCTGTGCCGAGTAGAAGGCTGCGACCCGTACCAGGTTGTCGGAATTGTTCGGCGTGCGCCTGTGGTAGATCGCGTGGTCGAGGCTGCGATGCACGAGCAACCACTCGGGTTCCGCTTCCAGATCGGGCGTGGAGTAGAGGAAAGTGGCGGGGTTCGGCGTACCCATGCCGAAGAAGAGATCGATATCCCGGCGGTCGAGCACATCGGTAAATCGCTCGCCCGGCCTAACGCCCTCCTCGTTCACGATCGCGAAGTAGTCCTCGAAGGCTTCTGGAGGAAAGTTCATGCTCGCGTTCACGAGCGTCTGAATGCGCGGACTCAGCCAATAGCCCAGGAATCCGCTGGTCGAGTATCGGGCGAAGAGGTTTCCCTCGAGACCGGCTTCACCCAGGAATTTCACGCCCTCGACGGGGTATGCCTTTTTTAGGTTCTGCTCGAGGATCCAGCTCATCCGCCCGGAGCCGAATTCCTTGAGCATTCGAAGGTTTGGGAAAGTCATCATGACCACGACGCACACGGCGGCCGCTCCCCACGACAGCGCACTTCGACGTGCGTTGGGCAGGGCCACGGGCAGACAACGCTGTAGCCATAGAATCGGAAAGAACGCCATCCAGAGAAAGCGGGAGGAGACGGCGACTGCGACTAGCGACGCGGAGGCGAGCCCGAGGAGAGGCAGTTGCAGCGAAGTGAGGGGTGTTGTTTCGGGATCGCGCAGAAACCGAATGCCGAGGTAGATGGCCAATACGATGAAGAGACCGAAAACCGCATCGGTGACGATCCACGTAGCGAAGGGAATCGCTCCCCGAAGAGGGGCCCATGAAAGGGGATTGAAGGGCGTCCAATCATCCACGACCGACCACAAAGCATCGCCCTGAGCGGAACTCAGAAACGAGAGGTGTTGCCTGATTCCCTGCGGATTCAGTAATGCGAAGAGGAGCCCGAGCGCGATGGCCGATCCCAGACGTTTGATCCAGAGTCTCTCGAGAGGGGAGAAGCCGCGTGTTCGTGCGAGGGTCGGTGTGCAGAGCCAGGCGCCCAGCGCGATGCATAACAGCAGAGGACCGAGCGCGAAGAGGGCATGTGCGTTGGCCCAGACCAACATGACGAAGACGCTGGCCGCGACGCGTCGCCGAGAAGGGGGTTTGTCGTCGGCAAGCAGGAGTAGGTAGAGGACCAGGCAGGCGGCGATGCTGAACAGGTCGGGTCGTATCCGGATCAGCCGGTTCAATGCGATCGCGAGGAAGAGGGCGGTTGCGGTCAGGGCCAGGCCACGGTCCTTTCGGCCCCGTCGGAAGATTCGGTATGCGAGAATGATAATGGCGAGACAGGCCAGCCCGTGAAGAACCCGGAGGCCCGGCAGACCCAGTGTGTGATCGACGTTGCTGACGAAGACGTCGAAGAGCCAGGAGTGGGGGATGGGTGGCGAGACCGCGCTGAAGAGCAGTGGATCCGATTCCAGCCACGGCCCGTGTTTCGAGAACGCCTCCCCCAGGCTGAGATGCCACCAGAGATCGTCCGAGGAAATTGGCGCGACAGCCCAGAAGAGCGTGCTCAATACGATTACGGCAAGAGCAGCTGCGGCGATGAAGGCCGGGAGGCTCAGACGTGATGTGGCCTCTGGAGTGTCAGATGGGCACGGGAGCAATGTCGCCTCGCTGGATACGGCTCATTCGTAGCCCATTTACCGGAATCTGGCCGAGCGGGACTGCTATTCATCTCGCGGCCCGCTTCCGGGTGGCCCGCGTGGTACGATCGAGTGAATTTCGCTAGAGGAGTTCCCATGTTTCCATTGTCGTTCCGCCCGCATGACCCTCTGCCCCGTCCACTTCGTTTCGCGAAAGCGTTTGGAATGTGTGCGCTTCTCGCCGGGATCGTCATTGGCTGTGGAGAGCGCGGAGCGCCGCCGCCATCCGATGCCGCTTCACTGCGAACGACAGGGCAGGGGCAGCTCGTTGGCTTCGAGGGCGACTATGGAAGTCACGTTTGGCGCGGGATCCCATACGCGAGGCCCCCTGTTGGAGATCTGCGTTGGCGTGCGCCCGAGCCAATGCCCATGTGGCCCGAGACCCGGGAGGCCCTTCGTCAGGGTTCATTCTGTCCGCAGTTCGCGAGTCCCTTCGGTGGCGTCCCGGGCGACGAGGGCGACGTTCTCGGCAGCGAAGATTGTCTGTTTCTCGATATCTACGCGAAACGCCGCGAACCGGCCGAGGTTCCGAAGGGTGAAGATCGGGTTCCGGTTCTCGTCTGGATCCACGGCGGCGGCAACGTGATCGGTCATGCGGGATTCTACGACGGCGGCAACATGGCCCAGACCCACGATGTCGTGGTCGTGGCGATCAACTACAGGCTTGGGCCACTCGGATGGTTCCGGCACGCGTCCCTTCGCGATGCCGATTCGAGCGCGGCGGATCGTTCTGGAAATTTCGGAACCCTCGACATGATTCTTTCACTCGAGTGGGTCCGCGACAACATCTCGGCGTTCGGTGGAGATCCGAACAACGTCACGATCTTCGGTGAGTCGGCCGGGGGGACCGACGTCTATTCGCTGTTGGTTTCCCCGCCGGCCAGGGGGCTATTCCATCGCGCCATCGCCCAGAGCGGCAGCACCCACTTCTACAAGACCGACGCCGCGGAGAATTTTCTGGAAGAGGGGGGATCAGAAGGCAGCTCGAACGAAGTCCTGCTCTCGCTTCTGCAACACGACGCGATGGCAGTCGATCGCGAAAGCGCAAAGGTCATGCTCTCGGAAATGACACCCACGGAAGTCGCCTCCTATTTGCGAGGCAAGCCGGCCGAAGCGTTTCTCGGCGTCTACTCGAGCGACGCGGCCGAGGGTCTGATCGAGCTCCCACTCCTATTTCGCGAGGGAGATGTGATTCCGGTCGAAGAGGCCAGGGAGAGTCTTTCGAATCCCGAAACCTGGAATGTCGTGCCCGTGATTGCCGGCACCAATCGGGACGAGAACAGGCTCTTCATGTTCGCCGACCCGAAGTGGGTGGGCCAATGGCTTGGCTTTGTTCCGCGCCTGCGCGACGAAGAAGGATTCATTCTGGAGTCACGCTATCGCTCGCTCATGTGGAGGGCCTCGGGGTCGGACGAGCCGATTGCCGCCATCAAGCTTGGCAGTGATGCGGCCTGGTCCTACCGCTTCGACTGGGACGAGGAACCCTCGGCCATGGGCTCAGATCTTTCCGTCATGCTCGGCGCCGCACATGGATTCGAGATTCCCTTCGTGTTTGGACATTTTGATCTGGGAGAAGCGGGCAACATCATCTTTACCGACGACAACTTGCCAGGTCGCGAAGAACTCTCGCGGGCGATGATGTCCTATTGGGTCCAGTTCGCCGCGACGGGCGATCCGGGCCGCGGTCGAGACGGATCCCTGCCGCTTTGGTCGGAGTGGGATTCCGCGGACAACGGCAAGAAGTTCATCATTCTGGACACCACCGGAGGGGGCGGCTTGCGAATGGCTCCCGGCAGCGTCACGCAATCCGAGGTGCTGGCCGCCGCCGAACAAGATCCTTCGCTCTCCGAGCGTAAAGATCGTTGTGCGATCCTGGACCAGATTGTTCAATGGTCGGATGTCGAGCTTCCGGAAGACTGTGAGTACATGAGTCTCGGAGTCGAGAGTGCGGGAGGGTCCTGAGTAGAGCCAGGCTCCTAATGGCGGGCTTGTCCGCCGATCTCCTGGGGCCGCATCGTAGCGGCCCAATCCGCTCCGACCTGGCGATGGAGGATCGCGGGGGGATGGATCTTCTCCGCGCGAAACGTGTCCATGACTCGCAGGGTGACGTCCGTTTCGAAGGCCTTCTCGAATACCGTGTCGAGCACGTAGGCCTTGAGGCGCAGCTGCAACGCGACGTGGCCGTCGGCGGCGACCTGCGAGACGAGCACCTCGACGGGATTGGTGAGATAGATGTAGTTGCTCGTGACAGCGGCCTCGAGAACGATCTCACGCGCGCGGTGTACGTCCTGGTCGATGCCGATCAGGAAATCGATCATCAGTTGCATGTTGAGCACGCCGTAGTTTCCGCAGGTCGTGACCTCGTTCAGGAGCATGTTGTTCGGGATCGTCACCATGCTGTCGTCGAGGGTGCGCAGTTTGACCGAGCGAAGGCCGATCGACAAGATGTCGCCGTATTGCCCCGCGAAGGTCACCCGGTCGCCCACCTGGAAGGGCCGGTCGAACATGATCGTCACACCGGCTACGAGTGAGGCGACGAGGTCCTTCATGGCAAAGCCCACGGCCACCGCCGCGGTGCCTCCAAGGATTGCCAGCATCTCCCGGCTGATATCGAGGCTCAAGAGAACGACGGAAGAGATCGTTGCGAAGAAGACGCCGAAGCGGAAGAACGCCGAGAATTTCTGGAGCGTAAGCCGGTAGTCACCGAACGCGGTCCCGAGCTGATCGACCAGACGTGCGGTAAACCGCAGCAGTAGCCAGGCTCCGGCGATGACGAACACCGAAGCCGCAAGGCCCGTCCAGCGGATCATGTGCGTGATGGTCGTGATGGTGTCGGGTGTCGTTGGCTCCTCGGCGTTTTGTGCGAAGGAAGAACCTGCGCACAGGAATGCGGCCAATAGAACAGCGGCGTGGAGGAGCGAATTCGAGGTCATGGTGTCTCTCCTTTGTACAGCGACATTCGGTGAGTCCTCAGCGCGCGATCAAATTCCGGCGAATCAGCACGCGCTTGATAGTCCGGTACCAGTCCCAGGTGATCTGGTAGTGGTCGTAGACTTCCTCCACCCAGCCTTGT
Source organism: uncultured Myxococcales bacterium (assembly GCA_965603475.1). GTDB lineage: Bacteria > Myxococcota_A > UBA9160 > UBA9160 > UBA4427 > UBA4427. The sequence continues at coordinate 36,783 of CBFDDD010000020.1, forward strand.
TGCAGGCAGTAGGCGATCGCGTTGGCCACCGTCAATCTCGGAACCCGAATGCTTGCCGTCAGGTCATCGATGCTCGCCAACTCGCACTCGACGAGACCCCGGAGTGCGAGGAGTGTGGTCAAATTTGCGTTTGCGACCGTGTTTGTCGACGCGGGTTGGGGGAGGCGCACGATCAGCTTCCCGTCCGGCAGCTCACGTAGGGAATCACAAAAAAGGCGAATGGCGACTTCGGGATTGCCGTCCGAAAGTTCCCAGAGAACGCGTCTGAAACCGAAGCGATTGCGCTCGTCGAGTGTCGTTCGCTCGCCGTCGTCGAATTGACGCGGGAATACGAGTCGGCGGTAATCGGGTTCGATCTCGGCGGCCTTGCAGCGCGCCTCGAAGAGCTCTTCCAGCTGGGCCTCCGACCAACTGGGGAGTTCGAGTATGTCCTGGAGGATCGCGCCATCGCCGCGGGCGCGCGTAATATAGGGCCACGCGGTACGCGTGACCGCGACGACCCAGGTGATGTCATCGCCCGCGCCCTCGGAGATCTTCGAAGTCTCATCGAGGCCAGCGAGTCCGCCCATCATGGGGCGCGCGACGCGATGGAAGTTGTCGACCGCAATGATGCGGACTCCGAGCTCGTCTAGCCGCGGCCTGAGTTCCACTGTCAGGTCCGCAGTCCGATTCAATCCGAATTCCTCTGTCAACGCCTCGCGGAAACTCTCGAAGCCGCCGGGAGGACAGTCGACAATGCGCATGCAATCGCCGAGGTCGCCTTTCATGACACGAAGGAAGTCGCTCATGCCGCCGCCGCGTTCCGCCAACACCGCGACCATGGCGCCACGATCGGACTTCGCGATCGCTTCGATACGTTCGAGTCCATCGCGAATGGGGCCGTCGATGATGGTACCATCCGAGGTGAGAAGCCTCAGTCTGAGTTCCTCCGAGATTCGCTGCTCGGAAATGCTTTCACGCTGGCCATCGCGCTCGACCTCTCGCCGCAGCAGCGTCGCGACCATCTTACGCCCGCCCTCGAAGCCCGACATAACGCGAATAGAGAATTGCAAGAGCCTGGCGCCGGTGAGGTAGACGCCGCCGGCAGCAGCGTTGAGATAGCTCCCCAAGCCTTTCTGTCGCTTTCCCAGTCGTCGAGCGAGGTTTGAATGGCGTGCTTCTTCGCCTAGACGGCGGATGATCTCGGCGCGCCAGCCGTGCAGGAGCAACAGCAGTATGGGTACGAGGAGCAAGCTGAATGCGCGCGCCACCCATGCGTAGATCGCGCCCTCACCCACATAGCGCGAGCTCAAGTCGAGGCTCAAGCCAGTGAAGAGGATCCAGGCGGTGATGATGCGAAGCGTACGCAAGCGCAGGGCCGCATTCTGGCTGGCCGGTCCGTCGACACTGCGTGAGGCCAGGGCATCGACGAGCAAGAGGCCGAAGCGAGCGAGCAGGAACCAGAGAATCACCACAGAAAGCAGCGTCGTGACTTCTTTGAGGTCACCGGGTACGTAGATGGCGGTGACAAAGATGAGAAGAGCGAGCCACTCGAGCGGGCTGCGGAAACGCTGCAGATACCAGAGCAGGCGGGCGGCGCGGAGGTGGGCATCGGTCAGCGGTCGCATCGCGAGGATCCGACTCCGTGCGTCCGGGATACCCATTTTTGCCCAGCCCCGCCATGCGCGGAAGACGATCACGCCAAAGAGCAGCTCGATGAATCGCGCGAGGTCGTCCAGAGGTGAATCTCGAATGTCGTCAGCGATCCGACGAAGACCGCGTGGGATCGCGAGAGTCTGAAAGTAGAAGTCGAGCTTTGCGTTCTCGATCTCGTTCCCGAGTTCACGCATGCCTCGTGATCCACTACCGATCATCGTTGCGCGTAGCTCAGGCGTGACCCATTCGAGCAGCCGCATGCGTGCGTCGTACATTCTGTCGAGGATGTCTCGCTGGCTGAGTGCGTCGGGCGATCTCCCGCGCAGCGCTTCGAAGACCTCATCCTGGTAGGCCCAGAGTTCTGCCGTGAGGTCGCGGTAGAGCGCGTCGGCCGCACGGGCCCCGCTCGCGCCGATGCGGATCTGGTTCGCAATCTCGTTGACGCGCCCTGACCAGTCCGTCGTGACTGGTAAGGGCTCCTTCCTCGCCGACTCGGCCTCGTCGAAGGATGCGTCCGCTTCGTTGGGTTCGTCGGGTTCCGGCGTATCGGAGGTGTTGGAGGTGTCGGATTCGACGGGTTCCGGCGTATCGGAGGTGTTGGAGGTGTCGGATTCGACGGGTTCCGGCGTATCGGAGGTGTTGGAGGTGTCGGAGGTGTCGGATTCGACGGGTTCCGGATCCTCGAGTTCGGGCGTGATCGCTTCGGACTGGAGCGCCCCATCGAGCACGGCGATCGGGTCCGAACTGGTGTCTTGGCTCGCAAGGGATTCGGCGGAGTCTGTCGATTCGACGACTTCGGTCTCGGCCGTCGTCTCGGTCCCTGCGCTCGTTTCTGCAAACGCTGGGCAGGGAAGCACCAGCAGTGCGAGGCTGGCGACCACGACGATGCGTCGAATCGCTACGATGCTCATCGATTTCATTTCGTCCACCAATCGGACTCCCTCGCAAAGCAAGAGCAACGTCACGTTCAACGTATCTAGCCGTCTTCCTCTTCAGCGGGGGCGTCGAGGGCATCATCGTGTGCGCTGAGTTCGGTTTCGCTCCGCGCCGGCTCGACCCGGTCCGGTTTTGGTGTGGCTGGCGGGATTGCTTCGGTCTCGAGCCCGCGTTCGTTGTAGAAGTGGACGTCGCGCTGGGGGAACGGAATCGAAATGCCCTCGCGATCGAAGGCCATCTTCACTTCACGCGTCACGTCCCAATACACGTCCCAGTAGTCGTCGGTTGCCACCCAGGGCCGCACGATGAAGTTCACCGAGGAATCGCCCAGCTCGAAGACTTTGACAACGAACTCGGGATCGTCGAGCACCTTCGGGTGTGCTTCGAGAATCGACGTGAGTACCGCCTCGGTCTTGGGGATGTCGTCTGCGTAGCCGATTCCGAATACCAGATCGACGCGACGAACTTGCTGGGCTGTCACATTCGTGATGACGTCTCCCCAGATCTTGCCATTGGGCACGATGAGCGTCTGGTTGTCGATCGTGAGGATCGTGGTGGATACGAGGCTCATCTGGCTCACCTTTCCGAATACCCCGCCCGCACACTCGATGAGATCTTCTACGTCGAAGGGCCGGTAGGCCAGAATCATGATGCCCGAGGCGAAGTTTGCGAGCGTGTCCTGTAGGGCAAAGCCCAGCACGAAACCCGCGATACCAAGGCCTGTGAGCATCGGTCCGATCTCGAAGCCCAATTGGGACAAGGCGATGAGGAAGCCGACGACGAGGACCGCGCCTGAGGCCAGGGAAACGAGCATCCGCTTGAGGAGCAGCGATAATCGAACGCGCGTCGGGCGGAGCGTGCGTTCGGTAATTCTGCGCACGAAGCGCGAGAGCGCCCAGAACACGATCACGATCAGTGCGAGCATCAGAAGCTTGAGTACGATGCCGGGTCCATTCTCGACCAGGCTTTCGGTGCCACTCGCGGTCCAGTCCGAGACCAGCTGACTCGCGACGCCGCGATCGAAAACCTCGGCGCTGATCTGGCCCGTGGACTCCACGATGAGCTGCTGGTACTCGCCCGACTCGAGCTCGAGTTCGTTCATCATCGACACGGTCGCTTCGAGTGCGCTCGTACTCGCCTGGAAGTTCGATGCCGCGGCGCTTGCCGCTGCCACGAGGGAAGTGTCGTCGGGCGCCGCGGCGCTCAGTGCATCGGCATCGGTGCGTCTCGCGGTCCACATATGGATGCGCGCGGCCGCCAGGCGCGCACGTTGCTGGACCTGGTTCGCAATCCAGGCACGAGGCTCGTCGCTCGGAAGTTTCAGTTCTTCGAGCATCAACACTTGATCGACCGCGATCGCCAGAATGCGTTCGAGAAATGCCTCGAGCTGTTCGGCGCGCCAGGCGAGCTCGACTTTGTCTTCGGCGCTCGCCGCCTCGTGATCGATCGAAATTTTCGAGAGCTCGGCGTCGACCGAATCAAACAGACTTCGGGTGGTGATGGCGGCAGCGGGAGCGATTTGCTCGACCCGACCGCGATCGGCCGAGACGTCGACACCCTTCTCCGTCAGTTCGTTTACGGCGTCTACCAGCTCGCGCAATTTGGACGCTGAGCTAAGCCGGATCTCGGTGGCATTGCTACGCAGCGCCCAGGCGTCATCACCCTGTGCCGATCGAGCATCCGCGTCGAGCATTCGGATTTCTTCCCGAGCGCTCGCGATCTGATCACGGATCTCCTTGATGCGTGCTAGCACCTTCTCGGCATTTTCGTCGACTGCACCACTCGTGCCGGGATCCTTCGTCTCGAGGGCGGCGTCGAGTTGCTGCTCGGCGCTCGCGGACTGCGACTCGTCCGCCGCCAGAGCGGAGGTCGGAAGCAGGAAGACTACGAGGAGAAGCAAGCTGAAGATCGGGAATCTAGATCGGGTCATTTGCCGTCATCTTTCTGGTGCGGGGTCGCGGGTCTCGAACAAAACGCCAAGCAATCGAAAACCCGTCATAGACTAGCGGTCCACGCCGCGGGACGACAATCGGGTCGCTCGACGAGACACGCCGAGGGCGTTCGTCTACTCGATGGGTTGAAGCTGCGATCACTGAACTCGACGCTTCTCGATGGGTTGAAGCTGCGATCACTGAACTCGACGCTTCTCGATGGGTCGATCTAGAGTCGCATGTCGCATGAGGGCGTGACCGACGCTTCGATACTCTCTCGCGACCGGTCCTTTGGTAGTCCTGAGGGTGGCCTACTTGTCCAGACACTAAATTGCACCACGGCTGGCGGCGACGTTGCGTTTGCCGGTATGCTCACAGTGTCGAATTTTCCACCCAACTCGGCCGATCACGGCCAGGAGAGAACCATGATCAAACGGATTATTGCCACTCTGCTCGTTGCAGCCTTTGCTCTGACCACCACAGCCTGCATCGGGCGCTTTGCGACGTCCGGCGTGGTGCGGAAATTCAACATGACTGCGGTCCAGGGCAAGTGGCCGCACGAGTTCCTCTTTCTTGCGCTCTACATCATCCCCGTTTATCCGATTGCCGGCTTCATCGATATCATCATCGTGAACTCGATCGAGTTCTGGACCGGAACGAATCCGATCGACGGCGGGGCACGAGTGGCCGGGTCCACCGCGGCCGTCCATCACCCTGGAGACCAGCATCACGTCGTCGCAGCGGACGGCTCCGAGGCCATCTCGACACTTCGCGAGGACGGTTCGATCGATTTCGAAATCCGCGCCGCCGACGGGTCTGCCCATTTCATGAACGTCATACGTGAAGACGGTCAGCTCGTCGCTCGCGACGCAGAAGGCCTACGAGTTGCGTCGGTCGATTCCGAGACCGGCGAGATTCGGGACTTCGACCAGACGGGCACGCTGTAGATCACGTCGTCTGAAACGAGCCCGCGCGCGAGGCATGAGGCATAGACCTCGCGCGCGGCCGCTCGATGGAGCGACGCGCGACCGCCTGACGGTTGCGGGTACGATCAGCGTTTTTCTTCTTCTCAGTGTTGGCGCGTGATTCGGCCCAGCGTCTCTTCGACTGAATCGGCGAGTTCCTTCGCCATTCGTTTCGCGTTGGCCGTCGAGCTCGATGAGAGTTCGCCCATCGTCGCCATTCCGCCCTGGATGACGAGCAGCAGCAGAGTCACACCCTGGACCGCAATGCCGATCGGAAGCGTCGTGAGGATGCCGGGTTTGGGTCCACTCGCTGCGGTATTCTGGTACTCCCAGAGTACGGTCGAGTCCTCTTTGGGGATGCCATAGAGCTGCGCCGCACTCGACAGCCGATTCTTGCCGGATCCGAAGCCAATCAGAATGCGTTTGGCCGAGCTGCCTTCGTCGACCGTGATGATCTGACCCCCGATCGACATCGACCCTGGCGGCACGCTGACGGGGCCGGTTTTCCGACTGCTGAGGATACCTCGCTCTTCGAGTTCTTTTGCGAGGACATCTGAGAGCACCCGTCCGACTTCGCGACGATGCTCGATGTCTTCGTTTGATAGGCCGTCTCCACCGTCGGCGTCGATGGAGTCGAGCCCGATACTCTGTCCCGTTGGTTCGAAGTCGTAGACGACGATGGCGCGTGACGCATTGAGCCGCGGGCCCTGATAGCGTCGCACCCCGGTGGTATTCACCTTGGCACAACCCGCAACAAGGGTGATGACGAGCGCGAGCGAGATCACGCGAGTCGACGAACGGATGAGTTTGGCTCGAGTCACGAGAACTCCTTGATCTCGGGATTGGATCCCGAGCAATGAACGACGCAAGGCTAGCAAGTCCGCCAGGCTTACGGCGCCTCAGACGACGGCTGCGCCAGAGGGTAGTACCGATTCAGATCATAGAGCCCAGCGCGAAGAGGATCATCGCTCTCTAATTCCGCCTGGAATCGATCGTAGCTCTCCCAGAAATCGTCATCCGCTCGATTCACGCCAAACCGACGAAACTTTGCAATGTACTCGTCCGAGCCGTCGAAGTTCTGGAGCATCTCGAAAAACTCGGGTACGTCCCGGCCGTCGACTTCGAAGAAGTAGTTTGGATAGGCGCCGACGCTTTGCACCAGGAAGTCCATTGTGTCCTTCGACGGATCGAGGCGGGCCTCCTCGCCGAACATGGAGTTCACGTTGTCATGCCATCGGTTGATCACGATGGAGAAATACCGATCTCGACCCTCGTAGTTGCGGACCCGTACATAGAGGAGATTGACGTCAGAGTTGGTGACATGCTTGATGAAGCCCGTTCCGGGTGCCGTGAGCGCACGGAAGCCGTTGCGAATGTCTTCGTTGGTCTTGAAGGTCTTGGGCATCGGAACTTCGCGACCCTTCTTCCGGTAGTTGATATCGTTGAATGCGATATTCGTGGATGGCAGAAGGTGCGTCTCGACGACCCGTTCGACGAACTCGCGCTTCGGGTCGTCTGTCTTGAATTTTACTCCGGTTTCGAGCGTGAACAGCACGTCGCTGGCGTCAGTATTCGCCATCGCGTCGTCGAATGCTCGGTCTCCCAGATACCAGGACTGCATCATCTCAACCCTGAGGTCGCGTGGCATGAAGTGGAGGAAATTCAGCTCCCCTTCGATCCGGAGATAATCCATGTACCGACGAACATTGGCCTGATGGCTGAGATTGCCAAAGACATCGAAGCCTGCAACGAGGGAGTAGTAGATTCGTTCGAGCTGGGAATAGTCGATGACCCAGAGCGTTCGCGGAAGATCGCCTAACGCACCCTTGTGAACGGATGCGCTATCGAAATGGCGATAGATGGTCATCAACGGAGCATCCTGCGCCCGGCCCCCCCTCCAGACCGCGTCGAATCCGAGGCCGAGGCCGTGGGTCGCGACTCCTCTGTACAATTCGGTCTTCGCGTGGTAAAAGCGTTTGTAGCTTTCTCGGTATGCATTGCTGAATACCCTGATGAGACGTTCGCTACTTCCCCGCTCGTTCGGTAGGCGCAGATTATCGGCCTGCTCGGCCAGGAAGTTCGGATCTTGAATCGTCTGATCGGAATCGGGATCGAGAAACATCACCCAGAAATGATCGTGGATCACGTTGAGTGCGATCTGTCCCTTGCACACGGGGCCCCGGATGAATGTACGGATGATGTACTCAGCATTGTCCAGAAGGAATTGATAGCGAGCGGTCGGCGGAATCTGTGCGTAGACGCGGAACGGATTCGCTCCATCGACGTCGCCGGGATCGACCCAATGGGGGGTTTCGAGCCAGGGGATGTCGATGAAAGTCTGCTCGAGGCGAGCCAGTTTCTCGTCGTCGAACTCGACGACCATGTGTGTCTTGTAGACGATCGTCGAGTGGATCTTTCGGAAGCGGTAGTAGAAAGTCGAGACGCCCGGATCGTCGTAGGGTCGACGAGTGGCGATTTCCGAGATCGGACTCCCGAACGGGGTTGAAGAGCGCACCAACTCGAAGAACTCGAGCGGCTCGGACTCGCTGAATCGCACGTGAGCAAGAAAGTAGTGTTCATAGAGGTAGCGAGCGGTCATCGCATGCTTGGGATCGGCCTGGTTCAGGAAGAATTCCCATTTCGTGATCTCGGATTGTGCACTCGGGCTCGGGTTGTAGAGAGCGTCCTTGGCTTCGCCCTGCGGACCGGCCGTGCCCTGCATGAGCCATGCGGCGAGGGTCGCGAATTCGGATCGGGAGATCGCCGGAAAACCAAAGGGCATTCCTCGTTCGGGATGATCGCCGAGAAATCTTCCCAGCTCGCGCGTGTCCGCCGAGCACGTCAGATCGGTCGCCTCTGCGTGATATTTGCCCGTACTCGCGGGATGTCGACGCTTGTTGTCCAATAAATGGAGCATGATCGAGGCGTTGAAGGGTTCCGAGACGTTGCTGTCCGTTACGCTGTGGAAGCCCTTCTTGCGCCACTGCTTCGTTGTCTGGGCATCGACGAAGAGACGGGTGGGATCCTGTGTCTTGATTCGGGCTCCGTTGTAGACGGGGACCTTGCTGCCGCCCCGTTCGATGCCCTCGATGGATCCCAATTTCAGCTGGCAGGCCGCGTTGTAGCAGGAATGACACACTACGCATCGCCGCTCGAGAATCGGGGATACGTCGTCCAGATAGTCGACGGAGGTCGCGATCGGGACCTCGACCTCTACGGGCGGTAGTTCGGTCTGCATGCATGCCGTCGCCGTCAAAGTGAGCAGAAGGGGCAGGGCAAGGGCTCGAGTTCTTCGGGTCAAGGGGCTTCCTCCGGTCCCAGATTCAAGCTGAGATCTCGGCGTTTTGCGACCGTTGCGCGTAGATTCGCCAATCCGTCGCCGTTCCTTCACATTCGGCCCGCTTCGATGGGTCAAATATTCCCCGAAATTTGACGGAGCCCGCGATATCAGGCTTCGCTCGTCGTGAGCCGGACTCCCCAATCTCAAAGGTCATCGAGATCTTGCGCGACGAAGGCATGATCGACGACGAACGCTACGAGGGGCTTCGAAACGATCGATGTCGACTCGGAATTGAGTAACGCGATCGACCTCAGCGAACCCACGCACCCCACGCGAATCGGGGGCGACGTTTCGCTGAAGGATCAGTTCATCGGAATGAAAAATATTTCCTGCGTCGGCACGGTCCTCGTCGGGCACACGAACGAGTCCTTCAGTCTCGAAGAGCTGACGAGCAGCAAGAACCTCACCTGCATGGGACGGTCGCGGCCCTCGATTCTCGATTCGGCGCGAAACTTCGGTTTGGCGTTCAGGAACCACTACCTCGATAAGACCTCGTCGGGCGTCTCTGGTCGTGTGACACCCAACAAGCCCTTCAATCCCGAAGCCGGGGACTGGGGCGCGTGGCAAATTGCCGAACGTTATTCATGGATCGATCTGTAGGACAGCGGTATGAATGGCGGTGAAGAGCAGAACATCACCGCGGCCCTGAACTGGCATTTGTTCCCGAACCTGAGGATGCAATTCAACTACTCAACTACACGTATGCAGATCTCGACGACACGGGTGACGGTTTGAGCAACGCCAGTGGCCAGATTCATGCTTTCCAGACCCGAGCCCAGAGCGAATTCTGATTTCGTGACAGGTCCGGTTCTCCTGCTGTCCGGATTCACATGATTTGAAATCGTCCGGCGTTTTCCTCTATTCTTTCGAACGCCTATGGAAGCGGACGAAACGGGAAGACGGCGACGAGGAGGAAGATCGCGGATTCAGTTCGTGTCGGGCCTTGTGCCGCTCCTTCTTCTGTTGATTTCGCAGACTCTCTCCCCGTTGTCTGCGGCTGCGAGCGAAAAACTCGGAGAACTCGAAGAGCCCGGACAGATCGAACGAAGGCCGGTCGAGAGGATCGCTGCGGCTTCTTCGGGCCCAGCTGAAGAATCACCCGATCCGAAGGAAGCGACGACGGTTTTGCCTGACAGCGAGGCCGTCGACGAATCGATTGACGAGGATACCCCCGAGCCGAACGAGGCGAGCGGCACGAGCGCCGAGTCTTCGCCCGACGATCCGAGCGATCAGGAGGGTGACGCCCACCCCGATGAGGCGACTTCAATTCTGCCCGACAGTGAGGCGGTCGACGATTCGATCGTGGAGGGCGAAAAGCCGACTCCAGAGGAAGAGGGTGCTGGAGTTCCTGAGCCGCCCGCGCCGCCCGCCCGTCCGCAATGGTCGATTCGTTGGCAAAACGCCTTCATCGTCGAGCGCGTCGACGACCCCCGCTACCAGTTCCTTTTTGGCGGCCGCATCCAGAATGACTGGGGTGCGTACGAGCCCGACGACGACCTGAAAGAGTCGTTCGGTGGCAATGGGACGGGGACGAAGTTCCGGCGCGCACGCCTCTATTTCCAGGGGCAATTCTTTCGATATGGATTCTTCAAGGCTGAATACGAATTCAGCGATGGGAATGAGGGGACGGGTTTCGCTGATGTCTACGCGGGGCTCAATTTCCCGAGGGTCGGATTGCTGCGAGTTGGATATTTCAAAGAGCCGTTCTCTCTCCAATTCCTGAACAACTCGAACTTCATCAGCTTCAACGAGCGCTCTGGCTCAGACGTGTTCAACCCCGGCCGCAATTCGGGCATCATGTTGAACGGCAATTTCCTGATTCGGGACTCGACCTACGCAGTGGCCTTGATGCGTCGTACCGACGATATCGGTGACGGTTTCGCGAGCGAGGGGGACTACCATCTTACGGCTCGCCTGACAGGCCTTCCCTACTTCGAAGACGGCGGCTCTCGACTTCTCCACGTCGAGTTCGGGTATAGCCATCAGTTCGCCGATAAGGATGAGGGCACCCAGTATCAACAGCTTCCCTCGAACGACTTTGCGCCCAAGATCGTGGACACGGGACTTCTGCCGGTGAGCGACGTCGAACTCTTCAATGTCGGAATGGCGCTCGTCGAAGGCTCCCTGTCGCTCCAGGGCGAGGTCACGGTGAGCCTTCCGCATGGTGGGATCTCGGAAAACCCGATCTTCTGGGGGATGTACACCGAGCTGAGCTGGTGGGTTACGGGTGAGCATCGTCGCTATTTGCGAGGTCGAGGTGTTTTCAGTCGTGTCGTCCCAAACAACCGCTTCGATCCGGAAAAGAAACACTGGGGGGCGGTCGAGCTGGCTGCTCGTTATTCGTGGCTCGATCTTTCCAATGACGGCATTCGCGGCGGGACACTCTCTGAGTGGAGCTTCGCGTTGAATTGGTCGCCGTTCTCGAATATGCGGGTGAGCAATAATTATGTGATCTCCCAGACAGGAGATCGGGCCAGCATACCCGCCACTGTCGGCCCACCTGCCGCCGCACCCGCCATCAGCGCGCAGAGCGGTATCGCCCACTCCTGGGTGACCCGCTTCGAGATCGATTTCTAATCGAACTCGAGACGCGGCAGCGCAGGCGAGAGCCTGGACTTCGATCTCCAGCGTCCAAATAAACCCAATAGCATCAGTCCAGCGATCAGCATCGAGACCTTCGCGGGCTCCGGCACCACGATCGTGGCGCTTGCCATTTCGGCGGGCTCGGACATGCCCTCGTTGACCCAGGCCTCGAGCATGTTGACCCCCTCGTTGGCGAGGAAGGACACGCTGCCGTCGTTGGCCAGATACAGGAACTGGATGTACTCCCAGCTGGTGGTCTGATAGAGCAGCTCCACCTCGCCTCGCACGGCGCGCGTCGTGGGCGGCGTGAAGGTCACCTCGTCCCAGTGCTGATAGACGCCACCGGCTTCGGGCGCGCCGTACTGCGTCGATGGGACAGGAAGTGTATTGCGCACCCTAGAATCGTCGTAGCGCATGCCCCAGGTGGGAATGCGATTGTCCGTGAGGACTTTGTTGTTGAGGACGAAGTGAAAGGACTCGTGGGTGGTGCCGGCTGGTTCCGCGGCCAGCTCACCCAGAGTATGTGCCACGGCGCCTGTGAGGCGGTCGAACCCGATGATCATTTCGGCGGGATAGCCCAGGCTCATCAGCTGGGCGGCCCACTCCTGGGTGACGCCGTAGTGGGCCTCGTAGATTTTCGTGTGCTGGCCGGAGAGATCCAGGATCGATTGTACCTGGACGGGTTGGCCGTTGGCCGGGTTGGTGACGACCACGGGCTGGCCGTTGCTATCGCTGAGCGGCCCGTATTCACCGTACACGCCAACCAGCGCATCCTCGTCGTCGTACCACTCGACTTTCAACCACATTCGCCGGCCCTCGGGATAGCCCGAAATCAGCTTGTGACCTGTCAAGTTGGTGACCCTCACCGTGCGGTCCGTAACCGTCAGACTGGCCGCCATTGCGAGCTGATGTTCAGCTCGCTCGATGCTGGCCAGCATGTCATTGGTTTGATCGGTCGACATCCCGCCACCCAGCCGGAGCTTCCCGACACTGTCCAGATAGGCGATGGCCCGGGGCATCCAGTAGTTGCCGCCGATGAGATCGTGAAGCGGCAGATCCGCACGGATCGGCACGCCGTTCTTGTCGCAACCCACGCCGGTGGTGGGTCGCATATGACAGGTCTGACAACTGAAGTAGCGCGGGGTGCCGTCTTCGTAGTCACCGCCCGTGCCCGCGACGAGCGCGGCGTTGTACGCCTCCTGGATCGCGCCCGCCTGCAGCTCGGGAGGTAGAGTGAGATAGTCCCTCACCCGCTTCTGTACCAGCGCTCCCGCCTTGTACTCGCTAAAGGTTCGTTCGACGACGCCGTACTGGTAGGGGAAGTTGTTGAAGGCGGCCTTGTCCGTTACGGGGCCGCCGAGAACGCCGCTGGCCACGATCGGCGGTGCCCCGTCCTGTGCGCCCCCGTTATGCGCGAGATCCCCCACCGCCGGGTTCGAGACATCGTGACAGGTACCGCAGAAGTCCACCGAGCGGTGGAAGCTCGAAGCCGCGAATTGATGGGTCGCCGCGGCATCTGCGTACGGGCCGAGCTTTTCGTTGCCATTCCAGATCGAAGTCATGCCACTGCCGTAATAGCCGACAGGCGGGTCGCCGCCGTCGTTGGCGACGAAGTCGGGGCTCATGACGCCGAGAAATTCCGAGTCGTCCGGGTTCGTCATCGAGTGGCAGAAGTGGCAATCCAGACCGTCCGCGTCCCCACTCGTCAGACCGGAGCCGTCCGTCGGTGTCGAGTGGCCCGCCATCCAGCCCGAGGTGCTGTGGCAACGGAGGCAGAGATCTCCCGATCCGTCGAAATCCTGCTCGGACACCGCCATGGTGGCCCAGAAGATGGGATCGCGACCCGCCTGGGCCATCATGCTGCCCCGCCACTCGTGGGCCAGTTCGACACCTTTGCCGCGGTTCCCATGGCAATTGTCGCATTTGTCCGGCGTTTCGAGGGCACCCACCTCACCCGGCTGTGTGCCGGGCTGCTGGATGTCCGTCGGGACCTCCGTCGCTGCTCGGCCCATTCCCGCAAAACCGACTGCGAGTGCCAGTACCCAGCCACTCGAAGTCCATCGCCGCATCGAAAACCCCCCCAGCGAAAGGCTGCCTATTCGCCCTCCTATACCACCTCTAGCATTGGCATCCGCCGAAGATCCGCAATCTGCCGCAGCGATTCGTTGCGCAAAAACCCGCCATCGAGGAGGACGAATCCTGTTGGGCAGACGACCCTACCTCCCACGGAGTCTTGGGTGACGAATCGTCGCGTTCTGTCGAGGTCGACCGTTGCAGCCTGGCTTGCGGCGTTTCTCATGGGCGTGGCGGGTGCGGCAGCCGCGGAAGCTCCCAACCCGGTAGGCAAAGACGATTCCGGCAGTTGGGGCCTTCGCTCGGACCTGTCGGAGCGATCGGATACGGCTCCCAGAACGACCTGATCGGCATCGTTCTTCTCCCCATCTATTCCTTGACCGAAAAGTTCCAGCTGGTCGGTCGCTATATCTATCTTCATAGCTTCGATGGCAATGGCGTTCGATTCGCTCGCTACCAGAATCGCATCGATTCGGCCCGCGGCGATGACTACAACGAAATCTTCGGCGGAATCAATTGGTTCATCTATGGCCACGACTTCAAGCTGCAAACAGGCTTCAAGTACACATGGATGGATACCCCGAAGAATTATCGGGGCTGGACGACCGGCGTCAGAGTCGGCTGGTGAAGGCGCAGTCTGGACAAACGCGCATGATCGCCTACGGTGCGCGCCTCTGATTCCAATGCCAACTGGAGTGTCCAAATGACAATGCGTCGACTTGTTCAGTTTGTTCTGATTGTCATCGTGTCAGGGCTCGCGACCAACCCTGTCTGGGCATCAGGGCAACCCAGACTCATCCTGCAGATTACCGTTGACGCCCTGCGCGGAGATCTCCCCACTCGATTCCCCAAGATGTTGGGAAAGGGCGGATTCGCAACCCTGCTGGAAGACGGAATCCACTACACCAATGCCCATTACCAGCACTCCGACACAGAGACCATTGTGGGCCACACGTCCCTGGCCACCGGCGCCGTCCCTGCAGTCCACGGCATGGTGTCGAATGTCTGGTTCGATCGTGCACTCGATCGTCTCGTCTACAACATCGAAGATCCCGAATACCATCTGCTGAGCGCGGGCGCGGGCGTCGATGCCAAGACCGAAATCGATCCGACACAGAAGGCGGCCAAGGTGGACGGTCGTTCGCCACAGAACATTCTGGCCACCACCTTCAGTGACGAGTTGGCCGTTCATTTTGCCGGTCGCTCGAAGATCTTTGCGGTGTCAGTGAAGGATCGTGGCGCTGTATCGATGGCCGGACATGCGGGCAAGGCCTTCTGGTTCTCGAAATCCAGCGGCGAGTTCGTCACCAGCAACTATTACTACGACGCCTATCCGGCCTGGGTCAATGAGTTCAACTCACGCAAAATGGCTTTGGCGTACGCGGAGCAATCCTGGGAGTTGACGCATCCGGTCGAGCAATACGTCTTCGGGGATGCGGATGACCGCGAGTACGAGACAGATTTCCCCGGATTTGGAAGAACTTTCCCCCACGCCTATGGCAAGTCGGACGACAAGTACTTCTTCACCAAGCTCACTTTGGGTCCCGCCGGTGATGAGTTGACATTGGATTTCGCGAAGAGCCTGCTCGTCAACGAGCAGCTTGGCCAGGACGAGGTGCCCGACTATCTCTCCATCAGCTTCTCGTCCACCGATTACGTCGGCCATGTGTTTGGCGCCTCCAGCCTGGAGACGGAGGACAACATCGCGCATCTGGATCGCACCCTGGCCAAGCTGCTGGCATTCATCGATGAAAAGGTCGGATTGGATAACACGCTGATCGTCTTATCCGCAGATCACGGACAGCCGGAAGTTCCCGGGTATCTGGATGAGTTGGGCATCCATACGGCGCAGAATTTCGACGCCGAGGCCCTCGATGAAATCCCGGCCATCGCAGTGCTGAAGGAGCGGTTCGGGTTGGGCGACGAATTGATCCAGGATTTTTTTCAGCCCTATCTCTATCTCAACAACGATCTGATTCGCGCCAGGGGTTTGGATCAGGCAGAGGTGGAGGCCGCCGTCGCGGCGGAACTGATGAAGCTCGAAGGTGTGGCCGCCGCTGTGTCCAGTTCGGCTCTACGCACGGCGGATCTGCCCGACACGCCCGTGATGCGTTCGATCCGAAACAATTTCCACCACAAGCGCTCGGGCGACATCTATCTGGTGTTCGAGCCGAACGTGTTCATCAACGATTTCGACGGATTGATCGTGGCCTCGATGCATGGTTCGCCATGGCGCTACGACAGTTTCGTGCCGGTCATTTTTGCCGGAGCCGGTTTACAGTCGCGCAAGGTGAGTCGCGCCGTGACGCCGTATGACATTGCCCCGACGTTGGCGGCGTTCCTCGAGATGAAGGCGCCGTCTGGTGCCTTTGGCGAGCCGCTCCGGGAAGTGTTGCGGAAGTCGCCGTGTCGAAGCGCGAGCTGGTTTGGATCGTGCCGGCGCTAGTCGCGGCGACCAGCATCGAGCCGATCCGAGATGGCTTCGCTCTTGTCAAGGCTGTGGCATAGCCCGCTCTTTGACCTGCCGCATACTATCCACCTGATATCGACTACGCGGATTCCGGCATCTCGAGCCAGGCCCTGAACAGCTCATAGCCCAGGGCCAGCACCACGGCGCCGAGAAAGAGGCC